>JAVHYF010000009.1:0-11650 GCA_031119205.1 Moraxellaceae bacterium | reverse complement strand
TAGCTGTCCAGCGTCTCGGGGCGCAGCGCCTGCGGCAACTCGGCTTCGAGCTGGCGCGTGATGGTGGCACCGCCACGGCACAGCGCGAAGCGCAGACCCAGGGCCTGGGCCTCCTCGAACAGGATGTCGCCGCCGTCGAAGCTCATGCCGGGGTAATACAGGTAGTGGTGATCCGCCACCGTGCCACAGCCCGACAGCGCCAGCTCGACGAGGCCGATGCGCGCTGCGAGGCGGAAGATCTCGGCGTCGAATGCCGAGCGGTAGCGATACGGCGTCTTGCCCAGCCAGGGCGTCAGCGTGGCGTTGATGCCCAGCGGATCGCCCTTCAGCAGCGACTGGAACAGGTGGTGATGGGTGTTGACCCAGGCCGGGTAGATGACGCAATCGCTCGCGTCGATAATGGACTCGCCACGCAGCGGCGTCAGCGCGCCGATCTCGGCGATGCGTCCGCCCGCGATGCGGATGTCCGGCCCGGCAGTGCGCGCCGCGTCACCGGACAGGCCGGTGAGGATCGCGGTAGCGTTGGTGATGAGCAGGGTGTTCATGGTGTTTGTCTCGTGTGTGCGACTTCGGCATCCGCACCGTCATTCACTGGCCCCTCAACAAGCTCGGGAACCGTTCGGGAATCCGGTGTCGTTCACCCCGGAAGTCGCTGGGCTTCTGCCCGGTCCCCGAGCTTGTCGAGGGGCAGGAGCGACGGTTCGTTGGGTTCGACTGCCCTGGAGAAAACGCGCAACAGGGCGGAGCGAGCGCGTGGCTGACAAGGCGGCTCGCGCAGAGCAGTGCTCATGCACGGCGAGCGAGCCAACGCCGTCAGCTGCGCGCGCAGCCCGTCCTGTTGGGTGTTTTCAAGCCAGTTCGCTCTCATGCCAGTGCGAAAGGGAGAGCTTCGCCAGCCAGGCCATCAGCAGGAAAAGCATGATGCCGGTGAGCGAGATCAGGACCAGCGCGGCGAACAGGCGCGGAATGTTGATCTGGAAGCCAGCCTGCAGGATCTCGTAGGCCAGCCCTGCCCCGGTGCCGCCGGTGCCGGCGACGAACTCCGCCACCACGGCGCCGATCAGCGCGAGGCCGCTGGAGATGCGCAGGCCGCCGAAGAAGTACGGCAATGCACTCGGGATACGCAGGCGCACCAGCGTTTGCCAACGCGTCGCACCGTTGAGGCGGAACAGGTTGAGCAGGCCGGGATTCACCGAGCGCAGACCCAGCACCGTGTTGGAAATGATGGGGAACAGCGCCACCAGCGTCGCGCAGATGACCAGCGCCACCGTCGGGTCCTTGAACCAGATGATGATCAGCGGGGCGATGGCCACCACCGGCGTCACCTGCAGCAGGATGGCGTAAGGGAACAGGCTGGCCTCGATGAGCTTGCTCTGCACGAACAGGAAGGCCGCCGTCACGCCCACCACCACTGCCACGAAGAAGGCGAGGAAGGTGATCTTCAACGTGACGCCGAGCGCGCGCAGCAGGCCGGGGCCGTCTGTCCACAAGGTGGTGATGATGTCGCTGGGCTTGGGCACCAGGTAGATCGGCACCTTGGTGACGCGGCACAGGATTTCCCAGGCGAGGAACATGAAGATGCCGCAGGCGATGGGCGCGACGATCTTCATCGCGCCGGGACGTTTCAGGATCGGAGTCATGGCGTCTCTCCTCAATCGTGTTCGAGCTGGCCACCGCTGGCGGCGAGCAGGCGGATGGACAGGTCGCGGCAGTGATCGGCGCAGCGGGCGGACAGGCGGAACTCCTCGTCGCGCACCGGCTCGTCGATCGGCAGGTCGGCGACGATGCGGCCCGGGCGTGCAGCCATCATGATCACGCGGCTGGACAGGAACACTGCCTCGTGGATGCTGTGGGTGACGAACACCACCGTCAGCTTGCCCTGCTTCTGCGCCCACAGGCCGCGCAGGTCTGCGTCCAGCTTGTTGCGGGTGAACTCGTCGAGTGCGCCGAAGGGTTCGTCCATCAACAGCACATCGGGTTCGGTGGCGAGTGCGCGCGCGATCGACACGCGCATCTGCATGCCGCCGGACAGCTCACGCGGGTAGCTCTTGCCGAACTTGCCCAGGCCCACCTGCTCCAGCGCGCGCTGCACGCGCGGTTCGCTCTCGGCCTTCGGCACGCCGGCGAGGTCCAGCGGCAGGCGCACATTGGTGGCGACGTCGGCCCAGGGCATCAGCGTGGCTTCCTGGAAGACCATCGCGGTCTTGAGGCCGGACTTGCCGGGCGCATCCGCACCGGCCCAGCGCAAGTGGCCGTGCGACGGCGCTTCGAGGCCGGCATACATTTTCAGCAGCGTGCTCTTGCCGCAGCCCGACGGGCCGAGCAGCGAGATGAAATCGCCGCGCTGCACGCGCAGGCTCATCTCGTCGAGCGCGCGTGTGCCGTTGGGATAGGTCTTCTCGATCCTGTTGGCGTACAGGACAGTGTCGGCGTCCGGCGTTGGGCGCTCGACCGGTGCGGGTTCGATCATGGCGGGTTCCGCTTTCATGAGCATTTTTCGTTCTCCTGGAGACTGCGCGCGACTTGCGTTGCTGGCAAGCAGGCCCCTTTGTTCCGTGTAGGGCGTTCAGGCGGCGACGTTGCCGCGGTGGATCTCTTCCTCGCCGTGGGCGTGCAGCAGCTCCAGCAATTGCTTGCGGATCAGCAGGCCCGGCTTGTCCGAGGGCATGTGGAATTCGACGCGGCGGCGGGTATCGACACAGGCATCCGGATCGGTGGCTTCCAGGATGTCGCGGTCCTCGGCGGTGATCGCCTCGTCCCAGTCGATCAGCTTCTGCGTGGAGCATTGCTCTTCGCTGTCGTTGCGGTACAACCACTGCACGAGGATCATGTTCTCGTCATCGATCGGGGTGGCGCAGTTGTAGATGATGTGATGCACGCCGCTGGTTTCGTAGTGGCAGCCGAAGCGCCGGCAGAACGGCAGGAAGTAGCGGTTCACCAGGTGGCGCTCGGTGACCGGGTCGGTGGTGCCGGTGATGTCGAAGCTTTCCTTCGGGTTGCGGATCGGCACATGGGTCTCGGCCTCGAAGCCGTACTCGGTTTCGCGGAATTCGTAGGGCGCCGGCTGGGGCTGGTCGGGGATGCCGAAGTTGGCCTTGTGCACGAAGCTGAAGTGCGAGTTGTCGAAGCTGTTCTCCATCATCCGCAGCGGGCTGGTCTTCCAGTGCTGGTAGAACTGGAAGATGCGGCGATAGCCGGGCATGGCGTCTTCGGGAAAGTCCGGGATGTCGCGCAGCGGTTCTTCCAGCGCGACCCACACGTAGCCGTAGCGCTCCTTGCAATGGAAGGCGTCGACCTTCGAGCCCGGCGGAATCTTCTCGGTGGTGAACTGCGGGATCTTCACGCAGGCGCCACTGCAGTCGTAGGTCCAGCCGTGATAGCCGCACACGATGTTGCCGTTCTCCACCCAGCCCTTGGACAGTGCGGCGGTGCGATGGCAGCAGCGGTCGCGCAGGGCAGCCGGCTGGCCGTCCTCCTTCTTCCACAGCACCAGCTTCTCGCCCAGCAGGGTGAAAGGCTTCGGGCCGTCGTCCAGGTCGCTCATCGGCATCAGCGCGTACCAGAAGCGGCGCAGTACGGGTTGCTTGGTTACCAGCATTCTGAAATCACTCCATTCTCGACGCGGGCCTGCTTATGTCATGCAAGCTTTGCGCCACCCGCCGGCGTGCCAGGTCGGTCGCCTTCGCGGATTCCGGCATTCGCACGGATGCGGATGCCGCAGGTACTACAGATTTCTGCCTGTTCCCCCGTCGCTCCTGCGGAGGCAGGAGCCCAGCGTCTCTAACTCAGTACGAACGACACTGGATTCCTGCCTTCGCAGGAATGACGAGTGGCGGCGTCAGGCCGCTTTAGCTGCTTCGATCGGAATCACCTTCTGCTTGCCGAACACTTCCTGCTCGCCATGCGCGGCCAGCAGGTCGAGGATCTGGCGGCGCACGATGAGGCCGGGCTTGTCGGAGGGCATGTGGAATTCCTCGCGTCGGCGCGTATCCATGCACACGTCGTAGTCGGTCGCCTCCAGGATGGCCTTGTCCTCGCGCGTCACCGCGCCGTCCCAGTCGATCAGCTTCTGCGCCGCGCATTGCTCCTCGCTGTCGTTGCGGTACAGCCACTGCACCAGCACCATGCTTTCGTCGTCGATCGGCGTCGCGCAGTTGTAGACGATGTGGTCGATACCGGATTCGTAGTTGATGCCCATGCGGCGACAGGACGGCAGGAAGTAGCGGTTCACCATGTGGCGCGTGACACGCGCCTCTTTGGTGCCGGTGACGTCGTGCGCGGCGGGCGGGTTGAGCACCGACACCGATACGCGCGCTTCGAAGCCGTAGTCGGTTTCCTCCAGCGCATAGCCCAGCGGAATCGGGTCGCCCAGATCGCCGAAGGTGCCCTTGTGCACGAAGCTGAAGTGGGAGTTGTCGAAGCTGTTCTCCATCATCCGCATCGGCGTGCTCTTCCAGGTTTCGTACAGCTGGAAGATGCGGCGGTAGCCGGGCTTGCCATCCTCGGGGAAGTCAGGGATGTCGCGCAGCGGTTCGTCCAGCGCCACCCACACGTAGCCGTAGCGCTCCTTGCAGTGGTGCGCCTTGATCTTCGCGCCCGGCGGAATCTTCTCGGTAGTGAATTGCGGAATGCTCACGCAGGCACCGGTGCAGTCGTACTGCCAGCCGTGGTAGCCACACACGATGTTGTCGCCTTCCACCCAGCCCTTGGACAGCTTCGCGGTGCGGTGGCAGCAGCGGTCCTGCGCTGCGGCCGGCGTGCCGTCGCTCTTCTTCCACACCACGATGTTCTCGCCGAGTAGCTTGAACGGCTTGGGGCCGTCGTCCAGGTCGGTGACCGGGAACAGCGCGTACCAGAAGCGACGCAGCACGGGTTGTTGTGTGACCAACATGATGATTCTCCTTGCAGGGTGTGGGCCTTTCTTCGGGCCCTCACCACCCACCGGCGCGCCAGGACGGTCGCCTTCGCAGGTTGGCGCCATGTCCCAGGCACCGGGGGTTGGGTGGCCTCAAGACGCAAGGCCACCCGGCGAAGCTTCCTGTGTTGCTGTTGTGTTCAACGGACGATTTCGCCCGACAGCTGTTCCGTCTCACCGTACTTGCGCAGCAGCGCCAGCAGATGCTTGCGCATGATCAGCCCCGGGCGGTCGCTGGGCATGTGTTCCTCCAGCCGCAGCGTGACGTCGACCGGCGCATCGGCCACTACGGACTCCAGGATCTCCTTGTCCTCGGCCACCACCTTGACGTCCCACTCGTTGAGCAGCGCCGCCGGGCAGTCCTCCTCGGTGTCGTTGCGGTACAGCCACTGGATGATCTGGATGCGGTGGTCGTCGATCGGCGTCGCGCAGGTGAAGATGGTGTGCTCGATGCCGCTGGGATAGACGATGCCCAGCCGGCGCGTGAAGGGCATGTGCCACTGGTTGAGGAAGTGGCGCTTCGTCGTCGGCTCCGTGCTGCCGGTGATGCGGTGCGAGAACGGCGGGTTGTTGATGTGGATGATGGTCTCGGCCTCGAAACCGTAGTCGGTCTCGCGGATCTCGAAGAACTCCGGCTTCGGCTTGCCGAACTGGCCGAAGGTGCCCTTGTGCACGAAGCTGAAGTGCGCCGTGTCGAAGGAGTTTTCCATCAGGCGCAGCGCGCCGGTCTTCCACTCCTCGTCGAACTGGTGGATGCGGCGGTACTGCGGGTTGCCCTCTTCCGGCGTATCGAGGATGGGTGCCAGCGGCTCGTCCAGCGCCACCCACACGTAGCCGAACTTCTCCTGGCAACGGAAGGCGTCGATGCGCGCGCCAGGCGGAATCTTCTCGCTGGTGAACTGCGGGATCTTCACGCAGGCACCGGTGCAGTCGTACTGCCAGCCGTGGTAGCCACACACGATGTTGTCGCCTTCCACCCAGCCCTTCGAGAGCTTCGCGGTGCGGTGGCAGCAGCGGTCGCGCGCAGCGGCCGGCGTACCGTCGGCGCGCTTCCACAGCACGATGTTCTCGCCCAGCAGCGTGAAGGGCTGCGGGCCTTCGTCCAGGCGGGACGACTTCATCACTGCGTACCAGAAGCGACGCAGGATGGGTTGTTTGGTCACGAGCATGTTGCGTCTCCAGCGCCGCCCCTCGCGGGGCGGCTCAGATGAAGAAGGTGGGATGGATCAGGGCTTCGGCAGGAATGCCGTGGTGTAGCCCTGCTTCCAGTCCACGTCTGCTTTCAGCAGACCGCTTGCCACCATGAACTCGTAAGTCTTCTTCCAGCGTGCCTCGGTCATGATGCCGGGGCCCATCTTCGCGGCGTCGCCACCGGCAAAGACGTTGATCTTGCGCAGGCCGTCCACCGCGAAGGCCAGCTTGTCGTCCGGCATCTTCGGGTTGTCCTTCTTGATCAGCTCGTTGCCCGCGGTCGGGTCCTGCAGGTAGCTGACCCAGCCTTCCATCGTCGCCTTGACGAAGCGCGCCACCACGTCCGGGCGCTCCTTGACGGTCTTGTCCATCGCCACGATGGTGTTGCCATACGGCGGGTAGCCTTCATCGGCCAGCACGAAGAAGTTGGTCTTCACGCCCATCTGGTTGGCCTCGAAGGGCTCGGAGGTCACGAAGCCCTGCGTGGCAATCGTCTTGTCGGCGAAGAAGGGCTGCAGGCTGCCGGTGTAGGGGCGCACCTGCGCGTCGGTGAAGCCGAACTTGCTCTTCAGCCAGGGCCAGTACGTGGTGTGCGCACTGGTGGCGATCATGATGTTGCGGCCCTTCAGCTCCGCGATGCTCTTCACGTCCGGGTGGGTCATGATGCCCTGCACTTCGTTCTGGAAGGTGGCCGCCACCGTCACCATCGGAATGCCCTTCTCGATGCCGGACAGCACCTGGAAGTCCTTGCCCATGATGAAGTCGGTCTGCCCTGCTGCCAGCAGTTGCACGATGTTGACCTGCGGGCCACCCATCTTGATGCTGACGTCGAGGTTGTATTTCTTGTAGATGCCCTTGGCGACGGCCTGGTAGTAGCCGCCATGCTCGGCCTGGGCGAACCACGAGGTGGTGAACGTCACCTTGTCCTGCGCGGCGGCGAGGCTGCTGGCCAGCACGATGCCCGCGCCGACAGCGATGCGTGTCAGGGACGAGATGAAAGACCTGGAAGTGAAACCGGGCTTGGCGAAGTATCCGTTTGTCATTGATGGCTCCATGGAGAGCGCGCTGCGCGGATGCGCGACGGCCGTCCTCCGTTCAAAAGATTCTTGGTCGGTTGGTCGGCCGGCGCGCCAGGATGGTCGCCTTCGCCGGTATGCGACGGATGCCCCTGCATCCCCCGCACACCTGCCGCCCCTCGCGGGTGCGGCGGTACTGCTAACTGCAACTGTCGTTCTTCATCGCTCCCGTTCACAGCGGGAGTACATCAGGTGAGAGGGCTGCAAAGGCCGGCGGCTTTTCCCTGTCCTACGGAGCCGTCCTTCCGCCCTCTCGAACCGGTGCGGATCTGCCGGTCACGCCATCACGGCATGACCTTCAGGTCCTTCACGAACTGCGTGGTGTAGGCCTTCTTCCACTCGGTCTCGGGCTTCAGCAGGCCGGCCGCTACCATGAACTTGTAGGTCTGTTCCCAGCGCGCATCGGTCATCACGCCGGCACCCAGGGTCGCGGCGTCGCCACCGTCGAAGACCTTCAGTTCCTTCATGCGCTTGATGCCGAAGGCGATCTGGTCGTCTTCCATCTTGGGGTTGTCCTTCTTGATCAGCTCGTTGCCCGGCGCGGGGTTGGCGAGGTAGCTCTTCCAGCCCTCGATGGACGCGCGTACGAAGCGGGCCACCACGTCCGGCTTGTCGGCAACCAGCTTCTGCGTGGTCACGATGGTGGTGCCGTAGGGCGGGTAGCCGTCGTCGGCGAACAGGAAGAACTTGGCGGACACATTGTTCTTCGCGGCCTGGAACGGCTCGGACGACGGGTAGGCCTGCTGCGCCACGTTCTTGTCGGTGAAGAACGGCTGCAGGTTGAAGGTGTAGGGGCGGATCTGGTCGTTGGTGTAACCGTACTTGGCCTTGATCCACGGCACCCAGGTGGTGTGCGCGGAAGTCGCCGCGAGGATGGTCTTGCCCTTCAGATCCGCCAGGCCCTTCACGTCCTCGTGGGTCATCATGCCCTGCAGGTCCTTCTGGAAGGACGCAGCCACCGTCACCACCGGCAGGCCCTTCTCCACCGAGTTCAGCGCCTGGATGTCGTAGCCCATGATGAAGTCGGCCTGGCCACCGGTCAGCAGCTGCATGCCATTGACCTGCGGACCACCCATCTTGATGGTCACGTCCAGGCCGTGCTTCTTGTACAGGCCGGTCGCGACCGCCTGGTAAAAGCCACCGTGCTCGGCCTGCGCGTACCAGGAGGTCAGGAAGGTGACTTTCTCCTGCGCGGCAGCACCGAAGGCGGATACCGACAGCAGCACCGCGCCGGCAAGGCGGGTGAGACGGGACGAGGGACTGGAGGCGTGGGAGGTACGGGAATTGCGAAGCATGCTGGATCTCCTGGGAGCCCGTTTCCGGGTCGTGGGCACGACAGACAAAACAAGTCCGCCTGCGCTTTTCAGCGCAGGACGGAAAAACTGTGGGAGACCAACAGGAGACAACACATGCGACCGCCCGGACAGGAACCGGGCACTCACGGCATTACGCACAGACTCAAGTCGAAACAGGCAATCCAGCATCGTCATCTCTCCGTTGTGTCCCCAGCAAAGACACAAGCGCTCGTTGAGCACGCAACGTCACCCAGAACTGGATGACGCCACCGGAGCAATGACCCATGGCGCAAGGGATTACGCCATTGACTGCTTCTACTCCGCTTCTCTTTTAGCAACGCCCATGCCAGAGAAGTGGTCTATCGGGCAAACATGATGCAGATCAAGGCGCAGCAAGCTTTTGCTGCTAGCAACCGGGCCCCGGGGCGGATGGCCGGCTATACCGGATGGCCTCCCCGCGCGCACGCTTAAGGGGCAATGCCGCCCCGGAAACGTGCGGGCGCAGGCACAGGGCGCAGCGGTGACGGGACAGGAAAAGCAGAAGGCCGGTGTCCCGCATGGGACACCGGCCTTCCCTGCGCGCAGCGGCCTTCGCCGCCACGCCAGCACAGCGTGCTGGTTGCTGGCTTATTGGTTGCTGGCTTATATATGGCCAAGCAACAGCAGCACGATCACGATCACCAGCAACACGCCGGCAATGCCGCTTGGGCCGTAGCCCCAGCTCGAACTATGCGGCCAGGCAGGAACGGCGCCGATGAGGATCAGGATCAGCACGATCAGCAGGATGGTTCCGAGAGTCATGGTTGTTCTCCTTGGTCGGGGGTCTGCGCAGCCACCCTGCAGCTGAAGGGCTGCTGCGTCGCGCATCCGGTCGTGTGCGGAAACCCGCTCACGCCTTGAACGAGATTCTTGCCGCTGCGCCCGGCCTCAGCCTGTCGGCAGCGTCTGATTGGCATGTCATCCCCGCCTGACCGCAAGCCGGCGCGAACAAGCGATCCCGCGTGCCACGCACGGCATCGCAGCCACGCCTGTAGGAACCTGCTGACGCGCCATCTTCGCCACCGCTTGCGATACTGCGCGGATGCTCACGTCCCAAGACCTGACGCCGGAAGGACTGGCCCTCTTCCTCGCCCGCAACGCGACAGCAGCTATGGCCGTCGGCGCCCTGACGCTGGTGGTGCTTGGCACCGGCCTGTCCCTGCTGCTCTCGCGTTACGGCGACACCTGGCTGCGCAAGTTGCTGGGCGCATGGTCCTGGCTCGCACCGCGCTGGCGCCTGCCGCCCACGCAGGTGGCGCTGCTGCTCGCTGTTGGCTTCGCCTTCGCGCTCGCCACCAGTGCGCTGTTCCTGTCGCTGGCCGACGAGATCACCGAGCACGAAGAACTCACCCGTTTCGACATCGCCCTGGCCGACGCCTTGCGCACGCATGCACAGCCCGCGTGGCAGCACTTCTTCAGCAGGCTCACACGCCTGGGCGACATGGAAGTACTGGTAGGCGTCGGCGTGTTGGTCGGCCTCGTGCTGTTGATGAAACGCCGCTATCTGGACCTCGCCTGCTGGACCGCCGCCACGCTGGGCAACGGCCTGCTTATCCGCCTGCTCAAGCATTTCTTCCAGCGCGAGCGCCCGCAGTTCGAACACGGCCTCGTCAGCGTCAGCAGCTGGAGCTTCCCCAGCGGCCACGCCTCCGGCTCACTCGTCGTGTATGGAATGCTCAGCTACCTGCTGCTGCGCGCCCTGCCTCCGGCCGCCCGCGCGCCACTGCTGGGCGCCGCCTGCCTGCTGGTCATCGCCATCGGCTTCTCGCGCATCTACCTGCACGTGCACTTCGCCAGCGACGTGCTGGCCGGCTACGCGTCGGGGCTCACGTGGATGACGATGTGCATCGTCGTGTGCGAAGCCGCGCGCTCGCGCAGCCTGCGTCCTTCACCCGCACGCTAGAGCAGCCACGGAGGTGATGCGCGCTCCCGCATCGCACGGCCGGTATCCCCAAGACCTGAAGAAGGGCCCGTCATCCCGCAGTGCGTCGCGGCCCGCCAAGCTGCTCCAGCAGCTGCCCGAATCCACCCGGGAACAAGTCGACGGCATTGCTCCCGATCACGCGCAGATCATGGTGTTGCACCGTGTACTCAAGGTCGCGCTGCCAGCCGCCGTAGGCTTCGTCGTCCAGCCAACCACGCTGATGCTGGTGATAGACGTTCTCGTGAAAGACCAGCCACTGCACCAGCAACTCGCGGTACTTCCGTCTCTGCGTGTCACTGTTCAAGCCCTTGCCTTCACTCGACCAGAGTTCGAGCAACTCTCCGTTCTCGAGCAAAACCGTATTGAAGGCTGCAGCCTGCTGGGCAATGTTCTGGAAGTTCTGCGCGCGCGCAAGATCGTTCTGCACCTTCCACTGATAGAGGCCGACAAACACGGCCACCACGACCACGATGCCCTGTACCACGGAAGACAGAGCGGACAGGCGATTGAGTCTGGCGTCGGAGAGGATCACGAGGGCTCCTGATGAGAAGTGGACCAGCGACGACCCGGCGCGGGCCGGGCCATCGAGGACAGCCTACCGCAGGATCTTCTCCATCGCCTTGCCCTTGGCGAGTTCATCCACCAGCTTGTCCAGCCAGCGGATCTTCTGCATCAGCGGGTCCTCCACCTCCTCCACGCGCACACCGCACACCACGCCCTTGATGAGCGCCACGTTCGGATGCATAGCCGGCGCTTGGGCGAAGAAGGTCTCGAAATCAACGTCAGCCGCAATCTGCCGCTGCAACCCCGCCTGGTCGTAACCGGTCAGCCAGCAGATCACCTCGTCCACCTCCGCCTGCGTTCGGCCTTTGCGCTCGGCCTTCTGCACATACATCGGATAGACCTTCGAGAACGCCATCGTGAAGATTCGATGAGACATCGCCACTCCTTGTCCGGGCCGCTCGGGCATCAACCGCTCATGCCCATGGCGTCACGCCGCCGCTCAGCCGGGCGGCTCACGCTTGTTCGCTGGTTTCGCACCACACCCGCACCGCATCGGCCAGTGCGCCCTCGCAGCCATGGCGGGCCAGCGTCGCAGCACGGGTGTGCGCCATATGGCAAAGAAGCGCAGCCACCGCCTGCCGCTGCGCAGGTGCACACCATGACAGGAAGCCGTTCTCCGCCCCCTCCCAGGCCAGATGCGACAGCA
>JAVHYF010000051.1:11290-28154 GCA_031119205.1 Moraxellaceae bacterium | reverse complement strand
GTCACGAGGTCACGCCCCGGGCCGCAGCCGAAGTCGAGGATGGTGTTGGGCGCAGGCAGGTCGATGGCGTCCAGCAGGGCGGCGATGTTCTGGCTGACGTCGTGGTCACGCGTGCCTTGCCAGAAACCTTCGGCGTTCTGCTCGTAGTGCGCCAGCGTGGTCGTACTCAGCGCACTGAGGGCACTGAGCGCGCGCAACGGGTCGTCGGCGGCCACGCTCAGGCCTTGCCTTTGGCGTACTGCTTGTAGACGGTGCGGGCGTCCTCGTGGGCACGGTCCAGCGTACGCAGGGCGGGGTCGTCGTCGTGCGGGCTGAAGTACTCGGCTTCCTGCGCGGCCATCACGATGCGGATCGCTTCGTTGTCAGGCAGGTCGTATTTCTCGACGATCAGGGTGGTCACTTCGTCGAGGTAGGCCTCGTAGGTCATCTTCTTCATGGCGGGGCCTTCAAGGCTGTGCTGCGAGGGAACGGATTGTCGCGCAGGCGGATCAACGGGGAAACCCGCGCGCGGATCTGGGCAATGAGCCCGGGCAATGAGCCGGGGCGGAAAGCCGGCATGGGGCCTATAACCAACAGGGGCCCGCGCGGGCTCGTTCCGCTTCAGAGCGCCGCGTCGGCCCGCCGGGATCGCACTCGTTCAACGCTTTTGTGTCAGGCTGACGACCCCCGACCGGCAGGCGGTTCCGGCCGGAAACCCCGGTGCAGCAGGCTTTTCGCCCGATCAGCAGGCGATAGGCAAAGCCAATTCAGTGAATGCCATCAATCAATTGGAGCTATCAGGTACCGGCGGGTAGCATTCAATCCGTCTTACGACCCCACCCTTTCAAACAGGAGAAGTGAAATGTCCTTGATCAACACCCAAGTCCCCGCGTTCAAGACCCAGGCCTTCCACAACGGCAAGTTCGTCGAAGTCACCGAGCAGACGCTGAAGGGCAAGTGGTCCGTGCTGATCTTCATGCCGGCCGCCTTCACCTTCAACTGCCCGACCGAAGTCGAAGACGCTGCCGAAAACTACGCCGAGTTCCAGAAGCTGGGTGCCGAGGTGTACATCGTCACCACCGACACGCACTTCTCGCACAAGGTGTGGCACGAGACCTCCCCGGCCGTGGGCAAGGCCAAGTTCCCGCTGGTGGGCGACCCGACGCACGTGCTGACCAACGCTTTCGGCGTGCACATTCCGGAAGAAGGCCTGTCCCTGCGCGGCACCTTCGTGATCAATCCGGACGGCGTCATCAAGACCCTGGAAATCCACTCCAACGAAATCGCCCGTGACGTGAAGGAAACCCTGCGCAAGCTGAAGGCTGCCCAGTACACCGCCGCTCACCCGGGTGAAGTCTGCCCGGCCAAGTGGAACGAAGGTGCGAAGACCATTGCTCCGTCGCTGGACCTGGTCGGCAAGATCTAAGTCAGCACCACAGGCCTACTGCGCGGGCGGATCTCGAGACTCCGGTGCTCAGCGTACAACTCGTACGCTTCCGCTCCTCATCTCGACCTCCACCCGCTCGCGACGGCCTCTGGTACTGCCTTGCGCAGTAGGAAGTACGGCGAACCCCCTCGGGGTTTCGCTGAAAGTGCGCCGGACCTGGAGCGCTTTCAACGAAGCCCCGTTTGTTTTTCTCAACACGCTGCTCACGAGGTGGCGTGACACATGAAAGGAAGCACCATGCTGGACGCAGCCCTCAAGGAACAACTCGCCGCCTATCTGCAGCGCGTGACCCTGCCCTTCGAGATCGTCGCCTCGCTGGATGACGGCGAATCTTCACGCGAGCTGCTGGGCCTGCTGCAGGACATCGATGCGATGAGCGACAAGATTACGTTGCGCACCGATGGCCAGGACGCACGTCGTCCGTCCTTCACCCTGCAGCGTACGGGTGCCACCAACAGCCTTCGTTTCGCTGCGATTCCGCTCGGCCACGAATTCACCTCGCTGGTGCTGGCGCTGTTGTGGACCGGTGGTCATCCGCCCAAGGTGGAGCCCGAAGTCATCGAGCAGATCAAGTCGCTCGACGGTGACTACAACTTCGAGGTCTACATGTCGCTGTCCTGCCACAACTGTCCGGACGTGGTGCAGGCGCTGTCGCTGATGGCGATCTACAACCCGAAGGTGCGCACCACCATCATCGACGGTGGTCTGTTCCAGGCGGAAGTGGCCGAACGCGATGTGATGGCCGTGCCGGCCATCTTCCTGAACGGCCAGCACTTCAACAGCGGCCGCGTGACGGTGGAAGAACTGATCGCCAAGCTGGACACCGGTGCCGCTGCGCGTGACGCAGCGAAGCTGTCCGCCCGTGAAGCCTTCGACGTGCTGATCGTCGGTGGCGGCCCGGCGGGTGCCGCAGCAGCCGTGTATGCCGCGCGCAAGGGTATCCGCACCGGCATCGCAGCCGAGCGTTTCGGTGGCCAGGTGAACGACACGCTGGCGATCGAGAACTTCGTCTCCGTCATGGAGACCGAAGGGCCGAAGTTCGCCGCCGCGCTGGAGTCGCATGTGCGTGCCTACGACGTCGACATCATGAACCTGCAGCGCGCGAAGAAGATCGTGCCGGCCAGCGAGCCGGGCGGCCTCATCACCGTGGAGCTGGATAACGGCGGCACGCTGAAGAGCCGCAGCGTCATCCTGAGCACCGGTGCGCGTTGGCGGAATGTCGGCGTGCCCGGCGAGCAGGAATACAAGAACAAGGGCGTGGCCTACTGCCCGCACTGTGACGGCCCGCTGTTCAAGGGCAAGCGCGTGGCGGTGATCGGCGGTGGCAACTCCGGTGTCGAAGCGGCGATCGACCTCGCCGGCATCGTCGCCCATGTGACCCTGCTGGAATTCGGCGAGCAACTGCGTGCGGATGCGGTGCTGGTGAGCAAGCTGAAGAGCCTGCCCAACGTCACCATCCACACCATGGCGCAGACCACCGAGCTGACCGGTGACGGCACGAAGCTCAACGGCATCAGCTTCACCGACCGTACAAACGGCGAGGCGAAGCATGTCGAGCTGGAAGGTGTGTTCGTGCAGATCGGCCTGGTGCCCAACACCGACTTCCTTAAGGGCACGGTGGAGCTGTCGCGCTTCGGCGAGATCATCATCGACGACAAGTGCCACACCAATGTGCCGGGTGTGTTTGCCGCAGGTGACGTGACGACGGTGCCGTACAAGCAGATCATCATCGCCACCGGCGAAGGTGCGAAGGCTGCGCTGTCCGCGTTCGACTACCTGATCCGCACGCCGGAGCCGGTCGCGGAAGCTGCCTGATCCTTGTACGTTGCAAGAACGAAGGCCCGCTACGAGGTAGCGGGCCTTTGTCATTCACGGCGGCGTTGCGGCGCGTGGCTCAGTCCTTGTGGCCCTTGCCATTTTCGCCCTTGCCCTTCTCGCCCTTGCCGTGACCCTTCTCATGCGGATGCGGCTTGTGGGGCTTGCCGTGTCCCTTCGGTCCGTGGTGCTTCTCGTGGTAGGCCGGCACGTAGATATCGTTGTACCAGCGCTCTTCCACGAAATAGACCGGACGACCGCAGGCATCGTAATGCTTGCAGTGCTTGCGCCAGTTTTTGGCGTGTCCGGGTGGCACATACAGGTAGAGCGGTTGGTAACGTACGCCGACGGGCACCGGGTGGATGATCATCGGCTCGGCATAGATCACGCGCGGTCGCGGATAGTCGCCGATGTCGATGCGGCCGTAGAAGCCGGGTTCGCCGATGCTGATCGATACGCCCACGTCGGCGGCGGACGCCGGCAGGGCAAGCGCTGCCAGGGCGGCAGTGAACAGGATTTTTGTGATCATGGTTTTCTCCTGGGTGGTCACACAGGTGACAACGGCCGTGGCTGGCGGCAGGCTGACACCACAAGTCGCCGATGGACGGCTCGTACTTCCAGCATGCGACATCCGCCGTCCGGAAGTGTGTCGGACGATGCTGATCGCAATTACAGTTCCGGCCGACATACACTCGTGATCCTCAATGGAAACAAGACGCATGCCTGCCCTTTTGCAGAAACCCGCCGTGCGCAGGCTGTGCCCGGCATTGCTTGCCGCGCTGCTGGTCGCGGCGCCGCAACAGGCCAGGGCCGACCTGACGGAGTTCGTCGACGAGGACTACTACACCGCGACCGTGACGCCTGGCGGTACGGCGCTGGCCGCCCTCAACGCCGCCTCGCCGGTGAAACAGGACGGCAAGGTGTTCCATGGCAATACGAAGTGGGTCATCGAGTGGCGCATCACCACCGCCATGCAGCCCAATGGCCGTTGCCGCATCACCAAGCGTACGGTGATGGTGACGACCACCATCACGCTGCCGAAGCTGGTGGGCGGGACATCGAAGCAGCAGCAGGCTTTCGAGCGCTTCCTGCCGGCGCTGAAGACGCATGAGCGCGGCCATCACGCCATCGGCAAGGATGCCGGGCTGATGCTCGACTGGCGCCTCGCCGCCTTGCCGGACATGGAAGATTGCAAACAGCTGGAGGCCAGGGCCAACGAGACCGGCCGCAAGACGATCGCCGAGTACGCGGAGCGCGACCGTCGCTACGACGCGACGACGGAGCACGGCAAGAGCCAGGGTGCGGTGTTCGTGGAGCCAGGCTGAAGGCAGCGGGCTCGTGCGGTGTCGTGAATGAAAACGGCCGGTTCAACCGGCCGTTTCCTTTTGCTTCCCTGTCTTGCGCCGGGTCGCTCGCAGCTTGCGCGGGCGCACCCGGATACCGCTTCAGCCGCCGACTCAGTTTCCAAACATCACGCGGCCTTCGACCAGCGTGTAGCGCACCACGCCGGGCAGTTCCAGACCGAGGAAGGGCGTGTTCTTGCCCTGGCTCTTCAGGCTGTCGCGGCTCACCGTGCGCAGCGTGTCCGGGTCGAACACGCACACGTCGGCGCGGGCGCCGGGCTGCAGGTGGCCGGCCTTGGTGATGCCCATGATGCGCGCGGCGTCGGCGGTCACGCGCGACAGCGCCTGCGGCAGCGCCACGCCCTGCTCTTTCGCCCACTTCAGCGTCAGCGGCAGCAGCAGTTCCAGACCGGTCATGCCCGGCTCGCTCTCGGCGAAGGGCGCCTGCTTGGCGTCGTCGTCCACCGGCGTGTGGTCGGAGCACACGGCGTTGATGCGGCCGTCGGCCAGTCCGCGGCGCAGGGCGTCGCGGTCGCGCTGGCTGCGCAGCGGCGGCACCACGTAGCACTGCGGGTTGAAGTAGCCGATGTCCATGTCGGACAGGTGCAGGTAATGCGCGCCGACGTCGCAGGTGACGTCCAGCCCCTCGGCACGGGCGCGGTCGATGGCCTCCAGTCCGGCGGCCGATGACAAGCGGGTGACGTGCAGCTTGACGCCGGTGTTCTTCGCCAGCCGCAGGTAGGCGTCCAGTGCGACGGTTTCCGCTTCCACGGGTATGCCGGCCAGGCCCATGCGCGAGGCGACTTCGCCGTCGTGCGCAATGCCGCCGCGCGACAGGTAGGGGTCGATGGCCTGCAGCCACACGCGGAAACCGAAGGTGGCGGCGTACTGCATGGCACGCATCAGCACCTGGGTGTCGACGATAGGCGTGTTGGCCTGGCTGAAGGCGACGCAGCCGGCCTCCATCAGCTCGGCCATCTCGGTGATGCGCTTGCCTTCCAGCTTCACGGTGAGCGCGCCCACCGGGTAGACGTGCGCGCAGTTCAGGTTCTTGGCGCGGAAGCACAGCATCTCCACCAGGCCGGGCTCGTCCAGCACCGGGTCGGTGTCCGGCGGGCAGGCCAGGCTGGTGACGCCGCCGGCCATGGCGGCCTGCATTTCGGATTCCAGCGTGGCGCGGTATTCGAAGCCCGGCTCGCGCAGGCGCGCGGCGAGGTCGATGAGGCCGGGTGCCACAACGAGGCCGCTGGCGTCGATCACCTTGTCTGCCTTGAAGCCCGAGGGCGCTTGGCCGAGGGCGGCGATCTTGTCGTCGACGATGAAGACGTCCTGCTTTGCGTCGACTTTGTTGCCCGGGTCGATGACGCGGCCGTTCTGGATGTGGATGTTCATTCTGTTCAGCTCCCCGCCAGCATCGACATGACCGCCATGCGCACGGCGATGCCGAAGGTCACCTGCGGCAGGATCACGGCGTTGCCGCCGTCGGCCACGGCGGAGTCGATCTCCACGCCGCGGTTCATCGGACCGGGGTGCAGCACGATGGCATCCGGCTTGGCCAGCGCCAGCTTGTCCTGGGTGAGGCCGTAGAACTTGAAGTACTCCTGGCTGGAGGGCAGCAGGGCACCGTTCATGCGCTCGTTCTGCAGGCGCAGCATCATCACCACGTCGACGCCCTTCAGGCCTTCGCGCATGTCGTGGAAGACATGCACGCCCATGCGGTCGATGTCGGTGGGCAGCAGGGTCTTGGGGCCGATGACGCGGATCTCAGGTACGCCCAGGGTGGTCAGCGCGGCGATCTCGCTGCGTGCCACGCGGGAGTGCAGCACGTCGCCCACCACGGCCACCGTCAGCTTGGTGAAGTCCTGCTTGTAGTGGCGGATGGTGTACATGTCCAGCAGCCCCTGCGTGGGGTGGGCATGGCGACCATCGCCGGCGTTCACCACGTGGATGTGGTCGCGCCCGGTGCGCTGCAGGTGCTCGGCGATCAGGTAGGGCGCGCCGCTCGAGGCGTGGCGCACCACGAACATGTCGGCCTGCATCGCGCAGAGGTTGTCCACCGTGTCCAGCAGGGTCTCGCCCTTGGCGGTGGAACTGGTCGACACGTTCAGGTTGATCACGTCGGCCGACAGGCGCTTGGCCGCGATCTCGAAGGTGGTGCGGGTGCGCGTGCTGTTCTCGAAGAACAGGTTGAACACGCTTTTGCCGCGGAGGAGGGGGAGCTTCTTGACTTCGCGCTCGGCCACTTCGGTGAAGGGAGCGGCGATATCGAGTATCTGGGAAAGGATTGCCTTGGGGAGGCCGTCGAGCGTGAGCAGGTGCTGCAGTTCACCGTGCTTGTTCAACTGGGGGTTATGCATGGAGGTCCCTGTTGGAACACCGGTGTCCGGCACCGGTGGCGGTCGCGCAGCGCATGCCGCTGCGCGGCGCGAATTGTCCCACAAGCACCCCCTTGGCCGCACCCCGCTTGCGGCTGCTTTTGTCTGTCACCCGGGCCCGACAGCGGCTGTCGTTGTCAGGCAACAAGCCTTGGCTGACTGTACTGTTGGGCAGAACGGTCTTTGGTGACCAGAAATTCATGGACGAACATGCTGCGTCGCACAAAATAAGGGTAAACGTGTAGTCCAGCAAGCACGTCACCAGACCGCCTCAGGCGGCCGTTGCGGGGAGGGTGGGGAGCAGGTTTCCCCCCGCAGCAAGGAGTCGCAGCATGCAGCACCTCTCAGCGTTCGCCCTCGCCGCCCTCGTGGTGGCGTCCCCGGCCTGGGCCGCCGGCGATGTGATCGTCACCCCGCGCGGCAGCCTCACTGGCCCCGCGCCGTTCAGGGCGCCACCGGCGTCACCCGCTCCCTTGCCCGCCTCCGCTTCGCGCGTGGCTCCCATGGCTGCGGAGGCCGCGTCCGCCACCACGCTTTCCGCTACCGGTACGACGCCTTGCTGGGTCAGCAAGTCGCTGGCGGCGACCGGTACTTACGTGGATGCATTGAAGTCCATCGACGGTGCGGTGAAGACCTTCATCCGCGACCGCCAGATTCCCGCCGCCAACCTGGTGGTGCGCTACAAGGGCACGGTGGTGCTGGAGCGTGGCTACGGCTGGCAGGACAGCGCCTGCAAGACCAAGATGGGTTACGGCGGCAGCTTCCGCCTGGCGAGTCTCACCAAGATGCTGACCAATGCGCAGGTGTATGCACTGGAACGCGAGGGGAAGCTGCGGCTGAGCGACCCGGTGTTCTGCGTCAGCGGCCAGAGCCGCTGCATCCTGACCGTTCCGGGGCTGGTGAATGTCGATCCGCGGCTGGCGCAGGTGACGGTGCAGCACCTGCTGGACCACACCGGTGGTCTGAACGCGTCGATCTCCGGTAACCCGACTGATGACGTGCGCCTGGTTGCCACCAATCTCGGCGTGCCGTCGCCGCCCGCGCGCAACGACATCATCCGCCATCACCTCAGCAACCGGACGCTGGATTTTGCGCCGGGCACGCAGCAGCACTACTCCAACTTCGGCTACGTGGTGCTGGGCGGTGTCATCGAGAAGGCTGCGGGCAAGTCCTATGTGGCGTACCTGCAGCAGTCGGTGCTGCAGCCACTGGGCATCGCGGCGAGCGACATCAAGATTGCCGGCACCCGCACGGCCGATCTGGACACGCGCGAACCCTGGTACTCCACGCCCAACGAGCCGGGCCAGTACCGCAACGTCTACGACAACGGTCCGCTCAATGTGCCACTGGCATACGGAGGCTTCCATATCGAGAGCGGTGGCGGGGCGGGCATGTTGCAGGCCACCGCACGGGCGTACTCGAAATTCCTGTCGGCCCACTGGATCAGTGGCGTGCGCAAGAGCGATTTCCCGTGCTACTGCCTGTATCTCTTCTACGGGAGCATCCCGGGGAGCTTCGTGGTGGCCTACCAGCCGAACCCCGACGTGGATATCGCGTTGTTCTTCAACCAGCGCGACGACGCGAACGATCCCTGGGGCGAACGTTACGGCCCCGTGCGTGACGCGCTGGATGTGGCGCTGGCCAAGGTGACGAGCTGGCCGACGAAGGCGCCCTCAGGGCATCAGCCCTGATCGTGGCGGGGCGGGGGCTGCGCCGGGTCTAGCGCGCGACGATGCTCAGGTCCAGCGCGCCGCCCTCGCCTTTCTGCAGACGCAGGTGCTGGCCGGCGGCCAGCGGTGCGGCCAGTGTGTGGGCGCAATAGCGGGGTGCGACGGGCAGTTCGCGTTCGCCGCGGTCGATCAGTACCGCGAGGTCTACCCGCAGCGGGCGGCCGTAGTCGAACAGCTCGTTCAGCGCGGCACGCGTGGTGCGGCCGGTGTACAGCACATCGTCCACCAGGATGATGGGGTGCGCTTCCACGTCGAACGGGATATCGCTCTTCTGCGGCCGCGTGTGCAGGCCGCGCGAGCCGAAGTCGTCGCGGTAGAACGCCACGTCGATGCTGCCCAGCGGCACCGTGATGCCCAGTGCCGCGTGCAGGCGTTCGGCCAGCCACACGCCGCCGGTGTGGATGCCGACCAGTGCGGTGCCGGGCTGCAGGTCCGGACGGATCTGTGCGGCGAGTTGCTCGCACAGCGTGTTGGCGTCGGGCAGGGACGTGGGCAGGGAAGCAGGCACGGATGAGGGCACGGTCATGGCAGGGAGTCCAGGAAGTTCTGCAGGATGCGCTGGGCGGCCAGTGCATCCAGATTCTGCTTGCGCGCGCGCCAGTCGTGCTTGAGTTCGCGCAGCATTTCGTCGGCCTCGGCGGAACTGAGGCGTTCGTCGAACAAGTGTACCGGCAGGCGGTAGCGCCCGTTCAACTGGTTGGCGAAGCGCCGGCAGCGCGCACTCATGTCGTGTTCCTCGCCGTCCAGGCTGGTCGGCAGGCCGACCACCATGGCCACCGGCTTCCACTCCTCGATGAGTCGCGCGATGGCAGCGAAGCGCAGGTCGTTGGCTTCGCCCTGCACGGTTTCCAGCGGCTGGGCGAGGCGGGTTTCCAGTTCGCCGACAGCGATGCCGATGCGTGCTGTGCCGAAATCGAAACCGAGAAGGGTGCCGCGCCCGGGCAGCACGGGCTGTTCGCCGGGCGCGCTCACAACGGGCTCAGGCGTGGCCGGCGACTTCGGACAGGTTGGCGAAGTCCACGCCCAGCAGGTGCATGGCGGCAGCCAGGCGGTCCTCCGGCGCTTCGCGGAAGATGATTTCCGGGTCGGCCTGCACGGTCAGCCAGGCGTTCTGCGCCAGCTCGTCCTCCAGCTGGCCGGCGCTCCAGCCGGAATAACCGAGGGTGATGATGACTTCCTCCGGCTTGCCGTCGCTGCCGATGGCGTGCAGCACGTCCTTGGAGCTGGTCAGGGCGATCTGCTCGTTCACCTTCAGGCTGGATTGCCATTCGCCGGCCGGGCGGTGCAGCACGAAGCCGCGGTCGGTCTGCACCGGGCCGCCGAAATACACCGGCAGGTCGGCGAAGCGCGGCGTCTCCATCGGGACTTCGACCCGGTCGAACAGGCCCTTCAGCGTCATGTCGATGGGCCGGTTGACGATGATGCCCAGCGCACCTTCGTCGTTGTGCTCGGCCAGATAGATCAGGCTGCGGGCGAAGTTCGGGTCGGCCATGGCGGGCATGGCGATCAGGAAATGATGGGTCAGGTTCATGTTCTGCACGTTAGGATTCTAGCGGGGCGACAGCCCCGATTCGATTTTTTCTGCACGCTGCGCAGTGATGCGCTCCAACTCCGTCCTGTCCAGCCGACCAACCCGCCGGTCACCGCAATGGCCTCTCGCCCAGACACCCGCGCCCCTGATCACTCCGATTCAATCGCCCTCGTGTGGTTCCGTCGCGACCTGCGCAACGACGACCACGCGGCGCTGTACCACGCACTCAAGGCGCATGAGCGGGTGTTCTGCGTGTTCGTGTTCGACACGACGATCCTCGACGGACTGCCACGCCGTGACCGGCGGGTGGATTTCATCCACGCCAGCGTCGTCGAGCTTGACCACGCCCTGCGCCAGCAGGGCGGCGGGCTGATCGTCCGGCATGGCGATCCGGTGGCGGAGATTCCGGCACTGGCCGGGGAGCTGGGTGCCGAGGCGGTCTACGCCAACCACGACTACGAGCCGACAGCTATCCAGCGTGACGAGACCGTCGCCGCGAGCCTGAAGGCGACGGGGCGCAGCCTGCACACCTTCAAGGACCAGGTGATCTTCGAGCGCGACGAAGTGCTGACCCAGGCCGGCAAGCCCTTCGGTGTGTTCACGCCGTACAAGAATGCCTGGCTGCGCAAGCTGGCGGGGTCGGACTTCTTCATCAAGCCCTACCCGGTTGCCCGCTACGCTGCATCACTGGCACCGCTGCCGGCCGGGGAGCGTATGCCTTCGCTGGCGGAGCTTGGTTTCGAGCCCGGCGCGCTCGACGGGCTCAAAATCCCTACCGGCATGAGCGGTGGGCTCACGCTGTGGGACGACTTCATCCACCGCATGGACGATTACAAGCGGGCGCGCGACTTTCCAGCGGTGAAGGGCGTGTCCTACCTGTCGCTGCACCTGCGCTTCGGCACGCTGTCGATCCGCAAGCTGGCCGGCCATGCCTGGCGGGTCGGCGGTGAAGGTGCGGAGACCTGGCTGTCGGAGCTGGTGTGGCGCGACTTCTACCACCAGATCCTGTGGCATCACCCACAGGTGGTGGATCACGCCTACAAGGCCGAGTACGACGACATTCCGTGGGAAACCGGGCGCGAGGCGGATGCGCTGTTCTCAGCGTGGTGCGAGGCGCGCACCGGCTACCCGATCGTGGACGCGGCGATGCGCCAGATCAACCAGACCGGCTACATGCACAACCGTCTGCGCATGATCGTCGCCAGCTTCCTCACCAAGGACCTCGGCATCCACTGGCTGCGCGGCGAGCGTTACTTCTCGCTGCACCTCAATGACTACGATCTGGCGGCCAACAATGGCGGCTGGCAGTGGGCGGCATCAACCGGTTGCGATGCGCAGCCGTACTTCCGCATCTTCAACCCGGTCAGCCAGTCGGAGAAATTCGACCCGCAGGGCCGTTTCATCCGTCGTTACCTGCCGGAGCTGGCGCAGGTGCCGGACAAGTACCTGCACGCTCCATGGAAGATGCCGCCGCTTGAGCAGAGCGCCTGCGGCTGCATCATCGGCAGCGACTATCCGGCACCAGTGGTGGACCACGCCGCAGCACGCGAACTGACCCTGGCCCGCTTCAAGCGCGGCTGAGCGGTGGGGCCCACCCCTCCTCGGCCGAATGGCTGACAGGGAGGCCATTTACTTTGGGGCAGGCAGGGCAGCCCACTCGGGCAGAGGCGCGGCGGCCGATCGCCACCTAGGATCAAATCGTGTGTCCGCGGACGGCAAGGCTGCCGTCCTGTCCCTTCATTGCCTGGATCCGGGAGGCTGCCATGCCCGGCAAGATCTTCATCAACTACCGCCGCGAAGATGCACGCTGGCCAGCTGCCCGCCTGGCCGAGGCGCTCAGCTTTGCCATCGGCGACGACCGCGTGCTGCCCGACCTGTCACCCGGCGTCGGCCATACCGCCCTGCACCGCCACCTCGCCGACTGCGCCGTCATGCTGGTGCTGATCGGGCCGCGCTGGCTGAGTGCCCATAACGGTTACGGCTTGCGCCGGCTGGACGATCCACGCGATCAGGTACGGCAGGAAATCCTCGCCGGTCTCATGCATGGCCTGCATGTCATCCCGGTGCTTCTCGACGGCACGGCCATGCCGACCCGCCACGAGCTGCCGTCCGTCCTGCAACCGCTGGCCGACCTTCAGCCGGTAGCGTTGTGTGGGGCGCGTTTCGACATCGAGCTGGAGTATCTGGTGGCTGCCATCAGCCGCGAGCCGCGCCTGGCGCAGGACCCTGCCTATGCGCCCCTGATCGAGTCGGCCCGCCCGGTCCGTCACTGGCCGGTGGTCGCCGTAGCCCTCGTCGCGGCGGTGGCAGCGGTGCTGATCGGTGCCGAGCGTGCTGCCGACCGCAGCAGTCTTGCCGAGCGTCTCATCGAGCAGTTTCCGCCTGCTTCAGGCAGCGTGCCCGCCAAGCCGCGGGATGTGTCGGGGGCGTGGCACGGCCAGCATGGCGACAGCTATGCCATGGTGATGCGGGGTGACGAGGTCCGGATCGCCATTGCGAATGCCGGACAGCCGGTCGGAGAAGGTCAGGCACGCGTGCGTGGCAACCTCATGCACGCCACGCTGGCGGTACCGGTGCGCGGCCGGCTGGCGACATCGCGCTGCAATCTGCGTGTCGCGGATGACGCGCGCAGTGTGTTGGGTGTGTGCCAGGGTGATGGTGGCGATTTTCCGGTTCGCCTAGTCCGTAAGGAAGGGTAGCGGGACCCGCAGCTGCATGCCGACGAAACCGGAGGCCTTGCCTAGGGTGGGTGCCATCAGGAAGTCTGCCCCCAGCCATTTGCTGTCTACGCTGATCGTCGGAACCACCAGTACCGGGCTGTCGTAGCCGCTCGCCAGCAAGGCGGTAATGCCTGCGCGCATCCAGCCCCACTGCAGTGGCCGCCAGGCATAGCCGGCGTACACGGTGTCCTTGTCGTAGCTGTTGCGGTAGTAGCCGGCCACCCAGGACTCGTGCTCCACACCAAGGCCGTAGTTCTGTTCCTGCCAGTCGCGGCTGCGGTCGAAGTGGTAGCTGCCCACGGGGATGCTGAGCTCCAGTGCTGCGAGGGGCGGGGCTATCGCGGACAGGGCAAAGGCAATCAGGCTTCGCATGGATGTTTTCCGGAAGGACAGTGCTTACCCGGATTGAAAACGGTCGATGAGTCCGTTTCTTGAGCCCTTCCCGAGCTCTTTTTCCCGCGTAGAACTACGCATCGCGCTGGTTGCCCGCGGTGACGTCAAGACCATGCTGGCGTGCTATAAGCGGCACATCGTCCTTGCCCACGCGCTGCCATGAAACACCTCGTCGCTGCCAGTCTGGTTGCGCTTGCTCTCGTCTCCACTGCCACCATGGCTGCCGACCGGCAGCGCGTGGGGTTGGTGCTGGGGGGCGGCGGTGCGCGGGGGCTCGCGCACATCGGCGTACTGGCCGAGCTGGAGCGCTTGCGCGTGCCGGTGGACTGCATTGCCGGCACCAGTGCCGGTGCGCTGGTGGGGGGCATCTACGCCTCGGGCATGCCGGTGAAGGAGCTGACGGGCAAGGTCGAGGACGCTGACTGGAACCGGATGCTGACCGGTGCGCCGGATCGCACCCATCTGCCCTTTCTCGGCAAGCGGGACGATTTCAAGAACCTCGCCGCGATGACCTTCGGCGTCGACAAGGATGGCGTCCGTGCGCCGCGCAGCGTCATCGGATCACAGGAGATCGACCGTTTCCTGCGTCAGCTCACCCGCGACGTGGACGTCGAGTCCTTCAACAAGCTTCCGATCCCCTTCGAGGCCGTCGCCACCGATCTCATCACCGGTGAGATGCATGTATTCAAACGCGGTGACCTGGCCGTGGCCTTGCGGGCCAGCATGGCTGTGCCGGGTGTCTTCGACGTCGTGGAGGACAACGGCCGCCAGTACATCGACGGCATGTTCGTACGCAACCTGCCGGTGGCCAACCTGAAGGAGTGTGCCGACATCGTCATCGCGGTGGATGTCGGCACGCCGATGCTGAAAGCCGAGGACATCAAGACCCTGATCGATGTCGCCGCCCAGGCCATGCAGATTGCCACCGGACAGAACGTGCGCGAGCAGCGCGCCCTGCTGAGATCGCAGGACGTGCTGATCGAACCGGCGCTTGGAGATTACTCGCCGGCAAGCTTCCGGGAGGCGAAGGCCATCATCGAGGTGGGGCGCGCATCCATTGCACCGGTGGAAGCACGCCTGCGTGAATTGTCGATGGACGAAGCAGGCTACGCCCGCTGGCGCCAGCAACTCGCCACCCGTGCCCCGAAACTCCACGACTACGATGCGATCCAGGTGGCGAAAACCCGTTTCGTGCCGGTTGATCGTGTGCGAGCGGTACTGGAAGGCAAGGATCCGCCGAAGACGCAGGAAGAGCTGCTGAAGCGGTTTGACAGTCTCTACGACAGCGGTGACTTCGACCGCATCAATTATTTCCTGCGCAACGACGAGGGTCGTCGCGTGGCCGACATCATGCCGGTGGAGCGCAGTGTCGGCCCCAACTACCTGCGCTTCGGGCTGGAGCTGGACATGGACACGCATGGTGCGTCCAACTTCGCCCTGCTCGGCAACCTGCAGATGACATGGCTCAACCGCTGGGGTGCGCAATGGCGCAACGACCTGCGTCTGGGCCAGGACAGCGAACTCAATACCGAGTTCTACCAGCCCATCGGCTACACGCCCTGGTTCAGTGCCACCAGTGGCCATGTCAGCTCCGACCTGCTGAAGGTGTATGCCAACGATGGTCGACGCGTGCTGGAGTTCCGCGTCAGCTCGGTCGGTGTCGCGCAGGACTTCGGTCTGTCACTGGGCCGCTACGGCGAGTTGCGGCTCGGGGCCTTCTTCGAGCGTTCGACCAGCGAACAGCAGATCGGCCTGCTGACCTACGACAACATCGACATCAACACCCGGGGCGTACGCTTCAGCGGCGTGCTGGACCAGCTGGACAATCCGCGCTTTCCGCGGCGTGGCTACTATCTTGGCGGCAGTTTCCAGCATGCCTACCTCACCGAGGACGGCGGCTCTTCGGGCTGGCTCAACACCATGAACCTCAATGCCGACATTGCGGAGACCATCGACCGCTGGTCCGTGCGTGGTTCGCTGCGGCTGAAGGGCAACGTCGGCAACGAGGATGACGTCGGCATTCCGGTGGCCACCCTTGGCGGATTCCTGCAGCTGTCGGGCCTGACCAGTGACCAGTTGCTGGGCGACCGCAGCATGCTCGGGCGTGTCATGGCCTACCGCCAGATATCGCCCTTGCTGCCGATCCTGGGAAGCGGAACCTACCTCGGCGGATCGCTGGAAGTAGGCAAGGTCTGGAATCAGGCGCTCTATGGCACATCGACCGGCTGGCTCCCCGGCGCCTCGGCCTTCGTCGGTGTCGACACCCTGTTCGGGCCGTTGTACCTGGGTACCGGCTGGACCGATTACAACGGTGGCAACTGGGCGGCCTACTTCTACCTCGGCTACGCCAACTGAGCCGCCCGGGTGCTCACTCCGAGCGGTTGAGGATGAAGGTGCCCGGCGCGAGCGCGCGCGCTTCCGTGCATTGCGCCTGCGTCTCCACGAAGCGCTTCGCCGGGCAGGCTGCCGCAATGGCTGCCAGCGTATTGACCTGCGGCAAGCGCGGCTTGGCGACGCACAGCGCACCTTGCGGCCCCCAGGCCGCTTCGAAGGGCATGGCCTGCTCCGTCTCCGGCGTGTTGATGCCCAGCGGATCGAAGGTGTCGATGCGCGTGCCGTCGCGGGTAAAGCCGCGTCCGTCACCGCAGTAGTCGGCACGCACCATGCGCGTGCAGCTCTGGTAGTACGGCAGCATGGGTTGGCCGTCTGCGGTCTGCTCCCAGGGCTTGTAGCCCCACAGCACACACTTGCCGGCAGCACCGCTGGTGCAGGTCAGCGAGTAACCGGGGGCGGAGGGATCATAGTTGCCCTGCCCGTCCCACTGCCCCGGCTGGAACAACGCATAGCGGAAGCCGCGGATGTCCGGCATGCAGATGTCCTCGCGGCTACCGTCCGCCGTGGGTACCGACAGCCGATACACCGGAAGCCCCGGCTCACCCGGGTAGCTGTCCACCGCGTCGATGCGCAGGCTGGACACCTGGCCGTTCTCGCGATGGGCGAGCTGTGCGCCGACCAGTGCCTGCCCCGTCACCTCGCGACCGTCGGCCAGTACCACCACCAGCGCGGTGCCGCGTACCTCGATGCGGCTTTCGAGCGCCGGCGACATGGCGCTCATCGCAGCCACACCGGGTGCCAGCCCGTTCAGGTGCAGACCGTTCTGGCCACCGCTGCCGGCGTAGGCGCTGCTTGAGACGGCACACGACAGTGCCAGCAGGATCGTTCTCTTCATGTCCAGGACTCCGGGAGCAGGTTGGGCGGATGCGGGACGGCATCCGGCAAGGATCAGGGTGCGTTGCGACGGCCAGTCAGGCGACTGCCATTGATGCCGCCGCTGCCCTTGGTCGGACCGCCACTGATCAGCTGAGCACCGTTGTCATGGCCGAGAAGGATCGCGGAGTAGCGATGGTTTGCGGCCGGGGAGTCGACGGGCTCTTCGCTGCTGGCGGAGACGCCGTTCAGGCTCGCGCTGTTGAGGCCACCGGTGCCGGTGCGTGGGCCGCCACTGACGAGCGCATCGCGATCCTGGCCGAG
>JAVHYF010000051.1:0-11190 GCA_031119205.1 Moraxellaceae bacterium | reverse complement strand
GAGGACGATCGCGGAGTAGCGATGGGTTGTGGCTGTGGCCGGGGCGTCGGCGGATTGCTCGTTGCCGGGCGTGGCACCGTTCAGGCTGCTGGTGTTGAAGCCGCCGGTGCCTTTGGTCGATCCGCCAGCGTGGGCGATGGAAATGCCTGCGCAGAGCAGGGTGAGGAGGAGGCTGTTCTTCATGTGGGTCGTTCTCTGTACGGGTTGATGTGGGCACCGCATCTGCGGCCCGTGCAGATTGCAGATGTCGCGTATCAATCCCGCTTCGTGGCAGGTTGCAATTGTTTCGATAAGGTGGAGGCTTCCTGTTCCGGAGCCTTGCCATGTCCGCCTGCCAGATCCGCCCGATGCGTGCCGACGAAGTGGCACTTGCCATCGAGGCCGCCGCGCGTGAGGGCTGGAACCCGGGTCTGCATGACGCGCAGACTTTTCATGCCGCGGATGCGGGTGGCTTGCTGATGGCCGAGGTGGATGGCGGTTTCGCCGGCTGCATCAGTGCCGTGTCGTACGCCGGACGCTTCGGTTTCATTGGGCTCTACATCGTGCAGCCGGCTTTTCGGGGGAGAGGCATCGGCTGGCAGTTGTGGACGCAGGGCATGGCGCGTCTGCAGGGGCAGGTCGTGGGGCTGGACGGGGTGCCGGCGCAGCAGGACAACTACCGCAAATCCGGCTTCGTGCTGGCCTGGCAGAACGCACGCTATGCCGGACGCGTGCAGCACGCGGCGGTCGTGTCGCCACAGGTCGTGCCTTTGCAGCAGACGAGCCTCACGCAACTCCTGGCCGACGATGCCCGCGTTTTTCCGGCGTCACGCGAAGCCTTCCTGCGTGCGTGGATCGCCCAGCCGGATGCGGCTGCACTGGGCTGGATGGAGCACGGTGTGCTGCGCGGCTGGGGGGTGATCCGCCGTTGTCAGGAAGGCTGGAAAGTCGGCCCGCTGAATGCAGATACGCCCGTGATCGCCGAGGCCCTGTTCCATGCGCTGTGCGCGCGGGCCGGCGCAGGCGACGCGGTGTTCCTCGATGTGCCCCTGCCGAACGCTGCGGCGGTGGCGCTGGCGGAATCGCAGGGCATGCGCGTGGTGTTCGAGACGGCACGCATGTACAAGGGGCCGGCGCCGGCGTGCGAGCTGCAGCGGGTGTTCGGCATTACCACTTTCGAACTGGGTTAGCCGCGTGGACCGTTGGCTGCGGCCCCCGAGCTCGTCGAAGGGGTCGAAGCCAGAAGCGCGTCCCGCGGCATTGTCGCCGGACGCCGAGGTGGCAGCTTCGGCGAGTTGGCTTCGACGGGTTCAGCCAACGGCCATGCTTCAACGACGTGCGGCTAGCGCCTGCGCAATGAAATCGCGCCGCACCCGTGGCTTCGGCACGTGCTCGTCGAACCAGCGGCGCACGTCCTTGTCCAGGCCGATGCCGTGCATGTAGTTGTACAGCGCCTTGTTGAGCGCGCGGCCCATGCTGTCGTGGTCCACACCGGTGGGGTCGATGAAGCCGATGTCGTTCTTCGCGAAACTGCCGGGTGGCAGTGGCACCAGCTTCACGCCGTACTCCTCCGGATTCATGCCCACCGGTGAATGCACGGTGCACGCGAAGCGATGGAAGAAGCCGGACTGGATGCAGCCGGACTCGAACAACTGGCGCACGTACTCCAGCGCGTCCACCGTGTCCTGCACCGTCTGTGTCGGAAAGCCGTACATCAGGTAGGCGTGCACCAGGATGCCGGCCTCGGTGAAGGCGTTCGTCACCCGCGCCACCTGGTCCACCGACACGCCCTTCTTCATCAGTTGCAGCAGGCGGTCGGAGGCGACTTCCAGTCCGCCGGAAATCGCGATGCAGCCGCTTTCCGCCAGCAGCTGGCACAGCTCCGGCGAGAAGGATTTCTCGAAGCGGATGTTGCCCCACCAGGAGATCGACACGCCACGTCGCAGCAGTTCCTCGGCGAGGCCCCGCAGGGCTTTCGGTGGCGCAGCTTCGTCCACGAAGTGGAAGCCGGTCTGCCCGGTCTCGGCGATGATCTCCTCGATGCGGTCCACAAGCACCTGCGAGGACGCGCCCTCGTAGCGGGCGATGTAGTCCAGGCTTACGTCGCAGAAGCTGCACTTCTTCCAGTAGCAGCCGTGCGCCACCGTCAGCTTGTTCCAGCGTCCGTCCGACCACAGGCGGTGCATGGGGTTGAGCATGTCCAGCAGGGACAGGTAGCGGTCCAGCGGCAGGCCGTCCCAGGTCGGGGTGCCGATCTCGGCGAAGGCGACGTCGGCCTCTTTGGCATTGATGTACTGCACGACACCGCCTGGTTGACGCACGAAGGTGCGCACCAGGCCGTCGCGCTCGCGTGCGCCGCGCAGGTGTTCCAGCAGCGCCAGCAGTGGGCGCTCGCCGTCGTCCAGCGTGACGTAGTCGAAGTAGTCGAACACGCGTGGCTCGGCCAGCTCGCGCAGTTCGGTGTTCACGTAACCGCCGCCGAGGATGGTGACGATGGACGCGTCCTGCGCCTTGATGCTCTGCGCGATGCGGAAGGCGGCGTATACCGAGCCGGGAAACGGCACCGACAGCAACACGACCTGCGGCTTGTGCTGCGCGATGGCCTCCAGCGTCAGTGCATGCAGCGTGCCGTCCACCAGCGTGTGCGGTGCGGCCAGCGCCTCTGCCAGCGGGTCGAAGCTGGGCTGGCTCATCGCCAGCGATTCGGCGTAGCGCACGAACTCGAAGCGCGGGTCCACTGCGTCGCGCAGCACGTCGGCGAGGTCGTTGAGGTACAGCGTGGCGAGGTGGCGGGCACGGTCCTGCATGCCCAGCGCGCCGAAGGCCCAGGCCAGCGGGTCGCCGCCGTCCGGGTCGATGTACTCGTCCAGCGTGGCGAAGCGCGCGCCTTCGGGCAGGAAGTTGCGACTGCAGATGCGATGGCCGATCGTGGAGTCGCGGCCCTGCAGGAAGGCGATCACCACGTCCACCGTGGCGACATAACGTTCGTACTGCGCGATGAAGCCCTGCACCTGCGGCGACTGGTCGCGCAGCGGCAGCGCGTCGACGGCGGCACGGATATCCACCAAGCCCTCGCGCGAAAACAGGCGCAGTACCAGTGCCAGCGCCAGGTCTTCCTGCACGGCATCCTCGTTGCGCGAGCGCAGGAAGCCGGTGAGGTAGGCGGCCGACGGGTAGGGCGTGTTCAGCTGCGTCATCGGCGGGATGAGCGACAGCAGGCGCAGTGGTGCAGCCGTGTCGGCAGTGCGGCGGACGATGCGGATCGGTGCGGGCGTGCTGGACGTGCTCACGACAGCGCGCAACCGGCAGGGTGGGAACGACTCGGGGTCATGCAGCGGGACCGGGCAGGCAGGAACGAAGCCCGCATTTTACGGGCTGTTCGTACCGTTCCTCGCTGGCCCTAGTGCGCTGCGCCCGCTGCCGAGGCGTTGAGGATCGGCCACAGCGACAGCACCAGCAGGGCCGCCATGCCGATGTTGAACTGACGGCGCCGGCGCGCTTCGCCCAGGAAGTGCCGCAGTTGCTGGCCGAACACTGCCCACATGCCGGCCGAGGGCATGTTGATCAATGCGAACAGCAGGCTGAAGCCCGCCACCATGGCGAGGCTGCTGTCGCTGGGCAGGTAGCTGCTGCAGGCGCCCAGCACCATGATCCAGGCCTTGGGGTTCACCCACTGGAAGGCCACCGCCGACCAGAAGCCCATCGGCCGGCTGCGCCTGCCGGCGTCCTGCTCGGTGGTGCCGGTGGACAGCGCCAGGCGCAGGGCGAGGTACAGCAGGTAGGCGCCGCCCACCCAGCGCAGGATGCCGTAGGCATGTGGCGCGTCGGCGAACACCTGCGACAGTCCGAGCGCCACGGCCACCAGCATCAGCGCCACGCCGCTGCTGATGCCGAGCAGGTGCGGCAAGGTGGCGCGCACCCCGAAGTTCACGCCGGAGGCCAGCAACATGACGTTGTTGGGCCCCGGTGTGGCCGAGGTGGCGAACACGAACAGCGCGAAGGCGAGCAGCGTGCTGCCGGACATCGTGAGCATGGCCTGCGCAGCGCGGGTCAGGCCGTGGCCAGAACGCCGCGGTAGCTGTGCGGACCATCCTGCCGGCGCGCAGCCTGGGTGCGACCGTCGTAGCCCCAGTCCTCTGCCGGCACTTCGCTGATCACTACGTAGCTCGCCAGATGCAGCGGACCCAGGGCGCGGGTGAGCAGCGCATGCGCTTGCGCGACGAAGGCGGCCTTCTCGTCCACCGTGTTGGTGCCCGCGGTGACCTTGATGTCGAGATAGGCGGTGTGCTGGCCCTGCTCGGCCAGGCTGCGACCGCCCACTGCCCAGTGGTTGCGTGGAATGTTCTCGATGCTCACGGCGGTGAGGGCGTCCTGCTTGCGCAGCACGCGGGCAGTCAGCGCGGTGAGTTCGTAGATGAGCGCATCGCGTGTGTCGTCGCTCAGTTCAGCCGTGTGGCGGATCGTCAGGTAGGGCATGGCGGGCCTCCCGTGTTTGCGTGGGTGATGTCGTGGGTTGTGGGGTTGGTTGGGTGTGTTTGCGTGACGGCTGCAGTGGCCGTCTCAGTTCAGGTCGCGGGGGCCGATCGACACGCGTTCGCTGCCGACCTGTTCGAAGCGGGCGCCGCCGTTCGTGGCCAGCATCGGCACGCTGGCCAGCGGTCGCAGGCTGCGGGCGTCGTAGCGGTAGGCGCTGTGCTCGCCCAGTACCCACAGGGTGCGTCCTTCGGCATCCAGGGCGATGTCATGCACGACATGGCGACCGGGGTCGCGCAGCACGGCCAGCTCGCTGACGCCGTTGCGCAGCGACAGCACCTGCACGCCGCCGTCGGCGGTGGCCTTGAAGAGAACCTTGCGCTGGGCGTCCACGACTTGCGGGATGCCGGCCGGCAGCTCGGCATGGTTGCGCCAGGCGCTGCCGATCCAGGTGGCCAGGGCCACCAGAGCGACGCCCAGCATCAGGGCCAGCAGGCTGCGGGCGCTGACGGTTTCGGCCTGCAGCAGCAGGTGGCGGGAATGTTGCTCGCTGTCGGATGCTTCACGGGATGACATGACGGCCTCCATCGGCTAAGGTTCGTGGAAGCGGACAATAACGGACACTTTCCGGGACGCACCGGTACAGTTGTCCGGATGATTCGAGAAACTGTACTGGTCGTCCGACCCGGCCAATCCCGCGGATTCCGCGGACACGCACGTGGATGGGTGGATGAGGGATCGGGATCAGGGATGGGGATGATCCCGGCATCCGCCGTACAGACCTGTCAGGAGACATTCATGCAGCTCAGCCTCAGCGTCGATAGCGCCTTGCCCCTGGTCGAACAGATCGTGGAAGGCGTGCGGACCCAGATCGAGGACCGCCTGCTGCGCCCCGGCGCGCGCCTGCCGGCGATCCGTCAGTTGGCCGAGCGCCACAGCGTCAGCCGCTTCACGGTGGTGGAGGCCTATGACCGCCTGGTCGCGCAGGGTTACCTGCAGTCGCGCCGTGGCGCCGGCTTCTTCGTGGCGACGCGCGAGGAGCGGGTGGCGCCCGCGCTGCCGGCCGCGCAGCGCCAGCGAGCCTTCGACGTGGCCTGGCTGATGCGCCGCGGCCTGGCGGACACCCCGGGAGTGCTCAAGCTGTCGGCGGGCTGGCTGCCGCCGTCATGGATGGATCAGGAAGGCGTGCAGCGCGCTTTGCGCACGGTGGCGCGCGGCGATGCCGCACGCATCGGTTGCTATGGCGAGCCGCTGGGCTACGCGCCTTTGCGCGATCAACTGTCGCGGCGCATGGCCGGCATCGACATCGAGGCCCACCCGGAGCAGATCGTGCTGACCCTGGGCGCATCGCAGGCGCTGGACATCATTGCCCGTCACTTCATCCACCCCGGCGACGCGGTGCTGGTGGATGACCCCGGCTACTACACGCTGTTCGGCGCGCTGCGTCTGCTGGGCGCCCGCCTCATCGGCGTGCCGCGTCGCGAGGACGGGCCGGACCCGGAAGCGCTGGAGCGCCTCGCCGCGGAGTACAAGCCCAAGGCCTTCTTCACCCAGTCGGTGCTGCACAACCCCACCGGCTACAACCTCAGCGCGGCGAGCGCCTATCGGGTGCTGCAGGCTGCGGAGCGACATGATTTCGTCATCGTCGAGGATGACACCTACGCCGACTTCTATCCGGGCACCACGACCCGCCTGGCATCGCTGGACCAGCTGCGTCGTGTCATCTACGTGGGCAGCTTCTCCAAGACCCTGTCGGCCAACCTGCGGGTGGGTTACATCGCGGCCTCGCACGATCTGGCGGGCGAACTGGCGGACATCAAGCTGCTGACCTCGGTGGGCACCTCGGAAGTCGTGGAACAGGTGGTGCACCGCATGCTCATCGAAGGCCACTTCCGCAAGCACGTGGAACGCATCCAGAACCGTCTGGCGGAGGCCAGCGCGCGCACCGCGAAAGTGCTGGATGCGCATGGCCTGCGCTACTGCCAGCCACCGGGTGGCCTGTTCCTGTGGGCAGAGGCGCCGGACATGGAAGACGCCACGCCGCTGGCAGAAGCCGCTGAGGCCGCCAACATCGTGCTGGCACCGGGCCGGCTGTTCCGCCCTCAGCTGCAGCCGACGCCGTACCTGCGCTTCAACGTGGCCTATGGTCACGACCTGCGCTTCAGCCGTTTTCTGTCAAATTTCATGAGTGCCAAATAGTTGCCATTTGGCGTCAATTGCCCCGTGCACCGGGGGTTTTCCGTGAAATGCGTCGCGCGCGCTTCGTCATGAAAAGCCTAGATTCGGCAGGGCGTAGCTACCAGCAGTAAGCGTTAACCGGCTACGCCTGACGGAGGAAGGATATGACGATAACGACGGAGCGCGAGCAGGCGCATCCGCCCACGCCGCAGGCCGTGTTGCAGCAGTTGCGCGTCGTACTGCGCGCTGCGCAGCGGTACTCGGCGCAGATGGAGAAGCAAGCGGGGCTACCGGGCGCGCAGATGTGGGCCCTGCAGGAGATTGTGGACACACCGGGACTGCGGGTTGGGGATCTCGCCGTCCGCATGAGCCTTCATCCTTCCACCACCAGCAACCTGGTGGAGCGACTGGAGACGGGCGGGTTCATCACCAAGCTGCGCAACGCGACCGACCAGCGCGTGGTGAAGCTGCAACCGACCGATGCCGGTCTGCAACTGGTCAGTCGTTCGCCGATGCCGCGTCGCGGCCTGTTGCCTGAAGTACTGGGCGCCATGCCGCAGGCTGATCTGATGCAGGTGTATGCGGGGCTGCAGGCGCTGGTGAACCGGCTGGATGTGGATGGTGGTCTGCTGAGCTGAGCGGAATCGCTACGGCGTCAGCAAAAGCAAAAGGGCTCGCGAATGCGGGCCCTTTTGCTTTGTCGCTTGCGAAGAGCGGGTGTGCTTTTGGGCTTGCTTCGGCCAGCTCAGCACAAGTCGCTTCGCTCAACGCAACCTACGTCCACAGTGAGACGCCACGCAGGAGGCGGTAGGTTGGGTTGAGCAAAGCGAAGCCCAACAATCGGTTCCTCAGTCTGGATTCGCCAGCTTGTACCGGCGACTCCAGCGCGCCTTAGCGCGACTCCTTGATCGTGCGTCCCGCCAGCGGTTGTACCGGTCGTGCATTGTTCGGGTAGAAGCGTGCAAACACGCCGATCTGGTCTGCCGTCAGCACGACGGGCTGCTTCATCACGATCCACAGCACGCCCTCGCTGCACGGTGGCGTGGTGATCGAGCCCATGAAGGAGATGTAGCCGCGGCGGGCCGGCAACAGGTCGTTGGCGTTGATCGACACGGCGGGCTGGTAGGCCTCGTTCTTCTCCAGCGGCAGGTTGTTCCACAGGGTCTGCACGAAGGCCTGCGGCGTGTCGCCGCGCTGGATCGGCAGCAGCACGATGGCCTGGCGTCCTTCCGCGTCACGATGCACGAGTTGCGCTGTCATCTCGAAGGCCTGGCCGTTGATGCGGCCCTCGCCGGGATGGTTGAAGTGCAGGGACTGCAACTCGTAGCGACGGCCCATCACGCTCAGTGAAGAGCCCGCGCCGTAGCTCACCTGGATGGTGTGGCCGTTGTCCACGATGCGGAAGTAGGACGGCTGGTAGTCGAACTGCAGCGGCTCCTGTTCCACCTTGATGCTGTCGCGCACGTCGATGGGCGACTGGCGCTGGCCGTTCATGCACAGCGCGTTCTGCGGTGACAGGCGGCCCCAGTTGTCCGGACCGCCGTCGCCTTCGTAGCTCCAGCGCTCCGGCAGTTTCGCCGGCTCGGGCGGTTTGACCGAAGGCGCGCTCATGGCCAGGGCGGAGGGGCGTGCCGGGGCGGTGTAGGGCATTTGCGCGGCGCGTGCCTCGGCCGCGCGGGCGGAGGTGGGCACCGGCGCCGGCCGGGCAGGACGCGGTGCGGCGCGCACCGTGCCATCGGGGCCGATCTCGATCTTGCTGGCGGCTGCCGCAGCAGCGGCTTCCGTCTTGTCTGCTTTGTCCGCCTTGTTCGCTGTGCCCGCCCTCTCCGGCGCCTTGGCGGCGGGCTGCATGATCTTCGGCAGCGTGGGCAGCGCGTATATGGGCGGTGCTTGCGGCGGCGTCGCCGCTGGTTTGGTCGCCTGGGTGGCCGGTGCGGGGGAAGGTCTGGCCGCCGGCGCGGGAGGTGTGGGCGCCGCTGCGGGTGCTTCGTCGCGGGCCAGCTGGATGTCGGCGCGGCGGATGGCGGCATCCGGCTGGGGCTTCACGGTGTCCAGCGCCTGCACGCGACCGGCGGCTTCGCGCGCCACCTTCTGCAGGTCGGCCACCGTGGGTTGCTTGCCGCCGTTCTTGCCGGCGGCCTGGGTCGTGGCCGGCTTGCACACCTCGTTGAAGAAGCGGTCGTCCACCGTGCCGGGGCGTACGCGCAGCGATTCCTTGGCGTCCACCTGTTCTTCGCGCAGGGTGGTGCTGTCGTTGGCGAGATACACCCGCTTGACGATGACGAAGCTGCTGTTGCGGCAGTCGTAGCGGTTCATCGCCCGCACCATCTTGTAGCCAGCGTTACGGGCCTCGGCGTCGGACAGCACGATGCGGCCCCAGGCCACCTTGGTGTCGTTCTCGGCGGCGGTAATGCTGGCGGTGTCCAGTTCCACCACCCGCAGGCGGTCACGCGCCACGGTCAGCCATTCCGCCGCCTGTGCGGGCGGCGACAAGGCGGCGAGCAGGCAACCCGCACCCAGGCAGCGGGCAAGGGACTTCAAGGGAAACGTCACGGGAGAGGCCACGAGGAACACCGGTATCGCAGGGGGATTACAGGTGTTTTCGGCCTTGTCGGCCAGGGACTTGAGCAAGGCCGACCGGCGGGGCGGTGAAGCAGTGTGTCAGCGGGCTGCGAAGAGAAGCTGCAAGCGGACGGCGTGGCGCGTTGCCACGCAGGCAGTACAGCCGGTACGGCTAGGCGATAACGCTACCAAGCCACCAACGCCACCAACGCCAGAGCTGGCCTGCTGTGGATTTGCTCAGTGCAGCACGAAGAAGCGGTACAGCCGTGGCAGCCCCTCATTCACCTGGATTGCGCCACTGGGGGTGCTGCGCGCCAGCTTCGGGTCGCGCACATAGACCTGCACGCGTTCCGACGGCGGGGCCAGCAGGCTGTCGGCGTCACACAACACGGCATTGCCGCTTTGCTGGCGACGCGAGCAACGCACCAGCCAGTCCGGGCCGGAGGCGGGTCTGGCGGCGGCCATCGACACCGGCACGGGTGTGGCGGGCTTGGCGGGCGCGGCCTTCACAGGGCTGGCCTTGGGCTTTTCCGGGGTGTCGGCGGCCGCGGTTTGCGCGCCGGCAGCCGAGGCTGTCGTGGTGCGTTCGCGCTTGTTGGCCGGGGTGTTGCGCGAGGGCTTGGCCGGTTTGGCCGGCGCCACGGCCAGCGGTGCTACGACCGGTACGGCTTCCGGGGCCGCCTCCACGCGCGGCATCACCACTTCCGGTTGCGGCGCCGGTGCCGGCGGCTCCTTGGGCGCCGTGGAACAGGCCGCCATCAGCAGGGACAGCGCGACAGGCAGGGCTGCGGACAGGGCGGAGCGGTAAGTGTGCTGGGTCATGGGTCTGCCGCCAGCCAGAGGCCGGCGCTCCTGATGACAGGGTGGATGCCATGTTATCGACCCGACTTGCCGGGCCTTTTGCATTGCACGACGAAGGGTTGTGATCGCAGCCCTTGCGGCAGCTCCGTTCCGGTTGCTTAAGGCGAGGGTTTTAAGTAAGGTGCCAGCCATTCGCGGGGGGTCTGCCAAACGCCTGTTTGAACAGGAGTTTTGCGGTGAGAAATACCCTTCGAACCTGATCCGGGTAATTCCGGCGTAGGGAACGCGAGTGCACACCCGCCCCGGGTGCGCCGGCTGCCTCCTACCCGCTTGCCCCCACGGAGGTCGCCACCATGAACGCCAACGAAAAATTCCTCGCCTCGTCCGCCCACGTCGACGAAGCCGCCATCGCCCCCCTGCCGAATTCACGCAAGGTGTACCTCCCCGGCTCGCGTGATGACATCCGCGTGCCGATGCGCGAGATCACCCAGAGCGACACACCCACTGCCTTCGGTGGCGAGCAGAACCCGCCGATCTACGTCTACGACTGCTCAGGTCCCTACACCGACCCGGCCGTGAAGATCGACGTGCGCGACGGCCTCGCCGCGCTGCGCGCCAAATGGATCGAAGAGCGCAACGACACCGAGCAACTCGACGGCATGACTTCGGAATACGGCCGTGCGCGCGAAGCCGACAAGAAGCTCGACGAGCTGCGCTTCAATCTTCAGCGCAAGCCGCGTCGTGCGAAGGCGGGCGGCAATGTCAGTCAGATGCACTACGCGCGCAAAGGCATCGTGACGCCCGAGATGGAATACATCGCCATCCGCGAGAACCTCAACCGCGCTGCTTACATCGAATCGTTGAAGGCCACCGGCCCCAACGGCGAGAAGATGGCGAAGTTCATGGGCCGCATCCACCCCGGCCAGAGCTTCGGCGCCAGCATCCCGGAAGTGATCACGCCGGAATTCGTGCGCGACGAAGTCGCCCGCGGCCGCGCCATCATCCCGGCCAACATCAATCACCCCGAGAGCGAGCCGATGATCATCGGCCGCAACTTCCTCACCAAGATCAACGCCAACATCGGCAACAGCGCCGTGTCCTCGGGCATCGCCGAGGAAGTGGAGAAGCTGGTGTGGTCGATCCGCTGGGGCGGCGACACGGTGATGGACCTGTCCACCGGCAAGCACATCCACGAAA
>JAVHYF010000074.1 GCA_031119205.1 Moraxellaceae bacterium | reverse complement strand
ACTCGCGACCTCAACCTTGGCAAGGTTGCGCTCTACCAACTGAGCTACTCCCGCAACAGGAGTCGTGCATTGTAATGCGCGTTAGCGAGAAGTCAAGGACGAAATCTCACTATCAGCATTCGTGCGTACCGAGAGCTGACGCCGGTTTCCGGCGCACTCAGGCCAGAACGCGGTCGTCCTCGGCCTCTTCCTCATCGTCTTCGTCTTCGATGACGGCCACGGCGCCCTCTACCACTTCTGCCTCCACATCCTCGCGATGGCGGCGGCTGCGTTGCATTTCACTACGACAGGCCTCGATCTGCGCAAGCAGGCCGGGCAAGGCCGGAATGGCTTCGCCCCCGCGCAACACGCGATGGGCCTGGACGAAATCACTGCTGGACTGCAAACGACGACGACGTTCGAACATGCTGCAGCTCCCTGTCTGGTGGAGGAGATGCATCGCGCGGGGTGGAGAGTCTGGTCAGCCACAGTCCGGCGCAATGCTTTTGTGCCAAGTATCTGTAGTCCAGACAATCGTCGTATTTCAATCAAGGTCGCTTTGCAGATGGCTTGTGACGACCATCACGCCGCAGCGCACAACAGAGCGGCTGCACTTACCGCTCAAAGGGGCCGGGTGAGACGTATTTCCGCTTCTGCCATCCGGCGCGGCAAGAACAGGCGGGAATCGATGTTCTCGGCGTAGGACACGATTTCATAGCCGGTATAGCCCCCTTGCCGGGCCAGAGCGCGCGCGCGTCGTTGCATGACCATCCGCGCCTCGCCGTCCCCACCGAAGCTGATGCGCTGCATCTGCATGTCGAACTGGATGCGGTCTTCCGCCAGATGTACCTCGCGGATCTCCCAGGCCGGCGCCAGCGGATCCACCACCTGATAGGCAAGGTAGAGGACGCCCGCGATCATGACCGCATCGGTCAGCCCGATCGCGTAGTCCGACGTGAGCCTGATGGAAGCGTCCGGAATGATCGGACCTTTGCGGGGGTAGGTACCGCTGATCGAGCTGCAAGCGGCGAGCGCACAAGCGAGGATTGCCAGCAGGAGTCTGCGCATTGCCGTGCCCTCCCCTCAGTCGAGGAAGTTGAACAGGTTGAGCTGTGAGACCCGCGAGAAAGACTGGCGGGATGCCTCGAGGAAGGTGTTGTTCAGCGTAAGGTTGGTGACCGCCTCGGTGTAGTTGAGGCCGACCAGCCTGTTCATCCGTTCGGCATACTGCAGGTTCAGGTCTTCCGCAGAGTTGCTGAGCGCATCCAGCTCGACCTGGCGGGAGCCGACCTGGGCACGCAGCTTCAGCACGTTCTCCAGCGCACTGTCCAGACGGCCGAGTGTCTCCACCACCGCGTTCTGGTAATCGCCACCCGTGGTGTTCTCCAGCGCCAAGGTGAATTGCTGGAGGATGGTGAACATGTCGGTATTGCCACCGGGCTCCACGGTGAAGGTGTCACCGGTTGCTGGCGTGCCGGCGATGGTCACCTGGATCTGCGACGCGGCAGGTGCCGGTGGCAGGTCGATAGGCGTGCCGGAGGTATAGGCGCCGGTGGCCATTGGCGCGCCGGTCATGCCGGGGTCGACCGCGCGGTCGAACACCGCATAGGTGCCGGGCGCGGTGAAGCGGATGCCGTACTGGCCATTCGCATAGGCGCCGGTCACCACGCCGTCGGACATGATGGCGCCGCCCGAGTTGGTCGCGCCCGGTGCGGTATTGAAGCGGCCGTTCAGGTTGGGAATGTTCATGAACACTTCCTGCCCGCTCTGGCTGACCGGCATCTGGCGCGTGCTGGACACCTGCAGCACGCGCTGCCCCTGGTCGCCGAAGTAGCTCACCCCACCACCGATATTGCCCACGAAGGGCACGGTGTCGCCCATGAAGCCGGCAAACAGGTACTCGCCATTCACGTCGGTGGTGTTGGCAATGCCGAGCAGGTTCTCGAACTGCGCACGCAGGTCGGTCGCGATCGCCTTGCGGTCATCCGGGTTGAGCGCGGCGTTGCCGGCCTGGATGGCGCGCTCGCGCACGTAGGTGACCAGCTCGCCGATCGAGGCCAGCTTGCTTTCCAGAATGGACAGCGAGTCGTTGGCCGTCCCCTGGTTGCCCTGCTGCTGCGCCACCTGGCTGACCGCCTGCGACACCTCCAGCGAACGGGCAGCCGCCACGGGATCGTCGCTGGGCTGCAGCACGCGCTTGCCCAGCGCAAGCTGTTGCTGCAACTGCAGGAGGTTGGCCTCCTGGCGATTCATCGTGGAGACGTTGGTATTGAAGATCTGACTGGTGGATATACGCATGGCTTGCTCCTGCTACTGGCTCTTCATCAGCCGCGTGCGATGCCGAGAATTTCGTTGAACAGCGTGTTGGCGGTGTTCATCACGCGGGCGGAGGCCTGGTAGGCCTGCTGGAAGCGCACGAGATTCGCGGCTTCCTCGTCGAGGTTCACACCCGACACGGATTGCTGGGCGCTCTTGGCCTGTTCGAGCAGGGCTTCCTGCGCCTCGGCTCCCACCTTCACTTCGCGCGCCTTGCTGCCGACGTCACCAACCAGTTGCGAGTAGGCGAACTCGTAGCTCGCGCCACCACCGATCAGCGTCTTGGTGGATTGCAGCTGGCCGAGCGCCACCGCGTTGCGGTTGTCCGACACGCCACCATCATTCGAGGTGATGGTGAACACGTCACCGTTGCCCGGCGCGCCGGCAATACGGAAGGAGATGTTCGGCGAGGCCAGCGTGAAGGTCTTGCCGGATGACTCGGTGGCGGGGTTGTAGGCAAGCGTGCCGGCTGCTGCGCCGCCGAGGACGAACTGGTTGGTGGCGGAGTCGAAGGTCACCGTGATGTTGCCGATGTGCGGCGCGGTGCCGGCAATACCGGTATTGCTCACCACCGTGCCCTGCGTGATGCTGCCGGAGCCACTGTTGGTGTTGGCCGTCACCGTGCGGATCGGCGCACCGGCGGCGACCAGGCGGGTGTCCTTGATGGCCACCTCGATGGCGCCGGCTGCAGCACGGGTCGGCTGGATCAGGAAGCGGTCGCCGGCGTTGATCGTGCCGGCCGCCAGCGAGACAGAGATACCTTCCACGTTGGTCGGCAGCGTGGCACCGCTGTAGACAATGGCGCCGTTCGACTGGTGGCGCAGCTGGTAGTTGGTGCCGTCGTAGCTCAGCAGGTAGTCCTGCGTGGTCAGCGCGGACACCGAGGTGATGCTGGCCGTGATGGTCGCGGTAGACGGCACGCCGGTGCCGGGATCCGGCAAATTTTGCACCCTGGGCGTCAGCGGCACGAAATAATTGCCGCCCATATTGCCGTCCAGATCCTGGCCGAGGCGGTGCTGCGCATTGAAGGTTTCGGTCAGGCCGACGGCGATGCGGCCCATGGCGTTCTGGGCCTTGTCCAGCGATTCGCTGCGGAACTTCAGCAAGCCTCCCAGATTGCCGCCGGTGACCAGGGATTCCGGCAGGGCCACGGCCGTGCCGTTGGGCATGCGCAGGCCCACGGCCAGGCGCGAGATGTCGTCGGTAGACGGGCTGGCCGTCAGGGTGAAGGTATCGGTGTTGACCACCAGCGGCTGGCCGGTGCCGATGAACACGTTGACCGAGCCATCCGCCTCCGTCGTCGTGCTCACGCGGACCTGACGATTCAGCTCTGCAATCAGGTTGTTACGCTTGTCCAGCAGGTCGTTCGCCGGCACGCCGGGACCCGCCACCTGGGCAGTCACGATCTGCTGGTTCAGCTGGGCGATCTGCCCCGCCAGCGCGTTGATGTCGGTCACCGTCTGGGCGATCTGCGACTCCACGCCGTGGCGGATATCTTCCATGCGCGTGTACAGGGACTGGAAGCGGCTCACCAAGGCTTCCGACGACGACAGCATGGACTGGCGCGAAGGCACGCTGGCCGCATTGGCCGCCACTTCCTGGATACCCTTGAAGAAGTCCTGCAGGCTGGGCGAAAGGCCCACCGTCTCGTCCGCCAGAAGATTGTCTATCTGGTTGATTTCATAGGAATAGGTTTCCAGTTCCGCGCGCGAGGTATCAGCCGCCAGCACCTGGTTTTCAAGGAACTGGTCGTACATGCGGCGAACGGTCTCGATCCGGGTACCCTGACCGAAGAAGCCCGCGCCGGTGAACATCGGCGTGTTCGTGCCCTGGATGGCCTGCTGCCGCGTATAGCCAGTCGCACCCGCATTCGTGATGTTGTGGCCGGTTGTGCTCAGGCCCGCCTGGGCGGCATTCAGACCTGTCAGACCGATACTCAGCAAACTCATGGCACAACTCCGGAAGGGGACTTCGCAGGGCTAACTGCAAAATCCTTGCCAGCCTGCAAACCCTCCCCCTGGCCGAGGGCCGACTGGCGACCGGTTGTGGTTCAATCCGTCCTGCAATGCCTATCTACGATTCACTCAAGCAATCCCTCGCCGACCTCCAGTCCCAGTCCCTGTTCCGCCAGCGCCGCGTCATCGACAGCCCCTGCGGACCGGAAATCGAGATTGGCGGGCGACGCCTGCTGGCCTTCGCCAGCAATGACTACCTCGGCCTCGCTGGAAAACCCGCCCTCGCCTCGGCAGCCCAGAAGGCCGCCAGGCGCTGGGGCGCTGGCGCAGGCGCCTCACACCTGGTGAGCGGCCACTACGCTGCCCACGACGCGCTGGAGAAACGGCTGGCCGAGTTCGTCGGCCTGCCCGCCGCCATCAGCTTCTCCACTGGCTACATGGCAAACATTGCCGTCATGCCGGCGCTGCTGTCGCGCAACGACGCAATCTTTGCCGACCGTGTGAACCACGCGTCACTGGTGGACGGCGCCCTGCTCGCCCGCGCCGAGCTGCACCGCTACCCGCACGGCGACCTGAAGGCGCTGGAAGGTGCCCTCATCGCGTCCGGCACGCGCCGCAAGCTCATCGTCAGCGACACGGTGTTCTCCATGGACGGCGACATCGCGCCGCTCGCCGGGCTGCTGGAACTGGCGGAACGTTTCGATGCCTGGCTGTTGCTCGACGACGCCCATGGCTTCGGCGTGCTCGGCCCGCAGGGTCGCGGGGCGCTGGTCGAAGCCGGCCTGCAGAGCGAGCGCATCATCTACATGGGCACGCTGGGCAAGGCTGCCGGCGTGGCCGGCGCATTCGTGGCCGGCTCGCAGGAGCTCATCGACTGGCTGGTCAACACCGCCCGCGCGTACATCTTCACGACAGCTGCGCCACCGATGCTTGCGGAGACACTGCTGGCCGCAGTGGACCTGATCGAAAACGCCGACGCGCAGCGTGCTCACCTGCAGAAACTCATCGCCACTTTCCGCAAAGGCATGCAGGGCACCCGCTGGACGCTGCCGGACTCGCATACGCCGATCCAGCCGGTGATCGTCGGCGACAACGCCGAAACACTGGCGCTCGCCCGGGCACTCGACGACGCCGGCTTCTGGGTACCGGCCATCCGCCCACCGACCGTACCGGCAGGCAGCGCCCGACTGCGCGTATCGCTGACTGCGGCCCACACGCTCAAGCAGGTGCAGGCACTCACTGCAACCCTGCAGACCCTGTCGGCGGCGGCATGAACGGCGCCTCACGCAAACCCTTAGTGCTCCTGCATGGCTGGGGAAGCACGCCGGGCATCTTCGATCCGCTGCTCGCCGCACTCGGTCACCCGGATGCGCCGCGCCCGTCCCATCGCCCGCACCTGCGCGCGCCGGCCGGCACGCTCGCCGACTGGGCGGACGAAATCGCACCGCAGGTGCCGGAGGGCTCCGTCGTGCTCGGCTGGTCGCTCGGGGCAATGCTGGCGATGACTCTTGCTGCCCGCCACGCACAGCGGGTTGCACGCCTCGTCCTCATCGCAGCGACCCCGGGGTTCGTCGCGCGCCCCGACTGGCCGCACGCGCTGGACGCAGCCACCGTGCAGGGCTTCCGCGACAGCTTCATGCGTGATGCAACGCGCACGCAGCGCCGTTTCGTCGCCCTGCAGACCATGGGGGACGACAATCGCCACGGCGTGAGCGACGAACTGGAACGACACGCCGAGGACGTGGCCACCGAGCACGCTTCGATGGCCAACGGCCTGCGCCTGCTGGCCACTGCCGACCTCCGCAAGGAGCTTCCCTCCCCCGCCCTGCCCGCCTTGCTGATCCACGGCCAGGGCGACGCGCTGATGCCGCCCGCAGCCAGCGACTGGCTAGCCGCCCGCTGGCACGCCAGCCGCATGCTGCGGATCGAAGGCTGCGGCCATGCCCCGCATCTGTCGCGTCCGCAGGAGGTCGCTGCCGCGATCCGGGAGTTCGCCGATGCTTGACGCCGACAAACGCGCCATCGGCGCGGCCTTCGGCGCCGCCGCCTCCCAGTACGACAAGGCCGCCGCCCTGCAACGCCTGATCGCCGAGCGCCTGCTGGGCATGACGCCGGCCGGGCTCACCGGCGCCCTGCT
>JAVHYF010000050.1 GCA_031119205.1 Moraxellaceae bacterium | reverse complement strand
AGCGTGGGCGTGAGCGTCTATCCGGAGAACGGCGGCGATGCCGAGACGCTCTTGAAGAACGCCGACACCGCGATGTACCGCGCCAAGGAAAAGGGCCGCAACACCTACCGCTTCTACGCCGCGAAGATGAATGCGCAGAGCACCGAGCAGCTGATGCTGGAGAGCGCGCTGCGCCACGCCCTGGAGCGCGGCGAGCTGGAAATGCACTACCAGCCGAAGATGAACCTGCAGACGCAGCGCATCGTCGGCGTGGAGGCGCTGATGCGCTGGCGCCATCCGGTGCTCGGCATGATCCCGCCGGTGCAGTTCATCCCGATCGCCGAAGAGCTCGGCCTGATCGTCTCGATGGGCAAGTGGGCGCTGGAAAAAGCCTGCACCGACGCGCTCGCATGGCAGAAGCACGGCCTGCCGGAGATCCTGACCAGCGTCAACCTGTCGCCGCGCCAGTTCGAGAGCCGCACGCTCGTGGCCGACGTCAAGGCCATCCTGGAATCATCGGGCCTCGATCCCTCGCTGCTGGAGCTGGAGATCACCGAGAGCGCGATGATGGCGAACCCCGAGCACGCGGCGAAGCTGCTGCGGACCATCCGCGACATGGGCGTGGGCCTGGCCATCGACGACTTCGGAACGGGGTATTCCTCGCTCTCCTACCTGAAGCACTTTCCGCTGTCGACGGTCAAGATCGACCGCTCCTTCATCAACGACCTTTCGCAGGACGCCGATGCGCGCGCGCTCATCGACGGGATCATCACGCTGGCCCACGGGCTGCGGATGAAGGTGGTGGCCGAGGGCGTCGAAACCTCCGTCCAGTTCAACTACCTGCACAGCCACGGATGCGACGAAGCCCAGGGCTACTGGCTGTGCAAGCCCGTGCCCGCGGACGAGGCACGCGATTTCATGGCGCGTCACCTGCGCAACCAGTTTGTCCTGTCGGTGGCAGCTTGAGGGCAGGGCGCTCGGGGCCGGGCCGGAGCCCGCCTGCAAGCGCTACCTGATATTGCACACCGACCATATCGATCTGGCGTTTGTTCGCGGGCAAAAACGCTCCTGATCCCGCAAAACCCGCATGGCGGCCATGTTGAAAACTATTCGATCTCTTGCATCATGTTCGAGAGCCAGCTCCCGGAGGGCGCCCCAACTTGGGCCGGCTGTTCGCCCATCACCTTCGGAAATGCAGTTCCTGTACTTTCTGTCAGGGTCGGCGTACCGCTACGGCGCGAAGGCGGTCGAAGTGGGGGCGGGGGACCGCTGCTGTTCGATGCGACGGCGCCGCACAGCATCGAAGTGATCCATTCGGGGCCGGTGTCGTACCTCTCAGTCGTGCCCAATTTGCGAGCGTGAGCTATGTGTAGCAGAGCCATTCGATGCAGTTCGGTCGATGGCTCGTTCCTGCGCTGGCTGAGCCCCGATGCTGCATGCCGAGCAAGGAGTCACTGTGCGTGGGACTATTCGTCGGCCTCTTTTTCCCGCTTGAGGGAATCATGGTCGCCCGCTCGATGCGTCACGTGCATTCGACTACCCTGATACCTCGGGCCTGAGGTCCAGCCAACCGGCGAACGTCCGGTCTCAATGCATGCGTCTGTGCCTGGGGCTTACCTATGTGAGCTTTCCAGAAAACGCAGCGATCCGCATGCGGACCGCGCGTGGTGCCCTGCGACACTGAAGCTGTCGTGCACGAGCAGCTTGATGCGCGTGGTCAGCAGGTTGTCTAAGTGGCCACCACGGTGCGCTCGTGTCGTGCCGACGAGGTCTTGTCGTATCGAGGGTGAGAAGGTCCGTCGATCCGTACTCTGCGCATGTTGGATTGATTCTCTGAATTTTCAGCTGCAGCGATTCACATCTGCGCCTTCCTAGGAAAGAGGCTGGTAGGTGCATGACGTCGGCCAACGTCTGGTCGGGCGCCGCCTCGGCAAACCGTCTCTACCAGCGAGTTTTCAAACCCGCGACGGCATTCAGTCACCTCTTCGTGTGCGCGGCACCACCGGAAGTCACAGTCTGCCGGTCTCACCGTACACCTTCGGGCGCACGCTCAAGGCCCGGGTGGCTCCGCCCGTCAGCTCGCTGCTTGAGGCGCCTCCATGGGGCGCAATGTCTGCGAAGCCGGCTGGCCCGACGAAGCGGGCACGTCGGCGCCCCTGCTCGACCAGTAGACCTTCAGCTGTCCGTAGAGTGCCGATGGTCGCGCACAGCTCGCCCTTGAGACGCACGCTGGCACGCGCGATCCAACCGTCCCTGGTGGCCTTCCGCACAAGGGCGGCGGAGATCGTGGCCTCGTCCATATCCAGGTGCTGACGACCGAGCTGGAGCTGCGGCTCGGTCTGCCGGCCACCGAAGTGTTGTTCGTTTGTCCGCAGTTTGTTGTGCTCGCAAGCAGGGCAGGCTTCGTCGTACGGGCCAGTGGATCGCGGAGTGATATCTCACTCCGAATCGCTCTGCCAAATCGGCAAACCGCCTATCCAGCGTCCACAACTCGGCTCCTGGTGTCATGAGCGTCGAGACCAGGAGAGCCAAGTCCACGAGCCCACACCGCAGGCCAAACAGACGTTCCTGCTCAATGAGGGCGAGAACCTTCCGCACTTTGGCTTGCTGCGTCTCGCAAGCGCGGTCCAACTTGAAGGGTGTGCATGCGGAATCGGTGAGTGCCGCACGAGCTCTCCACGCGCCGTCGGATGCATCATTGACCGATCCAGTCTGGGCAGATTCACTGGCTGGTGTATGCACACGGAAGTGGTCAATCCAGACGGAGGTGTCCACAAGGGCGGATGTCACGAACTTATGTCCCGTGAAGAGGGGCATCTCGCTCTGCGCGGCATCAATCGGTTATCGTCGTGCTCTCGGGCAGATAAAGGGGGAAGTCCAGAACGAATGTCGTGCCAGTGCCCGGAACGCTAACGCCGCGGAGCAATCCACTGTGTCGCTCTACCACGGCGCGAACGATGGCCATTCCGATGCCATGCGACCGTACGGCGACGTGCGGCATATCTCGACTCATGTTGCCGGAAGAAGCAGGAAGGTCTACTGTGGTCGGAGGGCTGCTTGCGCCGGTCGGTCGCAGCAACGACTCCATTTTTTGCGAAGTCATGCCTTCACCTTGATCGCGAACAGACACCCGTACCCGCCTAGGTGCTGTGTCGACATCGGCGCTGACGCACAACTCGATCGAACTACCTGCTGCGCTGTGACGGATGGCGTTACGCAACAGGTTGACGATGGCGCGGGTCAGCAGCGCAGCATCAGCCCAAAGTGTCGCGTCTTCCACTTCCAGCCGGGTGGACAGCGTGACGCCGCACGCCTTTGCGTGAGCCCAGACTTGATCGACCGCATCAAGTGCAATGGTCCCGGCTGGCACCTCGATAAACCGGTAGGTGTGCAGGCGCGCTTGTATGAGATCGACGAAGCCGTCGGCCAGCGCGAGCGAGCGCTCTGCTTCGCGGCGCACCTGATCTGGCAAGAGGCTTGGATCTGCGTCCGGCGCGCCGGTGGCGTGCAGATCGAGCAAGCCAAGGATATTGATCTGCGGTGTTCGCATGTCGTGGGACAAGAAGCGCAGCCATTGTTCACGCTCGCGTTCGGCTTGGCGTTCGCTCGTCAGATCGCGCAGCACAATCACCCACCCGGTCCCCGCGCCTCGCGCATCTACCACCTCGGCGGCATGGGCTCGGAAGATTTGGCCGCGCGCTGTTGTGCGCTCGGCGTCGAGTCCTTTTGACCAATGCTCCGTGTCGCCAAGTACGGCCGGCCCTTCGCGCCTTGTTTGCAGGAGCACTGCGCTCATCGTGAGGCCTCGCAACGGATCGTCCACGAACGAGCCGCAGAGCGAATCTGCGACCAGGAGCGATCGCGCGGCGGCATTGCTCTGGGTGATCGTGCCGTCCGTGCTGCAAACCAAGACGGCCACCGGCATATGCCACAAACCGGCGGTGAGCAGCGCCTGCATCTGAGCGATCCGGTCGATGGCAACATCCAGCGCGCGCGTCTGTACTTCTACGCTGTCCCAGGCTTGTGCCGGTGCTCGAAGCTCGGGTTCGAAGGCTCCCGCCGGCACGGCATTAAGTGCAGCCACTCGCTCGCCAAAAAAGCCGAATAGCGCATCAAGCCGACGCCAACTCCACAGGAAATAGGCCAGTACGATGCCCAGAAGGGGGGCCATGGGCGGCAGCCACAGACGGGCATGCCACAACACCACCAGGCACAGTGTCAAGCACGCGACCCCGAGGCCCAAGGCGATGATCCATGCCTGGCGTGCTGCGCGAAGGATCAATGTCAGCGCGAGCCAGAGCGGGAGCGCCGTCCACACAGCCAGCCATATCCCATCGGCAAACCTGACAGTGTGCTTGCCGCGCAGCGCGTCGATGGCGTTGGCATGCAACTCGATGCCTGCAAGATGCGTGATCGGACCTGCTCCGGCCACTGGTATCACGTCACCCAGCTTGGAATCCGCGAGTGCTCCCACGAGTATCAATTTGCCGCGCAGCAGTTCTGCGGGCACTTCTCCCCGCAGCACACTTACATAGGGCACGGTGCGCCACGTGCCGGCCGGTCCCGCGAATGGGATGCCGAATGGACCTTGCGTCTGCCAGCCGTTGGAATCCCGCATCTTCGACGAACCAAGATCGTAGGCAGGCGGGCTGCTTCCCGCCAGTTCACTTGCCATCTGCCAGCCTACGTATGGCCTCATTGCGCCGCGTTCGCCTTCGAGCAGGAACAATCGTCGAGCCACGCCGTCCTCATCGGTCGACAGCGTGGCATGGCCTACTTGTTTCGCGCTGCGCGCGAACATGGCCAGAGGTTCCTGAAAGCCAGGCACTTCGCCTGCTGAGGCATCGGCAGAACTGACATAGCGCAGCGGCAAATACACCGGCACCTGCGTCATCGCCCGGGCCAAGCGTCGATCGTCCTCCGGATTTGGGGACTCCGAATCCAAATAGAGGTCCAGCAAAACGGCGCGCGGTACTTTTTGTGCCAGCTCTTCGAGCAATTTGGCATGCACGCTGCGCGGCCATGGCCATGGCCATGGACCAAGTGTCTTCAGGCTGCGCTCATCGATGCCTACGATCAGAACATCGGGGGAGGGCTCCGGTCGACTGTGGTTGATCGCCCAGTCATACAGCGCCAGGTCGGCCTGAGCCAGTCCGGGTGAACGCTGCAGCATCCACATGGCAGGTGGAAGCAGCAGGGCCATGAGCACCCATTCCATGAAGAAGCGGCGTCTCACGGCTCAAGGTTTCCGGGCTGCGGAGGCAGGTACGTCGAAGCTGCCTTCATTGGCTGCGCCGGCAGTTTCCGAGTCCGGTACCAGTTCGTGGCTGCGCCAGTGGTAGAGGCCGGGTGATTCGAAGGGCCCCACGATCACGCTACCTCCCGACACATCAGGCTCGCTCGCCAGCAGGGGCGCGAAGGCCGGATCGCTCGCCAGTTCGAATGCAAAGTGCTGTCCCGGACGTGCCGGCCAGCGGATTTCATAGCGACCGTCGCTCAAGCGCTGAATACCACTGCGGGGGGGGCTGCCGCGTACCCAGGCAGTGCTGTCGCCTGGCAACCCTTCGAGTTGCTGCGCGTCGAACGCGGTAAGACGCAGGTGGTAGAACCCTGCGTCCAGATCGGTCGGCAGCGTGAACTCACCATTTGTCGAGCTTGCCTCATACACAATTTGCAGGAAACGCTCGTCGCGCGCCAGTTGGAGACGGTAGCGTTGCGCCTCCGGAATCGGCGCCGCCGTGACACCTCCCCAGACAGTGTCCGAGCCCCGTTGTGGTGGCGTCAGCAATGGCCGACTCTTCAGGGCGTTGGTGCCCTCCAGCAAGGCGCCGCGCGCGGCTCCCAGCACGAGTGCCTCTCGACCATTGATAGAAACTGCCACTACACCTTCGATGACCTCCGCAGCCGCGACGTCGTCCTCATCGCGGACGCGAAAATGAGTGCCCCGCACCCCCAGCTTTGCTGAGCGGCTGCGGATCTCGAATTCCCGGCCGTGCTGCTTTTCCACGTGAGCCTCGACCCGCCCGTTGAGCAACTGAAACCGCGTCGTCCGGCCGTTGACCACCAGCACCTGCACGGCACTGCTCGATGGCATCACGAGGCGGCTGCCATCGGCCAATTTCAGGCCGAGAAATGCGTCATGGTCGGTGACCAATACATCGTTGACCTGCAGTTTCGTACCCGCAATCAATGCGCGAGGCGCATCGTTGCCACGCTTCAGCCATGCCGCACCGACGAGCTCTGCCACGACGGCCATGGCGACCGCGCTGCCCGCCGCGGAGCCGTGGAGTCGCAGCACTTGTCCGGGCTTCAATTGCTGGGGTACCGGCACTGCGTTGTCGCGCTGCAACTCGGGCCAGCGCAATGGCGTGGCCAAATGCTGGCGGGAGATATTCCATAGCGTTTCGCCCGGACGCACGACATGGAGATCCTGGGCTTGCGCGATGCCCACCAGCAAAAAGGCGAGGCCCAGCGCGCAGTACGCTTTCATGCCCACGCGGACACTTTGCCAGTGTCCACGTCGGGTAGCCGCTCCAGCCGATAGCCCAGTCCATAGACTGTCAGTAGCCGTAGTCCGCGCGCGGCATGAAGGCCCAGCTTGGTACGTAAGCGATAGATATGGGTATCCAGCGTTCGGGTAGGTACCTCGCTGTTACTGCCGGTGCATTCCAACAGGTAGGCGCGCGACACCGGGCGGCCCATATTGCGGAAGAGCGCCAGCGCCAAGCGGAACTCGCTGTCGGTCAGCATCACCTGTTGCACAGCTTCCGATTCGCCGGCTTCCACGTGTACGACAGATGACGTTCGATCGAACACCCACGTGCCGAAGCGCTCCACCGGTGCCGCGGCGGCGGGCTGTTGGCGGGTGAGCAACCGGCGCATGCGCGCCACGAGTTCCAATGGCCGAAAAGGTTTGACCACATAGTCGTCCGCACCTGCACCTAGTGCAACTGCCACATCGCACTCCGAAGCGCGCGAACTCAGCATGATCACTGGCACCCAGCTTTCGTGTCTATTGCGCAACCATTGAAGCAATTCAACACCGTCCAGGCCGGGCACATTCCAGTCGAGCACGAGCAGATCGAAGGTCTCACGCCGGAGCGAACGACGCAGGTCCTCGCCAAATTCGAAGGGTACGCAGACCACTGGTTCATGCCCGATCAGCAACTGGCGCTTGATCGTATGAATGAAAAGACTCAACTGAGCCGGTTCGTCCTCTAACAGGGCAATGCGCATCGGGAAAGTACAAATATAGGCCGCAAGAGCGTGGCGCAATTGTGCTGCGGTATGAATCAGGCAATCTCAAGAATTCTCACGACGCGGTCGATGCAGGGGGCGGACAGGCGCCCACGCATCGCGGTTCGGATGACCGCATGCCGGGGCGCACAGCAGTTGTTGCATGCTTCGTGCACTCAGAGTCAGACGCGGTGAAAGGGGACTTCGCTCGCGCATCGCTGACCCTTGGCCGCAATGACGCCTGCCAGCGATTCGATTGGCATCCGCCGATGCCGCCTTCATACAGCGCCTCGTGCATTTGTGTTGGCAGCGTTCCACCTCGTGCCCACCCAATAAGCACTGCCAGATTGCCATGGTGCTGCCATCCGAAACGTTAAATCTCTCTCCTTGATTTAGCCCAAGAGATGATACATTAGATTTCGTTTGATAAATATTTAATACAAATTAACTAGATTTCCCCCAAAAGTGTTGCTGTCCCGCGTCGGGGAGCGTCCCCATGGGACAGGACGTCCACGCCCTGCAAGGTGACAAGAGGGGCCCATGACTCACATAGAACCTTCTACCGAGACCGGAAGGTCTTCCTGTGGGGGCCGCTTTGCGCCGAAGCGGCGGGTCGCCGTCGCAGACGTCCGGCGGGCCAAGACGATTGCACGGCCGGTGGCCTTCTGTGGCCTCGCGGCGGTGCTCAATGACGGCGCATCTGCCTGGCGGGCCACAAAGGCATGGCGTTCATTCGACTGTCTATCCGGATCCCACCGGCACAGGAGTGTCAGCGTGGTCTCGTGAGACCACGCTTCGTGTGGATACGGCAGACGGCGCTCGTGCTGAAGCCCATCGAGGGCCAGCGATGAAATCGAAGCCGGGCGCGCCGCGTTCCGCCAAATCTGAATAAATCTCACGATCTTTTCTGCCGCGGAATGGTTGCAATCAGGATGGCGCCACGTCCTGTGAATTTCTTTTCTTGCGCCTCATGAAAACTTCTGCTGCCTCTCGAATCAAGACCGCGTTCGAGTCGAAGCACGCATCTTCTTTCTCGACACGCTCCGCACTGAAGTCGATGAGGGAGATCGCTGGATCAAGCAGAACGGTCAGTGCCGCTTCCTACAGCGTTTCCCGCCACGGGGGGCGCGTTGCGATCGCGTTCTTCATCGCCGTATCGACGCTGGCCACTTGTCCGGCGCACGCCGCCGGCCCTGCGTCATTGACCGTCCCGACTTCGACTTCGCTCAAAGGCGTCCTTGTCGTATCGCGCGACATCACGCGACCTGACGTTCCATCGCTGTCGGACCTGTCCTCGGGCGCGCAAACCCTGTGCGTCGACGCTCCGATACAGGCCACGCAAAAGATGCCGCCGTTGCTGACTGATCAGGCTTCGGTTGCGGCCTATCGTGAGACGCTGAAGCGCTCCGCCGTCATTGCGATCGAGACCGGTGTCCCCATCGAGGACGAGGCCGAGTTCCGCCGCTTGCTCACGCCGCTGCTAGGGCAAACCATCGACCAGGGGCTGCTGGGCAAGCTCACGCAAGAAGTTGTTGCCCATGTCAATGCCCACTCGCGTGGGCTCCACGACGTCTATTTCCCGCCCCAGAATGCGGCCGATGGTGTGCTGGTACTGGTCGTGGCGCCGGCCAGGGTCGGGCGAGTGATCGCAAAGGGCCAGCAACATGTGGAGGGAAGCGAACTGGCGTGCCGCATTCGTCAGCGACGTGGTGAACTCGTGGACACCAAGATCATTGCGGACGATTTGGCTTACCTCAACCGCAACCCGTGGCGGCGCACGAATGTGGCCTTCGCTCCGGGGGCTGCACCTGGTGAAACCGACATCGTTCTCGACACCACCGACGAGCGGCCGCTGCGCTTTTCCGTGGGCGCCGACAACTCAGGCACCCGGCTGACCGGACTGGGCCGCTACCGGGTCGGCGTCAACTGGGGCAACCCTTTTGGCAACTTCGATCACCGCATCGATTTCAACTACGTGCAGGCTGAGCGGTCCGACCGTTTCAGCCAGGCATCGCTCGCCTACACCATGCCCTTGGCGAACCGAGACACCGTCTCCGCGTATGTCAACGTCTCGCGCACGCATGTGCAGCTGGAAAACGGAACATTCGACTCCAAAGGCAGCAACGTGATGGCGGGGGTCGAGTGGTCCCGACCGTTGGGCATTGACACGGCCTCGCCGCGCGGCGCCTACCCGGAGCTCTACGGTGGCTTCGAATACAAGCGCATCGGCAGCACGCTGGCCTTCGGCGAAACCCCGGTCTCGGACGTGGTGCCCGAGGTCTTTCAAGGCTACGTTGGTTATCGTGGCGGCTGGTCCGATTCATGGGGGCACAACGATATCGACGGGCGCCTCACCTATTCGCCGGGCGGCTTGTCCCACCGAAACGACGACGATATCTTCGAGCAGTCCCGCCCCGGCGCGCGCAGCCGGTACATGCGCCTGAACTTCAGCTACGACCGCGATGTGCCACTGCCCGAGAAATGGCAATTGCATGGTCGCTTGAGCGGGCAGTACGCCAATCGGCCCTTGCTGGCGAGCGAGCAGTTCGGGATGTCGGGTGTCTCGCGCGTGCGCGGCTTCTACGAAGACACACTGATCGCCGACAGCGGATTGGTTGCCAATCTCGAATTGCAGACCCCCTACGTTCCCGTGTCGCTCGGTTCGACTTCGGGACTGCTGCAAGGGCTGGTCTTCGTGGACCTCGGCCGCGCCTGGCACAAGACATCGGTGACCAATGCGGATCTTGGGCGCACGGGCACCGTCTTCAACCTGGCGAGCTACGGCGTTGGCGCGCGCTTCAACCTCAATCCGACGCTCACGCTGCGCACGGACCTGGGGTGGCGCACCGCCGGTCTGGTCGGCCGCCGCGGCATGTTCGGTCATGTCTCCGTGGTCTTCGCATATTGAATCCCCGAAAAGAAAACCCCATGCCCACCATTCAGCCTCCCTTCGGGTATCGCGCACTCAAGCCACTCAACCGCAACGACCATGTCCGGCTGCTTGCGGCCGGCGAGATGCCGCCATTCGCACGCGAATCGCAGATCGTGCCGCTCAGCTACAGCGAGATCACAGTCGCGGCCTGGCATTACCCCGTCATCTTCGTGCCGGATGAAACCACCGGCGGACACACCATGGCCGCGTTGGTCGGGCTCGATCGCAAGCGAAATGCCTTCCGCCGCGAAATCGATGGAGAGAAGTCGGGCTGGGACAGCGAAGCCTATGTGCCAGCCTATCTGCGGCGCTACCCGTTTTGCATGGCCACGGTCACGATCGGCAACCAGACGGACCGTGACCTGATGGTCTGCGTTGAATCGGCACACACCCGCAACGATCCCGTCGACGGCGCCATTCGGCTATTCGATGCGGAGGGCAAGCCGTTGCCCCAATGGGGCGCGATCGAAGCCTTCCTCAAGGAATACGAGGCCGACCTTCAGGGCAGTCGAGCCTTCGTGGCCGAGCTCAACGAACTTGGCCTGCTCGAGCCCTTCACCGCCAATGTCGTGCGTCCGGACGGCACGCAGCAATCCCTGGCGGGCCTGGTTCGCGTCGACGAGGCCAAGTTGTCGGCGCTCGACATGGAGACTGTCGCGCGGCTGCACCGCAATGGCTACCTCGGGCGCATCTACATCCATCTGTTCTCGCTGCAGCGCTTTCGCGATCTCCTGTCGCGTGAAGGCCGACAAGCCGCGATGCCGCAGCCGGCGCCTGTTGTGCAGGGCGCCGACAGCATAGCCGTCGCAGCTGGCTGAGCTTGCGCCGACACACCGTCACTTGGACGTGACGGTGCCGTAACCGGATATTTGCCTTTGAAAGACAACAACAATGACCCCCGCCCCGAACCGGATCGATCGCACCGTTGAATCCATCCCTCTTGGCCGCCGCAACCGGCGCGCCGCGCGCCTCGGGCGGCGCCGGCGTCCCACCTTGCTGCTGCGCGAAATGTCGGTGGCTTTTGTCTTCGCTTTCGGAACCGGCGCACAGTTCGCTTCAGCCGCCCCCCAGGGTGGGCAGGTGGCCGCGGGCCTGGCCAACATCACCCAGAGTGGGCTGCTGACCACCATCCAGCAGCAATCGCAGCGCGCAATCGTCAACTGGCAGGCCTTCGGCGTGAGTGCGAACGAAACGGTCCGCTTCGCGCAGCCCGGCGTCAACTCGGCGATCCTGAATCGGGTAACGGGTGCGCTGCCATCTCACATCAACGGTCTGGTCGAGGGCAACGGCAAGGTGTTCCTTGTCAATCCGAACGGGATCGTGGTGGGTGCCAACGGCGTGGTCAATGTGCAGGGCGGGTTCGTCGCGTCCACCCAGGGGCTGAGCGATGCTGCATTCATGCAGGGTGGGGCGCTCACCCTGTCGGGCGGCAAGGACGCCTCGATCCAGATCCTTGGCACCGTGAACACGCCCAGTGGCGACGTGACGGTCATTGCACCGCGCATCGACGTGGGCTCCGGCGCTAACCTGAGCGCGGGGCGCGCGGTCCAATTGATCGCAGCGAGCACCGTGACGCTCAGCAACGGCCAGTTCACCGTGATTCCCGGCGCCGAGGACAACGGACAGCTGACGATGCAAGGCGTGCTGACGGCCGCCCAGGTGCAGCTTGCGGCATCGAACAACAATCTTGGTGCGCTGGCGATCAATACGACTGGCGTGATTCGTGCCACGGGGACGCAGAACAATCCGGACGGCAGCATCAGCATCGTGGCGCAGGGGCAGGGCGGCAACGCGGCGATCTCGGGCTCGCTGGCGGTGCGCAATGCCGACGGTTCGGGCGGCACCATCGCGGGCAAGGGCAACAACCTGACTGTCAGCGGCGCGTCCATCGACGCAAGCGGTACCAAGGGTGGGAATATCTCGCTGGTTGGGGATACGGGGGCCGGCACCACGCTTGTCACGGACAGCACGATCAAAGCGCGTGGCAACGCCGGCGACGGCGGTCTGGTCGGCATCACGGGGCGCAATGCCGGCCTGAGCGGTACCACGACCGTCGACGCGAGCGGCACGGCAGCTGGCGGCACCGTGTTGGTGGGTGGCGGATTCCACGGCGAGGATGACCGGCTCGCGAATGCGACCGCAACGACGGTTGGATCGGGCGTGACGCTGTCGGCGAGCGGCACACAGGGCGATGCCAAGGGTGGCGAGGTGGTGGTGTGGTCCAACGACACCACCCGCTTCGCGGGCACGGCGCGTGTCACCGGCAGCGGCGCAGGCAATGGCGGGCAGGCGGAAGTGTCGGGCGCTGGCACGCTCGACTATCGCGGCTGGGTGGACCTGTCCGGCGGGAGCAATGGCGGTGCGTTCGGCACGTTGCTGCTCGATCCGACCGATGTCGTGATCCAGAACGCCGGCTCCGACAGCGGCGCGACGTGGAGCGGTGGCACGGCGAACTTCTCATCCTCTGGCGGCTCATCCATCATCACGGTAGCGACCTTGCAGTCGCAACTCGCGTCGGCCAACGTGACGGTCGACAGCCACGGCGGTACGGGCGGTAATGGGGACATTTCGGTCAATGACGCCGTCATCATTCCGAACGCGCGCAGCCTGACTCTGAAGGCCGCGGGCGATATCAACCTCAATGCGAACGTCACCACCAACAGCACGGGATCGTTGACCAGCTTCAACGCCTACGCCAACCGCGATATCAACGTGAACGGGGTCACGCTCGGCGGCACGTCCAGTCTGTCTTCAGTCACATTGGTCAGCGGCCTCGGCACTTACGGCGGCGCGACCCAAGACACACCGACCCTGAGTCCCACTGCCGCTTGGTTGCCGTCGTATGCAGGCGTGGTGAACTTTGGCGCCGGTTCGACGCTCGCCACGACCCGCGGGCTGACCGTGATCACTGGCTGCTCGGTAGCATGCCCGTCCTATACGGCAGATACCGCATTGACACTGGCCAACTCCACCGGCTTGCCTCCAGATCTGACCATCAACGGGGCCGCCGCTGCGGGCAACGTGACCATTCCGAATACCGACCAGGGTACCGTCTATCTCGGTGGATTCAGGGATATCACGGTCGCAGGCCCGGTGGGCTCTGGCGGCAGCCTTTACCTTTACGGACTGCGCGACATCGCGATCAACGCGCCGTTGCAGATGACAGGCTGGGACTGGATGAGGAGCGAGCGGGATGCTTACCTGAACGCCGATGTCACCGGTACCCAGTTGCTTCAGGTGGACGCTGCGCGTGACATTCACGTGAGCACCGGTGTCCTCGAAAGCAAGGCTGGTTTCGGCATTCGCCTCTGGGCCGGGCGGCGCGATACCACGGCAGCCGATCTCGCCATCGGCGCGGGTAGCCTGTATAAGCTCGGCGCGGTCTATTTCAACGGGAACGGGGCCGGGGGCGCGACGCAGCTGCAGAGTGACACCAATATCGAGGTGCTCTCCGGTTGCAAGACCGCAGTGAACTGCCTGCCGACCGATCGGACCGACTTCCTGCCAACCAATGTCGTTCTGGAGAAGCCGACTGGTGCCACGTTCGGCAGCATCAGTGTCCAAGGCTTTCACAACATCACGCCCGAACGTCTAGACCCCGCCACCAACGCCTACGCCAGCGACATCACCGCGACCGGCCTGATTAATTTTCTGGCGTTCGGGAACCTGACGCTCGACCAGACCGCCTTGACGGCGGGAGGAAGCCTGTATCTGCAGGCGGCAGGCGGCAACTATGCCGATCCGTCACCACGATCGGGCGCGACGCTGGCCGACTATGCGGGCCTCGTCAAGTTCACCCAGTACGGCACCAGCCCGATCACGTTATCGGCGACGGGCGACCTTGTGATCGTCTCCGGCACCGATGGCACCGGTACTGCGTTGGGTGGGGCAGGCGGTACGTTGCCCAGCGGCGGCGCTTACTCAGGGAGCCAAACGAACCAGGCTCGGCCGGATTTCAACGATGCATCGGCGCCGAACAACATCACACTGAAATATGGGTCGTCCGCGAACGCTTTCAGCGGCAATGTAATTGTCCAGGGCTTCCGGCAGACCCTGCTCAGCCTGGATAACTTTGATGGAACTCCGGCGACCAGTCTGACCGCGAGTGGCAATATCAATGCGCTCGCATATGGCGACCTCATCCTGCCGACGCAGATGCAGTACGTTCGGGCGCTTGGCAGCGGCTCCTCAGTCTTCCTCCAGGCCGGTGGCGGTGGTCCGGGTACGGGATTGGTCGGTCAAGTGATCTTCACGAACCCCAATCCGGTCATCCAGTCGGACAGCTGGATCTGGGTCAATTCCAGCGTGGATTCGACCGGCAAGTACCTGGATTTCAGGGGCGGCAATGGTACGTTGACGGGAGGCTACGGCACGGGCCAGCCGATCCTGCTGCAATACGCCCCGGGCGAGGACAGCCTTTCGGTTGTAGGGATCACCGGCTTTCAGAATGCCGACATCTATACCTTTGCAAGCAGCGTGGCAGCGCCGAGTATCGCCAGCTTCGATCCGTCGGTTCCGTTCAAACTCAGGGCAGGTCTTCCCGCCAACTCGTTCATACGCGCTGCGAAAGACCTCACGCTGCACAATGCGACGTTTACCGCTACGGCGGGCAGTGGCCTGGATTTGTGGGCAGGAGTGTGCTGGTGGTCGTGCAGCAACAATAACGATGGCGTGCTGACGTTCAGCGCACCTGCCACCACTTTCACGGGGTGGTGGAACTCCATCAATCTTTCTAACGACACCAGTGGCCGGGCCTCGACCAGCACCAATCCCAACGGTACAGACCTGACCAACGTCTCGTTCACCAATATCGGGAAGCTTCCCACGACACCGCTGACCGCGTCGATCGGTGGCTCGACAGTCACGCTGAACGCACCTGTCACGCCGGTGCTGAACAGCCTGATCGTCAACGGCTTCCGCAACGTGGATCTCAGAACCGGCAGCAGCACGGAGCCGCTCAGCGTCACCAACCTGAACATTCTGCCGAACGGGAATTCCATCCAGGGCGATATCAATATTGATGCCAACGTCTACGCCAGCAACCAAGTCTACCTGACCGGCAGCAGCATCAACACCGGTTCGAACATCATCGGCAGCCTGGCGCCCGCCAATGCGAGCTACGACGCGCGGTTCTTCGCGACCGGACTCTCGACCGTGTGGGGCGAAGCGGCGCAGAACAGCACGATCAACACGTCCAGCAAGAACAACAACAAGTCGGGGGGCATGCAGATCGGCAATGCCGCCGCCGGCACGACGATGACGATCAACGAACGCGACAGCGTCGTCATCGGCAGCTTTGGCGCAACGACCGATCAGGGCAATATCGTCGTCAACGCACAGGGTGATATCGGCGTCAACGGCGACATCGTGCGTACCGGTGCGGCCAACCCGGCGAGCATCACGCTCAATGCCGACAAGAATCTCAGCGGCATCTTCACTGGCTACGACGCCTACGACCAGGGCACGGTCAGTGCCGCAGTGCAAGCGCAGAACGTTGTAGGCGGCGACGGCGTGGGGGTGACCTACTTCCTCGCGCCGGTTGAACGCGTGGTGCCGATCTACAAACAGGTGCTGCTCCTGAGCCTGCAAAGCACCAATGCGGCGGGTACCGACTATGTGGCCCCGACCGACCCCGGTTGGAATGCGGCGAAGACGCAATACACCGTGAGCAGCAGCTCGCCCGCCGGCCTGCTGTTCTATTTCCCTGTGGGGACAGTGGTGAGCCCGGGGCAGACCATCCTGACCACCGGCTTCAACGCCGCCATTGCCATCCGAGCCAACTACGCCAGGGCTGTCACGAGCGGCGGGCAGCAAGTGTATGTGGTGACCGGCTACACGACGTCGACCGCGGCCCAGCCGCAGATGACCTCGCTCGGCTTCGGAGTCAATACGGTCTCCGGCACGGTCAACAACGGCGCCACCGGCACGACGTTGACGAGCACGCTCACCCGAACCAGCTTCGCAGTGGCAGGCGACAATCCCGTGGTCGACGCGCTGGTCACACCGACCGGCGATCCAGTCGCGGGTACCTATGCGCTGGGCGTTGCTCAGCAGTTCTATGTGGCTGCCGGTGGCAATTCGGTGTATCCCGATGCCTCATGGAATGTGCGAGTGACCGGCCCGGTGACCGTGCAGACGCAGCTTGGCAATATCGTGGTCAAGTCGGGCTCGACCTACGCCGATACCTACCAGGGTTTCCATACGGCGGGCGATACCGCCGATGTGCGACTGTCGTCGAGCGTGCCGGCAGCGGGACAAGGGCTGGGTCACCCTGAGAACATGCAGCAGAACCTGGTCACCAAGACCGTCAACGGCAATGTGCTGATCGGCGGCTACCGCGACATCATGGTGCTCGACGCGGACACCGTCCAGCCGACCGGTACCGGCACGATCAGCCTGATCGCGGGGCGCGACCTGCTGCTGCAGGACGACATTGGCATCGCCAACAGCGGCACGCTCACGCTCGGCGCGGGCAACATGATCCAGCAGACGGCGGGCAAGACCATTGCCGCGAACAACCTGGTGCTGCTCACCGGCCGAGGGTCCAACAATTTGCAGACGAGCGTCAACAACGTCGCGGGCTACCTGCAAATGCCGGACGCTGCTTATACCGGCGCGCTGGCCGGCGGGACGACGCCCACGGGCACGCTGGAGGTGACCAACAACAAGGCGCTGACGGTCTCGTCGAACATCCCCGCCAACCCAGTGGCAGGCGACGTCACCTTCACCACGGACGGCCCACTCTTCAGCGATACGACACCCCTGCAGCCGAAGGGACTGACAACTTCGACGCTCGGTGGTGCCATTGCCGGCTCCATCGAACTGACGACGACGGCGGGTGACCTGAACGTGAATGCCCCGGTGACGACGACCAACACCAGCGGCGAGATCAACCTCAAGGCGGCAGGCAACGTGTCGCTGGCGAGCGACTTGAGCACCACCGGCAATGCCTTCGTGCAGGCCGGGCAGGCGATCAGCTACAGCAGCGGAACGCTGAAGGCAGACGGCGCAGTGTTGACGGCGGGCACCACCATTGGCTCGGCGGCGGGTTCCGTGAAGACCGATGTCAAAACGCTGGCGCTGGTCGCTGGGGGCAACGCCTATGCGACCAATGACGGTGCGCTGACAGTCGCCGGCCGGACGACGAACAACGGCAGCCTGTCGGTGACAGCCGTTGGCGGCACGCTGAGCGTCGGTGCGGTGAACCTGCAGCCCACCATCATGAACAACGCGCCGGGCGCCAATATCACCGGCATGACCGCCAACGGCAGCGGCGCAGTCACGCTCGCCGCCACTGGCACCACCGGCGACGTGGCGTTCGGCGCGACGGCGCGCAGCGGCACCGGCACCGTGTCGGTCACGGCCGGCCGGAACATCGTCGACAACCTTCCCGCGCTCGTATCGGGTGCAGAGACCAGCGGCAGCGCGAACCTGGCCGTTGCCACCGGTGGCAACATCGTTCTTGCCGCGGGCGACACCATCGGCGGCGACGGCGTGTCGTTGCGCGATCCGCTGACGATGTGGAGCGGCAGTGGAGCCATCAGCGCCAGCGCGGCCGGCACCAACCCAGCCTCGGGCATCTACGTCGACATCCTCGACACCACTGGTGCGGTGACTCTGGGCGGGGCAGCGGTGAGCCTGACCTCGGGCAAGAACATCGATGTGACCGCGGTGGCCAGCACCACTGTGAACACCGGCAACCTCGCAGTGTCCGGCGCGGTGACAGGGCACAACGACGGCTATGTGCGCTTGGCGGCCGACAAGAGCGTTGCCGCCGGTGCCGCCGTCTCTACCACCGGGGCCGGCAATATCGTCGTGACGGCCGGCCTCAATGGCAGCGGCAGTGTGACTCAGACAGCGGGCGGCACGCTCACGACCGGCAGCGGCGAGATCAACGTCAAGGCCGTCGACAACGTGACCTTCGGCGCCAATGCCACCACCGCCGGCGACCTCGTGGTACAGGCGGGCGGCGCCATTGCACAGACCGCCGGCACGCTCGTCGCCACGGGTATCGCGCTGGAGGCGGGCACCACCATCGGCGCGGCGGGCGGTGCGATCAATACAGTCACCAGCACGCTGGCCTTGCAATCGGCCGGCGACCAGTACGTCTCCAACACCGGCAACGCGACGCTGGCGGCACGGACCACCGGCAACGGCGCGATCCATGTGACCAACGCAGGTGTGCTCACTGTCGGCACAGCCTCGGTGCCGACCGGCATCGCGGTGCCGGACTTCATCGGCGGCGTCACCGCCGTAGCGCCGGGCCTCATCAGCACCGGGGTGAGCGCGAATGGCGGCGGCAACGTCAATCTGATCGCCACGGGGGCGAACGCAGACATCGTGACCGATGCAACAGTCGGCTCGGGCACCGGCAATATCGTGCTGACCGCGGCGCGAGATGTGACGAATGCGGCCACTGGCTCGGTCTTCACCAGCGGCGCCGGCACCATCACTGTGATGGCCCAGGCCGGCAGCATCACGATGGCCGACGGCGCGTCGTACGCCACAACTGGCGGCAACATCAGCGCCACCGCGGCGAACGACATCGCGCTGGCGCAGGTCCGTACCGGCAGCAACACCGCCGGCACGGTGACGCTGACGGCGACCAACGGCTCCATCAGCAACAGCCGTGCGACGGGCATCAACAATGTCACCGCAGGGACCCTTCACGCCACCGCCGCCGGCGGCGTGGGTTCCGGCGCACTCGACAGCGCGACCGCGCTCACCACGGACGTGGCCGTGCTCGGCACCTCGGTCACCGGCACTGGCGACGTGGTCATCGACAACGCAGGCTCGGCCTTGCTGACGCTCGGCGACGCCGCGATGGCCAACAGCGCGGCCAACGGCAGCGTGCGCGTGGCCACTGCCGGTGCCGTCACCACAGGCAACAGCGTATCGGCCAGCGACACCGTGCAGTTGGTCGCGGGCGACATCAAGGGCACCCTGACCCATGATGTCGGTGCGGTCACACTGGCCCACAATGTCACGGCGAGCACGCTCGACATCAACGCGGGCGGGCTGGTGCGGCAGACTGGTGGTGTGATCACCTCGGGCACCACGCTGGTTGACGCCACGCGCTTCACGACCGGCTCCGACGCCACCCTGGTCAACGGCACGGGCTCGATGACCGAGGCCGGTTCCACCGTGACGGGCAACTACACGATCACCACCGGCGGCACGCTCGACCAGACCGGCACCACCTCCGTGGGCGGCCACTTGACCGAATCGGGCTATACCGGCGGCACGGTGTCCGGCACGGTCGCCGTCGGCGGCAACTACACCGGTGTGAACACCTTCGCAGGTGCTGGCAGCGTAGCGACGGGTGGCAGCAACAGCACCACCAATGCCAACAGCGCCACCACCGGTGTGGTTGTCGCCACGGGACCGGCTCCCGATTTCGATCTGTCGACGGCCACCCTGGGTACAGGCCAGGATATCACCGTGAACCTGCGCGGCCGGAGCGCGACTGTGACCGGCAACACGCCGGCCATCATGCTCAACGGCACCGGCGGCAACAGCCTGGGAACCGTGACGGTTCAGACTGCAGCGCCGGTCACCGTGTCACTTGCGCAGCAGGACTACAACCTGGTGCAGACCGCCGCCATCGACGTGGCATCGCTGACAGTGAACTCGGTGGCCGGCACGGCGGCACCCATGGGCCTGGCCAACGATACGCTGGGCATCCTCAACCATGGTCTGAACTACGGCGCCCACGACAACACGCTCAACGGGGGCGCGGGCAGCCGCATCGCTTTGCTCGATGCTGGCAACCGCATCGGCGCCATCGCCATTCACAACGCCGACACGGCAGGTGTGGTCACCAACACCAACATCGCCGTGAACAACGTGACCGTGAATGGTGGCCTGTCCGTGACATCTTCGGGTGGCGCGATCGTCAACGGCAGCGGCACCACGATCGTGGCCCGCACGCTGGATCTGACGGCTGCAACCGGCATCGGCAGCGCTGCGAATCCGATCAGCTACGACACGGCCACGGTGCGCGCGGCGACGGGCACCGTCGGCGTGCTGGCGACTCGCGTCACCGGCTCGAGCGGCGACACTTTCGTCGACACCACCGGTGCGGTGCAGCTCGGTGGCGACATCGCACGCATCGACTTCGCCTGCGACAGCACCTCATCGAACGTGTGCAACACGACACTTGCGACCACCGGCACGGCCGTCACTCCGACGAGTGCCGCCAACAGCACGGCGGGCGGCAGCATCACGATCACTGCGGCCGGCCCGGTGACCACGGGCAACACGGTGGACACGGCGGCCGACGGCAACATCAACATCGCCAACACCAGTGGCAGCATCACGCTCGACCACACAGTGACCGCCGGCGGCGGCGGCACGGTGCGGTTGGCGGCAGCAACCGATTTGGCGGTCAACGCCGCGGTCAGCTCGACCACGGGCGAGATCAATGCGCGCGCCTACGGTGGCAACGTGGCACTGGCAGCGGACGTGCGCACAGCCGGCAATGCCTTTGTGCAGGCCAGCGCCGCCATCACGCAAAGCGCGGGCACGCTGACGGCAGACGGCGCGGTGCTGACGGCCGGTACCACCATCGGTTCGATCGCCAGTCCGGTCGAAACCAGCATCAACACGCTCGCCCTGGTGAGTGGTGGCGATGCAGCCGTGAGCAACGACCAGGCGCTGACGGTGGCGGCACGGAGCAGCAACAATGGCAAGGTGGGCGTCACCACCACGACGGGAACGCTGACGGTGGGCAGCGTGTCGCTTTCGCCCGGCATCACCGACAACGCCGCTGGCGCGACGCTGTCTGGCATTGCGGCCAATGGCACGGGCACCGTGACGCTTCAGGCATCCGGCGTCGCCGGCGACATCGTGATCGGCCAGAACGTGACCAGCGGTAGCGGCGTGATCGCGGCCACCGCAACCGGCGACGTCGTCTTCGAGAACGAGGCGCAGGCCGCCACCGCGACGACCGTGGCGCTGAGCGCCGGCGGCGACATCGTCAACGCGACCGACAACAGCGTGGCCCAGGTCGTGGCCACGAATGCGGTGCTGAATGCCGGCAGGGACGTCGGTCGCGGTGTCATCGATAACGGCATCGCCGGCACCACCAACGCAGCCGCGTTGCGGCTGGATGTCGCCACCGTTCAGGTCGACACCGGCGGCGCAACGACCCTGCGCAACGAGGGCGCCACGGTTGTGAAAACCTCCAGCGTCGGTGGCTACTTCGGCCTGAACGGCGGAGGGCCGATCACCCAGGCGATGGGTGCAACCCTGACGGCAGCCTCGGTGGAGCTCGACACCACCCGCGATGCGGTCGACGGCCAGGTCACGCTGCAAAACGCCACAGACCTGAGCATCGCCGGCGCCAACTATGCAGGAGGCAACTACGCGGCGAGATCCGAGACTGGAAATGTCGCACTCGCCTCGGGCGCGACGCTCAATGCCAACGGCAACGTCACGCTCACCAGTGGTCCGACAGGTTCCGTGAGTGTGGACCCAGCGCGATTGGCCGTCTCCGGCAATGTCGTGCTGAACGGCGTGACCAGCAACATCGACGGCGGCAAGGCGCCGCTGGTCGTCATCGATCCGGTGACCCGCACCGCGGTTGTGAACGCACAGGGTGCCGGCGCGGACTTCGTGCTGACGCCGACCATCGTGAACCAGCTCAATGCGGCCGGCGTCACCACCGTGACGGTGGATCTGGGCAATACCACGACCTCCTATGCCGTGGCCACGCTGACTGGAAGTGCGATCACCGTGGCGAATGCGAACAACGCGGTGAGCGGGGGCTGGACCGTGCGCACTGGATCGCCGGTGCTGGCAACGCCCGTCAAGACCGTCCGGAACTACAACCTGACGGATAGCGCCGGGCCAATCGATCTGACGAATACGACGCTGGTGGTCAATGCTGCGCGCGGCACCAGCTACGCGCCTGGCGCAACCCCCAGCACGGTCGTTGCGGTAGCCAACGACGCCAATGCGACCGTGGGATTCAACGCAGCGCAGGGCAGCCGCATCGCGCTGACGCAAACGGCCACTGGCAGCCTCGAAGTGCGTGATGCCTACGATCTCTCGGTCAATTCGCCGGCCACGATCAATGTGGGCTACGTGAACGCCAACCATGATGTTGCCCTGATGGCCGGCACGAGCAGCGGCGGTACCCTGAATATCAACGGTGACGTCACGGCCGGCAATGCATTCATCGGCGTGGGCGGCCTCGACGTCCGCATCGCGAGCGGTGCCAATGTCAGCACCGGCGGACGCATCACTTTCGTGGCCGATGAGACAGCAGGCACTGCGATCGGGCCCGGCTGGTTCATCAACAACGGCACGATCGCCTCTGCCAGCAACGAGATCGCGGTCTACGCGGTCTCGGGTGAGACGCCGGCCGGCTACCAGCCGGTGCCCAACCAGGTGGCGCTGGGCAACATCGTCGGTTTTTCGGGTGCGGTTCCGCTGGGGAACTGGAATACCAACTACGACACCACCGCCGGAGGCACCTTGTATACAGCGGGCACGGGCAAGTTCGCTGGTGCCCAGGTCTGGTACAAGCGCCCGTTGCAACTGCTGTCCGTCGCGGTCGAAGCCCCCGTGGCCCCCGTCGCGCCGGCCATGCCCGCGATACCGGCATGGCAAACCCGCGAACGAACGGATGAACCGCTCATCATGTCGGCGGGCTTCACCATGCAGGCCGGGTGCGGGCAGGGCCAGTACGCCGGCGGCGGCCGGTTGGGCCGCAACGGTGCCGACGAGTACGACATCGGGGTGCCGACCTTCATGAACACGGCGACACGCCAGTTCGGCGTGGTGCGCGGTTCGCGCTACGACGACGCAAGGGCCGCGGCGGTGGAACGTGGCTGCAACACGCAACGGGTGACGATGACACCGGTTGAGCCTGAGCGGTTCACGCTGGGTGCCGATGCGCTGTTCGCTTTCGACAAGTCCGCCTTCAACGACGTGCTGCCGGCCGGTCGGGCCGCCCTGGACGATCTCTCGACGCGACTGATGTCGGTCTATCGAACCGTGGCCTCCATCACCGTGACCGGTCATACCGACCGGCTCGGCTCCGATTCGTACAACCAGGCGCTGTCGCTGGCCCGCGCCCGTACGATTCGGGATTACCTGGTGATGCGGGGGCTGCCGGCCGAGGCGATGACGGTGGCATGGGCAGGAGCGTCGCAACCGGTCACGAGCAACTGCCCGCAGGGCCATTCGGCTGCGGTGATCCAGTGTCTGCAGCCGGACCGGCGCGTGACCATCGACATCGTCGGCGAGAAGCGCGATACCGCGGCTCAGCCTCAGGCGCCGAGCCAGCTCAAAGCCTCACGGCCCGTGCGGGCGGGAAAGATCGCGCTGGCGTACTGAGGTGAGCGATGTCGAACCGGATAGCTCTGCACCAGTCCGTTCGAAACCCCAGAGCAATCAAGCAATGCAGGAAAGAATGCAATTCCAGAAATACGGGATCGGCGCGCTGGTCGCGCTGCTGGTTGCGAGCGGCGCTGCGGCTCAGCAGGGCACGTCCCCTACCGCGGCAATCGATGCCGCGACCGTGGTGGCCAAGGTCAACGGCATCGTGCTGTCCAAGGCGCAACTCGATCTCGCGCTCAGACTCTCCGGCCTGCCGGACAACGAAGCGGCGCGCGCGGCGCTCAAGAACGAGCTGATTGCGGGCGAACTCGTGCGGCAGGCGGCGCAAAAGGCCAACTACGCCGAGCGGCCGGAAGTGAGGCAGGCGATGGAGATGGCGAAGATCAAGGCCGCAAGCCAGCTGTATTTGCGCGACAACGTGCGCGCGGCCCGGGTCTCAGAGGAGCAGGTCAAGGCGCGTTACGACGCCTTCATCACCAGTGCAGGGGACAAGGAATTCAAGCCGCGCGTCATCAGCGTCAAGGACGATGCGACCGCGCAGGCGGTGCTCGCGGAGCTCGGCCGCGGCAGGGCCTTCGATCAGTTGGCCCGGCAATACAGCGACGCACCGAACAAGGCCATCGGGGGAGAAATGGGCTGGATCAGCTTCAAGACGCCGGCGCAGGAAGGCCAGACCCAGGGCATACCACTGGCGCTGGCGCAGGCCCTGACGAAGCTGGCCGCCGGCGGCATTGCGAAGGATCCCGTTGTCATCGGAGACAGCCGCCTGGTGGTGAAGCTTGACGATGTGCGACCGGTTCAGATCCCGGCCTACGACGCGATCAAGGATCAGCTCCGCCAGCAACTGGAAGCGGCCGAAATGACGAAGGCCACAGCCGCGATGGTGGACAAACTGGCAACGGCGGCTTCCATCGAAAGATGAACAAAGACCTCGCAGGCAGCAGGTTTGGCCGCTGGCAGGCCGTGAATAAATTCTCATCTCACATGCTCTTGCGACGCCGAACCTGAATCTTCCTGACGGACCCGGTGGAGGGCCGTGCGAACTTCGAGACACTCCCTCTCGTGTGACCAAGACGCACTGCAAGATGCGGTGCTCCGCATCCAAGAACGAAGCCGATCAAATATCTGCGATTGCCTCGAAACGGGGTGCGGATCAACCGCCCGGCTCCTTTTTGCACAGCAACAAAAGAACCCATATTGGATGGATGTGCCTGATCGCGTTGGATGACGTTCGTCAGCAGTCTTGGCGAAACCCCGTCAATCCCGCGCAAGTTGCCCCGTCACAACCTGCCAAGATGAATGCGCCTGACGTGCCTGACGTGCCTGACAGTGCTCAAAAAAGACATGGGCGCAGCAGAGAAAAGCGGGGAAAAAGCCCACGAACTGAAGAATTCACTGCTGTTCTCCTACCCCGGCGATAGCCCGTTCGGCTTGTGCTGAGCGTTGAAAAACGCATTCATATGCGCCTGACGGGGAACATGCTCGTATGCCAATGCTCAGTTGTCCGTCGATAGACGCCAGGCATCTTTCCACTCATCCACCGCAAATGAAACGAACGTGGCGCGCCCGCGCCATCTGGTAATGAACTCGGCGTCCAATAGAAACTCAAAAAAATGCGTTGTCATCGTCGATCCAGAGAGGCGCTCTCAAAACCGGATCAGCAATTTGATTCGCCGACTCGGTCACTTGGCCGTTGCGATTCAAGATGCACAAGCATTGAATGCAGGGGGAAAGCGTTCCTTCGAATTCGATCTGTTGCTCATGGTCTGTCCGTCATGCGACCACGCGTCGGCGATGTGCGCCATAGAGGAAGTGCGCCTGCTGGTCGGTCGCGACGTACCCATGGGACTGATCGGCGCAGAACGTGACTTGGCGCGAGCTTTCATCGTCCTGCATGCAGGACCGGGAGATGATGCCATTGCTTCGCCGCTGTCCGATTTGAACGCCATTCAACACTTGGTCGACCGCGTGTTGCCACCTCGACGAACTGCATCTGTTGACCATCGGAAAAAAGATGATGCTCTCCGTGCAATCTCGGCGGATAGTTGGACAGGTATGGCGGGCATGCACTCACGCTGAGGAATTCCGCGCGGTTTTTTTGTGTTCAGTCCCCACCCTGGAGCAGAAAACATGTCCGAATGTGCGCAGACATGGGGCGCGTGTTGAAGCCAGGCGGGCGGCTCGTGACACTGCCAATCCATCCCAATTTCGACCCTGACCCCGAGTACTACGCGCCCTACGGCTTCGCCATGACCCAGACGCCTGCGCACGTGGACGGCACCAGCGTGAACCTCGATCTTTTCTATTCCGACTTCCGGGCCACCGTGACCGCCTGGTACTGGAACTTCGCGTCGCTGGACGCCGCGCTGAAAGCCGCTGATTTCAACTCGGTGGCGCACATCAATCCCATGCCATCGAAGTACCGCACTGCGGCCTATCCCGATTTGCTGCGGCGCTATCTCGAGAGGCCGCATGCAGTGATTCTTGAGGCCTACCGCTGAGCGCTTTTCCGCAGTTTCATCCACCCCTTCGATGAGCGGCAATTGCCTCTTGTCGTTCTTCTTGAAGCGAATCGATGCTTGCGCTTGTGAAAGTTGGAAGTGCGGTCGGGCTATGGCTGCAGGAGGCGCCCATGTCCACGCAGGGAGATGGCCAGGTGTTCATCCGCATCCGGAAAACGGGCACCTCGCCGGCCGGTCCTGCCGGCCTCCGTTCGAATCCTGCCGCTTCCCCAAAAGCATCGGCTTCGCTCGCTCTTGCAACCCGCCGAATGCTCCTTGGGGTTAGGCCATTCCTTGAGATTGTCGTAGCTCAGTTTGTCTCGCGGACTTTTCGCGCGCGGGGCCCTGGTCGTGGACCCATGCGCCGCATCCCTTGCGCGCGGCGCTGGCACAGGTGATCGGCTTCTTGCGCCGGATGCGGCGCGAGCCATCCACGGGGCGGCTGTCCTTGTCAACGGCCGGGTCTGAACCGGATGAACGCTGGCGTCCCGCAGGCAGGCTCGGCTAGCATCTAGCCGTGCAATCCTGGACACCTTTTTCCTGGCGCCGGCACAAGGCGCTGCAGCTTCCCGCATACCCCGACGCCCAGGGGCTGCAGGGCGCCGAGGCGCGCCTGTCGTCTCTCGCGCCCCTGATCTTTCCCGGCGAGATCACCCAGCTCAAGGAGCGACTGGCCTCGGTTGCCAGGGGAGAGGCATTCCTGCTGCAGGGAGGCGATTGCGCGGAGAGCTTCGACGAGGTGGGCCAGATGCCTGTCGAGTCCACGTTCCGCGTGATCCTGCAGATGGCGGTCGTGCTGACCTATGCCGCGGCGTGCCCTGTCATCAAGGTCGGGCGGATCGCTGGACAGTTCGCCAAGCCGCGGTCTTCCGAGACGGAGACCGTCGGGGGCGTGACCTTGCCGTCCTACCGGGGCGACATCATCAACGGCGCGGAATTCAATGCCGCGGCGCGGGCGCCCGATCCCCAGCGGCTCCTGACGGCCTATTCCCATTCGGCAGCGACGCTTAACCTGTTGCGGGCCCTGGCCCAAGGTGGCTTTGCCGACCTGCACCGGGTCCATGGGTGGACGGCGGATTTCGTGCGGCGCAGCCCGCAGGGCGAAAAGTTCGAGGAACTGGCAGGCCGCATCACCCAGTCGCTGGCCTTCATGGAGGCATGCGGCTTCGACGCGGCGAGGGCGCCGCAGTTGCATGCGGTGGAGTTCTATACCTCGCACGAGGCGCTTCACTTGCACTACGAGGAGGCGCTCACGCGCCTGGACGAGCAGACCGGTCGCGCCTATGGCGCGTCGGCGCACATGCTCTGGCTGGGAGAGCGCACGCGCGTCATCGAGGGCGCCCACGTCGAGTACCTGCGCGGCATCGACAACGTCATCGGCATCAAGCTCGGTCCTTCGGCGGCGCCTGCGGACGTGCTCGCGCTGCTGGATCGGCTGGACCCCGACCAGCAGCCCGGACGGATCGTGCTGATCGCCCGGATGGGCAGCGGCAAGATCCACGAGGCGCTGCCTCCTTTGCTGCGCGCGGTGCGAGACGCAGGACGCAAGCCAGTATGGTGCTGCGACCCGATGCATGGCAACACGGTCACCTCCTCGAACGGCTACAAGACGCGCGATTTCGGGCGCATCCTCGATGAGGTGCGAGGGTTCTTTGCGGCCCACGCGAAAGAGGGAACCTATCCTGGCGGACTGCACTTCGAGCTGACGGGGCAGGACGTCACCGAGTGCCGGGGCGGCGCTCAGGCGCTGGGGGATGACGCGCTCGCCGAGCGCTATCGCACCGCATGCGATCCCCGCTTGAATGGTTCCCAGAGCCTGGAGCTGGCGTTCCTGATCGCGGGTGTGCTCGCGTCTGCGCGCAGTGGAAAGGGCGCGAGGACCCTTCCCGATTGAGCGGAGCTGTTCAGGGCCCTGGATGAAGGCTCGCTCGGCCTCGGCCGATTTGTTGCCGGCGCCTGTACCTAGGGCGATAGAGGCCGGACAAAGGCGGCCGGCGAGGCCTTCGCTGGTCGCGGCCGCCGCAGCGGTCAGGCGGGCCAGGTCCCCGATCATGCGCGCGAGATTGGCAGGGGGCGTGGCTCCCCGCCATATCCGTTGCGGTTGGAGCTGGAGGTCGCCGAGAGTACAGTGATGGCGGACCCCGAGCACGCGGCGAAGCTGCTGCGGACCATCCGCGACATGGGCGTCGGCCTGGCCATCGACGACTTCGGAGCGGGGTATTCCTCGCTCTCTTACCTGAAGCACTTTCCGCTGTCGACGGTCAAGATCGACCGCTCCTTCATCAACGACCTTTCGCAGGACGCCGATGCGCGCGCGCTCATCGACGGGATCATCACGCTGGCCCACGGGCTGCGGATGAAGGTGGTGGCCGAGGGCGTCGAAACCTCCGTCCAGTTCAACTACCTGCACAGCCACGGATGCGACGAAGCCCAGGGCTACTGGCTGTGCAAGCCCGTGCCCGCCGACGAGGC
>JAVHYF010000049.1 GCA_031119205.1 Moraxellaceae bacterium | reverse complement strand
AGGCGCCTTCGGACTTCGACGGCAACAACCTCTACGAGGTGACCGTCCAGGTCAGTGACGGCAGCAACACCGACACGCAGGCGCTTTCCATCTCCGTCACCGATGTCGACGAGTTCGATGTCGGTGCGGTCACCGACAGCAACGCGGCTGCCAACTCGGTGGCCGAGAACGCGGCCAACGGTTCGACCGTCGGCGTCACCGCGTCGGCCACCGATGCGGACGCCACCAACAACACGATCACCTGGTCGCTCACCGACAACGCCGGTGGCCGCTTCGCGATCAACGCCAGCACCGGCGTGGTCACCGTGGCCGATGGCTCGCTGCTCGACTACGAGTCGGCCACCAGCCACAGCATCACCGTGCTGGCGACCTCGGCCGACGGATCGACCTCCTCGCAGAGCTTCACGATCAACGTCGCCAACACCAATGACAATGCGCCGGTGATCACCAGCAACGGCGGTGGTGCTTCGGCGTCCATCAGTGTGGCCGAGAACAGTACTGCGGTTACCACCGTGACTTCCACCGATGCGGATGCCGGTGCCACGGCCACCTACTCCATCATCGGCGGTGCGGACGCGGCGCTCTTCACCATCGACGCTTCCACGGGTGCGCTCAGCTTCATCGGGGCGCCTGACCGCGAGGCGCCTTCGGACTTCGACGGCAACAACCTCTACGAGGTGACCGTCCAGGTCAGTGACGGCAGCAACACCGACACGCAGGCGCTTTCCATCTCCGTCACCGATGTCGACGAGTTCGATGTCGGTGCGGTCACCGACAGCAACGCGGCTGCCAACTCGGTGGCCGAGTTGGCCTCGAACGGCAGCACGGTCGGCATCACGGCCAGCGCGACGGATGCAGACGCCAGCAACAACACCATCACTTACTCCCTGTCCGACAACGCTGGCGGACGCTTCAGCATCGACGCCAGTACCGGCGTGGTGACGGTCGCGAACGCAGCCCTGCTCGACTACGAGACGGCTACCAGCCACAACATCACCGTCGTCGCGACCTCGTCCGACGGCTCCAGTGCCTCGCAGGTGTTCACGATCAACATCAACGACGTGGATGAGTTCAACGTCGGCGCCGTCACCGATGTCGATGCCAGCGGGAACAGCGTGGCGGAGGGCGCCACGACCGGCACCGCGGTCGGCATCACCGCCAGCGCCAGCGATGCCGATGGCAGCAACAACACCATCACCTACACACTCACCAATGATGCCGGTGGCCGCTTCGCGATCGATGCCAGCACCGGCGTGGTGACCGTCGCGGACGGCAGCCTGCTGGATCGCGAAACCGCGGCCTTCCACGGCATCACCGTGCAGGCCACCAGTGCCGACGGCTCCACCTCGTCGCAGACCTTCTTCATCGTGATCACCGATGTGGACGAGTCCGATGTCGGCCCGGTGACCGACAGCAATGCCGCCGCCAACACCGTCGGCGAGAATGCGGCCAACGGCAGCACCGTAGGCGTCACCGCGTCCGCCACCGATGCGGATGCCACCAACAACACGATCAGCTACTCGCTTACCGACAACGCAGGTGGCCGTTTCAGCATCGACACGAACACCGGCGTGGTCACCGTGGCCGACGGTTCGTTGCTGGATCGCGAAAGCAACGCCAGCCACGACATCGTCGCCCGTGCGACATCGTCCGACGGTTCGTTCAGCGAGCAGACCTTCACCATCGCGTTGTCGGATACCAATGACAATCCCCCGGTGATCACCAGCAACGGTGGCGGGGCCTCGGCGGCCATCAGCGTCGCCGAGAACAGTACCGCCGTCACCACCGTGGTCTCCAGCGATGCGGATGCCGGTGCCACGGCCACCTACTCCATCGTCGGTGGCGCCGACTCCGCACTTTTCACCATCGACGCCTCCACCGGCGTGCTCACGTTCATCGGCGCGCCCGACCGCGAGGCCCCCAGCGATGCGGACGGCAACAACCTCTACGAGGTGACCATCCAGGTCAGCGATGGCAGCAACACCGACACCCAGGCGCTGTCCATCTCCGTCACCGATGTCGACGAATTCGATGTAGGCAGCATCACGGACAGCAATGCTGCGGCCAACACGGTGGCCGAGAATGCTGCCAACGGTACGGCGGTCGGCATCACGGCATCTGCCAGCGATGCGGATGCCACCAACAACGCCATCGCGTGGTCGCTGATCGACAACGCCGGCGGTCGTTTCAGCATCAACGCCAGCACTGGCGTGGTGACGGTGGCTGATGGCAGCCTGCTCGACTTCGAGTCAGCCAACAGCCATAGCATCACGGTGCGCGCCACCTCTGCGGACGGCTCGTTCAGTGACGAGGTGTTCATCATCAGCGTCGCCGATACGAATGAGGGCGCCATCGGCAGCCTGAGCGACAGCGACGCCAGCGCGAATGCCGTGGCGGAGAACGCCGCCAATGGCACGACGGTCGGGGTCACTGCCCTGGCTACCGATCCTGACGGCAGCGACACGGTGAGCTACTCGCTGACCGACAACGCGGGTGGCCGCTTCAGCATCGATGCCGGCACCGGTGTCATCACCGTGGCCGACGGCAGCCTGCTGGATCGCGAAAGCGCGAGCAGCCATGTGGTGACGGTGCGCGCCTTGAGCAGCGACGGCTCCTTCACCAGCCAGAACTTCACCATCAACCTGACCGACGTGAATGACTCCAGCGTCGGGCCGGTGACCGACAGCAACGCGGCCGCCAACTCGGTGGCCGAGAACGCGGCCAACGGCAGCAGCGTGGGGATCACAGCGTCGGCTACTGACCCGGATGCCAGCAACAACACGGTTACCTACTCCCTCACCGACAATGCCGGTGGCCGCTTCGCGATCAACGCCAGTACCGGCGTGGTCACCGTGGCCGATGGCTCGCTGCTCGACTACGAGTCGGCCACCAGTCACGGCATCACCGTGCTGGCCACTTCGGCCGACGGATCGACCTCCTCGCAGAGCTTCACGATCAACGTCGCCAATACCAATGACAATGCGCCGGTGATCACCAGCAACGGCGGCGGCACCAACGCGAACACCAGCGTGGGCGAGAACTCGGGCACCGTCACCACAGTGACCGCCACCGATGCCGACCTGCCGGCCCAGACGCTGACCTACAGCATCGTCGGCGGTGCGGACGCCAGCGCGTTCGTCATCAATGCCGCCAGTGGCGCGCTTTACTTCGCCAGCGCACCGAACTTCGAAGCCCCCGCGGACAGCAACGGCGACAACGTCTACGAAGTGCAGGTGCGGGTCAGCGATGGTGCCGGTGGTACCGACACGCAGACGCTGCTGGTACAGGTCCTCAACATCAACGAGCAACCAGGCCTGGCACTGCCCGGCGCGCAGAGCGGCAACAGCGCTGCGTTGATCCCCATCGTCGGCGTGCAGGCCGGCGACGAGGACGGCAACCTGGCCAGCGTCAGCCTCACTACTGCGCACGGCAACCTGTTCGTGGGCACGTCCGGAGGCGCGAGCATCAGCGGCAACGGCACGACGAGCCTAATGCTGTCGGGCAGCCAGGCGCAGATCAACGCAGCCCTGGCCACACTGGCCTTCCAGGGCGACACCAGCTTCGCTGGCCGCACCGCCATCGACCTGATCGCAACCGACAGCGGCGGCTTGAGCCGGGCGGGTGAGGTACTGGTCAACGTGCTGGCCGTGGAGGAACCGCCCGACATCACGCCTCCGCCCGTGGTCGACCCCGAGCCCCCGGTCGTTACACCGCCTCCGACCAACAACGGAGGTGGAGGTGGCAGCGGTGGCGGCAATGGTGGCGATGGCGGTTTCGAGATCGATCTGCCCCCGCCCGAGGGTGGCGACCGCGACGAGACCGATCCGGGCGAAGTGGGCAGTACCGCACTCGACCCGCTGGCCCCTGGCAACAACCAGCCCCTGTACCGCAACAACGTGGCCGGGCTGGTCAACACCGGCGACGGCGATCCGTTCGGCCTGCTGCTGGATTCGGTCCGGCAGCTGGATGCCAACAATGTGCGCACGGGCAGCAACTCGCTGGATTTCGACAGCGCGGGCAATCGTGGCTTCGAGCTGGAGGGTCGCCTGCAGATCGAGATTCCGGCAGGGGACAACGGAGCTGCCGAGGAAGACATCTTCCTCGACCTGTCGCCGACCGCTGCGGGCCAGGCAGCTACAGCCCTCGTGGCGGCGACGGTGGTGTGGTGGGCCGGTCGCTCCATCGGCCTGCTGGCTGCGCTGATGGCTTCGGTGCCGGCATGGCGGACCATCGACCCGCTGCCCATCCTTGCGCGCAGTCGCGGCCAGCGCAACGATGAGTTCGCCGCTGACGAGGACGAGCCGCAGGACGCCCGCGACAGGCTGCCGGATCCGCCGCAGCCAGAACGTGTGCTGATAATGGACAACCAGTACTGAGCCCCCCGCTACCGTGATCTCCCGCCTGCTCTCGCGCCTCAGCCCTGCCGCCCGTGTCACCCTCGGTCTGGTTTCGCTCGCGCTGACCCTGCTGCTGCTTTTCGATCTCGTGCTGGGCGTTTTTCCGAACGGCGAGAAGCAGATCCTGCAAAGCCGCCAGCGGCTGGCGGAGTACACCGGCGTGCAGGTTGCCGCGCTGATTTCAAGCGACGGCCAGCGCCACCTTCCGCCGGTCCTCAACGCGATGGTCAGGCGGGATGGCAGCCTGCGCTCGATCGGCGTGCGCAATGCGGACGGCGCGCTGCTGACCGCCACCACGGGCCATGCCGACAACTGGCGACAGGCGGTGGATCGCACGGTGGGACGCAACCAGTTCATCATCCCGATCCGCGCCAGCGACAACGGCGATCGCTGGGGCCAGGTGGAGCTCGTGTTCGAGCCGATCAGCGCCACCCTCATACAGCGCGCCTGGCTGAGCCCCGCGGTCAAGCTGATGCTGCTCTTCAGCCTTGCGGCCGGCGCCATTTTCTATCTGTACCTGCGGCGCACCTTCCAGCATCTCGACCCGAGCGCAGCGGTGCCGGCACGCGTGCAGAGCGCTTTCGATGCCATGAACGAAGCGGTACTGGTACTCGACGGAAACCGCCGAATCGTGATGCACAACAACGCCTTCGAGGCCCTGCTGCCGGAGCGTGGCGAACCCGTCGTCGGCCGCGACCCTGCCACCTTTCCCTGGCTGATGAAGGGCATCGAGAGCGCCTCCGACACACCCGCCTGGGTAGAGTGCCTGGACTCGCGTGAAGCCGTCACCGGCGTGCCCTACGAAGCGCATACGAGCGGCGGCAACACCCGGCGTCTCACCGTCAACGCATCTCCGGTGCTGGATGCACGCAATACCTTGCGTGGCTGCATGGTCAGCTTCAGCGACGTGACCGAGCTGGAGGAAAGCCGCATGCAGCTGGTCAGCCTGATGACCGAGCTGAGCGCATCCAAGGAACAACTCGAAGTCCAGAACCAGGAGCTGCAGCGCCTGGCCTCCGTGGACGCGATGACCGGCGTGCTGAACCGCCGTGCCTTCTTCCCGCGCTTCGAAGCGGCGTACAGGGATGCGCAGGCGCGCAACATGCAGTTCAGCTTCGTGATGTGCGACATCGACAAGTTCAAGACCATCAACGACGTCTACGGGCACCCGGCGGGCGACAAGGTGATCCAGGGCTTTGCCAGCGTGCTGCAGCGGACTGCGCGCGACACCGACATCGTGTGTCGCTACGGTGGCGAGGAGTTCTGCGTCGCCCTGCCATTGACCGACCCGCGCCAGGCCCTGGCCTTCGCGGAGCGGGTGCGGGAACAGGTGGAGGCAGAATTGCGCCAGTGCATCGAGCTGACCGACCGCAAGGCCATCACCGCCAGCTTCGGCGTCGCCGCACTGGGCATGGGCAACCATACGGCGGCGGAGCTGGCCGACCAGGCCGACCAGGCGCTGTATCACTCCAAGAACAATGGCCGCAACCGCTGCACGGTGTACTCGCGCATCATCGCCGCGCAGCAGGAAAAGCTGGCCGAGACCAAGGCAGAGACTCAGGCCGAGACTCAGGTCGAGATTCGGGCAGAGACTCAGGCCGAGTCCCGGCCCGCCTGATGCGCTGCGGCCCCGCCTGCCCGGGCGGAGTCAGGCAAACCCGCTGAAGCCCTGCTGACGCCAGGCCTCGTACACCACGATGGCCACGCTGTTCGACAGGTTGATGCTGCGGTTGCCCGGCCGCATCGGCAGGCGGATACGCTGCGCCGGCTCGAACTCATCCCGCACGGCTTCCGGCAGGCCACTCGACTCGCCTCCGAACACCACCACATCCCCCGGCCGGAAGGCACAGCGATCGTGACGGGTCACGCCACGGGTGGTGGCGCAGAAGAAACGACGGCCCGCCAGTGCCGCCTTGCAGCTCGCCCAGTCGGGGTGAATGGTCACCACCGACAACTCCGCGTAGTCCATGCCCGCGCGCGCCAGCGTGCGGTCGCTGATCTCGAAGCCCAGCGGCTCCACCAGGTGCAGGTGCGCACCGGCGTTCGCACACAGGCGGATTGCGTTGCCGGTGTTGGGCGGGATCTCGGGCTGGTACAGCACGACATGCAGCACGGGCTCGGCCGTCGCTGCGGTGGTCAGGGTGTCGGACACGGACGATCAGGATGCGGATGACGGAAGGACCGCATTGTCCCCCCTTCCCGTCCGCGCGGGAACGGGGCCACACCGGCCTCAAGCTGCGGTCGTGCCTGCGGTCGTACCTGTCGGGCTCCCGGTCTCGGTTGCGGCCCCGGTTGCGGCCTGCTCCTCGGCCTGTTGCAGGCTGCGGATTCCATCCAGCACCACACGCAGCTCGCGCGCCGTGTGCTCGACCAGGGCGGTGATGTCCGCGGCCGGCGCATCGGCGCGCAGGGCATCATCCAGGATGCGTGCGGCCTCCTCCACGGCCCGCGCGCCGATGTGCCCGGCACTGCCCTTCAGCGTGTGCGCATAACGTTGCGCGTCGATGCTGCTGCCTTCTGCCAACGCAGTGCGCAGGCCCTCCTCGAACCCGCCCTGGCTCTGCAGGAAGAGACCGAGCAAACGGCGGTAGAAGGCCTGCTTGCCCATCGCACGCACCAGCCCGGCTTCGTGGTCGATATTGCGCAGCAGATCGACACGCAACGGAACACTGGGGCCCGCTGGCGCCGCCTCGCGCGGACGTGCCACCGGAGCACTGGGGCGGCGTTTGATCCAGCGCTGCAGGGTGGCGTACAGGGTATGCGGGTCGATCGGTTTCGCAACGTGGTCGTTCATGCCGACCGCCAGTACGCGTTCGCGGTCCTCCGCCATCGCATCCGCGGTCATGGCAATCACCGGAAGATCCTGCCACTGTGGCTTGCGCCGGATCTCGGCCGCGGCCGTGTAGCCATCCATGACCGGCATCTGGCAATCCATCAGCACCGCGTCATAACTGCGCTCGCCCAGCATGGACAAGGCTTCTACGCCGTGAGCAGCCACCGCGACATTGATGCCCACCGCGCGCAGGAACTCGATGGCCAGTTCCTGGTTGAGCGGATAGTCCTCGACCAGCAGCACATCGGCGCCGGACAAGCGCTCGGCAAACCGGGCCAGATCGCTGGATGACACCAGTTGCACGCCCAGACGGCTGGAACGCGTCTCGCTGCCGCGCAGGATGGCACTGGCACGGCCAAGCCTTGCCGTGAACCAGAAAGTCGCGCCCTGCCCCGGCTCGCTGTCCACACCGATATCACCGTGCATCAGGTCAACCAGCTGGCGGCAGATGACCAGGCCCAGGCCCGAGCCGCCATAGCGTCGCGTGGTGGATGCATCCGCCTGCGAGAAGGGCTGGAACAGGCGGCCCTGCTGCTCCTTCGAGATGCCGATGCCGGTATCGCTGACGTCGAACTGCAGCACCATGTCGTCACCGTCCTCGCGCAACAGGCTGACCGCACAGCGCACCTGGCCCTCGGCGGTGAACTTGATGGCATTGGTGCCGAGGTTGATCAGCACCTGCGCCAGGCGCAGCGGGTCGCCGACCAGCATGTGCGGCAGGTTGGGCGCAAGGTCGAAGGCCAGCGCCAGGCCCTTTTCCTGCGCGCGCAGGCCCACTACGTTGGCCACGTTGTCCAGCACGTCCTGCAGCGCGAAGGGCGCTGCCTCCATGGCGAGCTTGCCGGCCTCGATCTTGGAGAAGTCGAGGATGTCGTTGATCACGCCCAGCAGGGCATTCGCGGCCGAGTGGGCCTTGGCGATGTAGTTGTGCTGCTTGGCGTCCAGCGATGTCTTGAGCGCCAGGTTGGTCATGCCGAGGATGGCGTTCATCGGCGTGCGGATCTCGTGGCTCATGCTGGCGAGGAACTGGCTCTTGGCCTGGGTCGCCGCCTCGGCCGTGTCCTTGGCGCCGCGCAGTTCCTCTTCGAAAGCCTTGCGCTCGCTGATGTCTTCCTTGATGCCGATGTAGTGCGTGATGGCGCCCTGAGCGTCCTTGATCGGCGAGACCGACACCGACTCCCAGAACTGGCTGCCGTCGCGACGCTGGTTGAGGAACTCGCCATGCCAGCTCTGCCCCGAGGCGATGTTGCGCCACAGGGCGGCGTACTCCTCGTCGCTGGTCGTGCCGCTGGCCAGCAGCCGCGGCGACTGGCCCAGCACTTCGCTTTCGGTGTAGCCGGAGGACTCGCAGAACTTCGGGTTCACGTACTCGATGCGACCGTTGATGTCAGTGATGACCACCGCCACCGGGCTCTGCTCCACCGCGCGCGACATCTGGCGCAGGCGGTCCTCCACGATGCGGCGCTCCGACACGTCGCGGAACACCATCACCGCGCCGACATGCGCACCACCGCGATGCAGGGGCAGGCAGGAGTACTCGGCCATGAAGGTGCTGCCGTCGTGTCGGTACAGGCGCTGCTCGTCGTGCACGCCGCTGGCGCCATCGGGCAGGGGCAGGATCGGCGGCGGGTTACGCACATCCTCGGTAGGCGCCGCCCGCACCGACAGCGCGAAGGCACGGCCAACCAGGTCCTGCTTGTCGTAGCCGAGCGTACGTGCCGCCGCGGTGTTCAGGTAGGTGATGCGGCCGTCATTGTCGACCTCCATGATCCCCTGGGTGATCGACTCCAGCAGCACATGCGTGCGCTCCTGCGCAGCAGCCACAGCCTGCTCGGCGCGCATGGCACGGGTGAGGTGCAACTCGCGCTCCAGGCGCTCGCGCTCGGCGTGCGCGGCCTGACGTTCGGTCATGTCGCGGCTGATGCCGATGAGGCCCAGCACATTGCCGGTGTCGTCGCGGAACAGGGTCTTCAGCGTATCCAGCAGCACCTGCCGGCCACCGGCAGCGGCCGCCCATTCCTCGCTGCTGCGCGGCTGCCCACTGGCCACCACTTCGCGGTCGGCCTCGCGGGCGACACGCGCCGCTTCCGCATCGCTGAGCTGATAGTCGGAGCGGCCGATGATCTCCTCTTCGCTACGCCCCATGAACTGTGCGAAGGCGCGGTTGCAGCCGAGGTAGATGCCTTCCGGATTCTTGTAGGAGATGAGGTCGGGCACGCTGTCCAGCAGGCCGCGCAGCAAGGCCTTTTCGTGAACCAGCAGCTGCTGCGCCAACTGTTGCTCGGTAATGTCCAGCACGTAGCCGAAGTAGTGGGACACCTCGCCCTCTGCGTCGCGCAGGATCATCGTGTAGTCGAACAGCCAGCGCTCCTCGCCGTCGGCACGCCGCACGCGGTAAGGCGCATGCTCGATGGTGAGGTGCTGGGCCAGCACGGACTGGCTGACCTCCTGCTGCACGCGCTCCAGATCTTCCGCATGCACCAGCTCCAGGAAGCCGGTATGGCCATCGACGAAGGCATCGGCCGGATAACCCAGCACGTCGGCCACGTTGCGCGACACGTACTCGACCGGCCAGCCCGGCGCATTGCGCCATTTGAAGATGACCACCGGCCCGCTGGTGAAAAGCTCGCGCTCCTCCTGCAGGGCGGCCTCGGCCTGCTTGCGCGCGCTGATGTCGCGCACCGTGGCGCAAATGAATTCCTCGCCCTGGTAGATCTGGAAGGTGGTGCTCACCTCGACCGGGATGCTGACACCATCGGCCGTCTGGTGGCGTGTCTCGAACACGCTCTGGTTACGCTTGCGGTATTCCTGCCAGCGTTGCGGCCAGGCCGCCTCGCGCAGATCGGCATCGACATCCCAGATCCGCATCGTCAGCAGGCGCTCCAGCGAGTAGCCCAGGCTGCGCACCGCGGTGGCGTTGGCGTCACGGATCAGGCCGCTGCGGTCGATCATGACCGTCCACTCGCCCACGTTGTCCATGAAGAACTGGGTGAGCAGGAGGCGGGACTCTGCCTGCTTGCTGTGGGTCACGTCCTGCGAGACGCCCAGCGCCCGCGCCGCACGCCGGTCGGAGGTCCACTCCACGACCTTGCCGTTGTCATGGTTCCAGCGCCACAGCCCATCACTGGACAGCACGCGGTAGGTCACGTCGTAGGTATCGCTGTTGCCGCCCAGGTGGGACCACAGCGCACCACGCACATTGGCGCGGTCATCCGGGTGCACGAGGTCCAGCCAGGTATCGATGCTGCGGATGTCTTCCGCGCGGTGCCCGTGCAGGGCCTGCGGATGCCCGGTCAGTACCAGCTCGCCGCTGGCGACGTCGAGGTGCCACAGGCCGATCTGGCTGGCGTCAATGACACGACGGAACTTGCGGTCACTGGCGTCCAGGTTCTCCACCAGTCGCTGCAGGTCTTCAGTGCGCGCACGGATGCGCTGCTCCAGCTCCGAGTTGCTCTCCGCCAGGGCGTCACGCGCCGACTGCAGGCGATCCATCATGGCGTTGAAGGATTCGGCCAGGGCACGCACGGTGTCGTCGCCCCGCACCGGCGCACGGCTGGTGTTGTCGCCTTCGGCAATACGCTGGCTGACGTCAGCCAGCACGCCGATCGGCTGGACCACGCGGCGCCAGTACAGCAGCGCGGCCCCCATGGCCCCCAGCAGTGCCAGCACACCGATCTGCAGCACCGCAGCCCGCATGTCACGCACCGGCGCCATGGCCTCCGCGACGTCGGTGCGTACCACCATGCCCCAGCCCAGTTCGGGAATCGCACGCCAGGCTGCGATCACCGCCACGCCGCGGGTATCGACCGCCCTGCCCACGCCAGCCTCGCCGGCCACGGCTCGCAGCATGAGGTCCGGCAACTCGGCAACGTCGCGGCGGTTGTCGTCCGTCGGTGTGCCGATGGCCTGCAGGCGCTTGCCCGCCCCCAGACGCGCGAAGGCCGTATGGCCGCTGGTGCCCAGGCCGGAGTTGTCGCTGGTGGATGCCAGCAAACGCTGCTGGTCCACCTGCAGGACGAGGACCCCGACGATCCGTCCGGAATCGAGCACGGGTGCCGCAAAGAAGCCGGCCTCCGCGTTGGCCGGTGTATAGAATTCGAACCCGCTCATGCGCGCACGCTGGTCGCGCAACACGGCATTGGCCGTCAGCCCCAGGCGGGTAACCTCCAGCGGCGCGGAGCGGATGTTGGCGCCGAGGTCGGACTCGCGCAGCGTGGTGTACACCACCTGCCCATCCTCGGCGATCAGCAACAGATTGCTGTACTCGGCGAACGCGTCGTGCTGGAACAGGGGCAGGCACTCGGCCTCGACCTCGCCGTAGGCACTGCTGCGGCTGGCGGCGTCGTGCATCAGGCGGGAGAAGCGCTGCAGGCAGCTGGCCACGCCGGGGCGCACCGCAAGGGCGCCGGCATCCGACAGGCGCTCGTCCAGCCAGCGCTCGATCTGCGCCTGCTTCTTGGCGGCAACCGCTTCGAGGTTGCGCTGGACGTTGAGCTCGACCGCCCGTTGCGAGCGGTCCAGCACCAATGCAGCGAACAACGCGAAGGGCACCAGCACGGCGATCAGCAGCCACAACAGCAGCCGCGCCGGTGCCGTCAGGCGGGCGTTCAGACGTGGCATGTGCAGGTCGGGCTCTCCACCCGACGCACCATCATCGTCGTCTGCATCACGCGCCAGCCCTCCCCTTCTCCTGCCAAGTTGCCCTCCCCCTTGTCTGCGGCCCGGTGCCCCATGCCGGATACCCGCGGGCCCGCGTGTCGCATTCTGCCAAACAGCCTGATGCCACCGAAGCGGCAGCGCAGCACTTTTACATGAGCGTCCTCTACCTGTCTCAGGCTACAGGATGGCCCGCTCATCAGGTCTTACCCTAGGTTCGTGAGAGAATCCGGCATCTCCACGCGTACCCGAGGCCAGCCATGAAATCCGTATGCGTCTTCTGCGGTGCCAGCACCGGCGACCAGCCCATCTACACCGAAGCCGCCCAGGCCCTTGGGCGTGCCATCGCGCAGAGTGGCCGTCGTCTGGTCTACGGCGGCGGCCATGTCGGCTTGATGGGTGTGGTGGCGGACGCGGCGCTGGCCGCTGGTGGCGAGGTCACCGGCGTGATTCCCGATGCACTGGTCGCGCGCGAACTCGCCCACCCCGGCCTCACCGAGCTGCACGTAGTGCCGAGCATGCATGCCCGCAAGGCGCTGATGGCCGATTTGTCCGAAGGCTTCCTCGCCATGCCTGGCGGCATCGGTACGCTGGAAGAACTCTTCGAGGTGTGGACCTGGGGTCAGCTCGGCCTGCATGCGAAACCCTATGGCATCTTCAATGTGGCCGGCTACTACGATGGCTTGCTGGGTTTCCTAGACCATGTGAATGGCGAAGGTTTCATGCGCGCCGAGCACCGCAGGATGCTGCTCGTCGGTAGCGAGCCGGCCGGCCTGCTCGAATCGATGGAGAAGCAACCGCGCCAGGCCAACACCCGCTGGATCGATAGCGGCAACACCTGAGCTCCTCGTACGCCTGCCCCTGACACTCGTTCCACCGCCCCCATGCTGAGTTACCGCCACGGCTTCCATGCCGGCAACCACGCCGACGTCCTCAAGCACTTCGTCCAGCTGCAGGTCCTGCGCTACCTGAACCAGAAGGACAAGGCCTGGTGGTACATCGACACCCACGCCGGTGCCGGCCTGTACCGCCTGGACGAGGGCTATGCCACCAAGCTGTCCGAATGGCAGGACGGCGTGGGACGCCTGTGGGGCCGCGATGACGTACCCGCCGCCTTGCACGACTACCTTGGTCTCGTGCGTTCGCTGAATCCCGACGGCAGGCTGCGCGGCTACCCGGGTTCGCCCTGGATTGCCCTGCAGGCCAGCCGCGAACAGGACCGCCTGCGCCTCTTCGAACTGCACGGCAACGAGAGCGACTACCTCGCCGAGAACATGCTGCCGGGCAAGGCACGCACCCAGATCACCGCTGGCGACGGCCTCAAGGGACTCAAGGCCCTGCTGCCCCCGCCACCACGCCGCGCCCTGACATTGATCGACCCGTCCTATGAAGTCCGCGACGAATACGCGCTGGTCGTTGCCACGCTCGAAGATGCCCTGCAGCGTTTCGCCACCGGTACCTACGCCGTGTGGTATCCGCAGCTGTCGAAGCCCGAGTCGCGGCGCCTGCCCGACCAACTGAAGGCGCTGCCCGCCAGGTCATGGCTGCACGTCAGCCTGTCGGTCGCGGCGCCGGGCGCCGTCGGCATGCACGGCAGCGGCATGTTCGTCATCAACCCGCCGTGGACGCTGGAGGCCGAGCTGAAGAGCGTCATGCCATGGCTGGCGTCGACGCTGGCACAGGACGACGACGCCGGCTTCGTGCTGGAGTCGCGCAGCGACTGAGCAGGCACCCGCCCGCAAGGGCAAGGCAAACAAATGAAACACGGCAGGCTGACGGCGAAGCAGGACTGATACCGGCCTCCACCACACTGATTCCCGGACGCAGCGACAAGGCATGGTGCTTTGTGCCGCTTGTCCGCCCCTCAGGATCAGGAGTCAGCCATGAAAAAAATCGCCCTCGCCGCCATCTTCGCCGCCGGCCTTTCCGCCCAGCAAGCCAGCGCCATCATCGTTCAGTTCGCGGCCAACCCGCAGGCCGCCGACACCCTGGCCATCATCGTGCAGGACGTCCCGGAACAGCCCGTCCGCGGTTCGGAAGACCTGCTCGCGATCATCGTGCAGTAAGTGCCTGGCATGACCGGCAAGAAGAAAGCCCTGAAGGATTGCTCCTTCAGGGCTTTCTTCATGTCCACCGCCTGAGTCCGCCAGAAGCTTCAGGCAGGCGCGCCGCTCACTCCTCGCCGGCGCGCTTCACGCGACGGGCGCGCACGCCCTCCGCAAGCGTGTCCAGCAGGCCCAGCGTGTCATCCCAGCAGATGCAGGCGTCGGTAATGCTCTTGCCATACTCCAGCGGCTTGCCCGGCACCAGGTCCTGACGTCCATCGAGCAGGTGCGATTCGGCCATGATGCCGAAGATGCGCGCATCGCCTGCGGCAAGCTGGCCCGCCACATCGCGCGCAACCTCCAGCTGCAGCCTGTGTTGCTTGCGGCTGTTGGCGTGCGAGAAATCGATCATCACCTTGGCCGGCACACCGGACGCGGCCAGCTCGGTACACACCTTCTCGACGCTCGCCGCGTCGTAGTTCGGCTCCTTGCCGCCACGCAGGATGACGTGGCAGTCCTCGTTGCCTGCGGTCGACACGATGGCCGAGTGGCCGGCCTTGGTGACCGACAGGAAATGGTGCGGCGACGCGGCGGCCTTGATGGCGTCCACCGCGATCTTCACATTGCCGTCCGTGCCGTTCTTGAAGCCAACCGGGCAAGACAGGCCGGAGGCCAGCTCTCGGTGCACCTGGCTCTCGGTAGTACGCGCGCCGATGGCACCCCAGGAAATCAGGTCGGCGATGTACTGCGGCGTGATCATGTCGAGGAATTCGGTCGCTGCAGGCAGACCCAGCTCGTTGATCTCCCACAGCACCTTGCGCGCCAGGCGCAGGCCGTCGTTGATCTTGAAGCTGTTGTCCAGGTAGGGATCGTTGATCAGGCCCTTCCAGCCCACGGTGGTGCGCGGCTTCTCGAAGTACACGCGCATCACGACCAGCAGGTCTTCCTTCAGGCGGTCGGCCTGTTCCTTCAGGCGGCGGGCGTATTCCTGCGCGGCGTCGATGTCGTGAATGGAGCAAGGCCCGACGATGACCAGCAGGCGGTCGTCTGCACCGTGCAGGATGCGATGGATGGCGGTGCGTGCCTCAAAGGTGGTTTGTGCCGAACGCTCGGTGGCGGGCAGCTCCCGCAGGATGTGGGCCGGCGGCGCCAGCTCCTTGATTTCGCGGATGCGGACGTCGTCGATGTGGTGCAGGGTCGAAGCGCTCATAATTACTCAGTCTTGCCTGTTCGGTCAGAGATGCAGGCCCCTCAGTGAGCCTGAACTGGCAAGGATTGTAGCCCAAGCCCCTCACGCCCTCATGGATACCCCGGACAATCATTCCGATAGCGACGCAGGCCCCGGCCAGTCACAAGCACCTCAGCGGATGGTGTTCCGCGGGCGCGGTGCGGTCGCTCGTCCGGACGGCCGATTCGAATCGCTGCAACGCGATGCACACGACGACGGCTGGGGCAGCCTGGACGAGCGCGCGGACACGCCGCCGCCGAAGACCGAGCTACTGATCGACCACGCCCGCAAGATCATCAGCACCAATGACTCGCCTGACATCTCCTTCGAGTACTCGGTCAATCCCTACAAGGGCTGCGAACACGGCTGCTCCTACTGCTTCGCGCGCCCCACGCACAGCTACCTCGGCCTGTCCGCCGGCCTCGATTTCGAAACGAAGATCTCCTACAAACCCGAAGCCGCCACCCTGCTGCGCAAGGAGCTGGCCAACCCGCGTTACGTCTGCAAGCCGATCGCGCTGGGCATCAACACCGACGCCTGGCAACCGATCGAGCGCAAGCTGGGCATCACGCGCGCGCTACTGGAGGTGATGGTCGAGACCCGCCACCCGATCTCGGTCGTCACCAAGGGCGCGCTGATCGAACGCGACATCGACCTGCTGGCCGATCTGGCACGCGACGACCTCGTCCACGTCTACTTCTCCGTGACCACGCTGGATCGCGAACTCGCGCGCCGGCTGGAGCCACGCGCAGCCGCACCGCAACGACGGCTGGAGCTGATGGCTGCCCTGCATGCGGCCGGCGTGCCGACAGGCGTGCTCTTCGCCCCGCTCATTCCGGCGCTGAACGACCACGAGATGGAAGCCGTGCTGGAGGCTGCCGCAGCAGCTGGCGCCGAAGCCGCCGGCTACGTGCTGCTGCGCCTGCCGCACGAAGTAGCGCCGTTGTTCGAAGCCTGGCTCGAGGAGCACTACCCCGGCCGTGCCGCCCATGTCATGAGCCTTGTGCACCAGTTGCGCGGTGGCAAGGCCTACGACAGCAGCTTTGGCAAGCGCATGCGTGGCGAAGGCCAGTTCGCCGAGCTGTACTCGCAACGCATGCGCCTGGCCTGCGCGCGGCTGAAGCTCAACAAGCGTGGCCGTGTGCTGAACACCGCAGCCTTCGTGCCACCGCGCCCAGCCCGCACTGCGTCCCCGCAAGGCGAGCTGTTCTGAACAGCCTCAGCCCTTGCGCAGCACCTTCTCCAGCCGCTCGCACACGGCACGCAGGATCTTGATGCGCGCATAGCGCTTGTCGTTGGCCTCCACGACGGTCCACGGTGCGGCACCCGTACTGGTGCGGTCGATCATGTCCACCGCGGCATCCTGGTAACGCGTCCACTTCTTGCGGTTGCGCCAATCCTCCTGCGTGATCTTGAACTGCTTGTGCGCCGTCTTCTCGCGGGCACGGAAGCGGCGGAGCTGCTCGGCCTTGTCGATCTGCAGCCAGAACTTCAGCACGATGGCGCCGCTCTCTGCCAGCTCGTGTTCGAAGTCGTTGATCTCGCTATAGGCGCGCAGCCAGTCCTCCTCCGAGCAGAAGCCCTCCACGCGCTCGACCAGCACCCGGCCGTACCAGGAGCGGTCGAACATCGTCGCCCGCCCCCAGCGCGGCACCTGTCGCCAGAAGCGCCACAGATAGGGTTGCGCGCGCTCCTCGTCGGTCGGCGCCGCAACCGGCACGATCTGGTACTGGCGCGGATCCATCGCCGCCGCCACGCGACGGATCGCACCGCCCTTGCCAGCCGCGTCCATGCCTTCGAACACCAGCACAAGGGAGCGGCGCGCGAAACGCTTGTGGCGGACCAGCTCGGCCAGCATGCCTTGCCAGTGCGCGAGTTCTTTTTCGTAGCGCTCGTCGTCGATCTGCACGGACAGATCCAGCGCGCTCAGCACATTCTGGTCGTCCACGCGCCGCGCCAGCGGCGCGGCCACCGGATAGGCCGGCACCCGTGGTTCGGCGAGGCGCCGCTCGATGGCCTCCAGCAATGCGCGGCCGACCAACAGGTTGCGGTAGTTGTCGTCACTGCCGTCGACGATGGTCCACGGCGCCCAGGCCGTATTGCTCACCCGCAGCACATGACCGGCCACGTCCTGCAAAGCATCGTAGGTCTTCAGCCGGTCCCAGCTGGTCTGCGTGACTCGCCAGGCTGTACGGGGGTCGCGTTCCAGGCGCTTGAGCCGCTTTTTCTGGCCGTCGCGACTGAGATGGAACCAGAACTTCAGCACCAGAGCGCCTTCGTTCACGAGCATGGCTTCCAGCCGGTTGATGCTGTCGAGCTGGGTATCCAGCGTGGCCTGCGAGATGTCGCGTTCGATGCGGTCGTGGATCGGCGCGGAGTACCACGAGCCGGCGAACATGCCGATGCGCCCCTTGGCCGGCAAGGCCCGCCAGTAACGCCACATCGGCGGCCGCTCACGCTCCTCGTCGGTCGGCTCGGCGAACGCCATCGTGGACAGCCAGCGCGGGTCCAGCCATTCGTAGAGCTGCTGGATGGTCTCGCTCTTGCCGGCGCCATCGACGCCGGAAATCAGCAACAGCACCGGCAAACGTCCGGCCTCGCGCAGACGGAACTGCGCCTGCAGCAAGGCAATGCGCAGGGCTTCCTCTTCCTTGCGGAAAGTCTTGTTGTCGACCGCGTGGCCGACCTCGGCGGATTCGAACATGGCAACCTCGCTTCCAGTACCGTAGATGTGCAAAGGGCGACTTGCGCCGCCCCGCTTCAGCATGAACCGCCGACGTGACGGTTCTGCGATCACTCCGGCCCGCGAGATCGCAGACCTCAGATCACCCAGTCAGGTGCCCAGCGCTGCGGCTCGGCCTTCGCGCTGGCGAACACCGTCACCTGCTTGGGCAGCAACCACACCTGGTCGCCCGCGTTGAGTTGCAGTTCCAGGTGGCGATCGCGGGTCAGCTCTACTTCAATGATCTCGCTCTCGTGCGTCAGTTCCACACGCACCAGCGGACCGATGGCCTGCACGTGCTGCACGGTGGCGGCGAGTGCATGCTCGCGTTGTTCGCGCAGTATGTCGATTTCGTGCGGGCGCACGAAGGCGGTGGAGCCGCCCTCGCCCTTGCCATCACCTTCCGGCTGTTCGACCTTGGCCCACGGCCCCTTCAGGCGGCTGTGGAAGACGTTCACGTTGCCGAGGAACTTGTAGACGAAAGGTGTGGCCGGCGCGGTGTACACCTCGTCCGGCGTGCCCATCTGCTCGATGTGGCCCTTGTTCATCACCACCACGCGGTCTGCCACCTCCAGCGCTTCTTCCTGGTCGTGGGTCACGAACACCGATGCGATATGCATTTCGTCGTGCAGGCGACGCAGCCAGCGGCGCAGCTCCTTGCGCACCTGGGTGTCCAGCGCGCCGAAGGGTTCGTCCAGCAGCAGCACCTTGGGCTCCACCGCCAGCGCGCGGGCCAGCGCAATGCGCTGGCGCTGGCCGCCGGAGAGTTGCGACGGGTAACGCTCGGCCAGCCAGTCGAGTTGCACGAGCTTCAGCAGGCTCATCACCTTGTCGCGGATGGCGGCCTCGCTGGGGCGTTGTGCACGCGGCTTCACGCGCAGGCCGAAGGCGACGTTCTCGAACACGCTCATGTGGCGGAACAACGCGTAGTGCTGGAACACGAAGCCCACATTCCGCTCGCGCGCCTCGACGTGCGTGGCTTCCTCGCCATGGAAGAGCACCTGCCCTTCGTCCAGCGACTCCATGCCGGCGATGATGCGCAACAGCGTGGTCTTGCCGCAGCCCGACGGGCCCAGCAGCGCGACCAGTTCGCCGGTGGGAATCTCCAGCGACACGTTGTCCAGCGCCACGAAACTGCCGAAGCGCTTGGTGATGTTCTTGACCTCGATACTCATGATGCAGTTTTCTCCGTCGGCAGCGCGGCGTTGAGCATTTCCGTCTCCTTCGCCATGCGCCATTCGACAATGGTCTTGGCGATCAGCGTCACCAGGGCCAGCAGTGCCAGCACGGATGCCGCCGCGAACGCGCCGACCGAGTTGTATTCGTTGTAGAGGATCTCGACGTGCAGCGGCAGCGTGTTGGTCTCGCCACGGATGTGGCCGGACACCACGCTCACCGCGCCGAATTCGCCCATCGCCCGTGCGTTGGCGAGGATCACGCCGTACAGCAGGCCCCACTTGATGTTGGGTAGCGTCACGCGCCAGAACATCTGGAAGCCGGTGGCCCCCAGCGACACCGCGGCCTCTTCCTCCTCGCGGCCTTGCGCCTGCATCAGCGGGATGAGCTCGCGCGCGATGTAGGGAAAGGTGATGAACAGGGTGGCGATGATCATGCCCGGCAGCGCGAAGATGATCTTGATGTCGTGCGACTGCAGCAACGGCCCCATCCAGCCGTTGGCGCCGAAGATCAGGATGAACAGCAGGCCGGCCACCACCGGGCTGACCGCGAACGGCAGGTCGATCAGCGTGGTGAGCAGGCTCTTGCCCCAGAACTCGAACTTGGCGATCGCCCAGGCCGCTGCCACGCCGAAGGCGATATTGAACGGCAGCACGACGACCGCCACCAGCACGGTAAGGCCGACCGCATGCAGGGTGTCTTTTTCCTGCAGGGCTTCCCAGTACGGCGCCCAGCCGGAACGGAAGGCCTCGACGAACACCGCGATCAGCGGCAGGCCGAGGAAGAAGATCAGGAAGCCGACGCCGATGGCGGTCAGCGTCCAGCGGACGGCAGGCGTCTCGGCCGCAGCGCGACGGACTTTCATGCGGCGGCTCCTTGCGTGTTGGCGGGGTTGCCCGTGCTGCCCGGGTCGAGTTCACGCGCCTCACTGCGATGACGGTTGGCGGCCCACCACTGCAGCAGGTTGATCGACAGCAACAGCACGAAGGAGATGACCAGCATCACCACCGCCAGCACCGTGGCGCCGATCAGGTCGTATTGCTCCAGCTTGGCGATGATCAGCAGCGGCGTGATCTCGGACACCAACGGGATGTTGCCGGCGATGAAGATCACCGAGCCGAACTCCCCGATGGCGCGCGAGAAGGCCAGCGCGAAGCCGGTCAGTAGCGCCGGGAACACGCCCGGCAGCAGCACGCGCCAGAAGGTCTGCCAGCGCGTCGCGCCGAGCGTGGCGGCGGCCTCTTCGACTTCGGCCTCGATGTCCTCGATGACCGGCTGCACCGTGCGCACCACGAAGGGCATGGTCACGAAGGTCAGCGCAACGACGATACCCCAGGGCGTGAAGGCGATCTTGAAGCCCCACTGCCCCTCGATGTACTGGCCCAGCCAGCCGGTGTTGGCGTACAGCGTGGTCAGCGTGATGCCGGCCACCGCAGTGGGCAGTGCGAAGGGCAGGTCGACCAGCGCGTCGAAAAATCGGCGGCCGGGAAATTCATAGCGCACCAGCACCCAGGCGACGATCAGGCCGAAGACGGCATTGATGGACGCGGCGAGCAGCGAGGTGCCGAAGGTAATGCGGTAGGACGCCATCGAGCGCTGGCTGGTGGCCAGCGTCCAGAATTCGGCCAGCGAAAGCTCGGCGCTCTTGGCGATCAGCCCGCCGAGCGGGATCAGCACCAGTAGCGACAGGTAGACCAGCGCGTAGCCCAGCGACAGGTTGAAGCCGGGCAACACGCGGTGAGGACGGTTGGATTTCATCAGGAAGAAGCTTCGGGAAAACAGGCAGGCGGTGACAGTCAGGCAAAAGACGCAAAGCCCGCGGGGGATACCCGCGGGCTTTGCGTCCCTGAAACGGATCAGCCGCTTATTTTACTTGGTAGATCTGGTCGAAGCTGCCGCCATCCTTGAAGTGGGCCTCGGTGGCCTTGGCCCAGCCGCCGAAGGTCTCGTCCACCGTGAAGGTCTTCACGGCCGGGAAACGGTCGGCGTACTTCTTGAACACTTCCGCATCGCGCGGACGCAGGTAGTTCTCGGCGGCGTTGGTCTGGCCGTCCTTGCTCCACAGGTACTCCAGGTAAGCCTGGGCCTGCTTGCGGGTGCCGCGCTTGTCCACCACCTTGTCGACGATGGCGACCGGCAGCTCGGTCAGGATCGACTGGGGCGGATACACCACCTCGAAACCACCACGGCCGAATTCACGGGCGATCAGTTCGGCTTCGGACTCGAAGGTCACCAGCACGTCACCCTGGCCACGCTGGATGAAGGTGGTGGTGGCATCGCGACCACCCGGTGCGAACAGCGGGGTGTTCTTGAAGAAGGCGCTCAGGTAGGCGGCGGCGCTCTTGTCGTTGCCGCCCGGCTGCTTCAGCGCGTTGCCCCAGGCTGCCAGGTAGGTCCAGCGACCGTTACCGGTGTTCTTCGGGTGCGGGATGATGATCGAGGTGCCGGACTTGATCAGGTCGTTCCAGTCCTTGATGGCCTTCGGATTGCCCTTGCGCACGATGAACACCATCGTCGAGGTGTAGGGCGCGGCATCGTTCGGGAATTTCTTGGTCCAGTCGGCCGCTACCAGGCCCTTTTCGGCCAGGAACATGATGTCGGTCGCCTGGTTCATGGTCACCACGTCGGCCTCCAGACCGTCGGCAACCGCGCGCACCTGCTTGGTGGAGCCAGCGTGCGACTGCTTCACTTCCACGGTCTCACCGGTCCTGGCCTTGTAGGCGGCGACGAACTTCGGGTTGTAGTCCTTGAACACGTCGCGGGCGACGTCGTAGGACACGTTGAGCAGCGAGGTCTGGGCTTGCGCCACCGGTGCCAGCGACAGGCCCGCAGCCAGCAGCACGGCGGACAGGAGGGAACGGTTCATGGTCGATATCCTTCGTTGGAAGGTGCGTATTGTTGCCGCCCGCCCACGCTGGGACAAGAACTCACAGATTCATTGCTTATTACTTTTTTGACACTTCCAGGCGCGTCTTTGCCCTTGGCTTGATCCAGGCCGTGGCAATCGGACGGACGCGGGGCTAGGATCGGGCTCGCAGTTCCTGATCGATCCGGTCACCACCCGCCATGAATCCACTGCCCGATCTCCCCCGCGTCGCCACCCGGCTCGAAAGCGCCCGCCGCATCCTGGTCATCACCGGGGCAGGCATTTCGGCCGACTCCGGCCTGCCGACCTATCGCGGGATCGGCGGTCTGTACGAAGGCCGCCACACTGAAGACGCGCTGCCGATCGAGGTGGCCCTGTCCGGCGAAGTCATGGCCCAGGCACCCGCCATCACCTGGAAGTACCTGTCGCAGATCGAGAGCGCCTGTCGCAGCGCAGGGCCGAATCTGGCGCATCACGTCATTGCCCGGCTGGCAGAGATCGCGCCGACCACGGTACTCACCCAGAACATCGACGGCTTCCACCGCCGCGCCGGCACCGCAGACCTGATCGAGATGCACGGCAACCTCTTCGAGCTGTACTGCGAGCATTGCGGACACGCCGAGGCTGTGGCGGACTACAGTGGGCTCTCCACCCTGCCACCGCCCTGCCCCGGCTGTCTGGACCACCTGCGCCCGGCGGTCGTCCTGTTCGGCGAGGCCCTGCCGGGCGACGCGCTGCTCCGCCTGCAGGCCGTGCTGGACGAAGGCTACGACCTGGTGTTCTCGATCGGCACGACCAGCGTCTTCCCCTACATCGCCCAGCCCTTCCTGCTGGCCCGCCAGCTCGGTGCCCTGGCGGTGGAGATCAATCCCGGCCACACCGAAGTGAGCGCACGCGCGCACGTCCGCTGGGAATGCGGCGCCGCCGATGCGATGGACCAGCTTGCACGCGCGCTGTCCCTCGACATGTCCAGCCCGCGGGGTGGCAAAACATGACGACCGATTTTTCCGCCAGCTTCCTGGTGGTGTTCACCGCGCTGATGCCGATCATCAACCCGCCCGGCACAGCCCTGCTGTTCCTGGCGATCACCCGTCGCGCATCGCGCGAGCTGCGCCACACGCTGGCACGCAAGATCGCCATCAACTCGATCTTCGTGATCCTGCCATCGATGTACTTCGGCGCGTTCGTACTGCGCATGTTCGGCATATCGATCCCGGTGCTGCGACTGGCGGGCGGGCTCGTCCTGGCCGCGGCGGGATGGCGCATGCTCAATGCCCCGTCCGGCCCTGACGCGGATGCGTCCGGCCCTGACACGCTGAACGACAAGAACCTCGCCAACCTCGCCTTCTACCCGCTGACCCTGCCGCTGACCGCCGGCCCGGGCACCATCTCGGTGTCCATTGCCATCGGCTCCAGCCAGTCACGCCAGCTCGCGCGAGACTGGGGTGAGATGCTCAGCAGCCTGCTGGGTGGCCTGACGGCGGTGGGCGCCACCGCGCTGGCGATCTACCTGTGCTACCGCTATGCCGACCGCATCCAGGACACGGTCGGCGAGGCGGTATCGGAAGCGCTGGCGCGGGTATTCGCCTTCATCCTGATCTGCCTCGGTGTCCAGATCCTGTGGAACGGCTTCGCCGAACTCTGGATGGACATGCTGGCTTCCCGCCCCTGAAGCCTCCGGTCAGCGCGCCGGCCGGGCGAACTGGCGGTCCAACCAGTCGAAGGCGGCGTCCTGCTGTTCCTTCACGAATACATGGCCCAGCGGCCAGATGCGCGTCTCCAGCCTGTCGGCCGCGGCGTTGGCCTGCCACACCTTGTGCATCTTGCCGAAGGCCGTCTTCACTGACTCGACCGGAAACAAACCGTCCTGCTCGCCGGCATAGAACAGCATCGGCTTGGGTGCGGCCAGTGCCGCAACGTCCGGGTAGTCCAGGTAACGCCCCACGCCGGGGTGCAGCATCGAGAACGCCGACTGGCCCTTCAACTGGTTGTTGCCCGGCACCATCAGCCCCTGCATGGTGGCCATCCAGTTATCCACCACGGCTGCCGTCACCGCATCCGACAGCGCAGCCAGCTGCCAGGCACGGAAGGCGCCCATAGAGAAGCCGACCGCTGCTACCCGTTTGCGGTCCACCATGTCCTGCGCAGCGAGGAACTGCGAGGCGCGCACGTCCTCCTGCGCGATGATGCCGGCGAAGGAGGTGCCGAGATTGAAGAGGTTGGCCGCCAACGCCTGTTGCGAGTCGGTGCGGAAATCCGGCACCGCGCGGTCACCCCAGCCCAGGGCATCGAAGGACATCACCACATAGCCGCGCCTGGCCAGTTCGTCGCCCGGAAAGCGCCCGCTGAAGAACTTGTCCGCCCATTCCTTCGACGATTTCAGGCGTGCCTCGTCGCCCCAGGTCTGGACGAACTTCTCCTTGCCGATGTCGAACTTGCTACCGTGGTCATGCAGGAACAAGGCCGCCGGGAACGGACCGTTACCCTTGGGCACCAGCAACATCGCCAGCACGCGGCTCTCTGCACTGATGTTGAACTCGACCTTGCGCGCGACGTAACTGCCACGGTCGATCTCATCGACGACACGGGCATCGAAGGGCTTGTCCGGCACACCGTCGGGCAGCATCAGCTCGCGCGCCTTGGCGAGACCCGCCGTGCGCCACGCGACCGGGTCCTTCACGCCATCGTGCCAGCCGAGGCGGAACTGCATCCTGTCGCGCAGGGCTTCGTAGAAGACCGGGAGGCTGCGCTCGGGCGAGTCGATGCCTTGCCGCTGGTAGTCAGCGTGTACACCCGCGGTGAGGCCTGCGAAAAGGCTTGTGATTGCCAGTCTGGCAATGAAAGGGAGTTGCGTCTGCGACATGCGTTTCTCCGGCGCTGAAGAGCCGGGAAACGCTAGCATTCATGCCATGGCCATACCGTGCCGCAGCCAAATATATATCGGGCCACCTGTCGCGGACTGGCGACAGATTTCGACGTCAGCGCAGCAGATGAGCGCCCATCATGCGCCGGTAAAACTCGTGGAAGTGCTGCATGCCATCTTCCATCGGCGACTGGTACGGACCCCACTCGTTGCGACCTTCCAGCCACAAGGCACGACGCCCCCTGTCCATGCGTTCGGCAATCTCGTCATCCTCGACCGCCGTTTCCATGTAGGCGGCCTGCTCGGCCTCGATGAACTCGGGCTCGAAGGCGGCGATTTCTTCCGGGTAGTAGAACTCGACCACGTTCAACGTCTTGTCCACGGCCTGCGGAATCAGGTGGCTGACGACCAGCACGTGCGGGTACCACTCGACCATCACGTTCGGGAAGTAAGTGAGCCAGATGGCGCCGTGCGGCGGCAGTTCGCCTTGGTAGTAATCCAGCACCGCCTGCTGCCAGCGCTCATAGGCCGGCGAGCCGGACTTCTGCAGCGAAGTCACACCGACGCGTTGCACCGAGTACCAGTCACCGAACTGCCAGGTCAGGTCCTCGCAGGTCACGAAGTTGCCCAGACCAGGGTGGAAAGGCGCGACGTGGTAGTCCTCGAGGTACACCTCGATGAAGGTCTTCCAGTTGTAGTTGCACTGGTGATGCTCGACCTTGCCCAGCACATAGCCGCTGAAATCCAGCTGGTCGGCAATCTGCATGCCGGCGAGGTCGGCATTGGCCGAACGCGGCCCCTTGAACAGCAGGCCGCGCCAGTTCTCCAGCGCCTGCCGGTCCAGGTTCAGGCAGGGTTTGTCGGCAAAGTGCGGTGCACCCAGCAACTGGCCGGCGTTGTCGTAGGTCCAGCGGTGGATAGGGCACACCACGTTGCGCGCGCGGCCACGACCTTCCAGCATGATGGCCTGGCGATGGCGGCAGACGTTGGACATCAGCGAGATGCCGTCGGCCCCATGCATCAGCATGCGGCTGTGATCCAGCCAGCCCAGCGTGTGGTAATCGTTCGCTTCCGGCGTCATCAGCGCGTGGCCGACGTAGCCAGGACCGGCATCGAAAATCAGCTTCTTCTCCATCGCAAACAGTTGTTCGTCGAAGTACGCGGAGACCGGCAGCTGGGACACTGCCGGGGAGAGCTGATTGATTGATGCGATAGAGGACATCCCTGAGCCTTTGGTAAATCGAGCCGGAAAGCCGGAACAAAAAGCGTTCCATTATAATGGCCGGCTTTCCCCGGGGTAAGCCCTGTAGCTTCCGCCCCCAACGCAACCCGCAGCCCGCCATGCCGAAAGCCGCTCCCGCCAGCACTGAACCCAGCTTCGAGGAAGCCCTCGCCGAGCTGGAACGCATCGTTGCCGACATGGAGGCCGGCGAGCTGCCGCTGGAAGAATCGCTGCAACGCTACCAGCGCGGCATTGCCCTGCTGCGACAGTGCCAGGGCCGCCTGGATGCCGCCGAACAACGCATCCGCGTGCTTGAGCAGGACCAGATGGTCGACACCGAGATTTCGCCTTCCCGCGGTGAGTCCGCATGACAACACCAAAGTTCCAGGACTGGATGCTCGCCACCCAGCGCCGCACCGAAGCCGCGCTGGAACGACTGCTGCCCGCCGCCAGCCAGGTGCCGGAGCGCCTGCATGAAGCCATGCGTTACACGACGCTGGGCGGCGGCAAGCGCGTGCGCCCGCTGCTGACCTTTGCCGCAGGCGAAGTGGCTGGCGCCGATCCGACGCGCGTGGAGATCGCGGCCAGTGCACTGGAATGCATCCATGTCTACTCGCTGGTGCACGACGACATGCCCTGCATGGACGACGACGCCCTGCGCCGCGGCAAGCCGACCGTGCATGTGCAGTACGACGAGGCCACTGCCCTGCTGGTCGGTGATGCCCTGCAGACGCTGGCCTTCGAGCTGCTGTCGCACAACGTGCTGAGCGATGACGCCGCACGCCAGTTGCGCGTGCTGCAGGTAGTGAGCCGCGCGTCCGGTTCGCGCGGCATGGCCGGCGGCCAGGCCATCGACCTCGCTTCGGTCGGCAAGGCTCTGACCCGGCCCGAACTGGAGTTCATGCACATCCACAAGACGGGGGCGCTGATCCGCGCCGCCGTACTGACCGGCGCCCTGCTCGGCGAGGTCAGCGACGAGGCGCTGGAGCGCCTCGACCATTACGCGAAATGCATCGGCCTGCTGTTCCAGGTGGTCGATGACATCCTCGACACGGTGGCCGACACCGCCACGCTGGGCAAGACTGCCGGCAAAGACGCGGCCAACGACAAACCGACCTACGTCAGCATCCTTGGTCTGGAAGAGTCGCGCGAGCTTGCGCGCGAACTCGCCACCGAAGCGCATGCCGCCCTCGCCGGCTTCGGCGATCGGGCCCTGCGCCTGCGCGAACTGACCGACTACATCGTGAGCCGTCCGTTCTGAGACGGCCCCAAACCTTCGCCCCGATACGACATGTCGTCCTACCCCTTGCTCGACACCATCGACTCCCCCTCGACGCTACGTGCGCTGGACCGTCGCCAGTTGCCGCAACTCGCCGAGGAGCTGCGCGCCTTCCTGCTGGAGTCGGTATCGAAAACCGGCGGACACCTGTCGTCCAACCTCGGCACGGTCGAACTGACCATCGCCCTGCACTACGTCTTCAATACGCCTGAAGACCGCATCGTGTGGGACGTGGGCCACCAGACCTACGGCCACAAGGTGCTGACCGGTCGTCGCGAAGGCATGGCCACCCTGCGCCAGCTCGATGGCATCTCCGGTTTCCCGCGTCGTAGCGAGAGCAACTACGACACCTTCGGCACCGCGCACTCGTCGACCTCGATCTCCGCGGCGCTGGGCATGGCCGTCGCCGCCAAGGCCAAGGGCGAAGACCGCCGTGCGATCGCCGTGATCGGCGACGGCGCGATGAGTGCCGGCATGGCCTTCGAGGCACTCAACAATGCAGGCGTCATCGACGCCGACCTGCTGGTCATCCTCAACGACAACGAGATGTCGATCTCGCCGCCGGTGGGCGCGCTGTCCAACATCCTCGCCCGCCTGCTGTCCGGCAAGACCTACAACGCCGCGCGCCGCGCCGGCGAAAAGGTGCTGAGCGTCTCCAACAGCATGCTGGAGCTGGCCAAACGCGTGGAAGAGCACGTCAAGGGCATGGTCACGCCGGGTACGCTGTTCGAGGAGTTCGGCTTCAACTACATCGGCCCGATCGACGGGCACGACCTCGATGCGCTGATCCCGACCCTGCAGAACCTGCACAAGCTGAAAGGCCCGCAGTTCCTGCACATCGTCACCCGCAAGGGCCAGGGCTACAAGCTGGCGGAGGCCGACCCCGTGCTGTATCACGGCGTCGGCAAGTTCGACCACAGCGCCGGCATCCAGACCGCCAAGGGTGCGGGCAAGCTGACCTTCACCCAGGTGTTCAGCGACTGGCTGTGCGACATGGCCGCCGCGGATGACAAGCTGATGGCGATCACCCCCGCCATGCGCGAAGGCTCCGGCCTCGTGCGCTTCGAACAGGAATACCCGTCGCGCTACTTCGACGTCGGCATCGCCGAGCAGCATGCGCTGACTTTTGCCGCCGGCCTCGCCTGCGAAGGCCTGCGCCCGGTGGTGGCGATCTACTCCACCTTCCTGCAGCGCGCCTACGACCAGCTGATCC
>JAVHYF010000048.1:20731-29513 GCA_031119205.1 Moraxellaceae bacterium | reverse complement strand
CCGCTTTCGCGACACCCGCTTGCCCAGCAGCAGAGAGGCGAGATTATGGACAACGATTCAGGACAAGTCAAGAACCTTTTGCAGCGCACCACAGGAAACCTGCGCGACGGAACCATCCTTCCCTGTTAGCACTCCATGTATGCGAGTGCTAAGATTGTCTTGACGGAGCAGCTGGATTGCTCCGTATACATATGTAAGGAGGTAAGGCATGACTACCGCGTTGAGCTTTCCGATCCCGTCTGCCCTGGGCAGCATCGACCAGTACGTGCAGGCGGCGAACCGCTTCCCTGTGCTGAGCGAGGAGCAGGAACAGGCGCTCGCCCGTCGCCTGCGCGACGAGCAGGACGTGGATGCCGCCCGCCAGCTGGTGCTGTCGCACCTGCGCCTGGTGGTCTCCATCGCACGCGGCTACCTGGGCTACGGTCTGCCGCATGCGGACCTGATCCAGGAAGGCAACATCGGCCTGATGAAGGCGGTGAAGCGCTTCGACCCTGAGCGCGGCGTGCGTCTGGTGTCGTTTGCGGTGCACTGGATCAAGGCCGAGATCCATGAATACGTGTTGAAGAACTGGCGTCTGGTGAAGATCGCGACCACCAAGGCGCAGCGCAAGCTGTTCTTCAACCTGCGCAGCCTGCGTGGCGACGGACACTCCCTGACCCAGAACGAGGCCGGGCAGATCGCCCAGCTGCTGGGAGTGAAGCCGGAAGAAGTCCTGGAAATGGAGACCCGCTTCGCTGGCGGTGACGTGGCGCTGGAAAAGAGCTCGGACGATGATGAAGATCGCGTCGCGCCGATCTCCTATCTGGTTGACCCGTCTGCGGAGCCAAGCGAAGAGCTTGCGGAAGTACAGAGCGAGCGCCTGCGCCACGAAGGCCTGCAGGCCGCGCTGGCCAGCCTGGACGACCGCAGCCGTGCCATCGTGCAGCGCCGCTGGCTGACCGAGGACGATACCGCCACGCTGCATGAACTGGCGGCCGAGTACGGCGTGTCGGCCGAGCGTATCCGCCAGATCGAAGCCAAGGCGATGCAGAAGATGCGCGGCTTGCTGGCTGCGGCCTGACAAACTCGGCTGCTTTACAAACAAACGGGGCCATGCGAAAGCATGGCCCCGTTTGTTTTGCGGGTGTAGCGGGAAAGAGTCAGGCCGTCGGCGCCCCTTCGGCCTGAACCGGCAAGGCAATGCTCACTCGCAGGCCGCCGTCCCGGCGATTGCGCGCAACGATGGCCCCACCATGCGCTTCGATGGCGCGGCGAGCGATCGCCAACCCCAGACCGTAGCCCTTGCCTTCGCCTTGCCCGCGCACGAAGGGCTCGAAGATCTGCTCCAGCTCGCCTTCGGCGACGCCCTGCCCCTGATCGCTGACCTCGATCAACACACGGGCACCACTGCGATCCTGGCACAGCACGACCTCCACGGTCGACTGCTCAGGCGTGTGCTGCAAGGCGTTGCGCACGACGTTGTCCAGCGCACGATGCAGCAGCTCGCCGCGCGCCGGCATCACCAGCTCGCCGACATTGCCGTCGTCGAAGCGGATCTCGCGCTGACTGCTGGCGCCTTCGAAGCGCGCATCCTCCACCACGGTCGCCACCAGTTCGGCGATATCCACGAAGTCCTGCCGCTCGGCCTGCGCGCCGCCGCGCGATGTGGATTCGAGGCGCGACAGCGTCAGCACCTCGCCCACCAGTTCGTTGAGACGGTCCGCCTCGCGCTCGATCCGCGACAGCGCGGTGTCCAGCTTGTCCGGTTGCTGGCGCGCCAGCCCGACTGCCACCTGCATGCGCGCCAGCGGCGAGCGCAGCTCGTGAGACACGTCATGCAGCAGGCGCTCCTGCGAACCCACCAGTTTCTGGAGTTGGCCGGCCATGTGGTCGAAGTCGCGACCGAGCTGGGCCAGCTCGTCGCGGCGGCGTCCCATGCTCTCGCCGACGCGGGCCCCTAGCCCCCCCTGCGCAACCGTGTCGAAGGCGTCGCGCAGGCGCTCGATGGGACGTGACAGGTGGCGCGCCAGCAGCGCGCTCACGATCAGGCTGGCCAACACAGCCGCCGCGAACTGGAACCAGGGCAAGTAGGGAACATAGGGACTACGCGCACGTCGCACGCGAGGCCCCTCTGGCGGCGGTACGAAGATCAGCAGTTCCTGACCCTTCGGATCGACTACCCGCCGTGCGGGAATTGGCAGTTCGACGCTACCACTGCGCACCTGGTCGATCAGATCCGGCGGCACCGGGCGCCCCCACAACTCGCGCCCCTGCGCGTCGATCACCAGCGGCGGTGGCAGCTCCCAGTCCTTGCGGCCAGCATCCGCCTGGAGCAAGGCGGCGGTGCCGCCCTGCTCCGCCAGCAGGGCATACATGCGCAGCGAGAACTCGCCACGCAGGAAGACACGCCCCTGTGCCTCGCGCAGCTCATCCGCGCGCGACTGGTTGTAGAGATAGACGCCGGCCGCCACCACGGCACTGCCCAGCAACAGGCTCAGCCAGAAGCTGAGGAAGATCTTCCAGAACAATCGATCCATGAGGGGTGCCCGCTGTCCGTCTACTCCACCAGCAACTGGTAGCCGATGCCACGTACGGTCTGGATCGGTGAGCGCGCATCGCCCAGCGTGCCCAGCTTGTGGCGCAGATTGCTGATGTGCACGTCGATACTGCGGTCGTAACGCGCCATCGGGCGGCCGAGCGCAATCTCGTACAACTCGTTCTTGCTCACGACACGGCCGGCCTGGCGGGCCAGCGCTTCGAGCAGGCTGTACTCGGTGCTGGTCAGCTCCAGCACGCGGCCGTTCCATTCGGCGCGGCGCTGCTCAGGCAGGATCTGCAAGGCGCCCAGCGCGATGTGCGAGCGCTCGCCCTCCGCTACCGGCGCGTCTCCGGTCCGCCGCAGGATGGCACGGATGCGCGCTACCAGCTCACGCGGTGTGCAGGGCTTGGGCACGTAATCATCGGCGCCCAGCTCCAGGCCCAGCACGCGGTCGATGTCGTCACCACGCGCGGTCAGCATGATCACCGGCATGCGGCTGCTCTGGCGGATGCGACGCAGCGCCTCAATGCCGGACAGGCGCGGCATCATCACGTCCAGCACCGCGATGTCGTGCTGGCCAGTCAACGCCTCCGCCACGCCGGCCTCACCGTCGTGCGCGGTGTGCACCGCGAAGCCCTCGGCTTCGAGATATTCCTTCTGCATGGCGCACAACTCGATGTCGTCATCGACCAGCAATACGCGCGGCATCACTCCTGCTCCGTAAACGGTAGAACCCACGGTCGATGATAAGGCCCCCATTCCGGCGCCAACACAGATTTACAGCTCTTAACCTGTCTTTACATGCCTGCAACCCCTCTTTACGGGGGTGCCGCGCAGACTGCGTTCCACGGTGTCCGCCGTTACACACAAGGAGCTGACCATGAAACACAACACTATCGTTCGCCGCTTCCTGCTTGCCAGCGCCGTCGCCCTCGCCCTGCCGGTTGCCGCCCAGGCACAGGGCGGCCCGGAACGCCACGGCGAGTTCCAGCACGCCGCCATGCGCGACCACATGAGTGCAGGCGAACACGGCGGGCGCGGCATGCGCGGCCACGGCGAGATGAAGGGCATGCGCGGCATCAAGCTGAGCGACGCGCAGAAGAAGCAGATGCGCGAACTGCACGACAGGCAAAGCGACGCCGCCCGCCCCAAGCAGCGCGCCCTGCGTGAAGACCGCATCGCGCTGGAGCAACTGACGCGTGGCGAGCAGTACGACGCCAAGCGCGCCGCCGAGCTCACCAGCAAGATCGGCAACCTGCAAGGCGATCTGCTGCTGCAACGCATCGAGTCGCGCCGCGCCTTCCTGGCCGTGCTGACGCCGGACCAGCGCACGCAGCTGCAGAAGAACATGGAGCAGCGCCGCGAGCATCGTCGCGATGGCGCACCGGCCCGCCGCGGCGAAGAGCGCGGCCCGCAAGGTGGCCCGCCGCCACGCGTGTAAGCACCGCCTTCCCCGACTCCCCGCAGTGACGCTGCCGCTGGCAGCGATTGGGGCCGATGTACGCATCGGCCCTTTTTTGTTCACGGTGCTGGCGCGACGTCCCGCCTCCACGCTCTGTCGTCAAGGCCGCGCCCCAGAGTCCCGCTGCTCCTGCGCAGGCAGAACCCGCGTGGCCCTCAACAGTTACATACGACGCTAGATTCCCGCTTCCGTGGGAATGACGAGGGTGGTTAGCGGTCGTTTCCCCGTTCGGTGTCCCTTGCCATGCGCACGTTGCATCGCGGAAACGGCAGGGCACTGAACACGCTCCAGCGCATCCCGAACAGCACGATGCGCATGTGGGATGACAGACACGGAGGTGTCGGCGTGTGCGACGGACGCACTCGGCTGCGTCAGTCCAGCGTTCGCCTGAACCGCTTCAGCCCTACCAGCATCACCGCCAGCATGAACAACAGCAGCGGCCAGATCTCCGGCCACAGGTCGGGTAGGCCGTTGCCCTTCAGCATCACGCCGCGGATCAGGCGCAGGAAATGGGTCAGCGGTAGCACCTCGCCGATCCATTGCGCCCAGTCCGGCATGCCACGGAAAGGGAACATGAAGCCGGACAGCAGGATGGATGGCAGGAAGAAGAAGAACGTCATCTGCATCGCCTGCGTCTGGTTGCGCGCCATGCTGGACATGGTGATGCCCACCGTCAGGTTGGCCGCGATGAAGACCAGCACGCACAGCATCAGCAGCATGAAGCTGCCGGCAAAGGGCACATCGAAGACGTAGCGCGCCGCGAGCAGGATCACCAGCACCTGCACGTAGCCGATGATGATGTAGGGGGCGATCTTGCCCACCATCACCTCCAGCGGCCGCACCGGCGTCGCCAGCAGGTTCTCCATGGTGCCGCGCTCCACCTCGCGGGTGATGCCCAGCCCGGTCATCATGATCAGCGTCATCGTCAGGATGACACCCATCAGCCCCGGCACGATGTTGTACTGGGTGATGCCGTCCGGGTTGTAACGCTTCTGGATTCGCCACTCGAAGGCCGGTGCATCCGGTTGCAGGTGCGCCAGCGTGCCCTTCAGGTCGTGGGCCAATGCACTGATGGCAAGCTGCTGCACGGAACCCAGGGCGGGGCCCGTCGCGCCGGGGTCCGTGGCATCCGCCTCCAGCAACAATGCGGGACGCTCGCCGCGTTCCAGCGCGCGCGCGAAGCCGGCCGGGATGGTCAGCGCGAACTGCGCCTGCCCCTGCGCCAGCATGCGGTCGGCCTGCGCGTCGGTGACATCGCTGGCGACGACGCGGAAGTAGTCCGAGTTCTCCAGCGCACGCACCAGACTACGCGTGTAGGTGCCCTGCTCGTGCGCGACGATCACCGTCGGCAGGTACTTCGGGTCGCCGTTGATCGCGAAGCCGAACAGCGCCATCTGGATGATGGGAATGCCGATCATCATCGCGAAGGTCAGCCGGTCACGCCTGAGCTGGATGAACTCCTTGAGCATGACGCCGATGAGGCGGGAGAGGCTGAACGCTGGCAGCCTGCCCGAAGATGGCGCGGTGCTCACGGCCGACTGCCTTCGCACAGCGGCACCAGCCCATGCAGTTCGGCGGTCGTCGCCAGCAGGTGCGCCGGCTCGTGCGCGGCTAGCTCCTCGCGCGAGCCGTAGCCCCACAGCACACCAGCGGCGGAGAGACCGTTGCGGTGGGCGGCGAGCATGTCGAACTCGCGGTCGCCGATCATCAGTGCGCGTTCGGTGACGATGTCGCGCTCGCGCAGCTTCGCCATCTGTTCCCACTTCTCGATGTGGATGTCACCGCCATCGACGAAGCGGAAGTGCTGCGCGATGCCGAACAGTTCCAGGATGCGCTGCGCGAAGTCGGCGCGCTTGGAAGTACATACCGCCATCGGCACGCCGGTGTCGGCCAGCGCCTGCAACGCCTCGGCCATGCCGGGATAGATGGTGTTCTCGGCATAGCCGACATCGGCGTAACGCTCGCGGTACTTGGCGACCAGTTCGTGCAAGTGCGTCTCGTCGTCACGACCGGTGTAGGCGCGGAAGCTGTGGAACAACGGCGGGCCGATCCAGGGTGCATGCGCTTCGCGTGGCAGCGGCGCGTAGCCGTAGTGCTCCAGCGCGTAGTTGATGGAGCGGCCGATGCCGTCGATGGGGTCGCTGATGGTGCCGTCGAGGTCGAAAAGGATGAAGTCGTGGCGATTGGTCATTGGGATGGCTCAGACGTACAGCAAGTGCGAGGACTTCCGGTTCAGGTAAAGGCACAGTCCGTTCAGATCAGGAAATAGCGTCCGCGCACTCACACCAAACTTGTCCAACGCTCGCAGCATGTCCCTTGTCTGTGCCGCGGGAATGCGAAATTCGTACAGCCTTCCGCGCGTGTCTGGGTTCTTCTCAAGTGGGACGAACTTGCGATCACGCGTTGAGTAACGATGCAACGTGAACCAGCCATGCTGAGCCAAGATGCGTTCATTGGTAAGACGAGGCCGTAGGACACCTGTCTTTGCAACTTGGAAGGGGCTCTTCTCGTAGGACTCCGCGCCAAGCAGAAAAGTGTCGACATCTAGGGCGTACACATAGCCGTCAGCATCGTTCGGCTCGGCGTTGACACACGCGAACCAAAGCGCTGCCAATGGATTGGACGTCCAATCTAGCAGGCGGGTCTTGAGGCCGAAGTGCTGCGCTTTCACGAGTAGATCTAGATCGGACTCAGTCCCTGACAGAAGAGAGGCGCCTAGAACTTTAATTTCATTCAGCATTTCTATCTCTACGTCAGTTGAGTCCAACTCGTGGTTCCACCGAGCGACAGACGGAATTAGGTTTCCCTTCACGGGCTGACCACGAAATATCGTCTGATCGGCGAAGGCTTCAAACGCATCGCATGCGACCACAAACTCTCCGAAGCTCCCAATAATTTGACTTTTCACGTTTATTCCTAAGAGAAGTTATCCGTCGCCTGCCGCATCAGATGGATGAACACATCCTCCAGCGACGGCTTGCCTGTTTCCCAGTGCAGATCATCACGCGCACGGTACGGCGCGAGTGCTGCGTCCAGTGCCGCTTCATCCTGCCCGTTCACATGCAGCGTGTTACCGAAGCGCGTGACCATCGTCACTGCCGGCAGGGCTTCGAGTTCGTGTGACAGCGCGCCGACGTCCGCGCCGCTGAAGTTGCGGGTGACGAAGCCGCTGCGTTCCACGAGTTCACCGGGGGTGCCCATGGCGAGGAGTTTGCCGTAGGCGATGTAGCCGAGGCGGTGGCAGCGTTCGGCTTCGTCCATGTAGTGGGTGGACACGAGCACGGTGATGCCTTCGGCGGCGAGCTGGTGGATCTCGTCCCAGAAGTCGCGGCGGGCGCTGGGGTCGACGCCGGCGGTGGGCTCGTCGAGCAGCAGGAGTTCGGGCTCGTGCAGCATGCAGGCGGCGAGCGCCATGCGTTGCTTCCAGCCGCCGCTGAGCTTGCCGGCGAGCTGGGTCTGGCGGCTGGCGAGGCCGAGGCGTTCAAGCGCGTCGTCCACGCGCTGGCGGCGGCGGTCCATGCTGTACATGCGGGCGACGAAGTCGAGGTTCTCGCGGATGCTGAGGTCGTCGTAGAGGCCGAACTTCTGCGTCATGTAGCCGACACGGCGTTTGATCTGCGCGGCCTCGCGCACGACGTCGAAGCCCAGGGTGTGACCGCTTCCGGCATCCGGTGTGAGCAGGCCGCACATCATGCGGATGCTGGTGGTCTTGCCGGAGCCGTTGGGGCCGAGGAAGCCGTAGATCTCGCCGCGGTTCACGCGCATGGACAGCTGGTCGACGACGGTCTTGTTGCCATAGCGCTTGGTGAGGCCTTGCACGTCGATGACGATGCCATCGTCCGCGGCTGCCTCGCTGGTGGCGACGGGTTCCGTGCGGGTCATGGCGGCGGCGATCACTGCGCGGCTCCGGGTGTGACTTCCACCGGCTGACCGGGATGCAGGCGCGCGGCGTCGGCCTCGGTCGGCCAGGCTTCGACGAGGTAGACGAGGCGGGCGCGGTTCTCGCGGCTGTAGATGACCGGCGGGGTGAACTCGGCTTCGCGGGCAACAAAACGCACGGTGGCGGGCACGGGATCGCCGCAGCCATCGCAGCGCACCTGTACGCGGGTGCCGGCCTTGAACTGCGGCAGCAACGGCTCGGGCACGTAGAAGCGCAGCTTGATGGCGGCTGGCGACAGCAGGCTGACCACCGGGGCGCCGGCGTTCACCCATTCGCCTTCGCGGTAGAGGGTGTCTTCGACACGGGCGGAGACGGGGGACTTCAGCGACTTCTGCGCGAGATCCCATTCGCTTTGTGCGAGTGAGGCGCGGGTGGCACGGGCTTCGGCGGCGGCGGCGTCGCGTTCGTCGTCACGCGCAGCGAGACGCGCGCTGCGCAGGTCGGCTTCGAGCTGGCGCACCTGGGCGATGTCGGCGTCGCGCTTGGCGACGAGGGCCGACAGGTTGTTGGGCGACACGAAGCCGGCATCGGCAAGTTTCTGCTGGCGCTGCAGGTCGGTCTCGGACTGGCGTTGCGCGGCGCGTGCGGCGGCGATGCCAGCCTCGATGGCGGCCAGCTCGTCGCGGCGCTTGCCCTTGGAGAGGTCGGCCACCTGTGCGTCGGCCTTGCCGACCTGGGCCTGCGCGGCATTGACGGCGGCGGCCTCGCGGTCGCTTTCCAGCACGAAGAGCGGCGCACCGGCGGCCACTTCGTCGCCGCGCAAGACGGCGAGTTTCGTCAGGCGGCCACCAATGGGCGCGGCGACGCGCACCAGTTCGACTTCGACGTAGCCGTTGAGCACGCCTTCGTCCTGGCGGTTGCA
>JAVHYF010000048.1:0-20631 GCA_031119205.1 Moraxellaceae bacterium | reverse complement strand
CTCCCTGCCCTCGCGCATGGCCTGCAGGCCGGCCCAGGAGAAGGCGCTGATGTGATCCGCTAGGTGCGCGACGAGATCGGCGCGGCCGTAGAGGGTCGGGGCCAGGCGTTCCACCATCGGGCGCGCGAGGCGGTAGGTCATGCACTGGCCGAACACGCTGAGCATGGCGCGGCGCACTTCGTCCGGCGTGAGGTCGGCGCCAACGATGTCGCGCACCAGGGCGTCTAGCTGCAGGGACTGCGGCTTGATGAAGCGCTCGAACATGGCGTCCAGCGCGGCGGTGGGACTCATGATCTCGCGCGACATGAGTGCAGGCAGACGTGATGCCTCCCCCTCGCCGAGCAGGCGAGTGAGCAAGGCAGTGACGAAGAAGTGCAGGCGCGCACGCGGCGACAGGCCGGGCTGCGGCGGCACGATGGGCGTGCGCTGGATGGTCAGCTCGGCGTGATGGCCCAGCACCGCGAGGTACAGCCCTTCCTTGCCGCCGAAGTGGTAGTTGATGGCCGACAGGCGCACCTGCGCGCGGGTGGCAATGTCGGCGACGCGGGCGGCCTTGTAGCCCTCGTCGATGAAGACTTCGGTGGCCGCGGCGATGAGCTGGGCGCGGGTTTCTTCGCCGGTCGCGTTGTTGCCGGCAGGCCGGCCTGGGGCGGGGGACATGGTGGTCGGTGTTTGCTGTGTGTCGATTCCCTTTTCATTATTAGAAATAATTTTCTAAATGCAAGGGGTTTGTGGTTCAGAGGGATCGCTCCGTGGTCTTAGCCTGGCGGTCGGAATCGAAGCGCGCATCAACCGCGGCTACGTCGTTCCCACCATTCGGCTTGCTCCGAGGTGAACCAGAGCGTTGCCTGCGGACTGGATTCCAGAGCTCCGTCGTTCCCGCGGAAGCGGGAACCCAGTGACGTTCAACGGCCGCAAACGACGCTGGATTCCCGCTTCCGCGGGAATGACGAGGGCTTCACGGGGAACCGAGCACCGCTCCGGTGAGCGGCCGTTCCGCCAACAATTTGCAACTTTATGGTTGCATTTATCAAAACCCGAAGCCACACTGCAAACACGCAGCCATTTTGTTGCTTTTCATCCCTGCCCTCGCCAAGGAGCCCGCCATGAACGCCCCCGCCCCGCTTCCCCATTTCCAGCTGAGCCTCGTGCTGGAAGCCAGTCCCGCCACCGTGTATGCCGCCCTGACCCGCCCGGAGGGGCTGCGCGGCTGGTGGACCGAGGACTGCGACGCCGACACCGACGTCGGCGGTATGCTGCGTTTCCGCTTCGGCGAGAACCACAAGGCCATGCGCATCGAGAAGCTGGAGGCTGGCCGTGAAGTGCAGTGGCTGTGCACCGAGGCTGCCATCGTGTCGCACGGGCTGAAGGACCCGGCCGAGTGGGTGGGCACGCGCATGCTGTTTCGCCTGCAGCCGGAGGGCCAGGGCCGTACGCGACTGGACTTCCAGCACCTGGGCCTGACCTCGGCGCTGGAGTGCTACGCGCTGTGCCAGAACGGCTGGAACTACTTCCTCAACAGCCTGCGGCAGTACGTGACGACCGGCAGCGGCACGCCGCACGCGATGGCCACCGAATGCAGCGGACACTGAACTGATGCACTGATGGAGACGACCATGAATGCACCCGCAACGACGGACAGCGCCGACCGCATCGAACGCAGCATCCTCATCAACGCGCCACGCGAGAAGGTGTGGCGCGCGCTGTCGGACGCCGAGTCCTTCGGCACCTGGTTCGGCGCCGACCTCAAGGGCCAGACCTTCGCGCCACAGCAGCGCACGCTGGGCAAGATCACCATCTGCGGCTTCGAGCACGTAGCCTTCGACGTGATCGTGGAGCGCATGGAAGCGCCGCAGCTCATGTCCTACCACTGGCATCCCTACGCGGTGAAGCCGGAGGTGGACTATGAGCAGGAGGAGCGCACCGTGGTGACCTTCACGCTGAAGGAAGCCCCCGGCAACGCCACCCTGCTGACGGTAGTGGAGACCGGCTTCTCGAAGCTGCCGCCGGATCGCTACCCGGACGCCTTCCGCGCCAACGGCCGCGGCTGGGAGGCGCAACTCAAGAACGTGATGACTTATGCCGAGCAAGCCTAGAAATCCTTCGCCCCCCTCCTCGCCCGCTGGCGTGTCCGGCCTGGTTCGCGCCAGCGACACGCTGGCCGGCGTGTTCGCCGCGCTTGGCGACCCCACGCGGTTGAAGCTGGTGGCGGTGCTGTGCGCGGGCGGCGCGTTTTCCATCGCGCAACTCACCACCGGCACGGACATCAGCCGTCAGGCAGTGACGAAACACCTGCAGGTGTTGTCGGACGCCGGCGTGGTGCGTGACGTGAAGATGGGCCGCGAGCGCCTGTGGCAACTGGAGCCCGCGCAGATCGACGAGGCGCGTCGCATGCTGGAAGCCATCGGCCGCGAATGGGACGTGGCACTGAACAAGTTGAAGATGTTCGTGGAGTCTGCGGAGTAAGAAGCCATAACAAAATGGTTCTGGCGTTGTTGCATCGCCTTGCCGTACCGAACGTACTGTCTGCGGCGATGCGCCTAGCCAGAACCGTTTCGCTACGCTCCACTCCATTTTGTTACGGCTTCCACGGAAGCATCGGACACAGGAGAACCGGTCATGCAATACAAGGGAAGCTGCCACTGCGGAAAAGTGGCGTTCGAAGTCGATGGCGAAATCGACGGCGCGCTGTCGTGCAACTGTTCGATGTGCCAGCGCCGTGGCTCGCTGCTGTGGTTCGTGCCGCGCGAGAAGCTGCGCCTGCTGACGCCGGACGATGCGGCGTCGACCTACACCTTCAACAAGCACAAGATCCGCCACCGCTTCTGCCCCGACTGCGGCATCCACGCCTGGGGCGAAGCGACCACTCCGGCCGGCAAGCCGATGGCGGCCATCAACATCCGCTGCCTGGAAGACATAGCCCTCGCGGAAATCCAGGTGGTCGACTACGACGGGCGTGCGCTGTAGAAGCCGGTTGCCGGCGCCGCGCGAGCGGGATGTTCCCCGATGGACAGCCCGCTGCATCCTGCCCAGCATGCGCGCATGGATGCGATGAGCAGCGGCATGATGGTGTTCGTGACGGCGGTATTCCTCGCCGCCGGCGCGGTGAAAGGCGTGTCGGGCATGGGCCTGCCCACGGTGGCGATGAGCCTGCTGGGCCTCGCGATGCCCACTGCCGCCGCCGCAGCCTTGCTGGTGGCGCCGTCACTCGCCACCAATCTCGCGCAGTGCTCGGCGCCCATACGCGGCGACTGGTCGCGCTGCTATGGCCGGTGTGGCTCACGCTCGTATTCGCCACGATCTTCCTGCCGCTGCCCACTGACGCCGAGAGCCAGCGGCTGTCGCGCATCGCACTCGGCGCAGTGCTGGTGCTGTACGGTCTGTGGGGACTCGCAGCGCGCAAGCTGCCGCAACCCACGCGCGGACTGCCGGGCTGGGGGCTGCTGGTCGGCGGCGTCACCGGCGTCATCACCGCGGCGACCGCGGTGTTCGTGATGCCGCTGGTGCCTTACCTGCAGGCGCTGCGGCTGGAACGCGACGCGCTGATCCAGGCGCTGGGCCTGTCCTTCACCATCGCCACCGTGGCGCTCGCCATCCGCCTGCAGGGCAGTGCTTCGCTGCACCTGTTCTCGACGTCCGTCGCGCTCGCGTTCATCGCAGCCTTCGTCGGCATGTGGCTGGGCACGCTGCTGCGTGCACGGCTGAGCGGCGCCGCCTTCCAGCGAACGCTGTACGCGGTGTTCGTGGTGCTGGGTAGCGCCAACCTGTGGAGTGGTCTGTCAGGCTGAGGCTGCGTCTCCCCTGAGCAAAGGGCGGAGCGGAGCCGTGCCGGGCCTGCTCTTGCCTACTTCCCGTCGATCAGCAGCTTCACGTCCTGCGCGACGCGCTCCGGCGTCTCGCCGTGGCGCACGAAGAGACGTGCGCGGCCCTGCGGGTCGAAGATGAAGAACGCAGCGGTGTGGTCCAGCGTGTAGGTGCCGCCGGCCACATCGCCGCGCTTCTCGTAGAAGACCTTGAATTCCTTGGCGATGGCCGCGGTCTGTTCCTCGGTGCCGCGCAGTGCAACGAAGCGCGGGTTGAAGGCGTCCATGTAGGCCTTCAGCAATTCCGGCGTGTCGCGGTTCGGGTCCAGCGTCACGAACACCACATCCAGCTTTTCGCCGTCCGGGCCGAGTTTCTGGACCACCTCGCGCAACATCAGCATGCCGGTGGGGCACACGTCGGGACATTGCGTGAAGCCGAAGAACACCGCCACCGCATGGCCCTTGAAGTCAGCCAGCGTGCGCTCCTTGCCAGTGGTGTCCGCCAGCTTCAGGCCCGGCCCCCAGGCGGAACCGGTGACATCCACCGCGTTGAAGCGCGGGGCGTCTTCCTTGGCGCAGGCGGTAAGGGCGAGAACGGCGGCAAGCAGGAGGATGCGCAGCATGGTGGCGGGCGGATGGATGCGGGAGAGGCGGCATTGTCGCCGATGCAGTCCATCCGAGAAAGGCGTCCCGCTTCGGGTAGGTTGGGTTGAGCGAAGCGAAGCCCAACAGATTCTCTGCGAGCAGCACTTCGCAACCGAGCGCGGAATGTTGGGCTTCGCGTTGCTCAACCCAACCTACGCCCATCCCGGTACGGCACGGCGTACTGAAGGAGCCCACGGCTTCCGCTGCGCCAAAAAGGCGGCCACCCGCGAAGGTGGCCGAAAGAAACGCAGCCGACCGCATGTCCGGCTGCGACTCATGCTCGGTGGGTATTGAACTTTGTAGGAGCGCCTCTCAGGCGCGACCCAGCGCATCGCGCCTGAGAGGCGCTCCCACAACGGCAAATCGATCCCTTCTCGGCGGAGGTTCATCACCGTGGCAAAGCAGGTCGCGCCCAGGTGAGCTCCTACAGGTTCAGTGGCTGATCATCCACGGTCGCTTGGTGGGAAAAGCCTTGCTGCCATCCGGTGCCTTCACGGTGGCGCTCTTGCCGGTGCTGCTGCCACAGCCACAGCCGGGGCCGTGCACGTGGCCGCCGGATCGTTTGGGCTCGTGGCGGGCGCGCTCGTTGGTGGAGTGCGCGACGCGCAGTTCGGTGGACATGCTGGCGAAGGACGGCGCGACCACCAGGCGGGACGCAGCTGCGCCGCATTGCGGGCAATGCACCGGGGCTTCGCGGTCGGCCATGCGGCGCATCACTTCGAACTGGCCGCAGTCCTGGCATTCGTAATCGTAAAGAGGCATGAGTGTTCTCCTTGCTGGAAGCCGCAACAGAATGGTTCTGGCGTCGTTGCATCGCCTTGCCGTACTGCGTGTACTGTCTGGGCAATGCGCCTAGCCAGAACCGTTACGCTGCGCTTCACTCCATTCTGTTGCGGCTTCCGAGTTGCATCACTTGACGACACCCTCTCCCGCAGCGAGAGAGGGTGTGTGCAGCAACTTACTTGTCTTGCGAGATCGGCATCTGGATCGAACCGTCGAGATACTTCACCGGCCCGGCCGCGGTCGGGTTGATGTCGAACTCGAAGATGTCGGTCGGTAGCCACAGCGTCGCGCAGGCGTTCGGAATGTCCACCACGCCACTGATGTGGCCCTGCACAGGCGCCGTGCCGAGGATGGAGTACGCCTGCGCGCCGGAGTAGCCGAACTTCTTGAGGTACTCGATGGCGTTAAGGCAGGCCTGGCGGTACGCGACGTGCACGTCCAGGTAGTGCTGCTTGCCGTACTCGTCGACCGAGATGCCTTCGAAGATCAGGTAGTCGTCGTACTTGGGCGTGATCGGGCTGGGTTTGAAGATCGGGTTCTTGATGCCGTACTTCTCCATGCCGCCCTTGATCAGCTCGACCTTCATGTGCACCCAGCCGGCCATTTCGATGGCGCCGCAGAAGGTGATTTCACCGTCGCCCTGCGAGAAGTGCAGGTCGCCCACCGACAGGCCGGCGCCGTCGACGTACACCGGGAAGAAGATCTTGGAGCCACGCGACAGGTCCTTGATGTCGCAGTTGCCACCGTGCTCGCGCGGCGGCACGGTGCGGGCACCTTCCGCGGCGATCTTCGCAGCCACGTCACCGGTGGCCTTGCCGGCGTGCGCGGTCTTGGCGAAGGGTGCGTTGGCAAGTGCCGGCACGCGCGTCGGGTTGGTGGCGATGAAGTCCACCTCGCGCTCGTTCCACATGTCCAGCATCTTCTGGTCGGGCAGGCAGCCGATGAGACCCGGGTGGATCAGGCCGGCATAGCGCACGCCCGGCACGTGGCGGCTCTTGGTGAACATGCCTTCGATGTCCCAGATGGACTTCTGCGCGAGCGGGAAGTGCTCGGTCAGGAAGCCGCCACCGTTCTGCTTGGAGAAGAAACCGTTGAAGCCCCACAGGCTGTCTTCCTTGGCGCCGATGTCGAGCAGGTCGACGACGAGCAGGTCACCCGGCTCCGCACCCTTCACGCCGACGGGGCCGGACAGGAAGTGCACGGTGGTGAGGTCGACGTCGCGCACGTCGTCCGCGCTGTCGTTGTTCTGGATGTAGCCGCCGGTCCAGTCGTAGGTCTCCAGCACGAAGTCATCGCCGGGGTTCACCCAGCAGGCCATCGGAATGTCCGGGTGCCAGCGGTTGTGGATGTTGGCGTTCTCGTAGGGCGACTGTTTGAGGTCGACGGTGATGAGTTTTTCAGGCATGGCTCTCTCCTTGAGTGGTTCCAGGTGAAGCGAAGTACAAGGAGAGCCGGACAGGATGAAACGCAGTGGTCCTGGCTAGGCGCGTCGCCGCAGACAGTACGGTCGGTACGGCAAGGCGATGCAACAACGCCAGGATCATCCTGTCCGGCTCTCCTCAGACGGACAGGAATTCTTTGATGCGTGCGGTGTCGGTATCCGCACGCGAGCTTTCGTGGACCAGGCGGCCACCTTCGATGACGAACAGGCGGTCGGCCACGTCCATCGCGAAGGACAGCACCTGTTCGGACACGACGATGGTGATCTCGCGCAACTTGCGGATCTCGTTCAGCGCCTTGGCGATGTCCTTGATGATCGAGGGCTGGATGCCCTCGGTGGGTTCGTCGAGCAGCAGCACCTTGGGGTTGGTCACCAGCGCGCGGGCGATGGCCAGCTGTTGCTGCTGGCCGCCGGACAGGTTGCCGCCCTTGCGGCGGCGCATGTCCCACAGCACCGGGAACAGTGCGTAGATGTCTTCCGGAATGCGCTTGTCCTTCGCGTTCTCCAGGCCGGTCTGGATGTTCTCTTCCACCGACAGGGTCGGGAAGATCATGCGGCCCTGTGGCACGTAGGCGATGCCCTTGGCGACGCGACGGTAGCTCTCGTCCTTCGTCACGTCCTGGCCGGCGACTTCCACCTTGCCGGCCTTGGTGGGCAGCACGCCCATCAGCGACTTGAACAGCGTGGTCTTGCCCATGCCGTTGCGGCCCATGATGGCCACGGTCTCGTTCTTGTTGGCAGCGAACGAGATGCCGTGCAGGGCCTCGCTCTGGCCGTAGCTCACGAAGAGGTCGGATACGTTCAGCATTGTGTTGTCCTTTCCTGTGGTCGACTCAGTGGCTCACTCAGTGACCGACTCAGTGACCGAGATATACGTCGATGACCTTGGGGTCGCTCTGCACCTTGTCCATCGATCCTTCCGCGAGGATCTTTCCCTGGTGCATGACGGTGACCTTGGAGGCGATGCGCTTGACGAACTCCATGTCGTGCTCGATGACGATCATCGAGCGGTTCTGGCAGATGCGTTGCAGCAGCTCGGCGGTGAGCTCGCGCTCGCGCACGCTCATGCCGGCGATGGGCTCGTCGAGCATCAGCAGCTCCGGGTCCTGCATCAGCAGCATGCCGATCTCCAGCCACTGCTTCTGGCCGTGCGACAGCAGGCCGGCCTCGGTCTGCAGCTTGTCGGCGAGGCCGATCTCCTCGGCCACCTTCTGCACCCGCTCGCGCACCTCGGCGTTGCACTTGAACTTCAGTGCGCCGAACACGCCACGACCACGCGGGAAGGACACTTCAAGGTTCTGGAAGACGCTGAGGTTCTCGTAGATCGAAGGCGTCTGGAACTTGCGGCCCACGCCCTTGCGGACGATGCCGTACTCCGGCAGCTTGGTGAGCTCCTCGTTCTTGAACTTGATGCTGCCCTTGCTGGCTTTGGTCTTGCCGCAGATGAGATCGAGCAGCGTGGTCTTGCCGGCACCGTTGGGGCCGATGATCACGCGCAGCTCGTTCTTGTCGACGTAGAGGTTGAGGCTGTCGATGGCCTTGAAGCCGTCGAAGGACACGGTGAGGTCTTCCACCGCCAGTACGAAGTCGGTATTGCTCATGGCATGTCTCCTTCGCTCAGGCCTGGGCCGGCGCAGCAGGGGGCGCGCTGCCGCTCATGGGTGATGCGGGCGGTGCAGGCGGCGTGGGCGCGGCCGGCGTGCGTGGCGTGGCGCCGGCCTTGCGCGCCGCCAGGCGACGTGCGATCCACGGCTTGATGTGGCTTTCGTACAGGCCGGCCAGGCCGTTGGGGAAGGCCAGCACCACGCCGATGAACAGCGCGGCCATCAGGAACAGCCAGAGGTCCGGCGCGGTCTCGGAGAAGTAGGTCTTGCCGAAGTTCACCAGCAGCGCGCCATACACCGCGCCGACCAGCGACATGCGCCCGCCCACCGCGGCGAAGATCACCATCTCGATGCTGGGCACGATGCCGACGAAGCTGGGCGACATGAAGCCCACCTGCAGCGTGAACATCGCGCCGCCGATGGCGGACAGCGCCGCCGCCAGGCAGAACACGAAGACCTTGAACATGGCCACGTCGTAGCCGGAGAAGCGCACGCGGTCTTCCTTGTCGCGCATCGCCAGCAGCAGGGTGCCGAGCTTGCTCTTCTGGATCCACATGCACAGCAGGATGGAGGCGATGAGCAGGCCGGCGCTGAGGAAGTACAGGATGTACTTGGCGCTGTCGGTGCGCGTGTCCCAACCCAGCATGGTCTTCAGGTCGGTCATGCCGTTCACGCCGCCGGTGTAGCCCTGCTGGCCGATGATGAGCACGGTGCAGATCAGCGCCACCGCCTGCGTGATGATGGCGAAGTACACCCCGCCCACGCGCCGCTTGAACATCGCGAAGCTGATCAGCCAGGCCAGCGCCATCGGCACCAGCACCACCGCCAGCAGCGCCAGCGGCAGGCTCTTGAAGGGCACCCAGAAGGCCGGCAGCGAGGTGATCTGGTTCCAGTCCATGAAGTCGGGGATGCCCGGCGTGGACTGGATCTTGGTGCTCTCGGGGTCCGAGGCCTCGAGCTTGAGGAACATCGCCATCGCGTAGCCGCCCAGGCCGAAGAACACGCCCTGCCCGAGGCTGAGCACGCCGCCGTAGCCCCACACCATCACCAGCCCGACGGCGACGAAGGCGTAGCAGAGGTACTTGCCCACCAGGTTGAGGCGGAAGATGTCCAGCGTGAGCGGCAGCACCACCACGAGGAGCAGCGTGAGCAGCAGCAGGCTGCCGAGCTGGTAGCGCTTGATCAGGGCCTTGAGGGAGTCCATGGCGTCGTTTCGAGGGGAAGTGGAATCAGCGGCGGACCTTGGAGGCGAAGAGACCCTGCGGCCGCATCATGAGGATCAGCACGATCAGCGACAGCGTCAGCACCTTGGCCATCGAGCCGGTCATGAAGAACTCCGAGATCGACTGCGTCTGGGCGATGCCGAAGGCCGACACCACGGTGCCCAGCAGGCTGGCGGCGCCGCCGAAGGTCACGACCAGGAAGGAGTCGACGATGTACAGCTGCCCCGAGGTGGGCCCGGTGGAGCCGATGGTGGTGAAGGCCGCACCCGCCACGCCGGCGATGCCGCAGCCGATGGCGAAGGTCAGGCGGTCGGTCTTCTTGGTGTTGATGCCGATTGCATTGGCCATCACACGGTTGGACACGGTGGCGCGCACACGCAGCCCCCAGCGCGACTTGTAGAGCGCCAGCATCACCAGGCCGGTGACCAGCGCGGTGAGCGCCAGCACGAACATGCCGTTGATGGGAATGTCCAGGCCTTCGCTGGGCGCCCAGGAGCCCATCAGCCAGTCAGGCAGCGTGGGGCTGACTTCCTTGGGGCCGAAGGTGGAACGGAACATCTGCTGCATGCCGAGGCTGAGGCCCCAGGTGGCGAGCAGCGTGTCGAGCGGCCGTTTGTAGAGGTGGCGTATCAGCGCCCACTCGACGAACCATCCGACGATGAATGCGATGACGAAGGCCACGCAGATCGCGAACGGGAAGTACGCCTGCATCGCGTCCGGCAGGTAGTTCTGCGTCAGCGTGGAGAACAGGAAGATGGTGTAGGCGCCGATGGCCATGAACTCGCCATGCGCCATGTTGATCACGCCCATCTGGCCGAAGATGATGGCCAGGCCCAGGCCCATGAGCAGCAGCACCGCGAACAGCGACAGGCCCGCGAAACCCTGCATCAGGGCGATGTTGTACATATCGGTCAGAGACATGCGGTTTCTCCATCCGTGAGAGACAGGACTGCGGGGTGTTGGGCTTCGCTGCGCTCAACCCAACCTACTTCCGTGCTGCTGCACTACCGTGCAGGCGTCACGGCTCCTGCCGCGCTTGCGCCAGGAGCCGTCCGCTGCTTACTGGTAGCCCTTCGGGAACGGGTCCGGCACGATCAGCTGGGGCGACTCGGCGATGACCTTGAACTGGCCGTCCATCGTCATCTGGCCGATACGTGCCTTGCTCCACAGGTGATGGTTCTCGTGGATCTTCACGTAGCCTTCCGGCGCTTCCTTGAACTCGATGCCCGGCGACGCGGCAGCCACCTTGGCGACGTCGAAGCTCTTGGCCTTCTCGACGGCAGCCTTCCACAGCCAGGGGCCGAGGTAGCCGGCCTGGGTCACGTCGCCGATCACCGACTTGGGCCCGTACTTGGCCTTGAAGGCTTCGACGAACTTCTTGTTGTTAGGGTTATCCAGCGACTGGAAGTACTTCATGCAGGCGTAGAAGCCGGCGCTGTTCTCGCCACCGATGCCCAGCAGTTCGTCCTCGGTCACCGAGATGGTCAGCAGGAACTGCTTGTCGGCGGTGATGCCGGCCGCTTTCAGCTGCTTGTAGAAGGACACGTTGGAGCCGCCCACGACCACCGCGTAGATGCAGTCCGGCTTGGCCAGCTTGATCTTGTTGATCAGCGAGTTGAAGTTGGTGTGGCCCAGCGGGTAGTACTCCTCGCCGACGACCTTGCCCTTCAGCTTGTTCTCGATGTGCTTGCGCGCGATCTTGTTCGAGGTGCGCGGCCAGATGTAGTCGGAACCGATGAGGAAGAAGCTCTTGGCCTTCTTCTCGGTGTTGGCCCAGTCCAGGCCCCACAGGATCTGCTGGGTGGCTTCCTGGCCGGTGTAGATGACGTTCTTGCTCTGCTCCAGGCCTTCGTAGAAGGTCGGGTAGTACAGCAGGCCGTTTTCCTTCTCGAAGATCGGCAGCACGGCCTTGCGCGAGGCGGAGGTCCAGCAGCCGAACACGCAGGCGGCGCGGTCGTTGATCAGCAGCTTCTTGGACTTCTCGGCGAAGGTCGGCCAGTCGGACGCGCCGTCTTCCTTGATCACGCGGATCTTGCGGCCCAGCACGCCACCCATGGCGTTGATCTGGTCGATGGCGAGCTGCTCGGCCTGGATGGAGCCGGTCTCGGAGATCGCCATCGTGCCGGTGGCGGAGTGCAGCTGGCCCACCACCACTTCGGTGTCGGTCACCGCCAGCTTGGTGGTGTTCACCTGCGCGGTCGGGATGTTGGCGGCACGCGCAAAGTTGCTGACCGCAGGCAGGCCGATCAGCGGCAGCGCGGCCATGCCTTGCAGCAGCCGGCGGCGGTTGTTGGACTCGGGGCTATCGTGACTATCGTGGTCGTGCGACATGGACTCTCTCCTTGGGCTGTCACCATGAGGTTTGCGGGTCGCCTCGTCCGCCTGTCGATGCATCGCTGCGCTGCGCACACATCGACTGGCGTTCCGGCTTGGCGCCCAAGGTACGGAGAGCGACGTACGCGCCCTATACGTCAATCGACGTAAGCGCAGTCCTACACGGCGCGGCCGCCTCCGCTGTAACCCCCGCGCAGCAAGGCATTGCGCGCACGGCAGTGGCGTACGCACCGCGCGCCCCGGGTTCCGCGACATACGTCATTCGACGTATGCCCCGAAGTTGCCAGCGGGTGCCCCGTGGTGGCGCAATGCAGTCCATAGCGCACAGCTTCGATGCGCAGGAACTCATGCACCCGATGTGCCCCGATGTGCCCGCCGCACGCCGACCGATGGTCGATGTGCCGGCAGACCCGCCGCCACGGCCGCATGCCGTGGTGTCGACCACGTCGCGATAGCACTCATGCGCCATCGCGATGGCCACGGGAGCAGTTCTTGCGTCGGAGGTGCACCTTCAGGAGCCCTGCCGACGATGAGCGTCGCCACTCAGAAAATCTTCCGTGTCCGCCGCGACTACAACACCTGGGTCGCCAACGAGACGCTGGAGGACTACGCGCTGCGCTACACCCCGCGCAGCTTCCGGCGCTGGTCAGAGTTCCGCGTCGCCAACACCGCCTTCGGCGCAGTGTCCTTCCTCGCGCTGGAAGCCATCGGCGGCGCCATGGCGCTGAACTACGGTTTCTCCAACGCGTTGTGGGCCATCCTCGTGGTGGGCCTCATCACCTTCATGACCGGCCTGCCGATCAGCTACTACGCCGCGCGCTACGGCGTGGACATGGACCTGCTGACGCGCGGCGCCGGCTTCGGCTACCTCGGCTCCACCATCACCTCGCTGATCTACGCCAGCTTCACCTTCATCTTCTTCGCGCTGGAGGCGGCCATCATGGCGCTGGCGCTGGAGATGTACTTCGACCTGCCGCTGTCGCTGTGCTACGTGCTGTCGTCACTGCTGATCATTCCGCTGGTGACGCACGGCATCACGCTGATCAACCGCCTGCAGTGGTGGACCCAGCCGGTGTGGCTGGCCCTGCTGCTGCTGCCTTTCCTCGCCATCCTGTTCAAGAACCCCGAGGCCTACCGCGAGTTCACCGACCTGTCCGGCCACACATCGGGCAGCAACGAGTTCAGCTGGCTGATGTTCGGCGCCGCCGCCACCGTGGCCTTCGCGCTGGTGGTGCAGATCGGCGAGCAGGTGGACTACCTGCGTTTCCTGCCGGAGAAGACGAAACGCAACCGCGTGCGCTGGTGGGCCGCGGTGCTGGTGGCCGGGCCGGGCTGGATCGTGCCGGGCATGCTGAAGATGCTGGGCGGCGCCTTCCTCGCCCACCTGGTGCTGCAGATGCAGATTCCGCCGGAGCGCGCGGTGGAGCCGACGCAGATGTACCTCGCCGGCTTCCAGTACGTGTTCGGCGACGCGCGCTGGGCGCTGCTCGCCACCGTGGTGTTCGTGGTGGTGTCGCAGGTGAAGATCAACGTCACCAACGCCTACGCCGGCTCGCTGGCCTGGTCCAACTTCTTCGCGCGGCTGACCCACAGCCACCCGGGGCGCGTGGTGTGGCTGGTGTTCAACGTGCTGATCGCCATTCTGCTGATGTCGCTGGGCGTGTTCCAGGCGCTGGAGCATGTGCTGGGCCTGTACGGCAACGTCGCGATCGCCTGGGTGGGCGCACTGGTGGCGGACCTCGTCATCAACAAGCCGCTGGGCCTGTCGCCGCGCCACATCGAGTTCAAGCGCGCGCACCTGTACGACCTCAACCCGGTGGGCCTGGGCGCCACGCTCATCGCTGCCGTGCTGGCCATCGTCGCCTACACCGGCACCTTCGGCCCCGGCGCCAAGGCCTTCGCGCCCTTCATCGCGCTGGGCGTCGCCATGCTGGCCGCGCCCGTCCTCGCCGTGGCCACGCGCGGCCGCTACAACCTGGCGCGCAGCAGCCACACCGAATGGCAACCCGGCGAGCTGGTGCGCTGCACGGTGTGCGAGAACCGCTTCGAGGCCGAGGACATGGCGCGCTGCCCGGCCTACGGCGGTGCCATCTGCTCGCTGTGCTGCACGCTGGAGTCACGCTGCCACGACCGCTGCAAGACCAACTCGCGCGCCGCCGACCAGATGCTCGGCGCACTCGCGCGCCTGCTGCCCGACGGCATGTCGCGGCGGGTGAACTTCCGCGTCGGCCATTACGTCTTCGTCACCGCCTCGCTGGGCCTGCTGCTCGCCACCATCATGGGCGTGGTGTACTACCAGGAGAGCGTCAGCGCGCAACTCGACGACGTGGCGCGCGCCCACCTGCGCATCGGCTTCGAGAAGGCCTTCGCGATGCTGATGCTGGTGGTGGCGGTGTGTGGCTGGTGGGTGGTGCTGGGCAGCGAGAGCCGGCGCATGGCGCAGGACGAATCCAACCGCCAGAACCAGTTGCTGACGCGCGAGATCGACGCCCACCGCCGCACCGACGCCGCCCTGCAACACGCCAAGGAAGTGGCGGACGCCGCCAACCTCGCCAAGACGCGCTACGTCACCGGCATGTCGCACGAACTGCGCACGCCGCTCAACAGCATCTTCGGCTACGCGCAGATCCTGCTGCGCGACCGCTTCGTGCACGGCAAGCGACGCGAGGCGGTGGACTCCATCCACCGCAGCGGCGAACACCTGCTGAGCCTCATCGATGGCCTGCTGGATCTCGCCCGCATCGAGGCCGGCCGCCTGCGCCTGGACCCGGCACCGCTGCCGCTGCGCGAGTTCATCGACGACCTGGTGCGCATGGTGCAACCGCAGGCGCAGGCCAAGGGCCTCGGCTTCCAGCTTGAATGCCATGGCCGCATGCCGGCGCAGGTGATGGCCGACGCCAAGCGCCTGCGTCAGATCCTCATCAACCTGCTGGCCAACGCGGTGAAGTTCACCGAGCACGGTGTGGTGCGCCTGCGCGTGGAATACCGCATGGAAGTGGCGCGCTTCGAGATCATCGACACCGGCATCGGCATCGCGCCGGAAGACCTGCAGCGCATCTTCCTGCCCTTCGAGCGCAGCAGCGCCGGCCGCCGCGTGTCGGAGCCGGGTACCGGCCTGGGCCTCACCATCACCAAGCTGCTCACCGAGCTGATGGGCGGCGACATCGCGGTGGAGAGCGAACCGGGCATGGGCAGCCGCTTCACGCTGCGCCTGTACCTGCGTGAGCTCAGCACGCCGGCAGGGGCCCGCGAGCACCGCCCCATCGTCGGCTACGACGGCCCGCGTCGCAGCCTGCTGATCGTCGACGACCAGCCCGACCAGCGCCACATGCTGGCCGGCCTGCTGGTGCCATTGGGCTTCACGGTGCGCGAAGCCGCCAGCGGGCGTGAGTGCATGGAGAGCCTGTCCGAAGCGGTGCCGGACGCGATCCTCATGGATGTCAGCATGGACGACATGGACGGCTGGGAAACCTGCAGGCGCTTGCGTGCGCGCGGCCTCGTCGACACACCGGTCATCATGGTGTCCGCCAACGTCTTCGAGAACCGCGTGGAGCGCCTGGCCGGCGCCGGCGCGCAGGCCTTCGTCGGCAAGCCGGTGGTGGAATCCGAACTGCTCGCCACGCTGGCCACGCATCTCAAGCTGAGCTGGCAGACCGCCCTGCCGCAGCCGGCGCCGGCCGATCCGCTGACACCCACGCAACTGTCCGGCCGCCTGCCGGAAGACGATGTCGGCGAGCTGCTGACCCTGGTGCAGTTCGGCAAGCTGCCGCAACTCCGCCAGCGCCTGGGCGAGCTTGCCCACGAACACCCGCACGCCGCCGAAGACTGCGCCCTGCTCGCGCGGCTGGCGGAGCGCTTCGACCTCGAAGGCCTGAAGCGCGTACTCAAGGAGTCGATCCGTGTCGCTGAACACTGAAACCCTGCATCGCCACGCCGTACTGGTGGTGGACGATGCCCTGCCGGCCCAGGGCTTCCTGTGCGAAGCGCTGGAAGCCGCCGGCTACACGGTGATGCTCGCCGGCAGCGGCGAAGCCGCGCTGGAGACGCTGGCGCTGACCGTGCCCGACGCCCTGCTACTGGACGCCGTGATGCCCGGCCTGTCCGGCTTCGAGACCTGCCGCCGCATCAAGGCCGACGCGGCCCTCGCCCACGTGCCGGTGATCTTCATGACCGGCCTGTCCGACACCAGCGACATCGTGGCGGGCTTCGCCGCCGGTGGCGTGGACTACGTGGTGAAGCCGGTGCGCGTGGAGGAAGTACTCGCGCGCCTGGCCACCCATGTGCGCAACGCCCGCGTCAGCCGCCTGGCCCGCGAAGCCATCGACGTCGGCGGCCATGGCGTCGTCATGATCGACAGTCAGGGACGCGTGGCTTGGTGCTCACCCAAGGCCGCCTACTGGCTGCACCACTTCCTGCCCGAGCACGAAGGCAACCTGCCCGACGGCTTCCGTCAGCGCCTGCTCAACGGCGAAGTCGCCCCGCACGCACGCCTCGCCACCCTCGACGACCGCAGCCTGCAGGCCCGAGGCCTCGGCACCGTCAGCGCCGGCGAATACATGGTGCTGCTGGAAGTGCGCAACGCCGACGCCGCAGGTCAAGCCGAACAGGCCCGCCTCGCCGCTGCATCGCTCACGCAACGCGAAACCGAAGTGCTGTCCTGGCTCGCCAAGGGCAAGACCAACCGCGACATCGGCGAAATCCTCGGTATGAGCCCGCGCACGGTGAACAAGCACCTGGAACACATCTTCGAGAAGCTGGGCGTGGAGACGCGGGCAGCGGCGGCCGCGCTGGCGACACGGGCGCTGGCGGTGGAGTGAGCGGCCGCACCCCGCACGGGTCCGCGCGTCGCGCGAAGGGACAAGAGTCACAAGGGTCAGCAGGCGGCCACCCGTAGGCCACGACCTACGCACCGCCAACAGGCAGAGGCGTAGCATTGCCGCGACCATCATTGCGGTGACCGTGCCTCCACGGCACCATCCGCGCACCTCTGCCGCCAGCCATCCCGCCCATGCACGCCTCCACCGACGGCTACGTCACCGAGCTGCCCTACAGCATCAACCACTTTCCCGAGATGGCGCCAGCGCATCTGCGCTACGCGCTGCTGCAATCAGGCTTCGCCGCCCCTGCACTGGACGCTCCGTTCAACTATCTCGAACTCGGTTTCGGCCAGGGCCTGGGGCTCACGATGCTGGCCGCGCTGCATCCACGCTCGCGCTTCTTCGGCAACGACTTCATGCCCGCCCACGTTGCCGCCGCGCAGGCCATGGCCGACAGCGCCGGCCTGTCCAACCTGCAGATCATGGCGGACAGCTTTGCCGAACTGGCGACGCGCGAGCTGCCGGCGATGGATTACATCGTGCTGCACGGCGTGTACAGCTGGGTGGATGACGCCAACCGCGAGCACATCCTCACGCTGATCCGGCGCCTGCTGAAACCGGGTGGCGTGATCTACATTTCCTACAACGCCCTGCCCGGCTGGGCCAACAAGGCACCGCTGCAACGCCTGATGAGCGAGATCGCACAACGTGAGGACGGCAGCGCAGTGCAACGCTTCGACACCGCACGCCGGATGCTCGCCACACTGGCCAGCCAGGACGCCGCCTTCTTCGCCGGCAACCCCGGTGCACAGAGTGCGCTGCGGGAGATCACGCAAGCCGGCGACGCCTACCTGCTGCACGAGTTCGCCCCCGCCGGCTGGTCGCCCTTCTATCACACCGACATCGCCGCCCGCATGGCCGGCGCCGGCCTTCAGTTCGCCGCCTCCGCCCGCCTCTTCAGCAACGTCCCGCAGTGGTCACTGCCCGCGTCCTCGCGCGCGCTCATCACCGCTACCGCGGACAGCAGCCTGCGCGAGCTGATGCGCGACTACGTGGTGCAGACACCGCTACGCCGCGACGTCTTCGTGCGCGGCCTCATCCCGCTGGAAGACGAGGAGGTCATCGAAGCGGAAGGCGAAACCCTCATCGCCCTGCTGCGCCCCCCCGCCGCCTGCGCCCGCAACGTCCGCACGCCCATCGACGCCGTACATCTCGACGACGAGGTGATGGACGCCCTGGTGGAAGCCCTCGCCACCGGCCCGCAGCGCTTCGCCGCACTGCGCGGCCTGAGCACGCTCGCACACATCGACCCTGCGCGCACCACCGCAACGCTGAACCTGATGCTGTGCCTTGGCTACCTCGGCGCCGTGGCACCCGCGGATACCGCTGCACGCGTACGCGCCCACGCCCTGAACGCAGCCCTGCTCGGCCGCCTGCGTGCAGGCGAGCGTCTGTCAGGGCTGGTGTCACCGGCGATGGGCACCGCGGTCGCAATCGCGTACCACGACCTGCTGTTCCTGGCCGGGCAGCAGGACGGGTGTCAGGATGAAGAGGCGCTGGCTGCCTATGTCGCAGGCATTCTTGCGCGGGCTGGAGACGAGGTGGTCGACGCACACGCTGCGCCCGACTTGCGCCGTGAGGCGTACAACTTCCTGAAGTACGGCGACGGGTACTACCGCTCGCTGGATCTGTTCGCTACGCAGTAGCGGCTCGCACAGCCCTCGCCCCCACGCATCCGTCATTCCTGCGGAGACAGGAATCCAGTGACGTTGGTCTTCGTCTTTGCTCTTCTACCGGCTCCCGCCATGCGGCCTGTGCTTACTCGTTGTGCTGGGCCGGGAGTTCGCCCCGGCGGGCGACATACTTTCTGCTGCGCGGCAGAAAGTATGCAAAGAACGCGCCCCGCTTCCGCCGCCGTGCTTCGCACGGTTCCCTGCGCTGCGCGCCATGACGAGCGGCTGCGGAACTCGCGCTTCGCGCTCAGACATCCTCGCCGTCGCGCTCCGCGCGATCCCTCGTCACGGCTGTGCTGCTCGGCGGCTGCAGAGGGGATTGGAGGCCGTGCAGACTTGATACGACTTGCCTCAACGTTTTGCATGAGAGAGTCAGGCAGCACTGCGCACAAAACTCCAAACGACTGCTTCAGGTTTCACCGAAGCGCAGATTGGCCCGCCATCACCCATGGTGCCGGGCATGCGCGCCTCGATCACCCCGGGAGTGGAAACCGCATCTGCAACGATCTTTTGTGGAATGGAAGACAGCTTCAACTTTGCACGCCGTGTCCAGGGCGAGCCTGCCTGGCCCGCAAGAGTGCCGGAGTTGACGTAGATGAAGCGGTCTGAGGGTGTGCCCTGCACAAACTCGCCCATGAAATTGACAGATCCATCTGGCAATGGCGAACCCAGGCGAAGCGAATACTCAAACTGGATTGCGTCGGCCCGCTCGGCCGAGGGCTCAAGCAACTCCGATTTTCCTCGTTGCACAGCAAATCGGACACCGGGTGGTGGGCTTGCAACAAGAATCCGCATCTGGACGGACTGTGATGACTTGTCTTTGGTCACGACCGGAGTCCTTGCTGCCTAACGTTTGACGTGAGGGGCGGCGCAAGGGCGTAGCCCTTGTGACGCCCTCTCGATGGAAGGATCAGGCCGCACGCTCGGACTCGCTCAACTGCTTGAGCACCATCAGCGCCTTCGGCCAAGCCTCATTCATGTACTCGACCCATTCGCCAGGGATGTCCAGGTCAACTGACAGCTTCGTGCCTTCGGGAACACTGATGAACGTGTAGTTCTCGTAGGCCGGCGCCCAGGCAAGAACGGACTCGCTTGTTGTGTCTTCGACTCCATTGGAAATCATGCCCAGGTGGCGAATGGAGATGAAGTCGTTGTTACGGCGCTCAGCTATCTCTGAGAGCATTCCGTCTCCCGAAGGAGGAGAGAGAAACTTGATCTTCGTTCCCTGTTCCCACGAGCCTTCAAAGTACGTTCCCTCAGCAAACGTAGCCGCCCAGCGCTTGTAGCTTTCCGGGCCGATCATGAGTTGCCAAACCGTCGGGATCGGTGCGCTGATCGTGACGACAAACTGGACCTGTTTCTTGGATGACACGCTTTACTCCTGGTTTGCGGATGGCTGGTTTCGTGCGACCTAACGTAGAGGTAAGTGGCGGCCGGAGCGCATAGCGCGGAGGAAACCCAAAGCGCAGCTTTGGGCCGTCCCTTTGACCGCCCGGTTAGGCGAATTGCTCGACTGTGACGCTGAGAGAAAGGACATCACAAAGAAAACCAGAGCAGCAACACGTGGTTTGTCGGGCTTCTCTCGGCTAGGGCCGAAACACCTTTCAGGATACCAAGCGCTTCCTCGGCAGAAACGCCATCATCTTCCAGCTCTTCGCACGTAGCCCATCGCGCTGCTAGTGAATCCAGCCCTGCGCTATCTAGTGAAGCCAAGTGACTCTGCAACCCTGACGGTATGGCAAAAACCCATGGGCCACTTTCGGACTTCTTTGCGATTGGATCGTAGGCTGGTAGAAGTGGCTCCCAATCGCATTCGAGTGCCAAAGCATGCAGGCTCGAAATGCTGCGGAATCCAAACCGCCTGCATCCACAGCGTGGCTATGTGACTGAGCATTTTCTGAGGCAAGAGCACTTGCTCTAGCTATCGGCTCAGAGACCATCGCGGAAATCATGGCGGATTCCTTTGCCTAACTATCAATTTATCCGGCAGAACTGCTGGATAACCTGGCGCGTTGCCGGATAACCACAGAGCCTGCCTTCGTTGGGAAGACGCTCCGCGCAAGGGTTTCGGCCGGAGCACCGTGTTCATGTACAGGTATAAATGCCTGCAGAAAGCAGCAGGCCTGCCGGAGTGTAGCCATGGCTGATCCGGCATGTCACTTGGGTGCGGCCTCCCGGACAGGCACGGCTCCTCTCCCCCTCTGCAGCCGCCGAGCAGCACAGCCGTGACGAGGGATCGCGCGTAGCG
>JAVHYF010000047.1 GCA_031119205.1 Moraxellaceae bacterium | reverse complement strand
TGGAGCGGGTGAAGGGAATCGAACCCTCGTCTTAAGCTTGGAAGGCTTCAGCTCTACCATTGAGCTACACCCGCAAACGACGAGTCGCCGCACTACACACCAACAACCCGCGAAAACCTTTTGGTGGAGGGAGAAGGATTCGAACCTTCGAAGGCTGTGCCGTCAGATTTACAGTCTGATCCCTTTGACCGCTCGGGAATCCCTCCAACGCGGAGCACGGCACTATAGCGATCGAACAAGCGAGAGTCAAGCCAAGATTGCCGAGATTTTGTGGCCCCTGCTTGAGGCATCACGGCCGCTGGTCGCGCCGCATGATTGCTCGCGTTCCATGAGGCCAACCATGCCCCCAGCCCTTAGAGCCCTGCTGATCCAGATCGCCGGTGTAGCGCTGGTATTCCTGCTAGCCCGCAGCGGGGTATTGCCTGCCCTGAGTGCGCTTGAACTGGCCTGCCTGCAAGGCCTTGCTGCAGCGCTTGTATCAATAGGACTGCGCAGCCCGCGCTGGTGGACGGCCATCCACCTTGGCTTCATGCCATTGATCGTTCTGGCAGTCGGAATAAAGGCGCCTGCATGGCTGTGGCTCACAGGCTTCGGGGCGCTGGCGCTCGTTTACTGGAGCAGCTTCCGCACCCAGGTTCCGCTATTCCTCTCCAACCGGGTCACCGTCCACAAGCTTGCCGCCTGGCTGCCGGCAGACGGGGCGCTGAAGTTGCTGGATATCGGCAGCGGCACCGGCTCCCTGCTGATCCACCTCGCCCGCCTTCGGCCTGACTGGACGCTCACCGGCATAGAGACCGCCCCGGCCCCCTATGCGCTTTCACGCTGGCTGGCACGCAAGCTCCCACAGCTGCGCCTGGTACGTGGCGATTTCTGGCAGCACTCGCTGAATGGCTACGACGTGGTCTATGCATTCCTGTCGCCAGTCCCGATGGGCGATCTGTGGCGCAAGGCCATCCGCGAAATGCAACCGGGAAGCTGGCTCGTCAGCAACAGTTTTGCGGTTCCGGGCGCTACGCCGGATCACAAGGTCGAGGTAGGCGATGCACGCGGCAGCATCCTGTATTGCTACCGCATCCCGGGCCGCGCAAACCGGCCCTCAGGCACGCCCAGGGCTGATAGCAGGGCAGTAGGGGCAAGCCCCCATCCGCCTGAAGCATTGCTACTGCCTGCCGTAGACAGGTGACGATTACGTATCACGCATGAACTGGAGGCGGAGTATGTCGGTAATCATCTGCATCATCGGCACCAAGGGCGGCTCGGGAAAGACAACGATGTCGCACCTGCTATGCCACGGGCTCACGCTGCTGGGCCGCCGCGCAGCCTGCGTCATGACCGACGAATACCGCGAACCCCTCCGGCCTGAAAGTCGCCGGTACGTGCTGGCCGATGCCCGCTCACCCGAAGCACGGGAGAAGGTCATCGAAAAATTGCGCGACCTGCGTGGCTGGGTCGGCGTACTGGACGGTGGCGCCAACCGGACTGAAACCGATATCTCGCTGTATGACATGAGCGACGTCGTGCTGCTGCCCTTCCGTGACTCTGCGGAAGACCTGCGGATCGTCATGCACGACCTCGAGCTCTTTCCACGCGCCTACGCCCTGCCGTCGCAATGGCCGCGCAACAAATGGGCACAGGACGCTGCCAACCGCCTGATCGAGACGATGCCGGCGGATATGCGCGCGCGCATCCTGCCGCCAGTCTGGGCGATCTCTTCATCCAAACTGTTGCTGCAAACACAGCCCCCCGAGGCCCTGCCGACGCCACTGAACAATGCTGCGCGCAGCCTGGCACGGCAGATCATGGATCTGGTGGAGGAAGACGACGAGAAAGTGTCAGACGCGCTGGCCGAAGCCTCAGCGAGCAGCGCCGCCGCCCCGCGCAGTCTGATCGCAGGGACTACCGCAACACGTCATTGAGATAATGCACGGACCGGGCGCTTGCCCGTCCGACGCGCTAGCCGCGCAACCCCTGTCGCGCCAGCACCACCAGGGCCTGGGCACGATTGGGTACATCCAGCGCACGCAGGATTGCAGAGCAGTGCACCTTGACGGTGCCCTCCGCAAGACCGAGCAATTCCGCGATTTCGCGGTTGGTCCGCCCCTCCACCATCAACTCCATGACGCGCGTCTGTGCGGCGGTCAGGCCGTACTGCTCGGCAATGGACTCGACGCTGCGACGACGCGGCGCGCTACGGGTAGGCGCGCCACTGCTGGGGTCGGGCACAACGACTTCGCCACGCAAGACGGTCTGCACCGCCTCGACCAACTGCTCGGTGGACAGCGTCTTCGAGATGAAACCAGATGCGCCGGCCTTCAGGGCGCGCCGCACCGAAGCCTCGTCGGTCAGTGCAGAAACCACGATGACCGGTATTTCCGGAAACCGATGAGCCAGCACCGATACCAGCGAGAACCCGCTCATGTCCGGCAGCATCAGGTCAACCAGCACGAGATCGAACTCACGCTGCGCCTCGATCATGGCCAGCGCGTCCTGGCCGCTGGCCGCCTGGAAGAAAGTACTGTGCAAGCCAAGGTGCGACAAGGCGCCCACCATGGCCTCCCGTACCAGGGTGTGGTCTTCGATCACCAGGATGCGGGTGTCTTCCGTCACGGCGCTGCGAGGAAAAAAATGAAATCGGAATGAGAATATCACGGCGGCAAGTCGGCAGGCATCCAACCCTTACGCGGCTGGCGTCACATCCATCGCAACGCCCGCCTTGCCGAGCTTGCCGTGCCTTGGCAAGCTTCTGCATCGATTCAAGGCGGCCGCTTCATGACATCACGGAAACTACTTAGTTTGTGCGCTGCAGCGCTACTGTGCGCACAAGCCCGGGCCCAGGACGAGTCGCCTTACATTGATGAGCTGCCTGTGGTCCTGTCGGCCTCCCGGCTGGCTCAGCCACGGGTGGATGCGCCGGGCGCGGTGACGGTGCTGGATCGTGAGCAGATCCGCGCATCAGGGCTACGCGATGTCGCCGAGCTGTTGCGCCTGGTGCCGGGGTTCATGTCTACGCTTGTAGACGGCAGTTATCCGGTGGCGAGCTATCACGGCCTCACCCGCGACCGTTCCAACCAGATGCAGGTGCTGGTGGACGGACGCTCGGTGTACTCGCCCTATCTGCTGGGTGGCATCGAATGGAACCAGCTCGGCGTATCCATCGACGATATCGAGCGCATCGAGGTCTTCCGCGGCACCAATGCCGCAGCCTATGGCGCCAATGCCTTTCTTGGCGTGGTGAGCATCACCACCCGCAGCGCGTTGGGCTCACCTGCCTTCAGCGCAAAAGGCCAGGTCGGCGACGACGGCATCAGCGACTTCTCCGCCGCGGGCACCCTGCAGGCCGGTGACGTCGGCATCCGCCTGCGTGCCAGCCAGCAACGGGATGACGGCTTCGACGGCTGGGTGAATGGCCGACGCGTAAAGCTTGCCGACATGCGGGCGGACTGGCGCCTCAGCGCCAGCTCGGCCTTCGAGGCCCACCTCGGCACCAACGCCGTAACCACGCTACGGGGCTATGCCACGGACTCCCGCGACCCGCCGCGCGAGCAGGAGAACACGCTCAGCTACGGCTTGTTGCGCTTCCGCCACACCCTCGGGGGTGGCGATGAGCTGATGCTGTCTTACTACCATCAGGAAGAACGGACCGAAGATCGCTTCGACATCCCCACTCCCGTGCCGCCGGTGCTGAGAGCCTTGTTCGGCTGGCCGGCAATGCTGCCGCTCTACACCGACTTCGGCTCGCGTTCGACACGCGACGATCTGGAGTTCCAGCACATCGCGAGCCTGGACGAAACAGCCCGGGTGGTCTGGGGCCTTGGCGCACGCCAGGACACGCTGGAGGCCCCGCAGTCCTTCTACCAGCGCGGCGAGATCGGAATGGACCATCTGCGCGCCTTCAGCAATCTCGAATGGCGTGCCGCTCCACACTGGCTGCTGAACCTGGGCCTGATGGTGGAGAACACTTCTCTTTCGGGCACAAAGGCCTCCCCCCGGGTGGCGCTCAATTACCATCCCGCTGCAGACCAGGCCCTGCGCTTCGCCTGGAGCCGCGGCTACCGCTCCCCCACACCCTATGAAGAAATGTCCGACCTGCGCGTCGTCTATGACAACCGCTTGCTGCGCTGGCGCTACCGCCCCGCCGGTGACCTCGATCCCGAACGCATCACGGCGGTCGAGCTTGGCTATGTCTGGGAATCGCAGCAGTACCACACGCTGCTCGACGTACGCGCGTACGACGAGAAGGTCGACAAACTGATCCGCGAGACGCGTACCCAGCTCCCGCCCGGCACCCAGATCGACACCAGCACCAACCTCGTCTACAGCTATGCAAACTCGACGAGCGCACACATGCGTGGCATCGAGTACCAGCTGATGTGGCGGCCACGCCCCAGCACCTGGGTGTCGCTGGGCCAGAACTACATGAACATCCACAGCTCGGACGACAACATGGCCGACTCGGCACCGCACATCGCCACCGTGCTGAGCGCGAGCCATCGCTGGCCTTGGAGCATCAACACCTCGGCCACCTTCTATCACTACAACGCGATGCGCTGGGGCCAGGACACCAACGCGCAGTTGGGCAGTTACCACCGCCTCGACCTGCGCCTCGGCTATGAATTCCGTCTGGCTGGCAGCAAGTCGGAGGCGTTCCTGGTGGGCCAGAACCTCGGTCCGGACAACCAGGAGTTCAAGCCACGCTACATCTTTGACCGCCGCTTCTTCGGCGGCCTCAGCGTGGAGTTCTGACCTCGCTGCCATGCGCCTCGCTCGCCGGCTCTTCCTTCTCCTGGCCTTGTTTGCCTGTCTCGCCGCCACCGCGGTCGAGGCCGCGGGAAGCGTTGCGCTGGTTCTGTCGGAGCCCTCGCAGGCCTATCAGGAATTCGCCGAAGCCCTGCGCACCGAATTGCGACGCGACGCCGGCGTTGACGTACAGGTATACGACGGCGAGCAGCTGGGCAGCAAACCGCTGCCCGAAGTCCAGCTGGTCATCGCGGTCGGTAGCCGTGCCGCGCAACAGATGGCTGCCCGCGACATGCGTACGCCACTGCTACTGTCCCTGTTGCCCAAGACCAGCTTCGATCGCATCATCGCCAGCCGCCCCCCCGCCGAGGCCCGCCGCATCTCCGCAGTGTTCGTCGACCAACCTCCGGCGCGCTACGTAGACCTGCTGCGCGTCGCAGTGCCCGACCAGGAAAAGCTTGGCCTGCTCGCCGGTCGGGACAGCCGCGACGGCGTCGCCCGCCTGGTGCAGGTCGCGCGCGAACGCAAGCTGAAAGCGCAGCAGGAAATCGTGAACACCGAGTTCGACATCGTCCCCGCGCTGCAACGGATGTTCACCGACGGTGGCGTGCTGCTGGCGACACCGGACGGGTCGGTGTTCAACTCCAGCACCATCCCCAACATCCTGCTGTCGGCCTACCGCATGCGCGTTGCGGTAGTGGGCTTCTCGCAGAGTTACGTCAAGGCCGGCGCCATGCTGGCGCTGTACTCGACACCGGCCCAGCTCGGCACGCAAAGCGGTGATATCGCCCGCAGCGTGCTGGGCGGCGGCGCCTTGCCGGCACCGCAGTACCCACGCCAGTTCCTGGTTGGCGTGAATACGCATGTCGCCCGCTCCCTGGGTTACCAGCTCGACAGTGAGGCCAACATCAAGGAAAAGCTCGAGCGCCTGGAGCGCACGCCATGAACCTGCGTTGGGACATCCGCACCCGCGTGCTGGTCGTGGCGATGGTGCCGACGCTGGCGCTGGGCATCCTGCTCACCCTGCTGCTGACCTTCTCGCGCCTCTCCGACCTGGAGGACGCTCTCGTCCAGCGTGGTACCGCACTGGCGCGCCAGCTTGCTTCTGCCTCCGAGTACGGCCTGTTCGCCGGCAATCGCGAGGTGCTCGATCGCCTCGCCGCCTCCACGATGGCCAACAACGATCTGCAAGGCGTGGCGATCTTCGACAGCGCCCGCACGCTGATGGCCGTGTCCGGCCTGCAGGCCCATGCTTCCGATCGCAGCTTCGGCACTGCACGGGTTGAACAGGTGGGCAGCGACATGCTGCGCATCGTCGAGCCCGTCGTGCGCACCCCCGCCGTCGAGGACGACCCCTACATCCTTACCAGTGAGCGACCCGCCGGCAACGCAACGCTGGGCGAAGTCGTCGTACTGGTATCGCTGGAGCAGCTCCAGAGCCGCAAGCGCTCGCAAATGCTGGCGGCATTGGGCACGCTGGCCATCGTGCTGGTGGCCAGCGTATTGCTGGCTGCGCTGATGAGCCAGTCGGTCAGCGGACCGATCCGCAGCATTGCGCAGGCGGTGACCGATATCGGCCGCGGCCTGCTCGCCACCCGCGTGCCGGTGAGAGGCGGCGGCTCGCTGCGACGACTTGCCGAAGGCGTCAACGACATGGCCGCCAGCCTTACAGTCGCGCGTGACGAGCTGGAGCAGCGCGTCTCCGAAGCGACCGACCAGTTGCGCCAGCGCACGGACGAAGCTGAACGCGCCAACCTCGCCAAGAGCCGCTTCCTCGCCGCCGCATCGCACGACCTGCGCCAGCCGATGCATGCACTCGGCCTGTTCATCGCCGATCTCGCGCGCAAGGAGCACAACGACCAGACCCGCGCGCTGATCGAGCGCATCGCGGCATCCGCCGAGGCCATGGAGAACCTGCTCAATGGCCTGCTCGACATCTCCAAGCTGGATGCCGGCGTGGTCAGCGCCAACCCGCAGCCCACCTCGCTGACTCCGCTGTTCCAGCGCATCAACACGGACTACCAGCAGACAGCCGGCGAGAAAGGCCTGCGCCTGCGCGTGCGGCCGACCGAGCTGTGGGTGCACAGCGACCCGCTGCTGCTGGAGCGCATCATCCTCAACCTGGTCGGCAACGCGCTGCGCTACACCGCGCGTGGCTCGGTGCTGCTGGCGGCACGCAAGCGCGGTGACACGGTGCGGCTGGAGGTCCGTGACTCCGGCATCGGCATTCCACCCGAAGCCCAGGAATCCATCTTCCAGGAGTTCGTGCAGCTCGATAACCCGGCGCGCGACCGCAGCAAGGGCCTTGGCCTCGGCCTCGCCATCGTGCGCCGCCTCGCCCTGTTGATGGGCCACGACATCGGCCTGCATTCCCTTCCGGGACGCGGCTCCACCTTCTGGGTCGACATCCCGGTCGCCAGCCCCGTCGCCACGCGCGAGCATTCGCTGCAACCAGACCACGAGCTGCTGGGTTGCGTGGTCGGCGTGGTCGACGACGACGCACTGGCCCAGCAGAGCCTGGCCGGCCTGCTGCGCGCCTGGGGCTGCTACGTGGTCGCAGCCGATGGCCTCGATGCCCTGCTGGAAGCCTTCGCGGAGGCAGAGGTGGAACCGCAGATCCTCGTCAGTGACTTCCGCCTGCCCGGCGAGTACGACGGGCTCACGCTCATCAACGCCGTGCGCGCACGCTACCGGCGCACCGTGCCTGCCCTGCTGCTGTCCGGCGACACGGGGCCTGAAACCCTTCGCCGTGCCATCGACTACGGCATCCCCCTGCTGCACAAGCCGGTGCGTCCGGCCAAGCTGCGCGCGATGATCATCCACCTGCTCGCCTGGCGGGACGACACGCGCGGCGTATGATGCGCGCTGCGCGTCTGCCCTGACTGCGACACGAATCACCCCTGCCCCGCGGCAACCGGCCATGCCGGCGCTTCACAAGGAATCACCACGATGAGCAGCGACAACAACCTCGGCGACCCCCTCGAATTCCTGCGTCGCATGTGGGGCAACATGGGCTTCGGCCTGCCTGGCATGGTGACGCCCACGCTGGACGTGGACGAACTGGATCGCCGCATCACCGACCTGCGTGCCGTCGAAGGCTGGCTGAAGATGAATCTGTCGATGCTGCAGATGACGGTGCAAGGCCTGGAAGTACAACGCGCCACGCTGGCCGCGGTGCGCGCCATGAGCCAGCCCGCCCAGTCCGAAGCCGGAGAAACGCCGGTCAACCCTTTTGCCAACCCCGCACTGTGGGCCTGGCCGTTCGCCGGAATGACCCCGCCTGCCGATGCCGCTGACGACGGCCCGGATGCGCCACCTCCGGAAGACGAAGCGCCGCCGGCGAAACCCCGCCGCGGCAGCCGCAAGGCATGAGCAGCCGCTTCGCCAGCGCGATCGCCTTCTCCGCAGACTGGCGCGAAGCCGTCGAAGAAGTCCTCGCGCAACTTGAAGGGCCGCTCGCACCACAAGCCAACCTCGGCTTCCTGTACATCGCAGACCAGTACGCGCACGCCGCACGCGACATCCTTGCCCGCCTGCGCGCCGAAACCGGCATCGACAACTGGGTCGGTTCCACCGGCGTCGGTGTGATCGGCCGCGCTCAGGCACAGATCGACTCGCCCGGCCTGTCGGTACTCATCGGTCAGATGCCGGAGGACAGCTACCGCGTCTTCTCCGGCCGCGCCCCGCTGTCACGTGACTTCGCAGCATACGGTGCGGTGGTGCACGGCGACCCGGCCACGCCGGACATGAGCGAACTGGTGCAGGACATGGCCACCAAGATCCGCGCCGGCACCTTGGCGGGCGGCCTGGCCAGCGCGCGCGGCACGGCCTGGCAGTTCGCCGGCGACGAGCCGCTCACCGGCGGCATGTCCGGCGTGGCCTTCGATTCGCGCGTCCGCGTGCTGACCGCAATGAGCCAGGGCTACGCCCCGCAACCGGGCAGCTGGCGGGTCACGGCCGCGCATGACCACATCATCGAGAAGATCGATGGCCGGCCGGCACTGGATGTCTATCGCGAGGCCGCCGGTCCGCTGCTCGGCGCGGACCTTCGCCGCGCCACCCGCAGCTTGCTGGTGGGGCTGGCGTCATCCAGCGAAGACCGCCGCCACTATGCCGTGCGTAGCGTGGTCGGCATCGACCTGCAGAAAGGCGCCCTGGCCATCAACGACGGTATCGAAGCCGGCCAGCACCTGGTGTTCGTACGCCGCGACGAACACAGCGCCCGCGACGATCTGCGCCGCATGCTGCAGGAGTTGCGCGAAGCCTGCCCGGGCGTACCCGCGGCCGGCCTGTACATCAGTTGCGCTGGTCGCGGCGGCGCGATGTTCGAGCGCGACGACAGCGAGGTGGAGATGATCGGGCAGGCCTTCGGCAACCTGCCGATAGCCGGATTCTTCGCAGGCGGAGAAATCGTCGGCAACCGCCTCTACGGCTTCACCGGCGCGCTGACGCTGTTCTTCTGAACCTCGGCGGCAGGTAGCACCCACTCCCAGGACGTACCCTGACGGGCGAATACCTCGGTGGTCTCTTGGCGGAAGCCGAGCTTCTGCAGGATGCGCGTCGATGGCCCCGCTTGCGGCAGGGTGCGCGCGATGACCTCGATGCCCGGCAACTCCCGCCGGGCCATTGCGATCAGCTCCTGCGCCATGCGGGTCGCCAGGCCGCCACCGGTATTCCCGTCGAAGGTGACGAAGGCGATCTCGACGCGCCCTTCCGCGGGCGGGCCCTTGAAGGTACAGCTCCCGACGACTTCACCGCCCTCCTCCGCCAGATAGCCAAGCCACGGCGCGCTGGCGCCGGTGCCACGTTGCAGGGCCAACGTGGCTTCGCAAAGACGGCGCAGGAACGATGAGCGGAAAACCGCCGGCTGCTGCAACACGTCTTCCGTGATGGGGATGAGCTGCATCGCGTTCCGCTCGCTGGCCTCAACGATCCGGCAACAGCAAGGCAGGCGGCAGCGGGGTCAGCTTGCCTTCCGCGGGGACGCTCAGTTGCCGCGCCTGCTCGCTCACGAGGGCGGCTCGTTCCGCCGTGTGTGGATGGGTCCGCAACCAGGTGGGCGTCTCGTCGCCTTCGGGCTGCAGGCTGTCGAACAATTTGAAGACCTCCGCCGCACCGCCCAGGTGGCCGTAATGTCGGGCCAGGGCGCGCAAAGCCATCGCGTCAGCGGCCCTTTCCTGCTCGCGACTGTAGTCGAGCAAGGGCAAGGTGCTCGCGCGCCCGAGTCCATCAGCCCCCAGGCTACCCCCCAGCCCGGCGGAGACCACCGAGGTCAGCGTCCCGATCGCCACGCCACGCCCGAGGCCGGTGATCGGATGGCGCAGCTGCACATGCGCCAGTTCATGGGCCAGCACGAAGGCCAGCGCATCCTCGCTCTTCAGGCGCCCGATCAATCCGCGCCACATGAAGACATTGCCCCCCAGCGTCGCCATCGCATTCGGTACATCGCCATCGAGGTAGTGAATGCTCACCGGCATGTCGGCGGGCGGTTCCATGTCACGCGCCACGCGGGTGCCGAGTTGCCGCAGGGCATCCCGGGTTGCGTAGGCGGCAGGGCTCAGCTTCGCCTCTTCCCAATGCCGTGTCAGCGGCGCAGCGTACTGACGCTCGAAACGGAACGGCAGGCGCGCCGCGATCTCCCCCGCAAACCAGCCGGCCAGCAGGACGCCAGCGACAAGCAGCACCAGGCTGCCGATCAGCAACCAGGCAAATTCATGCAGCGGGTGGATGTCGTCGGTGTGCCGGTCTTCGGCGGCCTGACGATACGCGTAGCGCATGCCGGCATCAGGTCCGCGGCGGACGCAGCGCAGTGCCGTAGGCAAAGGCCTCGACTGCCGGCAGGCCGCCCCGGTTGCCGCCGGTGATGTTGGTGCTCTCGACCTTCACGTTGAAGATCAGCGTGCAGCCCTGGCGCAGAGCTTCTTCCTTCATGCGCAGCACCGCCTCGCGACGCGCGCGGTCGAGGAGGTTTTCGTAGGCGCGCAAGCGGCCACCGAAGAAGCTGCGTAGCCCCGCTGCGAACTGCTTGAAGTAGTCGGAGCCCACCACGACGCAACCGCTGACCATCACGCAGTCCTGCAACTGGTGCGGCGCTGGCGGATAGCGGCTGGCGAAACTCGCCACGCGCCCTGCGTACTCCTTCTCGCGGCGGCGGATGGATTTGAAGTGGCTCAGTTCGCGGGCGCGGCCGACGGTATAGCCGAGCGCCAGCAGCACGGCGAAGACGACGAGGTCGGCAAACTGGAGCAAGACGTGGAGCAGCCCTTCCATGTCCTCACTCCAGAACCACGGCCGTGCCGTAGGCGAGGATTTCAGCAGCCCCGGCGGTGATGGATGTCGTGGAGTAGCGGATGTTGAGCACCGCGTTGGCACCCAGCAACTCGGCCTGCTCCGTCATGCGGCGGGTGGCTTCTTCTCGCGCCTCCTGCATCAGCTCGGTGTAGGACTTGAGCTCGCCCCCGACGATGTTCTTGAGGCCGGACAACAGGTCCTTGCCGACGTGCTTGGCGCGAACGGTGCTGCCCTGCACGATGCCCAGGTGCGTCTTGATGCGACGGCCCGGCACGATTTCGAGGTTGGACAGCAGGACGTCGGATCCGCCGGAATAGGTGTTCGGGGTTTGCGGCATGTACTGGGCTCCCACCCGTAATGACAGGTGGGTGTCAGTTTAGGGCAGCGCGGCGTCGCGATGTTTCCCGACCTGCCCGAAAGCGCAGTCACCCCGGGCCGGCGGCATCCTGCAGGCGCTGCGCGGTGGCCTCGCCGGCATCGTCGATGCGCAGCACCTTGTGGCGGGAGCTCTCGCCGGACAGGATACGGACCTGCCGGCGTGGCACCCCGCAGAACCCGGCGAGGAATTCGATCAGACACTCGTTGGCGCGCCCATCCACCGGTGGCGCGGCAAGCCGGACCTTCAGCGCATCGCCATGCAGGCCGACGATCTCGCTGCGCTTCGCGCCGGGCTGCACATGCAGGCTGAGTGTCAGCCCGCCATCCGCACCCCGGCGCAGCCAGCTCACTGGAACAGCAAGGGCGTGAAGCCGGCGCGGATGCCCTGCAGTACGAACAGAGCGATCTGCACGACCAGCAGCAACACCAGAGGCGACAGATCCACACCACCGACAGGCGGGATCACGCGACGGAACGGTGCCAGCAGCGGCCGCGTCAGCTGGTTGAGCGTGGGGGCCAGCGGCGAATAGGGATTCACCCAGGACAGCACCGCGCTGATGATCACCACGCCCATCAACAGGTAGAGCGCGACCTTCACCAGCTCCAGCGCGCCGATGGCCAGCACACCGACCAGCGCAGTCGCCGGGTTGCCGAAGCCACCTGCGGTCAACAGCACGCCGATGGCCACCAGCAGGGATTCGATCAGCCAGGCCGGCACCAGCGAACAGGTGTCCAGCTTGCCGACGCTGGGCAGCACACGCTGCGCGGGTACGACGATCCAGTTGGTAGTGGCCAGCACGAACTGGCCGATCTGGCTGACGAAGGACATGCGCATCCAGCGCATGGCGGTACGCACCAGCAGCATCATGGAAATGAAGCCGCCGACGGTTTCGAGAATGATGCTCAGGATGCCGGAAAGCATGTGTCCCCCTGTGTGGCGCTCAGGCGCCGTTGCTCTTGCCCGCCAGTTCCGCGCCGAGTTCGGCGCCACGCAGGCGAGCGGCCTTCACCGCCGCGGCGATCAGGCTTTCGATGCCGGCAGCGTTCATGCTCTCCAGGGCTGCGGCGGTGGTGCCACCTTTGGACGTCACGCGCTCGCGCAAGGTTGCAGGACTCTCCGGGCTGCCCGCTGCCAGCAGGGCCGCACCGACGAAGGTTTCGATCGCCAGGCGTTGCGACACATCGGCCGGAAGCCCCTCCGCCACACCCGCCGCGGACAGGGCCTCGATGAAACGGAACACATAGGCCGGGCCGCTGCCCGAAACCGCGGTGACGGTGTCCATCAGCGATTCGTCGGCCACCCATTCGCACTTGCCGACTGCGGCCAGCACCTGCTCGGCGGCAGCGCGACCCGCCGCGTCGACATCCGGATGCGCGTACAGGCCGGTGATGCCGCGGCCGATCAGCGCCGGCGTGTTCGGCATGCTGCGCACGAGTCGCGTATAGCCTCCTAGCCATTCGGCGAGATCGCCCAGGCGCAGACCGGCGGCAACACTGAGCAGGAGTTGCTGCTTGAGTTGGCCCGCCAGCGGCGCCAGTGCTTCGCGCATCTGCTGTGGTTTCACCGCCAGCACCAGCACGTCGCAAGCCAGTGCCTCACCGTCCAGCTGGCCGAAGCAGCGCACGCCGAACTGGCTCGACAGGCGATTGCGGCCCTCGGGCTCGCGCTCCACGACCTGCAGGTCACTGGCCGGAAAGCCCTGCTTGATGAGACCGCCGATGAGGGCGGAAGCCATGTTGCCGCCGCCGAGGAAGGTGATTTTCATGCTGACTCGTATGAGTGAAGACAGATGGGGCCGGGTGGGCCGGAGCTGGATTCTAGGATGAAGCGCGGATGAAACGTCAGGCTGGCGGTCGCTCGCCGAAAATGGCCGTGCCGATGCGCAACAGCGTCGCCCCCTCCGCCACGGCGAGCTCCAGGTCACCGCTCATGCCCATCGACAGGGTGTCCAGCTGTGGTCCAAGCTGCGACCGGAGATCGTCACGGAGCTCGCGCAGGCGGGCAAACCGGCTGCGGACCAGCGCCGTATCGTCACTGGCTTCAGGAATCGTCATCAGTCCGCGCAGCTGCAGTCGCGGCAGTGCCGCCACCGCATGGGCCAGGGCCGGCAGCTCTTCCGGGGTCACTCCGCTCTTGCTCTGCTCCCCGCTCACATTCACCTGCAGGCATACCTGCAAGGGGGGCAGATGCACATCGCGCTGTTCGGACAACCGCTGTGCGATGCGCAGCCGGTCCAGGCTGTGCACCCACTGGAAAGCCCCTGCCACGGCGCGCGTCTTGTTGGCCTGCAGGGGGCCGATGAAGTGCCATTCAAGATCGAGATCGGCCAGCGCCTCGATCTTCGGCAGGGCCTCCTGCAGATAGCTCTCGCCGAAGGCCCGTTGGCCTGCCGCTGCGGCCTCACGCACCGCCGCTGCCGTGAAGGTCTTGGAAACCGCCAGCAGGCTGACCGCCTGCACCGGCCGTTCGACCGCCTGAACCGCCCGCGCGATGCGCCCGCGCACCGTTTGCAGGTTGGCTGCAATGCCCGTCATATAATCGTTTCGTTCAACTTCTGCTGTATTTCGTCGAAAATTATAGCAGCGCGTCCCCGGCAACCTGCCGCGGGCGGCAGCCCTCTCCAACGCCCTCAGGGAGCCCTGGCCCGACATGGACATCACCGAACTGCTCGCCTTCTCCGTCAAGAACAAAGCCTCGGACTTGCACCTGTCAGCCGGCTTGCCGCCGATGATCCGCGTCAATGGCGACGTGCGCCGCATCAACCTGCCGCCCCTCGAACATAAAGACGTGCACGCCATGGTGTACGACATCATGAACGACGGGCAGCGCAAGCAATACGAAGAGTTCTTCGAGTGTGACTTCTCCTTCGCGGTGCCGAATCTGGCGCGCTTCCGGGTCAACGCCTTCAACCAGAACCGCGGCGCCGGCGCCGTGTTCCGGACCATCCCGTCCAAGGTGCTGTCGCTGGAAGACCTGAACTGTCCGAAGATCTTCAAGGAAATCTCTGACCAGCCGCGCGGCATCGTGCTGGTGACCGGCCCGACCGGTTCCGGCAAGTCGACGACGCTGGCGGCGATGATCGACTACATCAACGAGAACCAGTACGGCCACATCCTCACCGTCGAGGACCCGATCGAGTTCGTGCACGACTCCAAGCGTTGCCTGATCAACCAGCGGGAAGTGGCGCGCGACACCCTGTCCTTCAACAACGCGCTGCGCAGCGCGCTGCGGGAGGACCCGGACGTGATCCTGGTGGGCGAGTTGCGCGACCTGGAGACCATCCGCCTCGCGATGACCGCGGCCGAGACGGGCCACCTCGTGTTCGGCACCTTGCACACCTCTTCCGCCGCCAAGACCATCGACCGTATCGTCGACGTCTTCCCTGCCGAGGAAAAGGAAATGATCCGCGCGATGCTGTCCGAGTCGCTGCGTGCAGTCATTTCGCAGACCCTGCTGAAGACCAAGGACGGCACCGGCCGCGTCGCCGCGCACGAGATCATGATCGGCACCCCGGCCATCCGTAACCTGATCCGTGAAGCCAAGGTCGCGCAGATGTACTCTTCCATCCAGACCGGCGGCCAGTACGGCATGCAGACCCTGGACCAGTGCCTGCAGGACCTGGTGAAGCGCAACCAGATCTCGCCGTCCGCAGCCCGTCCGATGGCGGTGAACAAGGACCTGTTCCCCGGCGGCATGTAAGCCCCTGCCACCGACGGCACTCAACCCGCACTACCCAAGGCGCCGCCTGACCGCGCGGCGCCCATCGAGGATCGATCATGGAACGCGACCAGGCAATCAAGTTCATGCATGACCTGCTGAAGCTGATGGTGACAAAGAAAGGCTCCGACCTTTTCGTCACCGCCGGCTTCCCGCCCGCCATCAAGATCGACGGCAAGGTGGTGCCGCAATCCAACCAGATCCTGACGCCGCAGCACACCGCCGAACTGGCGCGCGCGATCATGAACGACCGCCAGGCCGCCGAGTTCGAAGCCACCAAGGAGTGCAACTTCGCCATCTCGCCGTCGGGCATCGGCCGCTTCCGGACCAATGCCTTCGTGCAGCAGGGCCGCATCGGCATCGTGTGCCGGACCATCGCACAGAAGATTCCCACCATCGAGGAGCTGGGCCTGCCGGCGGTCATCAAGGACATCGGCATGTCCAAGCGCGGCCTGGTGATCTTCGTCGGCGGCACGGGAACCGGTAAAACCACCTCGCTGGCGGCCATGCTGGACTACCGCAACGAGCACAGCTACGGCCATATCATCACGCTGGAAGACCCGATCGAATTCGTGCACGCCCACAAGAACTGCGTGGTCACGCAGCGCGAAGTGGGCCTGGATACCGACAGCTGGGAAGCCGGCCTGAAGAACACCCTGCGGCAAGCGCCTGACGTGATCCTGATGGGCGAAATCCGCGACCGCGAAACGATGGACCACGCCATCGCCTTCGCCGAAACCGGCCACCTCTGTCTCGCCACCCTGCACGCCAACAGCGCCAACCAGGCCATCGACCGGATCATCAACTTCTTCCCGGAAGAGCGCCGCCCTCAACTGCTGATGGACCTGTCGCTGAACCTGCGTTCGCTGATCTCCCAGCGCTTGCTGCCGATCAAGGACCGCAAGGGCCGCGTGCCGGCAGTGGAGATCATGCTGAACTCCCCGCTGATCGCCGACCTGATCTTCAAGGGCGAGGTGCACGAGATCAAGGAAGTGATGAAGCGCTCGCGCGAGCTGGGCATGCAGACCTTCGACCAGGCGCTCTTCGACCTTTTCGAAGCCGGCCTGATCACCTACGAAGACGCCCTGCGCAACGCCGACTCGGTGAACGACCTGCGCCTGCAGATCAAGCTCAACAGCAAGCTGGTGGACAAGGACCTGCTGGCCGGCACGCAGAACCTCGACATCATCTGAGGCGGCGCCGCACCAACGAAAAGGGCCATGCAATGCATGGCCCTTCTTGTTTGAGCCGGTGGAATCGACTAGCCGGGCTTGACCTCGTTCACCAGCTCCTCGCCTTTCTCGAAGGACGAGGCATTGCCCAGCGTCGTCTGTGCGATGGCCGTCAGCGCCTCGTGAGTCAGGAAGCCCTGGTGCGAGGTGATCAGCACGTTAGGGAAAGTCATCAGTCGCGCCAGGGTGTCATCGACCAGTGACGAGCCCGACAGATCGTGGAAGAAGACCCCTTCCTCCATCTCGTACACATCCAGGCCAACCCCGCCTACCTGCCCGCTCTTCAGCGCGTCGATGACCGCTGGCGTATCGATCAGGCCACCGCGGCTGGTGTTCAGGATGATCACCCCGCGCCGCGTGTAGCGCAGCGACTGCGGATTGATGATGTGGTAGCTCTGCAGTGAAAGCGGCAGGTGCAGGGACAGAATGTCGGAGTCGCGCAGCAGTTGTTCCAGCGTGCGGTACTCGAAGCCCAGCTCGGTGGCCAGCGCCGGGTTCTCGTAGGGGTCGTAGGCCAGCACCTTCAAGCCGAAACCCTTGGCGATGCGCATCGCGGCCTGCCCGATGCGACCCGCCCCCATGACGCCAAAGGTGCGCCCGTGCAGGGTGAAACCGTCCAGCCCGTTCAGCGAGAAGTTGTTGTCGCGCACGCGGTTGAAGGCGCGGTGCGTCTTGCGCACCAAGGTCAGCAGCAAGGCAAAAGTGTGCTCCGCCACCGCCTCCGGCGAATAGGCCGGCACGCGTGCCACCTTGATGCCCAGCCGGGCGGCGGCGTCGATGTCGATCCCGTTGAAGCCGGCAGCCCGCAGGGCAACGAGGCCGATCCCCAGTTCCTTCAGACGCTGCAGGACCGGTTCGGTCAGCCGGCAATTGACGAAGGGACACACCACGTCGAAGCCCTGCGCCAGCTCCACCGTCTTGTCATACAGACGTTCCTCGAAGAACTCCAGGGTGTGGTCGAAGCCGGCACTGGCCTGCTTCAAAGAACGCTCATCGTAAGGGTGGGTGTCAAAGACGGCGATACGCATGACGGCTCCGTGATGCAGATAGCGATATCACCGGATACTGAACCTGGACGCGTCACGCCGCAACGTCTGTAGTCGCCGTCGAGCGACGAGGCAACTCGCTCGCCGCATCGGTTTGCGCTGACTCATGTCGGCGTCCTCGATGGCGACAAATTACAAGACAGTGCACGGAACCGCTTCCTACGATGGGTTCGTCCCATCACAGGAGGAAGACATGAGACAGGGCATCGGCATTCTGTGTGCCGCGATCATCGCGACGGGTTGCGCCAGTGCGCCCCCATCCGCCGCGCCGCCAACCGCGCAACTCACCCGTCACTACACGGCGATCTCCCTCGAAGGCTTCGAGGACGCCATTCACCACTGGCGCAACCGCTACGGCGACAAGTACGCGAAGTACGAACCGACGCAGATCGTCGGCATCGCCGAGAACGTACTGCTGTACCAGCGCGACGTGGGTGGCTGGATCGAGAACCAGGATGCAACACGCATCCTGACCTCCGCCGAGATGGACGGTATCCGCAAGGAGAAGAGCAACCCGAAAGCGAGCTTCGACAACCGCAACGTGTACTCGCAGATCGAATACCTCTTCGCGGTCTACGATCAGACCGGCAGCGCGCGCTACCGTGACGCTGCGATGAAGGGCTTCGACTACACGCTGGGCATGCAGCACAAACAGTGCGGCGGCTGGCCGCATACGGTGCCGGGCTCCGAGGCCTACCACCCCTACATCACGATGGCCGACGAAGTGACTTCCGGCATCCTGCGCATGCTGCGCAAGGTCGAGAACGGCAGCGCCCCGTTTGCATCTGTCCCTGCGTCCGACCGCGCACGCGCGAAAGCCGCGCGCGAACGCGGCGACGCCTGCATCCTGAAGCTGCAGATCGTGCAGAACGGCCAGCCCACCGGCTGGGCCGGTCAGTACGATCCGCAGACGCTCCAGCCTGCGCAAGGCCGCACGTTCGAACTGCCTTCGATCATCTCGTGGGAGTCGGTGGAAGTGGTGCGCTACCTGATGAGCATTCCCTCGCCTTCGCCCGAGGTAGTGCGCGCCATCGACGGCGCCATGAGCTGGTTCGACCGCGTCAAGCTGACCGGTGTGAAGATCGAGATCGTGCCGATCGACCCACCAGTGAAGTACACCTGGCACACCGCGACGACGGACCGCCGCCTGGTCGCGGACCCGAAGGCGCCGCCGCTGTGGGCACGCTTCTACGATCTGAAGGACAGCAGCGTAGTGCTCGCCAACCGCGACGGCACGCGCGCCGCCACCTATGCCGACGTGCATCACGAACGTCGCACCGGCTACAACTGGTACGGAACCTGGCCGACGCCCTTGATCGAGACCGAATATCCGGCCTGGAAGAAGCGCATGGGTCGTTGATGCAGTGCTCCATCCCGGCCGCTGCAGCCGGGATGGAAACGTCTGCTGCTCAGCGCTGGCGGAGTTTCGCCAGCGCATCAGCCATGGCGCTGTTGGTCACACCACTGTCGTTGCGGCCTCTGGCACCTTTGGCCGCGTCGTTCTGCGTCTTCACGTTCCGCGTGCCCGATGCAGGCGCCGGCCGTCCGGCGCGATCCTGACGATCTGCCGGGGCATTGCGCCCGGTTGCCGGGCGCGCCTCATCGGTGAGCCGCATGGTCAACGCGATGCGCTTGCGGGCGATGTCGACCTCCACCACTTTCACCTTCACGATATCGCCGGCCTTCACGACTTCCGCCGGGTCTTTCACGAAACGGTTGGCGAGTGCGGACACATGCACGAGGCCGTCCTGGTGAACGCCGATATCCACGAAGGCGCCGAAGTTGGTCACATTGGTGACCGTGCCTTCCAGCAACATGCCCGGCTGCAGGTCCTTGAGATCCTCCACGCCGTCCTTGAACGTAGCGGTCTTGAACTCCGGACGCGGGTCGCGGCCAGGCTTGTCCAGTTCGCGCAGGATGTCCTGCACGGTCGGCAGGCCGAAACGCCCGTCAATGTACTTCTCCGGCGTCAGCCCGCGCAGCAGGGTCGAGTCCCCCAGCAGCGCACGCACGTTCTTCTGCACGTCGGCCAGGATGCGTTCGACGACCGGATAGGCTTCCGGGTGAACCGCGGAAGCGTCCAGCGGATTGTCGCCATCCATCACGCGCAGGAAGCCCGCGCACTGTTCGAAAGTCTTGTCGCCCAGGCGCGGCACCTCGCGCAGCGCGCGGCGGTTGCGGAAAGCGCCATGGGCGTCGCGGTGGGCGACGATGTTCTGCGCCAGCGTCGCGTTCAGGCCGGAGATGCGGGTGAGCAGCGCGGCCGAAGCCATGTTCACGTCCACGCCGACAGCATTCACGCAGTCCTCCACCACCGCGTCCAGCGCACGCGCCAGGCGGGTCTGGTTGAGGTCGTGCTGGTACTGGCCGACGCCGATGGACTTGGGATCGATCTTCACCAGTTCGGCCAGCGGGTCCTGCAGGCGGCGGGCGATGGACACCGCGCCACGCAGGCTCACGTCGAGCTGCGGAAACTCCTTCGCGGCCAGTTCGGACGCGGAGTACACCGAAGCCCCGGCTTCCGACACCACGATCTTGCTGAGCTGCGCTTCCGGCAAGCGCTTGATGAGCTCGACAGCCAGCTTGTCTGTCTCGCGACTGGCGGTGCCATTACCGATGGCCACCAGTTGCACGCCGTGCTTCGTCACCAGCTGCGACAGCACATGCAGCGCGCCGTCCCAGTCGCGGCGTGGCTCGTGCGGATAGATGGTGGCGGTGTCCAGCAGCTTGCCGGTGGCGTCCACCACCGCCACCTTGACGCCGGTGCGCAGCCCCGGATCCAGCCCCAGCGTGGCGCGCGGGCCAGCCGGCGCAGCAAGCAGCAGGTCCTTCAGGTTGCGGGCGAAGACGCGGATCGCCTCTTCCTCGGCGCGTTCGCGCAGCTCGCCCAGCAGGTCCAGCTCGATATGCAGTCCGAGTTTCACGCTCCAGGTCCAGCGCGCGGTATCCACCAGCCAGCGGTCGGCAGCACGCCCCTGATCGCGGATTCCGGCATGCGACATGATGCGGCGCTCGCAAGGGTTCGGTTCCGGGCTGCGACTGCCGTCCTCCGGGTCGGAATCCAGCATCAGCTTCAGGCGCAGCACTTCTTCGCTACGACCACGGAACAGGGCCAGCGCCCGGTGTGAAGGAATCGCGGACAGCGTCTCGCGATAGGCGAAGTAGTCGCGGAAGCGCGCGGCGTCTGCGTCCTTGTCCTTGCCGTCGGCCACCACGGCCTGCACGACACCGTGGGCCTGCACGTACTCCCGCAGCGAACCGACAAGGCCTGCATCCTCGGCGAAACGCTCGATCAGGATCTGCCGCGCGCCATCCAGCACCGCCTTGGTGTCGGCAAAGCCGGCTTCGGCGTTGAGGAACTTCGCAGCCTCGTCTTCCGGCTTCAGCTGGGGATTGCCGAGCAGAGCATCGGCCAGTGGCGTGATGCCGGCCTCACGCGCGATCTGCGCCTTGGTGCGCCGCTTCTGCTTGTAGGGAAGGTAGAGGTCTTCGAGGCGCTGCTTCGTCTCCGCGTTCTCGATATCGGCACGCAGGGCGGGCGTCAGTTTGCCCTGTTCGTCGATGCTGGCCAGCACAGTCGCGCGCCGGTCCTCCAGATCGCGCAGGTAGCCCAGGCGCTCTTCGAGCAGGCGCAACTGCGTGTCGTCCAGTCCTCCGGTGACCTCCTTGCGGTAGCGGGCGATGAAGGGAACGGTGGCGCCGTCGTCGAGCAACTCGATGGCGGCAACGACCTGGCGGATCTGCGCGCCGATGTCGGCGGCAATACGGGACTCGATGGGAGGCAGCATGAAACGGGGAAAACGGGAAGTAAGGGCGGCGGTGAGGCCAGTGCAGAAAGAGGGATGAAGCCGACAGCGCTCAGTCGCGATTCTGACCGGCGACCAGCTTGTACTCGAACAGCCTGCACTCCAGATCGCCGTTGAACAGCGGCGTGCGCTTGCTGGCCTTGAGACCGATGCGCTTGGCGATGTCGAGATCGGCGGTCAGGAAGTAGGCGCGCCAGCCGGCGAAGCGACGCTTCAGCGCATCGCCCAGCTTCGGGTACCACTCGGCCAGCTCCTCACCGGTGGACAGGCGCACGCCGTAGGGCGGATTGGTCACCCACACACCCTCGGACGCCGGCGCCTCCAGGTCCAGGACATCGGCATCCATCAGCTGCACCAGACCGGCGAGGCCCGCGGCGGCGAGATTGGACTCGCTCGCGGCAACCTGGCGCGGGTCGATGTCGGAGCCGAATATCTGCAGTTGCCGGTTGGGCTGGCGGCGTTGCAGCACCTTGCCGCGCAGGCGCTTCCACTCGGCGGCGTCACAGCTCTTCAGCTTCTCGAAACCGAAGCTGCGACCGGAGCCAGGCGCGATGTCCAGCGCCATCTGCGCAGCTTCGATGAGGAAACTGCCGCTGCCACACATCGGGTCCAGCAGCGCCTGATCCGGCTGCCAGCCGCTCAGCTTGAGGATGCCGGCGGCGAGGTTTTCCTTCAGCGGCGCCTCCACCTTGGCGCGCTTGAAGCCACGCTTGTAGAGCGGCTCGCCGGAGGTGTCGATGTACAGCGTGCAGGTGTCCGCTGTGACGAAGGCCTGCAGGCGGATGTCGGGAGCCTCGGTATCCACGCTCGGGCGCTTGCCGGTAACGGTGCGGAAGTGGTCGCACAGGCCGTCCTTGATGCGCAGCGTCACGAAGTTGAGACTCTTCAGCGGCGAACGGATGGCGGTCACGTAGATGCGGATCGTCTCGTCCGGCGTAAACCACTTGGCCCAGGTCGTAGCGTAGGCCAGCTTGTAGATCTCTTCCTCGCTGCGGTAGCGGGTCTGACCGACGCGCCACAGCACGCGGGTCGCGATGCGGCTCTCCAGATTGACGCGCCAGCACAGCGGCCAGTCGCCGCTGAAGGCCACGCCGCCGGGCACCTGCTCCACCTCGCTGGCACCGAGCTGCGTCAGCTCGTCGACAAGCAGGGCTTCGAGGCCACGGGGACAGGGCGAAAAATAGTGATTGCTCATGATGGGTCGGGATTATCCACGCATTGTTCACGCAGTGCGCCGACGCGTTGCGCCCACGGTCACCGCGCTCGGCGTCCGCTCAGAACGGCTTCACCACCACCAGCCACACGACCAGCAGCAAGGCGACGGCGGGCACTTCGTTGAACACGCGGTACCACTTGTCGCTGCGCGTGTTGCGGCCTTGCTGGAAGTCGCGCAGCAGCTTCTTGCAGTAACCGTCGTAGCCGGTCAGCAGCACGACGATCAGCAGCTTGGCGTGCAGCCAGCCCTGCTTCATCCATACGCTGATGCCGTCAGCCCCCGAATACAGGATCATCGCGACGCCGAAGATCCAGGTGCCCGCCATCAGCGGCAGCATGAAGCGCTTCAGGCGCACCGCCATGCCGAGCAGGCGTTCGCGCTCCGTCGTGGAATCCGCCGGCACCATGGCGAGATTCACGAAGATGCGCGGCAGGTAGAACAGCCCGGCAAACCAGGCGATGACGAAGAAGATGTGAAAGGCCTTGAGCCACAGGAACATGGAAACTCCGGGGAAAAGTCGCGGCGGCGGCTCAGGCCACGCCAGGGGTACGTAGCACCAGCCAGGCCACCGCGATCAGCAGCACCACACTCACGGCACCCAGCAGCTTCACCCAGCGGCGCAGGCCGTGCAGCACCTGCACCAGCTTGGCATTCTGCTCGGCCAGCGAACGGATGAGCTCGGACGAAGTGGCCGCCTCGGCCTCGAGTTGCGCGACGCGCTCGCGCAGTGCGGCGAGCGGATCGGCCGACGGCGTGTCGGCAGCGGGGGTCGCCTCGCTCTCGCGCTTGCCCACCCGCTCCCACAGCTTTCGCGCGCCCTTGGCCAGCTGCGGCGCGCTGGAAATCACATCGCTCCAGGGCACCAGTTTGGCGGCGGCAATCCAGTCGATGGCCATGCTCAGCGTCCCTCCCCTTTCCATTGCTCGCGGATCGCCCGCAGCCCGTCGATGACATGCGGGTAGCGCAGGCGCAGCTTCAGTTCGCGCTTCATCCGCGTGTTGAGCAGGCGGCGCGATTCACCCATGAAGGTCATCATCATCGGCGTCAGCCGCGTGGCGCATTCGGCACGGCTGGCCCGTGGCGGCCGCGGCAGCCCGAAGGTGTCGGCCATGATGTCGTAGTAGTCGCCCATAGCCAGTTCGTCGTCGTCGGTAATGTTCCAGGCTCGCCCGCCGCGCCCCATGCGCAGGGCCGCCAGCAGGGCGCGGGCCAGATCGTCGGCGTGAACATGGTTGGTGATCACGTCCTCGTCCCGGTTCAGCACCGGGTCGCCGCGTTCGAGTCGCGCCAGCGACAGGCGTTCCGCCGCATAGATACCCGGTGCCCGCAGGATGCTCAGGCGGGCGTGGCCGGCAATGGCGGCACGCCGCAGGGTCACCTCGGCCGCCACCCGCCGTCTCGCCCTCGCAGTGGTGGCTTGCAAAGGCCGGGTTTCGGGCACCGGAAGGCCACCACAATCACCGTAAACCCCTGATGTACTGATGTATACCCACCTGCGTGCTAGACTCGCGCCCCTGCCCAGCGCGGCCATCAGGTTGCGTGTGCGGGGGTCACCGGCGCGGTCTTCGCGCGGCGGCGCGGAATGGATCAGCCAGTGACCCAGCCCGGCCAGCCGGCGCAGGCTGCGCGGTGTGTCCAGGTCACCCTGTACAGGCACCACGCCACGCTGACGCAGCTCATCCGCCGCCTTGGCACTGCGCGCCAGCGCGTAGACGCGGAAGTTGCGGCTGAGGGCGGGCAAGGCCCGCTTCACCACGTCGCCGGCGCCGACGATGAGGATGCGCCGCTTTTTCAGGCGCCTGGTCGGAGTGACTGCCATCATTGATCGCGTACTGATCGAAAATGCCCCGGCCCGGTCCACCCGCTTGTTGATACAGGTACAAGCAGCGCCGCAGATCCTGACCCACACTGATTCCGACGACTCGTCTGACGACGCATTTGACGACTCATTTCACACCCTGGCATCCGCCGATTATCCCACGCAGCCCCGCCGCGCCGTTTGACCGGACCCCGACATGTCGCACCAGATCACCCTCCAGCCCAGCGGCCACCAGTTCAAGGCCGATGACCAGACCTCCCTGCTGCAGGCCGCCCTCGATGCGGAACTGCTGGTGCCCTATGGCTGCCGGGACGGCGCCTGCGGCTCCTGCAAGGCGCGGGTCATCGAAGGCGAGTTCGAGCACGGCCGCTCGCCGCTGTCCACGCTGACCGAGGCCGACCGCGAAAAGGGTATGGCGCTGTTGTGCTGTGCGCAGGCGCGCAGCGACATGCAGATCGAGTGCCGCGACGTGCGCCGCAGCGGCGACATTCCGCTGCGCAAGCTGCCCTGCCGCGTCACCGCCCTGCATCTGGCCGCCGGCGACGTGATGGTCGTCAACCTGAAGCTGCCGGCCAACGATGTGTTCCGCTACCTCGCCGGCCAGTACATCGACTTCCTGCTGGCCGACGGCCGCCGCCGCAGCTTCTCCATCGCCAACGCGCCGGGGGGCGAAAGCATCGAGCTGCACATCCGCAAGGTGGATGGCGGCTTCTTCACCGAGCACGTGTTCGCCAAGATGAAGGAGCGCGACATCCTGCGCTTCGAAGGCCCGCTGGGCGGCTTCTTCCTGCGTGAATCCAGCAAACCCGTCGTGTTCCTGGCCGGCGGCACCGGCTTCGCGCCCATCAAGGCCATCGTCGAGGACATGCGCGCACGTGGCATCAAGCGCCCGGTGACGCTGTACTGGGGCTCGCGCGACAGCCATGGCCTCTACATGGCAGGGCTGGCCCACCAGTGGTCGAAAGAGATTGCAGATTTCCGCTACGTGCCCGTTATATCTGGCGAGCCCCCCGCGGACTGGCCGGGGCGTACCGGACTGGTGCATCAGGCAGTGATGGACGACCTGCCCGACATGTCGGGCGTGGAGGTCTATGCCTGCGGCGCGCCGGCGATGATCGAGGCTGCCCGCGGCGACTTTGCGCGCTGCGGCCTGCCGGAAGATGCCTTCTTCGCCGACGCCTTCACCTTTGCCACGGACGCTTTGCCCTAGCCGCGCCCGAACACAAGAACACGCCAGAACAAGGAAGCCGCTTCGATGAGTGCCGATGTCCTGATCACCCGCGAACCTGTCGTCAACAAGCAACGCGCGATCACCGCCAACCGCCTCATCGTCCACGCCGCCAACATCCCGACGGCAGTGGAAGCCCTGCATGAACTGAGCGATTACTGGCCGGGCCGCCACGCCGTGTTCCTGAGCCTGGCCAAGCTGGTGCCGACTACCGATCTGCTGCAATGGCAGCGGCCGGACAATGCGTTGGTGGAGATTCCCGCCCAGGCGCTGCAGTACGCCCAGACACAGGAACTGATCGGTCAGCTGACCCAGGGTGGCGTGCCGCTCAACCTCACCTGGTTCCAGCCCGGCGCGCAGTGGCCGGCGGGCGTGGATTGCCGCTTCGTGCTGTCCGACGTGATGCGCGTGCCCAAGGCCGCGCCCAGCCCCGGCCTCAACCTCGCTTGGGGCGTGGCCGACGTGGCCGGCTTCGAGACCGCCATCGCCAATGGCTACCTCGGCGCCGCCGGCTGGTTCTTCCTCAAGGGCGTGCCGCAAGCCAAGGAAATGCAGCCCTCGCACGCGCAGATCGTGCGGTTGCTGAACCTCGTGCGCAACGAGGCCGAACTGTCGCAGATCGAAGCCGCCCTGAAGCAGGACGTCACGCTTTCCTTCAAGCTGCTGAAGTACATCAACTCCGCCGGCTTCGGCCTCATGGCGGAAGTGCAGTCCTTCAAACACGCGGTCACCATCCTCGGCATGGACAAGCTCAACAAGTGGCTGTCCCTGCTGCTGGTGTCGGCCAGCCGCGACCCGATCGCGCCGGCCGTCATGCAGGCCGCCATCGCCCGCGGCCGCTTCATGGAAATCCTCGGCGCCCAGTACGTCGACAAGCGCGAACTCGACAACCTTTTCATCACCGGCGCCTTCTCGCTGCTCAACGTGCTGCTGGGGGCCGACCTCGACGGTGTGCTGGAACAGATGACCCTGCCGGAGGCCATCACCGACGCCCTGCTGCGCAACGAGGGCCCCTACGCCGCCCTGCTGCAGCTGGCCATCGCCAGCGAAGGCTTCTCGCCCGACAAGCTGCGCAGCCAGGCCGAGCACCTGGGCCTGACGCCGGCGCAGGTCAGCGCCGCGCTGATGCAGGCCGTGGCTTTCGCCGACGCCCTCGGCTTCGACTGAGTTTCAACCTGGGTCAAGGCTCAGGCCCCACCCGGCCTGCCCCCGCGGGCAGCTGTCAGGGTGACGTCAGGATGACAGGCAACTATGGCCTTTGCATCCCACGTCACCCGTCATGCCACGCCCTTCCGGCCTCTCCCGCTTCTGGCTGCAGATCATTGCCTGCGCACTCATGCTCGCCAATTTCGAGCTGCTGTCGCGGGCCTTCGACGTGCGCGCCGGCTATGAGCGGATCCGACCGCTGCTGATCCTCGGGCTGGCGTTCGTCATCTGGGTGCTGCCGATGTTGCGTGGCCGCAGATAGCCGTCACCCGGCGATGCGATAATCGCCCGCATGATCCGATTCGACGCCGTCACCAAGCGCTATCCCGGCGGGCAGGAGGCCCTGTCGGGAGTCACTACCGAAATCCGCCACGGCGAGCTGCTGGTGCTGGCCGGCCACTCCGGCGCCGGCAAGAGCACGCTGCTGAAGCTCATCGCCGGCCTGGAGACGCCCAGCAGTGGCTCGGTGTCGGTCAATGGGCAAGACATCGGCCGTCTGAAGGCCACCCAGCTTCCCTACCTGCGCCGCAGCCTTGGCCTGGTGATGCAGGAGCATCGCCTGCTGCTGGACCGCAGCGTGTTCGACAACGTGATGCTGCCGTTGCTGGTCACCGGCGAGCGTCCGCAGGACGCCAGCAAGCGCGTGCGCGCGGCGCTGGAGCGCGTCGGCATGCTGGAGCATGAGCGCGCCATGCCGGTCACCCTGTCCGGTGGCGAACAACAGCGCGCCGCCATTGCGCGCGCTATCGTCAACCGGCCGAGCATCCTGATCGCCGACGAGCCGACCGCCCACCTGGACCCGGCCTACGCCCGCGAGATCGCCGCCCTCTTCCGCGACTTCCACGCCGCCGGCGTGACGCTGATCCTCGCCACCCACGACGACACCCTCTTCTCGCCCTATGGCGCGCGCCGCATCGAGCTGGCGCGCGGAAAGCTGCTGTCATGAGCGCGCTGTACGTCCAACGCATGGCCCTCGGCCAGGCCAGTCGGCGCCTTGCCGGCAAACCGCTGTCCACCCTGCTGTCCGCCATCGTCATCGCCATCGCGCTGACCCTGCCGGCGCTGGGCTACGTGCTGATCGACAACCTCGCGGGCCTCGCCCGCGGCGTGTCCGGCCAGCCAGAGATCAGCCTGTTCCTCAAGCTGGATGCCACGCCAGAGCAGACCCGCGCGCTGGAAGCACAGCTGCGTGCCGACAGTCGCATCGCCGCCCTGCGCTTCGTGCCGCGCGACGCCGCCCTGAAGCAACTGGCGCAGCGTGGCGGCTTTGCGGAGGTGACCGGCCTGCTGACCGACAACCCACTGCCGGACGCCTTCGTCATCGAGCCGCGCAGCGAGAATCCTGAAGCCTTCGAGGCCCTGCGCCGCGACTACGCCGCCGCGCCGCAGATCGCCCACCTGCAACTCGACTCCGGCTGGGTGGAGCGCCTGCACGCGCTGATCGACCTCGGCCGCAGCGCCATGCTGCTGCTCGGCGGCATCTTCGCGGCTGCGCTGGTGATCGTCACCTTCAACACCATCCGCCTGCAGATCCTGACCCAGCGCCACGAAATCGCCGTGCTGCTGCTGCTCGGCGCCACCCGTGACTTCGTGCGCCGGCCTTTCCTGTACTTCGGTGCCCTGCAGGGCCTGCTCGGCGGCCTGCTGGCCTGGGGCTCGGTCGCCGCGCTGCTGCGGCTGGTCGCCCCCCGCCTGGAGGGCCTCGCCCAGCGCTACAGCATCGTGCTCGACATCGGCGGCCCGCACCTGCCCGAGGTGCTGGTGCTGCTCGTCACCGCCACGGTTCTCGGCTGGCTGGGCGCCGCACTGTCGGTGCGCCGCCACCTGCACGACGGGCCTGCCGACTAGGCTCGTGTCGATGCTGGTCGCCTTTCCGCCGATAGCCCGCGCGGATGCGCGCCTGCTCATCCTCGGCAGCATGCCCGGGGAGGCCTCACTTGATGCCGCGCAGTACTACGCCCACCCACGCAACGCCTTCTGGCCGATCATGGGTGAGCTGTGCGGAGCATCGCCTGCGTTGCCCTATGCGGAACGCATCGCCAGGCTGCAGGCGGCCGGCATCGCCGTGTGGGACGTGCTGGCGCAGTGCGAGCGGCTCGGCAGCCTGGACACTGCCATCGCTGCCGACACTGCGCAGCCGAACGATTTCGCCGCCTTCTTCGCTACGCACCCGGCAATCAGCCACGTGTTCTTCAACGGCAGCTTCGCCGAGACCTGCTTCCGCCGCCGCATCTGGACGGCCGCACTGAAGCCCGGGCTGGTGATGCAGCGCCTGCCCTCCACCAGTCCTGCCCACGCCGGACGTTCGCTGGCGCAGAAGCAGACGGTCTGGCTGGAGGCGCTGCAAGCCTTGCTGCCGTAAACGAACAACGGGGGCGCCATGCGGCGCCCCCGTTGTCCTGTGTGCTACTGGAAAACGGCCTACTTGCCGCCCGCCAGCGCCCAGTCCACCAGGCGCTTCAGGTCGGCGTCCGGCACGTTCGGGTTGGGCGGCATCGGGAAGTTCTTGCCCCACGCGCCCAGACCGCCGGCTCTCACCTTCGCCTGCAACTTCGCAGCCGCGTCCTTCTGGCCGGCATAGCGTTGCGAGATCTGCTGCCAGGACGGACCGATCACGGCACGGTCCGGCAGATGGCAACCATCGCAACCGTAAGTCTTGGCGAGACCCGGATTGGCCTGCGCCGGAGCGGAGGCCGCCACCACGAGCAGGAACAACGCGGGCACGACTCCGGTCTTGATGCTGGTCTTCATTTCGCTTCCTTCATACGCGTCCCTGGGGACGACGAGCCCAGTATTGCGGCAGCGGGGCTCTCCATGTGCATCGAATCGTTACCAGATGCTACGGCGCCCCATGCTTGAGAAACCTCAGCCCAGGCGCTGCAGTTGCTCGCGCAGCTTCTCCAGCGTCGCGCCGAAATCGGCGACCCGCTTCTTCTCCTGCTCGACCACCGCGGCCGGGGCGCGTGCCACGAAACTCTCGTTCGACAGCTTGGC
>JAVHYF010000008.1 GCA_031119205.1 Moraxellaceae bacterium | reverse complement strand
CATGCTGAACATCGAAGCCGTCCAACAGAAAACCGGTGCCATGGCACTGGAGGCCAGCGGCATGTGCAAGCGCTTCGGCCAACTCGCCGCGCTGGACCAGGTGTCGATCAACATCCCGGCCGGCAGCTTCCATGCGTTGCTGGGCGAGAACGGCGCCGGCAAGAGCACGCTGGTGAAATGTCTGGTCGGCTTCTACAAACAGGACGCGGGCGTCATCCAGGTGGATGGTCGCGAGACGGAAATCCCCTCGCCGGTGGTTGCCTCGCAACTGGGCATCGGCATGGTGTACCAGCACTTCACGCTGGTGCCGTCGATGACAGTGGCGGAGAACCTCGTCACCGCGCGCGGCACACTGCCATGGCGCATCGACTGGAAGCGCGAACGTGAAGCGCTCGCCGCCTTCATGGACACCATGCCGTTCAAGGTGGCTCTGGACAAGACGGCGGCTTCGCTGGCGGCCGGCGAGAAGCAGAAGGTGGAGATCGTGAAGCAGCTCTACCTGAAGCGCCGCTTCCTGATTCTCGACGAGCCCACCTCGGTGCTGACGCCGGACGAGGCGGACGAGGTGCTGGGCCTGGTGCGTCAGTTGACCCGCGACGGCACCCTCACCGCGATGATGATCACCCACAAGTTCCGCGAAGTGACGGCCTTCGCCGACGCGGTCACCGTGCTGCGCCGCGGCCGCCTGGCCGGCGGCGGCATGGTGGCGGAACTCGACGCCGAGCGCATGGCGGCGATGATGGTGGGTGGGGATAGTGGCAACAGCGGCAACAGCGGCGCCGCGCATGCGGTGCGCGAGAAGCGTGCGCCGCGCGTGCCGGTGCCGGCCGTGGAGCCACGCCTGCGCGTCGAGTCGCTGGAAGCACTCAACGACACCGGCCTGCCGGCCGTGCAGCAACTGAGCCTGGCGATCCGCCCCGGCGAGATCCTCGGCATCGCCGGCGTGTCCGGCAACGGCCAGAAGGAACTGGCCGAAGTGCTAAACGGCCAGCGCGAGCGCGAGTCCGGCAGCGTGTTTATCGGTGATGTTGTATTTACCGGCAGCCGGCCGCAACGCGCTGCACTCAAGGTGTTCAGTCTGCCCGAGGAGCCGCTGAAGAACGGCTGCGTCGGCTCGCTGTCGGTGGCCGACAACATGGCGCTGCGCAACTTCGACCAGGTGCCGCTGGCGCATGGCGGCTTCGTGAATCGCCGCGCGCTGCGTGCGCAGGCCGCCGGCTACGTGGAGAAATTCCGCGTCAAGACCGACGGCATCGACGCGCCCATCTCCTCGCTGTCTGGCGGCAACGTTCAGCGTGCGGTGCTGGCGCGCGAGCTGTCGCGACCGGTGGACGTGCTGATCGTCGCCAACCCGGTGTTCGGCCTCGACTTCGCCGCGGTGGCCGAGACGCACGCGCGCCTGCTCGCTGCACGCGAGGCGGGCGCCGCCATCCTGCTGATCTCGGAAGACCTCGACGAACTGCTGGCCCTGGCGGACCGCATCGCGGTCATGAGCGAAGGCCGGTTGGTGTACGAGACACCGGCGGAAGCGGCGGATGTGCGCACGCTGGGGCACTACATGGGCGGCGGCGCACATTGAGCGTGACAGTCGCAATCTTCATCCACATCAGGACATGAACCTCATGTCATCTGTCCACCGACGCGGCTCGGCCTGACCTGCGTCAAAGCCACTGCGGCCTGTAAACCCGACACTCCCTCGTCTCACTCGCGGGCATCCGTCGCGACGACACAGGGCAGGGGGCAGGTCATGGCAATAGTGGAGTGGAGCGAATCGCTCAGCGTGGGGAATCACCAGATCGACGACGACCATCGGCAGCTGTTCAGGCTGCTGGACCGGTTGAAGGCGGCGATGAAGCAGGGGCAGGCCAACGCGGTGATGGGCGGCATCCTCGATGAACTGGTGGGCTACACGGTGACCCACTTCCAGCGTGAAGAGCAGTTCATGCGGCGCATCGGCTACGCCGACTTCGCCGCCCACAAGGCCGAGCACGACAAGCTGATCGCCCAGGTGCAGGACCTGCAGGCGCGCTTCAGGAGCGGCTCCATCACGCTGTCGATCAGCACTCACCAGTTCCTCGGCGACTGGCTCAACACCCACATCATGCAGAGCGACATGAAGCTGGCGAAGGCGCTGGCTTCGGCAGCCTGAGAGTCGCCGCCAGAGCCGCCTGAGGCGCCGGTTCAGGCGCGCCGCGTCAGCGCCTGTCGCACGATCTCCATCAGCGTGTCCCAGTCCACCGGCTTGGTGAGATGGCGCGCGAAGCCGGCGGCGATCGCACGTTCCTGGTCCGCACGCTGGCCGTAGCCGGTCAGGGCGATGAGCACACAGCGGCTGGCGCGCGGATGGGCCCTGATGGCACCTGCCAGCTGGTAGCCGTCCATGTCGGGCAGGCCGATGTCGAGGATCGCAAGATCCGGCTGGAATTCATCCAGTAGTTTGATAGCGGAACCTGCATCGTAGGTCGTGCGCACCGTGTGTCCGTTCATGCCGAGCGCGGTGGTCAGCGTGTCGGCAGCGTCTACGTTGTCGTCCACCACGAGGATGCGGCCGACCGGGCCGCTGGCTTCCGCCCGCGCTTCATCGCTGGCTTGCTGGGCGATGTCGGACACCAGCGGCAGGGTGACGGTGAAGGTGCTGCCCATGCCCGGCCCGGCGCTGGTGGCGGCCACCGTGCCGCGATGCATCTCCACCAGGTTCTTCACGATGGCCAGCCCGAGGCCCAGCCCACCCGAGCGGCGGGCGAGCTGCTGGTGACCCTGTGAGAACAGTTCGAACACCCTGGGCAGCAGATCCGGCGCGATGCCGGCGCCGCCATCCTCGACGAGGATGCGCACGCTGTCTTCGCGACGCTCCACGCTGATGTCCAGCTGCTGGTCGGCTGGCGTGAACTTCAACGCATTGGTCAGCAGGTTGGTGACGACCTGCACCAGACGTTCGCTGTCGCCGATCACCCAGGTGGGTTCCGCTGCGAGGCGCACGCCGATGGGGCGGCTGCGTTTTTCGGCCAGCGGTGACACGGCTTCCAGCGCGCGTTCCACCACCTTGTCGATGTCCACCGGCTCCGCGTTCAGCTCCAGGCGGCCGGCGGTGATGCGCGACACGTCGAGCAGATCCTCGACCAGCCGCGTCATGTGCGACACCTGTCGGCGGATCACCTGTAGCTGCGGCTCGACACCGCGTTCGCCGCGCAGGCGCAGCACCTCCAGCGTGGTGATGATGGGCGCCAGCGGATTGCGCAGCTCGTGGCCGAGCATGGCGAGGAATTCGTCCTTGGCACGCGAGGCCTGTTGCGCCTGGGCCAGCGCCTCGTGCTCGGCCACGCGCAGCTCCTCACGCTCGCGGTTGGCGCGCCGGCGTTCCTTGGAGGCGACGCTCAGTGCCAGTCCCAGATCGTCCAGCTCGCGGATGCCCGAGCTCAGCGGCATGACACGCTCGTCACGGCCCAGCGCCATGGCGGATTCGCGCAGCTGTTCGATCGGCCGGCTGATACGTCGCGCCGCCAGCAGCATCAGTCCCGCACACAGCAGGAAGGAGGTGGCGACGCCCAGGCCGAACGCCGTGAGCGAGCGGCGGGTGCCACGTTGCACCTCGTCGGCCGGAATGCCGATCGCCACGACCCAGCGCGATGCGGCGAGGCGCGTCAGGCCGGTGATGACGGGATCGCCCTCCAGCGTGTTCGTGGCTGCAACGCCCTCGTCGGGATAGCGTTCCAGCAGCGCGCGGAGTGAATCGCTGGGGGTCGAGCCGATGAACTTGTCATTGTTCCGCGAGCGCGACACGGCATGCAGCCCCCGGTCCAGGACCGTGACGACCCAGTTCTCCGGCACCTTCTGTGCGGACAGGATGTTGCGCACTGCATCCGGCTTCAGGAATGCGGTCAGGGTGAACAGCAGTTTCCTGTCCCGCATCACCGGCACGCGGACGGGTACTGCATGGACCCCCGGCCGTGTCTGGATGATATGACCGACCACCGGGTAGCCGCCCGCGATGACCTCGTCCAGGCTGACCTGGTCCAGCATCTGCAGGCCACGACTGTGCGGGCCGTAGTCGGTCTGGAAGAGGGTTCTGCCCTGGGCATCGGTGAGCGCGACGCTACGCCAGCTCGGCTGGTTGTCCACGCTGCGCAACGCGATACGGAAGAAGCCGTCGATGTCGCCGTTGTCCAGGTGCTCCGACAGGCCGAGCATCTCCAGCGCGGCCTGTGTGCTGCGCAACTCTGCATCGACGGCGCTGGCCAGCGCGCGTGACAGCTCCAGCGCAGCGCGCTCCGCCTCGATGCGGCGGTCTGCCGCCAGATTCACCATGGCCAGTGCGGCGAAGATCGCCAGGGGAACGATGCCTGTGGCGGCCAGCAGGAACAGGCGATACCCCAACGGGCGTTTGATGCGGGCCTTGTCCATGAAGAAAGAACATCTCCTGCGATTTTGGCGCGGGCACGATAGCACGCGACAATGGCCTGCGTGGCGCTCCCGCGACCTGCGGCAGCTGCCATACTTGCCTCTGATGCCGGACGGGCTTGCCTGTCCTGCCCCACTTCAACACGTTAGCCCGACCATCGCCATGACGAACAACTACCTCGATGCCATCGAGCTGGAGACTGCTCCCGACCCACGCTTCGCCGTCATCTGGATGCACGGCCTGGGCGCCGATGGCAGCGACTTCGTGCCCGTCGTGCCGGAGCTGGGCCTGCCGCCATCGCCCGGCGTGCGCTTCGTCTTCCCGCATGCGCCGGCCATTCCGGTCACCTGCAACAACGGCTACGTGATGCGTGCCTGGTACGACATCCTCAGCCTCGGCGGGCTCAACCGCGAGGTGGATGACTTCGGCGTGGTGCGCAGCTGCGATGCGGTGCGCGCACTGATCGCCCGCGAGAATGCGCGTGGCATTCCCAGCGAACGCATCGTGCTGGCAGGTTTCTCGCAGGGTGGGGCGATCGCCTACACCGCCGGCCTGACCCACCCCGAGAAGCTGGCCGGCATCATCGCCCTGTCCACCTACATCCCCTCGCTGAAGCTGCTGGACGACAGCTTCAGCGAAGCCAACCGCGGCACGCCGGTGTTCGCCGCGCATGGCCGCTTCGACGACGTGGTGGCGCCGCAACTCGGCGAGCGTGCCCGCGATGCGCTGATCGAGCGACAGGTGCCGGTGGCCTGGCACAGTTACGACATGCCGCATTCGGTGTGCATGGAGGAGATCGGCGACATCGGCACGTGGTTGCGTGCCCGCATGTCGGCCTGATCGGATCCGGGCATCCAGCATGCTGAGCACACTGGCGGTCGCCAACTACCGTTCGCTGCGCGACCTCATCCTGCCGCTGACGCAGCTCAACGTCGTGACCGGCGCCAACGGCAGCGGCAAGTCCAGCGTCTACCGCTCGCTGCGCCTGCTCGCCGAGACGGCGCAGGGCGGGCTGATCGCCTCGCTGGCGCGTGAAGGTGGGCTCGACTCCACACTATGGGCCGGGCCGGAGACGCACTCCCGCGCCATGCTGCGCGGCGAGCAACCGGTGCAGGGCACACGCCGTAACGAACCCGTGCACCTGAAGCTGGGCTTTGCCGGCGAAGACTTCGGCTACTCGGTGGAACTCGGCCTGCCGGTGCCCGTGCCGGGTTCGGTGTTCGGCGGCGACCCGGAAATCAAGCGCGAATGCGTGTGGGCCGGTGCGGTGATGCGTCCGGCCGCCGTGCTGGTGGATCGTCGCGGCCCTCTGGTGCTGGTGCGCGAAGGGCGCGGCGACTGGCGCAACCTGCAGCCGGCCGTTGCCAGCTTCGACAGCATGATGACCCAGTGCGCCAGCGCCGAGACACCGGAGTTGCTGAACCTGCGCGAGACCATCCGTGGCTGGCGCTTCTACGACCACTTCCGTACCGATGTCGCCGCGCCCGCGCGCCTGCCGCAGATCGGCACGCGCACCACGGTGCTGGGCCATGACGGCGCCGATCTGGCTGCTGCGCTGCAGACGATTCGCGAGATCGGCGACGAAGCCGGGCTGGACGAGGCGGTCGAAGACGCCTTCCCCGGTGCCCGTGTGGAGATCAAGGTCGAGGCCGGCCGCTTCGAAGTGGCCATGTACCAGCACGGCCTGCTGCGCCCGCTCAGCGCCGCGGAACTGTCCGACGGCACGTTGCGCTACCTGCTGTGGATCGCCGCGCTGCTGACCCCGCGCCCGCCACCGCTGCTGGTGCTGAACGAACCCGAGACCAGCCTGCACCCCGACCTGCTGCCCGCACTCGGTCGCCTCATCGCCCGCGCCGCCGAGCGTACGCAGGTCATCGTGGTGTCCCACGCCTCGCGCCTGATCGCCACGCTGGAAGGCGAGCGCGACTGCAATTCGCTGCATCTGGAAAAGGAACTGGGCGCGACCGGCGTACAGGGTGTGGGGCGGCTCGAACGACCCTCATGGCACTGGCCGGCACGCTGAACACGTAGCCCGGATAAGCGAAGCGCCATCCGGGTCGAGGCGTCCCTCGACAGGAAGCGGTGGCACACCCCGGGCCGTCGCCGAACGTGGATGCCTTTCAACGCCGCACCCGCAGCAACGGCCCCGGATGACGGCCTGCGGCCTTATCCAGGCTACGCATAGTCGGGTGTGCCACCCGCTGCGGGTAGGTTGGGTTGAGCGCAGCGAAGCCCAACACGAGCCTGTACAGAGGGGGCTGTCGGACTGCGGTTGTCGGGCTTGCTTCGATGAAGCTCAGCACATGTCGCTGCGCTCAACTCAACCTGCGCCATAGCGCCAAATGACCCGACGCGTTACCCGGTTGCTCACCCCATCGCCGGCAGACTGATCGCCGTGCCGAACTTCGCCCGCTTCACCGAGAAGAAGCTGCGCACCGTGCGCACGTTGGCGTCGCTGTTCAGCACTTCGTTGGCGAAGCGGTGGTACGCGTCCATGTCACGCACCTGCACCACCAGCACGAAGTCCGGTCCGCCGCTGACGCGGTAGCACTGCTGCACGGCTGCTGCGCCGCTCGCGCGCGCTTCGAACATCGCCAGCCTCTCCGCCGCCTGGTGGTCCAGCGTCACTTCCACGATGGCGGTGAGGCCGGCGCCCAGCGCATCCGGCGACAGGATGGCCACCCGCCGCTCGATGATGCCGGCCTCCTCCAGCCGCTTGACCCGGCGCAGGCAGGTGGCCGGCGATACGTGCACCCGCTCGGCCAGGCTCTGGTTGGACAGGGAGGCGTCCTGCTGGAGCAGGTCCAGGATGCGCAGGTCGGTGGCGTCCAGCGTCTGCTCGCCCGTAAGGGCGGGTGAAACAGGCGGATCGGCGGGCATGTTTGTTTCACGGTTAATGCAACAGAGAAATAATATTGCAAACGGTGTTGAGCGTGAAATTCCATTTCAATGAAGCGGAAATTTTGCACGCCTCGTTCGCAATCACGGGGCTACCATCGCCGCCATCTCATTCACTCCGGGAGTCCGGTCATGTGTGGCATCGTCGGCGCCGTCGCCCAACGCAACATCGTTCCCATCCTCGTCGAAGGCCTGAAGCGTCTCGAATACCGTGGCTATGACTCCTGCGGCGTCGCCGTGCACCAGGACGGCGCCCTGCGCCGCGCCCGCAGCGTGTCGCGCGTGGTGGAGCTGGACGCCCAGGTGCGCGACGAGACGATCACCGGCTTCACCGGCATCGCCCACACCCGCTGGGCCACCCACGGCGTACCCGCTGTGCATAACGCCCACCCGCACTTCTCGCGCGACAGCATCGCGCTGGTGCACAACGGCATCATCGAGAACCACGACGAACTGCGTGCCGAGCTGAAAGGCCGCGGCTACGAGTTCGTCAGCCAGACCGACACCGAAGTCATCGCCCACCTCGTGCATCACTACTACGAGGGCGATCTCTTCGCTGCCGTGAAGCGCGCCGTGCTGCGTTTGAAAGGCGCCTATGCCATCGCCGTGTTCTGCCGCGACGAACCGCACCGAGTGGTGGGCGCGCGCGAAGGCTCGCCGATGGTCATGGGCGTGGGGCAGGGCGAGAACTTCATTGCCTCCGACGCGATGGCGCTGGCCGGCGTCACCGACCAGATCATCTACCTGGAAGAAGGCGACGTCGTCGACCTGCAGCTCGGCAAGTACTGGATCGAGGCGCGTACCAGTGGCGCCACGCAGGGTTTCGAGCGCGTCGAGCGTCCGGTGCGCACTGTGCATGCGCACACCGGTGCCGCCGAGCTGGGCCCGTACCGTCACTTCATGCAGAAGGAAATCTTCGAACAGCCGCGCGCCATCGCCGACACCCTGGAAGGCGTGGAAGGCATCAGCCCCAGCCTGTTCGGCGACAAGGCCGAGCAGGTCTTCAACAGCATCGACTCGGTGCTGATCCTCGCCTGCGGCACCAGCTCCTACGCCGGCATGACAGCCAAGTACTGGCTGGAATCCATCGCGCGTATTCCCTGCAATGTCGAGATCGCCAGCGAGTACCGCTACCGCGACAGCGTGCCCAACCCGCGCCAGCTCATCGTCACCATCTCGCAGAGCGGCGAGACGGCGGACACCATGTCAGCACTGAAGCACGCGCGCAGCCTGTGCATGGAGCAGACGCTCACCATCTGCAACGTCGCCACCAGCGCCATGGTGCGCGAGTGCAAACTGGCCTACATCACCCGTGCCGGTGTCGAGATCGGCGTCGCCTCCACCAAGGCCTTCACCACCCAGCTCGCCGGCCTGTTCCTGCTCACGCTGACGCTGGCCAAGCTGCGCGGCCACCTGACCGCCGAGCAGGAAGCCGAACATCTGAAGGCCATGCGCCACCTGCCGGTCGCACTGCAGGCCGTGCTTGCGCTGGAGCCGCAGATCATCGCCTGGAGCGAAGACTTCGCCCGCAAGCAGAACGCGCTGTTCCTCGGCCGCGGGCTGCACTACCCGATCGCGCTGGAAGGCGCGCTGAAGCTGAAGGAGATCAGCTACATCCACGCCGAGGCCTACCCCGCCGGCGAACTCAAGCACGGCCCGCTCGCGCTGGTGGATGCCAGCATGCCCGTCGTGACCGTCGCGCCCAACGACCTGCTGGTCGACAAGCTCAAGAGCAACATGCAGGAAGTGCGCGCCCGTGGCGGCGAACTGTACGTGTTCGCCGACGCCGACAGCCGCATCGAAAGCGACGCCGGCCTCCACGTCATCCGCCTGCCGGAACACTACGGCCCGCTGTCGCCCATCCTCCACACCGTGCCGTTGCAACTGCTGGCGTATCACACGGCGTGTTCGCGCGGGACGGATGTGGACAAGCCGCGCAACCTAGCGAAGTCGGTGACGGTGGAGTGACGAGGTACTTCTCGCCTGGGAGGAGATGCTCCGTGAGAATCAGGTTCGGGGTTTTGCGCTAGCGTTTGACACGAGACTGCGGCGTGCGCCGCGGTGGGCACCAAATATAGGAGAGTTGCCACCGATGAGCATGAACACGTTTCTCGCTGGTAGGCTGAGGAATACTCCGTTGCCTCGGACTCATGGACTGCTGCCGTTGTTTGAGGCTGTGGTCAACTCCATTCAAGCGATCGCCGCCGCTGGACTTTCAAGCGCGGTGGCCGAGATCGTCGTCGAGATCGAGCGAGTGCAACAGCAGGCCCTTCAGTTAGAGGGCTCTGGACGACGAGGAGCTCCGCCGCAAGAGGCGATCATTGGCTTTCGCGTGCGTGACAATGGCTGCGGTTTTGATGATGCGAATCTGAAGTCTTTTGAAACCTTGGATTCGGACTTCAAGGCTTCGGACGGTTGTCGCGGTGTTGGCCGTCTACTGTGGCTCAAGGCATTTGATGCAGTCGAGATCAGTAGCGACTTTGTTGGCCCGGATGGAAAGCTGCTCCGGCGCAGCTTTACCTTTACGGCAGCAAAGGGCGTTGATGGGGCTAGCGTGTCGCTGTCGCCCTCTTCAACGAGGCGGACCGAGGTGCGTTTGGGTGGTTTTAAGAAGGAGTACCGCGAACGAGCTCCCAAGACAGGCAAGACAATCGCGAACGCACTTTTCGAACACTGCCTTTGGTATTTCGTACGCGACGGCGGCGCCCCGAAAATCAAAGTCGTGGACCATGACGAGACTATTTTGCTGGACGACGTGTACGAGGAGTGCATGTATTCGTCTGCCCAGCGGCAGTCGCTCAGCGTCAAGGGCCAGTCCTTCGAGCTGACGCACCTCAAGCTCAAAGCTTCAGCGCCAAGGGAGCCATTCATTGCATGGTGCGCAGCGGGTCGCGTCGTCAAGGAAGAGGGCATCACCGGAAAGGTACCCGGCTTGCACGGCAGGATTGCAGACGACAAAGACGATTTCCTGTACGCCTGCTACATGACCTCGCCGTTCCTTGATCAACACGTGCGGCCCGAGCGCATCGGGTTTGACATCGAGGAGATCAGCGACGATCTCTTTGCGGAAACGGAGCTAAGTCTCAGCGACATCCGCACGGCAGCCCTCGAATCGTCCAAGAGTTTTCTCGCCAAGTACTTGCAGGAGAGTCGCGCAGCGGGTCGCGAGCGCGTGGAAAAATTCGTTGCTCAGAGAGCTCCAAGGTACCGGCCGATTCTCGCGCAGATCAGCGAGGAGAAGCTGAGTGTGGATCCTGCCATTTCTGACCGAGAGCTGGACTTACTTCTGCACAAGCAACTCGCAGAGATTGAAAGCAGCCTGCTGGTTGAAGGCCACACCATCATGGTTGTTGGGGCAGAAGAGACCAACGAAGATTACGTCACGAGGCTGAACGGATACCTTTCGAAGGTTGAAGCAGTCAAGATGTCCGATCTCGCAAGTTATGTGTTCCACCGAAAGATCATTCTCGACATCCTGCAACGCGCAATCGAGCGAGGAGACGACGGCAAGTATGCGCGGGAAGAACTGATCCACGAGATCATCATGCCGATGCGGAAGACGTCGAACGATCTGCTGGACAACTCAAATCTCTGGCTGATTGATGAGCGTTTAGCCTTCCACGACTTTCTGGCGTCGGATAAGCCGCTTTCTTCGATGCCAATCGTCAAGACGATCGATGCTAAGGAGCCTGACATCGTTGCACTAAACGTGTTCGACGAGCCTCTCCTTGTAGCCGAGGGGCAGCGCCTTCCACTCGCGTCGATCGTAGTGATCGAGATCAAGCGACCCATGCGTAACGACGCAGCCAGCGGCGAAGACAAAGACCCTATCGAGCAGGCACTAGGATATCTAGACCGTATTCGCAGTGGGCAAACGCAAACAGCAAATGGACGACCGATCCCACGCTCGGATGAGATTCCGGGCTTTTGCTACGTTATCTGCGACATCACCCCGTCTGTAGAAAGGCGGTGCAAGCTGGCTCAATTGACGGTGACAAGCGATCGTCAAGGCTATTTCGGCTACAACCCTAACTACAAGGCATATATCGAAGTAATTTCCTTCGACCGCTTACTGAATGGCGCACGAGAGCGCAATCGGGCGTTCTTCGACAAGCTGGGCTTGCCAACAACTTAATGCTCACTCCCCATCGCTGTCCTGCGGTTGCACTTCGATGAAGCGGCAGTGCGCATCGAAACTGCAGACGAAGCTCTTCATGCCTTCGTTGCTTTTGTCGACCGTGCCTTTGACGGGATAGCTGCCGGCCGCCTTCGCAAGATTGCCGGTCTTGATATAGGTGGGGCGGGTGCCGTACAGGCTTGAGGCTTCGCCGCGGCAGAAGGCGGGCATGTTGCCCGCGGAAACCGGGTCGCCCTTGCCTTGCGGGCCGTGTGCGGAAGGCGTAGCAGCCGGTGTGTGTGCGGGCGCCGCATCGGGTTTGATGGTGCAGATGCCGTTGGCCTTGCTGCGCGTATAGCTGACGCCGGGCGAGCCATCGAGGTTGATGTTGATGGATACGACGGCGTTCCCCTGGCGCGCCTCGTAGTCGTTGTCGTTGAAGCGCTTGATCTGGGCTTCCTTGCCATTGACGTAGACCGGGCCGCCCTCGTCGACGTGAACACTGATGTCGGTCGGGCAGCTGGCATTGATGAGGGGCAGCTTCGCGAACGCGCCGGTGGAGGCTGCAAGCACGGCAGCGGCCAGGATGATCTTCTTCGTGTTGGGCTCCTTAGCGGGACGCATGACGCAGGAGGAGAGGGCGCCGCCGCTTGCCGAGCGAAATGCTTGAAGCCAGGGCTTTTGTTTCCACCTGCGACCAATCACGCGGGTGATGTGAACGTCGGTTCGGGCAAGCGTGGCGCGCAGGCCGTCTATGCTTGATGGAGGGCGGGCCGGTACGCTGTCCTGCCATCGCCCCCGGCACTTTGCAGAACCAACTGCAAACCCGGCTGCCAAACCCTTCGTCCGGACCTCACCGAAGTCGCTGTCATGGTCGTGTTGCCACCTGTTACGAGTGCTGTCGTGGTCAATGGTGTTGCGGGTGTCGCAGCACTGTCGCCTGCGTCCGGCGTTCGCGGGTCGAACGCGGCGCTGCCGGCGGCGCAGGATTCCACCAGCGTGTTCCTGTCCGGCATTGCGCAGCGTGTGCTGTCGGAGCTGACGCGGAATCCGGGGCTGGACATCGACACCGCGTTTGCACAGAGCCTGCGCGATCCGGTGCTGGGTACCACGGACGACGGTGCGCTGTTTTCATCTACCGGCCTGCTGCAACCATTCGTGCCGGCGCCGTTGCTGCCGCAGGCGCCGGATGCTGGTAGTGACGCCGTCGACACGCAGGCCGGGCTCGACACCCTGGTCTCGCCACCGCAGACGGAACGCACGGGTGCACAGGGCCTGCTGGACCTGACGCAGGATGATGGCGGCGGTGATGCCGTCGCCACTGACAACGAGGCTGCCGTGACACGCAGCACCGCACCCGCGCCGCAGGCTGTCGTCGCGACGCCGACACAGTCGGCTGCCGCCACTGCCGTGACGGCGCCGGCGGTGGCGGAGCTGGAACCCGCCCGCGTCGCGCCCGTTGCTGGTGTTGCTTCCAACGCCAACGACGCGACAGTGACCACTGTGGGCGCCGATGCCGTCAGCGGCAACGCCATCGCGCTGAACGCGGCTGCCGTCGCCGCGCAACCGCTGGCGAACGCCCGTGTGCTGGACCCCTACCAGCAGGCTGCACTGATCGCCGGGCTGACGTCCTTCGGCAAGGAGCAGGCGGGCTTCCGGGCTGGTGCGCCGGATGACGGCACCGCCATTCCCGCTGCCGCAGCGGTCACACCGGTGCGTGGCCGGCGCGATGACTCCACCGAGGCCTGGCTGGAGTCGCGTCGCTGAGTGCTTGAGAGCTGGCAGGGCTGAGCATTAGCCCTGCGTCCGCGCTGCCAGTCATGGCGCGTTGCCCGCCGTGAACACCTCCTCCATTGCGCAACCCATCTGCAGCAACCTGAAGTCAGCCCCGCGGCGGGTGGCCACCTGCATGCCTAGCGGCAAGCCGCGGTCGTCGAAGCCGGTTGGTATGGACAGCGCGGGATGGCCGGACAGGTTGTAGATCGCATTCACGGAATTCAGGCTGTAGGTGACGCGGCCCGCCTCGTCGTCGGCGCGCGGCACGCGGTTGCCCGCGGCGGGACAGGCCAGGAAATCCTGTTCGGACATCAGCGTCTGCAGCCGGGCGGTCAGTGCCTCACGCTGTGCCAGGGCGTCCCAGTAGCGTTGCGGCGTGATCTGCGCGGCTGATTCCAGCCAGGTCAGGATGGACGGGCTGATGGCGTCCGGCATATCCAGCAGGTGCCGGTTGCGCGACAGCGACTCGAAGCCGCCGATGATCTCCATGACCTTGCGCCACTCGGTGACGGGTGCGCCAATGCTGCGGAACTCTACAAGCGCGCCCGCGCTGCGCAGCTGGGCGATGCGGCTCTCGAAGTTGTCGGCGACGGCGGCGTCCAGCTGGGCGTCCTCGATCCATTCGCGCACGACCGCGAAGCGCGCGCCGTCGAGGCCGGTGGCCGGGAAGTTGATCGCCGGCATGCCCAGCATGGCCGCCTGCAGCGCGAGCAGGTCGGAGGCCTGGCGGGCCATCGGGCCGACATGGTCCAGCGAGGTCGAGTGAGCGAAGGCGCCGTCACGTTCCACGGCACCGAAGCTGGGCTTGAGGCCGGCGATGCCGCACGCAGACGCTGGCGAGCGTATCGAACCCCCGGTATCCGCGCCGACCGCGCCGTAGGCGAAGCCGGCGGCAACGGCTACCGCCGAGCCACTGGACGAGCCACCGGAGAAGTAGGCGGGGTCCACCGGGTTGTGTGCCTCGGCTGACGTGGCGCGGGTCTGGAGCTCGCCCACCCCGCAGCCCAGCTCCCAGGTGGTGGCCTTGCCGAGGATGATCGCACCAGCCGTGCGCAGTCGCGCCACCACGGCCGCATCGCGGCTCGCGGCGATGCGGGTGAAGGTGGCGCTGCCACCAATGGTGGGCATGCCGGCCACGTCCAGCGTGTCCTTCACGACGACGGGGATGCCGTGCAACGGGCCGCGGTCCTGGCCCGAGGCCAGCTCGACGTCCAGTGCTATCGCTGCATGCAGGGCCGTTCCCGGATCGATGCTGACCAGCGCCCTCAGCCGCGGATTGTCGCGCTCGATGGCGGCGAGGCATTGCGACAGGATTTCCGTGGCCGAGACCTCGTCCGCGCGCAGCGCGCGGCCCACCGCCTCGATGGAATCCGAGGTCGAATCCGTTTTGCTGGCAGGGCTGTTCATGCTTCGCATTCCTTGAGGAGGCTGCGCTCGCGGCGCACCAGCGGCAGGCTGAGGCTGAGGAGGACCAGCGCGGTGGCGATCAGCAGCGCCAGGCTGATGGGGCGCGACACGAAGACGCCGAGGTCCCCCTTCGCCACCATCATGGCGCGACGGAAGTTCTCTTCCAGCAGGGGGCCGAGCACGAAGCCGAGCACCAGCGGCGCGGGCTCGCAGTCCAGCCTGCGCAGCACGAAGCCGACGACACCGAAGCCGGCCATGATCGCCAGCGCCGCAAAGGAGTTGGTTACCGCGTAGACGCCGACGCAGCAGATCGACACGATGGCCGGGGCCAGGATGCGCTGCGGAATCTCCATGCCGCGCGCCCACAGCTTCGCCAGCGGCAGGTTGATCAGCAGCAGCATGAAGTTGCCGATCCACATGGAGCAGATCAGCCCCCAGAAAAGGGTCGGCTGTTCGGAGATCACCTTGGGGCCGGGCTGGATGCCATGCACGATCATCGCGCCGCTGAGCACCGCCATCGTCGCGTTGGTGGGGATGCCCAGCGTCAGCAGGGGCACGAAGGAGGTTTGCGAGCCCGCGTTGTTGGCGGCCTCCGGGGCGGCGACACCTTCGATGGCGCCCTTGCCGAATTCCTCCGGCCGCTTCGACACGCGCTTCTCCAGCGCATAGGACGCGAAGGACGCAATGGTGCCGCCGCTGCCTGGCAGGATGCCCAGCAGGGAGCCCAGGCCTGTGCCGCGCAGGATGGCTTTCCACGAACGGCGCCACTCCTCGCCGGTGAGGCCGACGGACTTCACCTCGCCGGTGCGCTCGGCCGCGGGGCTGCGCGCTGCGATCATGGTCTGGATCACTTCGGTGATGCCGAACAGGCCGGTGGCCAGCGCCACGAAGTCCAGCCCGTCCGCCAGCAGCGGCACGCCGAACACGTAGCGCTGGGTGCCGCTGTTGACGTCGGTGCCGACCAGGCCGAGCAACAGGCCCACCATGATCATGCATATCGCATTGAGCACGGAGCCGGAAGCGAGTACCACCGTCGCCACCAGGCCGAAGAGCATCAGCGCGCAGTACTCCACCGAGGTCATGGCCAGTGCCACGGCCGCCATCAGCGGCGCCGCCACGGCGATCAGCAGCGTCGCCACCGTGCCGGCGATGAACGAACCCCAGGCTGCGACCGCCAGCGCTGCGCCGGCTCGCCCCTGGCGGGCCATCGGGTGGCCGTCCAGGCAGGTGATGACCGACGCGGATTCGCCGGGGATGTTGGTCAGGATGGCGCTGGTGGAGCCACCGTACTGCGAGCCGTAGAACACGCCGGCCAGCATGATCAGCGCCGTCACCGGCTCCAGGCTGAATGCGAACGGCATCAGCAGGGCGATGGTGGTGATCGGCCCCAGCCCGGGCAGCACGCCGACCAGCGTACCCAGCAGCGTGCCGAGGAAGCAGAACATCAGGTTGCCGGGCGTGACGGCGGCACCGAAGCCCAGCGAGAGGTTGGCGACGAGATCACCCATTGGAATCACTCACACTCGTTGCGTGCAGGCGCGTACTCATGGCGACGGCCAGATCGGCAGCGGCACGCGCAGCAGCACCGGGAACAGCAGGGTGATGGCCACGGCGAGTACGACGGCGACCGTCACCGCTTCGCGCCGGCGCGCCTGCGGCCAGGCCAGGCCCATCGTGCCGGTCGCCAGCAGGATGGCGACGACCAGGCCGAGGCGCTCCACGGCGAAGCCGAAGAGCAGCACCGCCACGGGCGCCGCCAGCACGGCGCGCAATGGCGTGTCGCCGTTCTCCTGTGCCGCGCTTTCTTCCGCTCTCGGCTGCGCGCGGGCGTCGCCTGTCCTGTTGAGCGACATTGCGGCGACCAGCACCCCCATTGCAGCGATCAGCAGCCCGAGGTGGAAGGGCAGGTAGCCCGGGCCCATGTCGCGCAGGTTGCCCATCGGGTAGTCCTTCGCGAACCAGGCCGCGGCCAGCCCGAAGCTGACCAGCAGGCCCGCAAGGACGAACTCACGCGACAGGCGCGGAATGGTGGTTCTCATGCGCTGGTCCTGTCTTCGTCCTCGCGGTTGATCGGCACGCGTCGCTTCCGGTCCGTGTGGATCAGGCCGGCTTCGCGCCGGAGGCCTTCACCACCGGCGCCCAACGCTCGGCTTCCAAGGCCACGAACTTCGCGATCTCGGCGGAGCTCATGTTGCCCAGCGGGGCGAGGCCGATGCCGGAGAAGCGTTCCTGCACCACGGCTTCCTTCATCGCCGTCTGGCACACGTCGTTGATCTTGCCGGCCACGGTGTTCGACAGGCCGGCGGGGCCCGCGAAGAGGAACCAGTTGGTCGCCACCACATCGGGGTAGCCCAACTCCTTGATGGTCGGAATGTTCGGGAACACGGACAGGCGATCCGGCCCGCTGATCGCCAGCGGACGCAGCGCGCCGGCACGGATCTGCGCGGCATGTGCGCCGATGGTGTCCCACAGCGCGGTGATTTCGCCCGACAGCACGCCTTGTTGTGCTTCCGGTGCGCCCTTGTAGGGCACGTGCTTGAAAGTCACGCCCGCCTTCTGCATGAACAGCACGCCGGCCAGGTGGCCCACCGAACCGATACCGCTGGAACCGTAGGTGACCGCATCCGGCGCAACCTTGGTGGCGGCCACGTAGTCGGCCAGCGTCTTGATGGGGCTGTCCGCCTTCACGGCGAGCAGGATGGGCGCGCCGCCGAACAGCGTGATGTAGCTGAAGCTCTTCGTCACGTCGTAGTTCAGGTTGGGGAACAGCGACGGGCCGACCGCCAGTGGGCCGGTGTTGGAGATCAGGATGGTGTGGCCGTCGGCGGGCTGGGTCGCCACGTAGCCGGAGCCCACGGACCCGCCGGCACCCGGCCGGTAGTCCATCACGAAGGGCTGGCCGAAGGCCTTGTCGAGCCGTTCCGCCATGAGGCGCACGATCACTTCCGTGGTGCCGCCCGGGGTGTAAGGATTGACCACCTTCACCGGTTTGGTCGGCCATGCGCCCGATTGCGCGAACGCGGGCATACCGAAGGCGGAACCGAGGGCGGCGCCTGCCATGCCCTTGAGAAGTTGTCTGCGCTGCATGCTGATCTCCCTGCTGGAAAGTTGGAACGGCTGAAGGCCCTGGAAGGCCTGCACGCCTTGCGGAAAGCGGTGCCGCGAGCTGCGGCCGGTTGAACTGTGAATGGAGTATTGGTTTGGCCAGTACCACCGTCAACAACCGTTTTTCGTACAATGCGTTCTCGAAATCAGAACGGAGAAAGCCGTGCGCGAGATCAGCATTCCGGCGGCGTTGCGCTACATCGAGCAGGTGGCACGATCCGGTTCCATCCAGCAGGCGTCCCGCACCCTGCACATCGCCGCGTCGGCCATCGACAGGCATATCCGCGAGATGGAGGACGACCTCGGTGTGCCCTTGTTCGAACGCCATCCGCGCGGCATGACGATCACCGCGGCCGGTGAGTGCCTGGTCGCGATGGTGCGCAAGTGGCGCAGCGACAGCCGCAATGCCTTCTCGGAAATCCAGCAGTTACGCGGCGTGGAGCAAGGCACCGTGCGCATCGGCTGCATGGACAGCCATGCCAACGGGATCATCGCCGCAGTGGTGCTGGCGCTGAACGCCGGGCATCCGGGCATCTCGCTGGACGTGGAGGTCGCCAGCACCGACGACGTGGTGCGCATGCTGCTGGAGGGCGACGTGGATATCGGCGTGGCCTTCAACGCGCCCGCGCGGCGCGAGCTGCACGTCATTCACGCCCACGAGCTTCCTTTCGGCTGCGTGGTCGCCCCCTCGCATCCGCTGGCGAAGCAGAAGAGCACCACGCTGCAGCAGTGCGGCAAGTACCCGCTGGCGCTGCAGAGCGGTGCACTGGTCATCGGCCGCATGCTCAACGAGGATTACGGCTGGCTGGTGGGCCGTGAGAGCCGGCCGGTGATCACCAACTCCATACAGCTGATCAAGACACTGGCACGCAGCGGCGGTTACGCTGCCTTCCTGACGCAGATCGACGCCGCGCCGGAGATCCAGGCCGGCGAGCTGGTGTTCGTGAAGGTGCGCGATGCGCTGGCCGCGCCCGAGACCCTGTCCGTACTGGCGGATGCACGCCGGTCATTGCCGAGGATCTCGCGTCTGGTGGCTGCCGCGGTGGACGAACAGATCCGCCAAGCGGCCTTGCGCGTGGCGTGATGGACGCATGAAGCTGTGCCACTGGTCATGAGGTGAAGAGAGATGAACGACAAGACATCGGCGAGCGCCGTTGTGACATGGCAATGGCTGCCTTTCGACAGCCTGTCCACCACCCGGCTCTACGCGCTGCTGCGCCTGCGGCAGGACATCTTCATCATCGAGCAGGAGTGTCGCTTCCACGATATCGACGGACTGGATGCGCAGTGCTGGCATGGTCTTGGCACGGCGGCGGACGGTGAGCTGGTGGCCTGCGCGCGCATCGTGCCGCCGGCGGTGACGGGTTCGTCAGGGTCGCAACCGGCGGTCACGAAGATCGGCCGTGTGGCCGTGGCGCCGGCATGGCGGGGGCAGGGGCATGCGCGGGCGCTGGTGGCGTCGGCGCTGGCCTTCACGCAGGAGCGCTACCCGGCGGCGCCGGTGTTCCTCAGCGCGCAGATCCACCTGGAGGACTTCTACGCCAGCTTCGGCTTCCGTCGCAGCGGGCCCGACTACGAAGATGCCGGCATCATGCATTGCGACATGCTGCGGCCCGCAGACGCGTAGCCAGCACGGTCAACGATGCGGGAGTCAACGCGGTAATCAACGCGACAGGTCACAGTTCCGCGAAGGCCGGGTTGAACACGATTTCCCACAGGTGGCCGTCGGGGTCGCGGAAGTAGCCCGCGTAGCCGCCATAAAAAGTCGGCGCTGCGGCCTTGATGATCTGCGCGCCGGCGCGGCTGGCCTGCGCCATCACCGCGTCCACCTCTTCGTCGGACGCCACGTTGTGGCCCAGCGACACATCCGGCCAGGTACTGGTCTGCACCGGGATGCCGCTGTCGGCCGACAGGCTCCTGCGCGGCCATAGTGCGAGCTTGAGCCCGTGCTGCAGGTCGAAGAAGGCGACTGCGCCGTTCTCGTGTTCCGCGCCGATGATGCCCTTGGTCGCCAGTCCGAGGCCGTCGCGGTAGAAGGCGACCGCGCGCTCCAGATCGTCGACGCCCAGGGTCAGGACGGTGATACGTGCCTGCATGGTGTTTCCTCCTTCGTGGTGTGGTCGGCGCGGCTGTCTGCGGCGCCTGACTCCTGCTGCAACTGCGTTCTTCAGAAGGATCGACCGGGGGCGAGCCGCCGTGTTCCCCGCAATGCTCTGAACTGGCCTTGCACGGTCTTGAGCCAGATCGTCTTCGCCCGGCACGCCTCGGGCTAGGCTGGCGCCTCCATTCTCACGGCCTTCCGTATGTCTGGCCCCAGTTCTCATCCACGTGCCTCTACGGCACTACCCGTTGAAGGGGCGACCGGAATTCCGGCGCATTTCGGCGCGCGGCGCTACTACGCGTGGAACGACTGGGTGCGACAGGCGCATGGCGGGCGGCTGCAGAAGGTGTCGGTGGATGCCGGCTTCACCTGTCCCAACCGTGACGGCAGCGCAGGCCGGGGCGGCTGCAGCTTCTGCAACAACCTGGCCTTTACGCCCGGCTACCTGCGCGAGCAGCGCGACATCCTGGCGCAGCTCGACACCGGCATCGGCTTCATGCGCCGGCGCTATCCCGACACGCGCGGCTACCTCGCCTACTTCCAGGCCTACTCCAATACCTACAGCGGCGTGGCGGAGTTGCGCGCCCTGTACGAGCGGGCGCTGTCGCATCCGCAGGTCATTGGTCTCGCCATCGGCACGCGACCCGACTGCCTGCCGGACGAGGTGCTGGATTACCTCGCCGAACTCGCGGAGCGCTGCGTTCTGGAACTGGAGATCGGCATCGAGTCCTGTGACGACGGCGTGCTGCAGGCTTGCGGGCGCGGCCACGACTTCGCGTGCACCGTCGATGCGCTGCAGCGTGCGGCGCAGCACGGGCTGCCGGTGACCGGCCACCTGCTGCTGGGCCTGCCCGGCGAGACCCGCGACAGCATCCGCGCCGGCGCACGCGCATTGGCAGAGCTACCGTTGGCGGCACTCAAGTTCCACCAGTTGCAGGTGGTGCGTGGCTCGCGCCTCGCGCTGCACCGCAAGCGCAACCCGGACGCGGTGCCCTTGCTGGACGTGCAGACCTATCTGGACTGGGTGGCGGACGTACTGGAGCGCATGCCGCCGACGCTGCGCGTGCAGCGCCTGGGCAGCGAGGTGCCGCCGGCCCTGCGCGCTGCACCCGGCTGGGACCTGCGCCTGTCCGCCCTGCCGGCGATGCTGGACGCGCACATGCGCTCGCGCGGCACCTGGCAGGGACGTCTGCTCAGTGTTGCCGATACGGCGGGGTAGGAGCGCTCATCTACCGTTCGCGGCTGCCACGGCACGGCAGATCGCCGGACTTCCGTTTCCCGGATTAGCGGTGCTTTTCGCGCGCATAGCGGCGGCGCCCATCATCGGCGGGCGCCGCAGAATGTGGTCGATACGCAGGCTGCCGGAATTGCGGCCACGACCTGCGCCCGACCGGGAAATACAGGAAGCTCAGGGAACACAGGGGAAAGCATGAACATGGAACACAACGGGACGATCGCGACGCTGCCGGCCGAAGAGATCACGGGGTATCCCTATGGCGGCACGCTGATCGAGCAGATTCTCTTCCTGCTCAACTCGGACATCGTGTTCAGCGACCTGATCATCCACCAGAACAGTCCCATCATGCTGCGCCAGCCCAAGCGACTGGCCGCGGTGTGTGATTCGCCGATCTCCGGGCAGGACCTGGAGGAGTTTTTCGAGGTCATCGAGCCGAACTGGCAGGAGCGCATTGCCGACCGCGCCTTTGATCGCGCCAAGGACCTCTACAGCGCGCGCATCCGCGTCAACTGTTTCACCTTCCAGGGCAAGAAGCGGCTGGGCTGCGTGATCCGTCGCTTTCCGGCCGAGCCTATCCCGCTGGAAGACCTGGGCGTGCGACCCTGCATCCAGGATTTCGCGAAGATCACCAGCGGCCTCGTGCTGTTCGTGGGCGACACCTGCCAGGGCAAGTCGACCACCATCGCCTCGCTGCTGGACGAGATCAACAAGACGCGCTCGGGCCACATCATCACCATCGAAGATCCGGTGGAGACGGTGATCCCGCAGCGCCGCTGCATCATCACCCAGCGCGAGGTGGGGGCCGACGGCGACGTCGAGAGCTACTACCACGGTGCGCTGGATGCGCTGCGCGAGCGGCCGGACGTGATCGTCATCGGCGAGATCCGCGACGCGCAGACCGCGCAGGAGGCGCTGGCACTGGCCGAGGCCGGCCCGCTGGTGTTCGCTACCCTGCATGCGCGCTCCACCGAGCTGGGCCTGCAGAAGCTGCTGCGCCTGCTGGGCAACAGCGAGGCACAGGCACAGACGCTGGCCAGCACGCTGCGTGGTGTCATCTGCCAGGCGCTGCTGCCGTCGAAGGCCGGTGATTCCTACTACCTCGCCACCGAGTGCCTGACCATGAACCCTGAGGCGGCGCGCCTCATCGAGACGCGCAACCTCGGCGGCATCCGTCCGCTGATCGAGAAGTTGAGTGCAGTGCCGAACTCCGGTTCGCACACCATGAACGACGACCTCGCGGTGCTCATCAAGGCGAAGCGCGTCGACCTGGAACATGCGCGTCGTGGCACGACCGACCCGCTGAAGTTCATCAGCCTGTTCGAGCGCGACAAGGCCGCGGTCTGAGCGGCGCGCCCGACGCCACTCAGCGCGGTGCGTCTCCTTCCGGCGCCGTCTCCGTTTCCGTCACCGGCTGGTAGGTGACGTGGATGGTGGATCGCGCAGCGCCTGAAACGCAGCTCATGCTGACCTGCGTTCTGTCGCCCGGCAGCAGCCACTCCGCCTGGGTGTGATCGGCAACCGCCGTCATCCACATGTCGTGGGTGACCGGTTCGCCGTGGCGCTCGACGAGCTGGCGGAGGGTGAGGTGGCAGCTGGCGAGGGCGCGCGGCTTGTCCTGCTCGGCCTGGTTGTGGATCAGGCTCACGCGCATCAGCCCGTTGTTCTCCGCTGACAGCCAGAAGGCGGCGTTGAAGCGCACGTCGCCGATGCGGTAACCGCGCAGCACCAGCCCGTCGCAATTGACCTTCCACTTGGCGTACAGGCTGGCCGGATCCTTGCAGCCGATGAAGCGCTCGCGGGTGGAGGCGGGGAAGCGCGACAGGACGTCGATCCTGGCGGCGCCCCAGGCCAGTCCGTCGAAGTCATCACTGGCCGCGGCAGGCCTTGCGGCGCTGGCTGCGGCCAGCAGCACCAGCACGAACCCGGTAAGACATCTCTGCACGTTCTGAAGGGGCTGCCCGGGCAGCCTGGTGGATTGTACGGACGCCAATTTTACGCGAGCTGGCATGCTGCCTGCCCGGGCGCTTCGGGCGCAGGCTGCGGCCTGTCGCGGGCCCCGGGTAGCCATCCATATGCAGGATGAGTGAATTGCGACTAGGATACCCATCAAGCAGGCACATGGAAGTCCTGCCAGGGAGACCCCATGATGTCTGTAAGCCAACGGCTGCACAGGTGCTGAATGCAGGGCTCCTATGATGCAGTGCTGGTCCTGCTGTCCGTACTGACGGCAGTCATTGCCTCCTTCGTTGCGCTGGACATGGCGTCCCGCGTTGCGTCGGCAGTCGGCAATGCCCACCGGGCGAAGTTCTGGCTGGCCTGCGGTGCGCTGGCCATGGGGTCCGGTATCTGGGGCATGCATTTCGTGGGCATGCTCGCGTTCTCGCTGCCGGTGCCACTCGCCTACGAGATCGTGGTGACCGTTGCCTCCTGGCTGGTAGCCGTGCTGTCCTCCGCGCTGGCGCTGCATACCATCAGCCGGCCATCGTTGGGGTGGCTGCGTCTCGTCATTGCCGGCGTGCTGATGGGGGTCGGTATCGCCGCCATGCACTACCTCGGCATGGAAGCGATGCAGATGCACCCCCGCATCGCCTACGACCCCGCGCTGTTCGCGCTGTCGATCGCCGTGGCCATCGCGGCGTCCACCGTCGCCCTGAAGATCTCCTTCCACCTGCGCCACGAAGATGTGGTCGGCGGCCTGCGCAAGCGGCTGATCGCTGCGCTGGTAATGGGGCTCGCCATCGTCGGCATGCATTACATCGGCATGGCGGCTGCCGGGTTTGCGGAAGACAGCATCTGCCGCGCAGACCTGCCCGGCGCGTTCAGCATCGGTGGTGCCTGGCTGGGCATCATCATCGCCGGCATGGCGGTGGTGGTGCTGGCGGCCATCCTTCTCAGCTCCATCTACGGGGCGATCCCGCCGACGGTGCGCTCGCGGCTGGTGTTCCTGGTGGTGGCGGCTGTCCTGCCGGTGTCGGTCATGGCCATTGTCGCCATGCTGTACGGCTACCAGCGCCAGCAGAGCCAGCAGGCCGAGAGCCTGGTCATCACCGCACGCACCCTCGTTACGAGCATCGACAAGGAGCTCGGCGGCGTCGAGTCGGGCCTGCGCGTGCTGGCGACATCCCGTCCTCTGGCCAGTGGCGATCTCGTCGCCTTCCGTCAGCAGGCGCGCGAGGTCAGCCGCCACTTGCGGGTGGAGGCCATCACCCTGGACAACAATCACGGTGAGGTGCTCGTCAGCACCTATGCCTTGCCGGAAGAGACCGCTCCGCCGGATTCTTCCGCACGATTCCGTCGCAGCGTGGCGGCGCCGGTCAATCTGCCGGCGGCGCTGGCTGCGAAGATGGGACCGCAGGGCCAGCTGCGTGCCGAGTTGCGCGCTGACGGCATGCTGGAAACGCTGAGGCGACAGAAGCTCTCGGCCGACTGGATCGTGGCGGTCTATGACGCGGAAGAGGCCATCGTTGCGCGCAGCCATGACAACGCGCGCTTCGTCGGCCTCAAGGGGCCGGTTCTGATTCAGCAGCGTGCGCAGGAGGTGCGTGAAGACGTGCTCGATGCCGTGTCGCTGGAAGGCATTCCGGTCCTGTCTGCGTTCAGCCGCTCGCCGGACACCGGCTGGTCGGTGTCCATCAGCATTCCGCGCGAGTCGATCAGCGCGCCGCTGACGCGGTCGCTCAGCTGGTTGCTGGCCGGGCTGTTGTTGACCCTGGTGATCAGCACCCTGCTGGCCTGGCGGATCGGCGGCAGCATCGCCAAGGCGGTGGAGGCGCTGACTTCGCCGGCGCTGGCGCTGGGCAGCGGCACGCCGGTGTCGGTGCGTACGCTGGGGCTCACCGAGGCCGACAAGGTGGGCGCTGCGCTGACCCGGGCTTCGCAGCTGCTGGACACCGCCCAGCACGAGGCCAACCACGACGGGCTGACCGGCCTCGCCAACCGTTCCCTGTTCCGGCAGATGGTCCAGCAGCAGCTGGCGCTGGCCCAGCGCAGCGGCACGGCATTGTCCGTGCTGTACGTGGACCTCGATGGCTTCAAGGCCGTCAACGACGTGTACGGCCACTCCATGGGTGACGCCCTGCTGCAGCAAGTGGCGCACCGCCTGCTGCAGGGGGTACGCGCCGGTGACCTGGTGGCGCGGCTGGGGGGTGACGAGTTCGCCGTCGCCCTGGTGAACTCCGGCCCCCAGGGGCCGGCCAAGGTGGCCGGCAAACTGGTGGACAGCCTGTCCGAACCGTTCCTGATCGCCGAGGTGACGCTGAACATCTCCGCCAGCATCGGCGCCGCCAGCTATGGGCCGGAAGGCGCTACCGTGGTGTCGACCTGCGAAGCGCTCCTGGAGCAGGCCGACGCGGCGATGTACCAGGCCAAGCAGACCGGCAAGCGCCGCTTCGTGCTGGCCACGTCGCAGGCGGATCGCTGAGCGGCGCAGCGCGCGGAATCTTGCCGCCCGGTCCGGGCGCTGCCGGGATTCAGTCCGGGCTCAGGTCAAACGCAGCTCGGACTCAGCTCGGACTCAGCTCGGACTCAGCTCGGAAAATGCTCCACATGGGTGTCGCCGCGGCGGCCGTAGTAGCTCACGTGGCGGCCCGCCAGCCACACCGTGTAGCCGATGCAGCCTGCCGTCATCGACAGTCGCTTGAACTCCGGGTACTTCACTTCGCCGCGCTGTGAGCCGCGGATCGCCACCTGCACCGCTGTCGCATCGAACTGCTGGCCGATGGTGACATCCGGCACCGGCAGGGCGACGTCCAGCGTGTCGCCGTCCGGCAGATAGTAGGTGGTGAGCCGGCCGCGGTAGTCGGCGTGATAAGACTCCACGCCGGCCGCCAGTAGCGCCTGCACGATCTGGCCGAAGCTGGCCGTGCCGTCGCTGGATGCCTGCGCGCAGCGCTCGATGGTGTCGCGGGTCTGTGTATCCATGTTGTCTTTTCCAGATTGGGGACAGGCGTCCGGCGGGTGCCGTGGGCCTGCGGGCTGGCCTCTATCTACCGGCCCTGGTGCGGTGGATCGGCGGCCTCAGTCCACCGGCAGGTCCTTGAGCTGGTGGCGTTGCACCAGGTCCTGCAGCAGGGCCATCAGCGCCTTGTGCTCCGTGGCATCCAGGTGGCCGAAGAAGTGCGCGTCGTTCTCGTCCGCCAGCGCGGCCAGCCGCGGCACCAGCGCGCGGCCCGCCGGCGTCAGCGCCAGCACCTGCGCCTTCGCGCTGTCCTCCGCGTAGTGGCGCTGGGCCAGCCCCTTGTCCGCCAGCCGCGTCAGCACCTTGGAGGCCGCGCCCTTGGTCATGCCCAGCGCGTCGATCAGGGCGGCGTGGGTGGTCACCTCGCCGTCGTACAGGGTGCGCAGCGCTACCCATTCGGTGACTGACACGCCGGCCTCCTCCACGAGCCTGCGGAAGCGGTCCGATACATGGTTGGAGACGAAGCGCATCCAGAAGCCGACGTGGGCTTCCAGTGGCTGCGGAGAGGGAGATGTGCGTGATCGCGCCATGATGGTATCCGTGGAAACCATATCAACATAGTTTCTCCGGAAACCATCGTCAAGCCCTGCCGTACCCCGGTCTCCTGCGGGCGATCCGGTGGGGATTGAATTTCCGCTACCTGCCAGCATCTAAGATGGTGCCCACGAGGCCCACCCCCGCAAGGAGCCCAGCATGTCCCAGTACCGCAAGACCGACGACGCCATCGCCCGCCTGACGCCCGAGCAGTTCCGCGTCACCCAGCAGAACGGCACCGAGTACCCCGGCACCGGCGAATATCTGCACAACAAGCAGCCCGGCATCTACGTCGATATCGTGTCCGGCGAGCCGCTGTTCGCCTCCAGCGACAAGTACGAGTCCGGCTGCGGCTGGCCCAGCTTCGTGAAGCCGCTGGTCCCCGCCAACGTCGCCGAGCTGCGCGACACCACCCACGGCATGATCCGCACCGAAGTGCGGTCCGCCAGCGGCGACAGCCACCTCGGCCACGTCTTCGAGGACGGCCCGCGTGATCGTGGCGGCCTGCGCTACTGCATCAATTCGGCCTCGCTGCGCTTCGTCCATCGCGACGACATGGCGACGCAGGGGTATGGCGATTACGTGGATCAGGTGGAGGACGTGAAATGAGCGGCATCACCACGGCAACACAACACGCCAGCGCGCGTGACACCGCCGGCACCGAACGTGCGGTGCTGGCCGGCGGCTGCTTCTGGGGCGTGCAGGAGCTGGTGCGCCAGCTGCCGGGCGTCATCTCCACGCGCGTCGGCTACACCGGAGGCGACGTACCCAACGCGACCTACCGCAACCACGGCACGCACGCGGAGGGCATCGAGATCGTGTTCGACCCGGCGCGTATCAGCTACCGCACGCTGCTGGAGTTCTTCTTCCAGATCCACGACCCCAGCACGCTGAACCGGCAGGGCAACGACCGTGGTGCCAGCTACCGTTCCGGCATCTACTTCACCAGCGAAGAGCAGGAAGCGATCGCCGAGGACACCATTGCCGACGTGAACGCCTCCGGCCTGTGGCCGGGCAGGGTAGTGACCGAACTGGCACCGGCCGGCCCCTTCTGGGATGCCGAGGCGGAGCACCAGGACTATCTGCAGCACTACCCGACGGGTTACACCTGCCACTTCATCCGGCCGGGCTGGAAACTGCCGAAGCGAAGCGGCTGACCCGTCCGTTTCGTTTGGCGGTCTCGTTCGTCGGTCTCAAGCGGCCCGGGTGCAGTCATGCCCGGGCCGCGTGTCTTTCTGCCATCCGGAAAGCGGATGGCATGCGTTCCCCACCGTGACCCGGGTTGTGGCGTTCAATCCGCTGCACGGTCCTGCATGCCCGCGGACTCGTGACCAACCCGTACATCCAGTGGAGGAACAGACCATGAACCCGAACAACCGGCGCCTGGCGATGAAAGCCCTCGGCGCGGCCCTGACGGCCACCGTGCTGGCCAGCGGCAGCGCGAGCGCCAGCACGCCGACGACGCCCGCCCGCGCGGAAGCCGGCGCTGACAAGCGCATCCTGATCGTCGTCACCAGCCATGACCGCAAGGGCCAGGGTCTGGTGGCCGGCTTCTGGTTTCCGGAGCTGACCCATCCCGCGAAGGTGTTCACCGAGTCCGGCTATACCTACGACATCGCCAGCCCGCAGGGCGGCATGCCACCCTTCGATGGCTTCGACCTCAAGGACGAGGGCAACAGCTGGTTCTGGATCCAGCCCGAGCAGCGCAACAAGCTGGCCAACAGCATCCCGCTGTCGCGCGTCGATCCGACCCGCTACGCGGCTGTCATGCTGGTGGGTGGCCATGGCCCGATGTGGGATTTCGCCCGCAACGAGCGCCTGCACACCATCGTCCGCTCCATCTACGAGCGCGGTGGCATCGTCAGTGCCGTCTGCCACGGCCCGGCTGGCCTGATCGACCTGAAGCTGTCCGACGGCACTTCGCTGATCGCCGGCCGCAAGCTGACGGCCTTCACCACCGAGGAGGAGCTGTCGCGGCAGTATGACAAGCTGGTGCCCTTCGACCTGGAAACCGCGCTACGCGCCAACAAGGCGGTCTTCGAAGAAGCTCCGGTGTTCCAGAGCAAGGTGGTGATCGATGGCCGGTTGATCACCGGGCAGAACCCCGCTTCGGCGACGCCCTTCGGACAGGCCGTGGTGACCGCACTCAAGGCACTGGCGCTGTAAGCCTCCCGGGGCTGCAGGAATGCAGACGTGGTCGGTACGTGCAGGGTGGTCTGATGGACAATGGATGGAGAACAGGATCCCCGCCTTGTCCGCAACCTGGCTGGCATGACCATGAATGACATTCCGATTGCAGCCCTCCGCACCTTCCGTGCCCTCGCGCGCTGCGGCAGCTTCACCGCCGCCGCGCGCGACCTCGGCTACGCGCAGTCCGCCGTCAGCCGGCATATCGCGGCGCTGGAGGCCCACCTGCAGCAGACGCTGGTGCTGCGCGGCCATCGCAGCGTGCAACTCACGCAGGCCGGCGAGCTGTACCTGGAGACCGTGCTGCGCGTGCTCGACGAGCTGGACCAGGCCGCACTTCGCGTCACCCGTGCCGGCGAACGGCCGAAGATCCGCATCCTCGCCATGCCGTCCTTTGCCGCGCGCTGGCTGGTGCCGCGGCTCACGCGGCTACCGACGGCGCTGGCCGATGTCGAGATCGAACTGGCGACCTCGATCTGGGACGCGGACTACCACAAGGAACGCTTCGATCTCGCCGTGCACTATGGCGATGGTGCCTGGCCCGGCGCCCGCCTGCTGATGCAGGACAGCCTCGTGCCGGTGGCTGCGCCACGCCTGCTCGGCGAGACGCCTGTGAAGCGGATCGCGCAGCTCGCGCGCTTCTGCTGGCTGCACGACTCCCTGCGCAGCAGCAAGTGGCCTCGCTGGCTGGCCGAACTGGGCGCTGCGGAACTCAGCAGCGACCGGAACATGAAGTTCCAGGACGCGGAAGCGACGCTGACGGCTGCGGTGGCCGGGCTGGGCATCGCGGTCGGCCATGCGGTGCTGATCGAGAATGACGTCCGCGAAGGCCGGCTGGTCGAAGCCTGGCCGGACCACGTGCCGCTGGCGGCGGGCTATCACCTGGTGCAGTCGAAGCGGGCGGCACGCAACACCGCCGCGCGTGCGCTGGTCTCCTGGCTGCAGGACGAAGCCGAAGCCTTCCGGCTCACGCAGCAAAACTCCTCATGACCCGCGACGGGGGCGGCTCTGGCTTGCGCGGGCACCCATCTCATTCCGGCATCGATCAACCAATCCGCCCTCTTTTTCCCCTTCCCCTTCCCCCTTCCCGTTTGCGTAAGGAACCACCATGGACAACCGGCCTGCTGAAAGCCATCTGGCACCGGTCGAGCTTGGCAAGTCGTACCGCCTCATCAACCACGGCCCCACGGTGCTGGTGTCCGCCCGTCACGATGGCGTTGAGGACGTGATGGCCGCGTCCTGGTGCTGCGCGCTGGACTATGCGCCGCCGAAGCTGACTGTCGTGCTCGACAAGGCCACCGCCACGCGCGCGCTGGTCGAGCGCAGTGGTCGCTTCGTCATCCAGGTGCCGACGGCGGTGCAGGCAGGCATGACGCATGCGGTCGGTAACCGCAGCCTGCACAGCGAGCCGCACAAGTTGCGGGAGTGTGGCGTGGAGTTGTTCGGTATCGAGGGGCATGACCTGCCCTTCGTCGCTGGTTGCTCGGCCTGGTTGGCCTGCAGGCTCGTGCCGGAGCCACACAACCAGCAGGCCTACGACCTGTTCATCGGCGAAGTGGTCGGCGCCTGGGCCGATGATCGCGTATTCCGCGACGGCCACTGGCATTTCGAAGACGCCGACCCGGCGCTGCGCAGTCTGCACTACATCGCGGGCGGCCACTTCTATGCGATCGGTGAAGCCGTGGTGGTGAAGGGCAGCGAGTCCTGAATCGGTCGTCGACCCGCGTTCAGTCCGTGACGTTGAGCGCACCGATCGCCGACGGATCTGCTGCCGTACGCGCGACGTCCAGGCGGATCAGCCGCTGGTTGTCCGATCCCCGCCAGGGTTTGCAGGTCGGTTGCTCCTGCACATAGCGGCCGTCGATCAGCACGTCCACGTCTCGTAGCAGTTCGAGTTCCTGTACCTCTTCGTAGAGGTAGCCGGTCCACATCCAAATGTCCTTGTCCGGGTAGCGCTGCTTGAAGCGCCGGCACAGGTCCGCGATGGCGTCGCGGTTGGCCGGCATCAGCGGATCGCCGCCGGACAGGCTCAGGCCGTCGTGCTCCTCGCACAGGTCGAGCAGGCGCTCGCGTACTTCGTCGGTAAAGGGCTGTCCGCTGAGCCGGTTCCAGGTCGAGCGGTTGTAGCAGCCGGGGCAGGCGTGCGCGCAGCCGGTGACGAACAGCGTGACGCGCAGGCCCTCTCCATTCACGACATCCTGGCTGTAGTACCTGTCGTAGTTCATGCGAACTCAGCCGCCAACCTGGTTGCTAACTCAGTTTCCAACTCAGTTGCCAACCCCGTCATGCCACCTGCGGCTCGGGCTCCGTGTGGGGTCGCGCGCCGGGCTGCGGCAGCGCTTCCGGTGACTGCGTCGCCAGATGCTTCACGCGACGGATTACTTCCTTCTGCTTGCCGGCGTTGAACGGGCGTGCGTTCGGGCTGCCGAGGTAGCCGCACACGCGGCGCGTCACCGACAGGCTGCCACTGTCGTGGTTGCCGCACTCGGGACAGGTGAAGCCTTCAGCGGTGGCCAGCGCTTCGCCCATGAAGCCGCATCGGCCGCAGGAGTCCACCGGCGTGTTGGTGCCGAAGTAGGGCACGTTGTCGATGGCGTGGTCCCAGATCCGTTCCAACGCCTTCAGGTTGTGGCGCATGTTGGGCAGCTCGACGTAGGTGATGTGCCCGCCGGATGCGGCGTCCGCGAAGCCCTTCTCATACTGGATCTTCTCGAAAGGATTCACCTTGCGCGCAACGTCCAGGTGGAAGGAGTTGGTGTAGTAGCCCTTGTCGGTCACGCCGGCGATGTCGCCGTAACGTGCGGCGTCCAGCTTGCAGAAGCGGTGGCACAGCGATTCGCTGGGCGTGGAGTACAGCGAGAAGCCCCAGCCGGATTCGATCTTCCATTGCTTCGTGGTCATCGCCAGATGCGACACCACCTTGCGCAGGAAGGCTTGCAGCGCTTCGTTGCCGAACGGGTGCTCGCCGTCGGACATCAGCAGCGCCACTTCATGCAGGCCGATGTAGCCCAAGGAGATCGACGCACGGCCATCGCGGAACAGCGTGAGGATGTCCTCGTCCGGTTTCAGGCGCACGCCGAAGGCGCCCTCGGTGTAGAGAATGGGCGCGATGTTCGCCTTCACGCCTTCCAGGCGCTCGATGCGCGTCATCAACGCCTTGCGCGCGACCACCAGGCGCTCGTCGAGGATCTCGAAGAAGCGCTTCTGGTCCTGCCGTGCCTCGATGGCGATACGCGGCAGGTTCACGCTCACCACGCCCAGGTTGTTGCGGCCAGCCAGCACTTCGCGGCCTTCCTCGTCACGCCATACCGACAGGAAGCTGCGGCAGCCCATCGGCGACACCGGCTCCGACGAGCCGGTGAGCTGGCGGTTGAGCTTCGCGGAAATGATGTCTGGGTACATCCGCTTCGATGCGCATTCCAGCGCCAGTTGCTTGATGTCGTAGTTCGGGTCTTCCGGACGCAGGTTCAGGCCTTCCTCGATGAAGAACACCAGCTTGGGGAACACCGGCGTGATGCCTTCCTTGCCCATGCCCTTGATGCGCACCTGCAGGATGGCGCGCTGCACCGCGCGTTCCTGCCAGCTGGCGCCCATGCCGAAGGAGAAGGTCACGAAGGGCTGCTGGCCGTTGGAGCTGAACAGCGTGTTGATCTCGTACTCGCAGGCCTGGATGCCGTCGTAGGTCTCCTTCTCGGTGCGCTCGCGGGCGTAGCGCTCCGGTTCCGCGATCGCGTACTGCTGGGCGACCTCCAGGTTCTTCTCGTAGCTCTTCTGCACATAGGGTGCGAGCGTCCGGTCGATGTCCGGAATGGTGGTGCCGCCGTACTGGTGGCTGGCCACCTGCGCGATGATCTGCGCGGTGACCGCGCAGGCCACGCCCACCGACTTCGGGCTTTCGATACCCGCGTTGCCCAGGTGGAAGCCCTGTTCCAGCATGCCTTTCAGGTCGACCAGGCAGCAGTTGGTAAACGGCAGGAAGGGCGAGTAGTCCAGGTCATGGAAGTGCAGGTCACCGCTGTTGTGGGCCTGCAGCACCTCCTTCGACAGGAAGTTGCTGGCGAACTGCTTGGACACGATGCCTGCCATCAGGTCGCGCATCACCGGGAATACGTTGGCGTCCTTGTTGGCGTTTTCGGTGACCGCGTCCTCGTCGGTCTTGTCGACCAGGCCCATCAACTGGGCATGCAGGCTGGAGCCCTTGACGCGGATGTTGTCGCGGTCGTGGCGGTACTCGATGTAGATCCGCGCCACCTCGGGGTGGAGGCGCATCAGCGCGTCTTCCACGTACTGCTGGATGGTGGGGATGTCGAGCACGTCGCCACTGTTGCGACGGCAGCGCTCCTCGACTTCGGCGGCGACGTTCAGGGCGACCGAACTGGGGTTCTCTGCGCCGGCCGCACTGGCGGCCTTCTGGCAGGCGACCGCGACTTTCAGGATGTCGAACTGTGCGGCTGTGCCATCGCGTTTGAGGACCTGAAGCATGGATGCGTCTCCCTGGAGAATGCCGGCTGGCGTGGACGGGCGGCTCCTGCGGGGAGCCACGAAACAGCCGGCAGATACTATAGGTAGTATCTACTTAGCCTTTTACGACTACATATAGGTTTTGAGCCAGGTCAACTTCTGAGGTCGGAGGGCTTGGCAGCGCCCCTTCCAGGGTCTGCACTATGGGGCTCCCTGCCGGGCGCGGGCCTTTGCCTGCATCGGTCAGCCGGAGGCAGCCCTGCCGTCACCGCCGGGTGAACGGAAGGGCTGTCTCCCTGTCCCGGCGCTAGCCGCCGGGTGTGGTGACAGGGTCTGTCGTCCGTGCCACTTCACCATGCAGGTCGCCGGCGGCGATGGCCGGACCGGTAGCCGCGGCTGCCCTGCGCCGCATCAGCAGCCAGGCCGCCGGCACGAGCAGCATGGACAGCAGCGGTGCGGTGATCATGCCGCCGACCATCGGTGCGGCAATACGCTGCATCACCTCGGAGCCGGTGCCGCTGCCCCACATGATGGGCAGCAGGCCGGCAATGATCACCGCGACGGTCATGGCCTTCGGGCGCACACGCAGCACGGCGCCTTCGCGGATGGCGTCGAGCAGGGCCTGATCGTCGTGCCTCTCCTGGGCAACGCGGTCCTCCCAGGCGTGCTTGAGGTACAGCAGCATGATCACACCGAACTCCGCCGCCACGCCCGCGAGTGCGATGAAGCCGACCGCGCCGGCCACCGACAGGTTGTAGCCCAGCAGCCACAGCAGCCAGATGCCGCCTACCAGGGCGAAAGGCAGGGTGGCCATGACCAGCAGGGCTTCGTCTACGCGGCGGAAGGTCAGGTACAGCAGCACGAAGATGATCAGCAGCGTGGCGGGTACCACCAGCTTCATCTTTGCCGTGGCCCGTTCCAGGTACTCGAACTGGCCGGACCAGGCGAGCGAGTAGCCTGCGGGCAGCGTCAACTGCTCGCGCACGGCGGTCTGCATGTCGCGCACGGTGCCGGCGAGGTCGCGGCCACGGATGTCGATATACACCCAGCCGGACAGTCGCGCGTTCTCGCTACGCAGCATCGGCGGGCCATCGCTGATGCGCAGCTGCGCCACGTCGCCCAGGTTCAGGCGCTGTCCCATGGGGCCGACGATTGCAAGCTCGCGCAGGCGCTGCAGCGAGTCGCGCAGCTCACGCGGATAGCGCACGTTGATCGGATAGCGCGCCAGCCCCTCTACCGTCTCACCGACGTTCTCGCCACCGATGGCCGAGGCCACCACGCTCTGAACGTCGGCGATGTTCATGCCGTAGCGCGCGGCGGCGTCGCGGTCGATGTCCACGTCGATGTAGCGGCCACCGGTCAGGCGCTCGGCCAGCGCGGAGCTGACACCCGGCACTTCCTTCACGATGTGTTCGACCTGCGTGGTGAGCTGTTCGATCTGCGCCAGGTCCGTGCCATTCACCTTGATGCCGACCGGGCTCTTGATGCCGGTGGCCAGCATGTCGATGCGGTTACGGATCGGTGGCACCCAGATGTTGGCGAGGCCCGGCACCTTCACCACGCGGTCCAGCTCCTCGATCAGCTTCTCGGTGGTCATACCGGGCCGCCATTCACTCTTCGGTCTGAACTGGATGGTGGTTTCGAACATCTCCAGCGGCGCCGGGTCGGTGGCGCTTTCGGCACGGCCGGCCTTGCCGGACACGCGCGCGACCTCGGGCACCGACTTGATGAGGCGGTCGGTCTGCTGCAGCAGTTCGCTGGCCTTGCCGGCGGACAGCATCGGCAGTGCCGTGGGCATGTACAGCAGGTCGCCTTCGTCCAGTGGCGGCAGGAATTCACCACCGATGTGCTGGAGCGGCCACAGGCTTGCCAGCAACAGCACGAGGGCCGCGCCCAGCGTCGCCTTGGGACGCGCCAGCACGGCGTCCAGCAGCGGCCGGTACAGGCGGATCAGCAGGCGGTTGAGCGGGTTCTTCTGCTCGTCCGGAATGCGCCCGCGGATCAGGTAGCCCATCAGCACCGGGATCAGCGTCACCGCCAGTGCGGCGGCGGCGGCCATGGCATAGGTCTTGGTGAAGGCCAGCGGCGAGAACAGGCGACCCTCCTGCGCCTCCAGCGTGAACACCGGAATGAAGGACAGCGTGATCACCAGCAGCGAGAAGAACAGCGCCGGGCCGACCTCGGTCGCAGCGTCGCCGATGATGCGCCAGTGCGCTTCGCCGCGTGGTTCTTCGCCGGGGTGGGCGTGCTTCCATTTCTCCAGATGCTTGTGGGCGTTCTCGATCATCACCACGGCGGCGTCCACCATCGCCCCGATGGCGATCGCGATGCCACCGAGCGACATGATGTTGGCGTTCACGCCTTGCCAGTGCATGACGATGAAAGCCATCAACACGCCCAGTGGTAGCGACACGATGGCCACCAGCGATGAGCGCAGGTGGAACAGGAAAATGAAGCACACCACGGCCACTACGATGAACTCCTCCACCAGCTTCCAGCCGAGGTTCTCCACCGCGCGTTCGATGAGTCCGCTGCGGTCGTAGGTGGACACCACCTCCACGCCCTCGGGCAGGCTGTGCCGGAGCTCGTCCAGCCTGGCCTTCACGGCGTCGATGGTCTCCAGCGCATTCTTGCCGGAGCGCATCACGATCACGCCGCCGGCCACTTCGCCTTCGCCATCCAGTTCATAGATGCCGCGTCGCATCTCGGGCCCGCGCTGCACGCTGGCCACGTCGCCCAGGCGCACGGCGATGCCGGACGGCTGGGTCGCCAGCGGAATCCTGCGGAAGTCGTCCAGGGTCTTCAGGTAGCCGCTGGCGCGCACCATGTACTCGGCTTCACCCAGTTCCAGTACCGAACCTCCGGTCTCCTGGTTGGCGCGGCCGATCGCGTCGATCACCGCCTGATGGCCGAGGTTGTAGGCACGCAGGCGTTCCGGGTTCAGCTGCACCTGGTATTGCTGAACCATGCCGCCGATGGAGGCCACTTCCGCGACGCCGGGCACCGTCTTCAGTTCGTAGCGGAGGAACCAGTCCTGCAGGCTCCGCAACTGGGAGAGGTCGTGCTTGCCGCTCCTGTCGACCAGTGCGTAGCTATAGATCCAGCCGACTCCGGTGGCATCCGGTCCCAGCGCTGGCTTCGCGCTGGCCGGCAGGCGCGACTGCACCTGGTTGAGGTACTCCAGCACGCGCGAGCGTGCCCAGTAGAGGTCGGTGCCATCCTCGAACAGGATGTAGACGTAGGAGTCGCCGAAGAAGGAGAAGCCCCGCACCGTCTTCGCGCCCGGCACCGACAACATGGTGGTGGTGAGCGGATAGGTCACCTGGTTCTCGACGATCTGCGGCGCCTGTCCCGGGTAGCTGGTGCGGATGATGACCTGCACGTCGGAGAGGTCCGGCAGCGCATCCAGCGGCGTGCGCAGCGCGGCAATCACGCCCCATGCCGTGAGGGCGACCGTCGCCAGCAGGACGAGGAAGCGGTTGGCGATGGACCAGCGGATCAGGGCGGCGATCATTGTCCGCCTCCCGTCACCGTCACCTGCGTGAGCTGCGGTTCGCCGCCCTCCGGCACGGTGAAGGCAACGCGCAGTTTCTGGCCTGCCTTGAGGTCTTTGGGCAGGCCACCGGCGGGTTGCCTGAAGCCCATGGTCATCGCCCCCCACTTCAGTTCGGGCACCGGCGGATGCGACAGCATGACGAGATCATCCAGGACCGATTCGAACACCGCCTCGACCTGGTACTCCTTGCCGGCGGTCTTGCCTGGTTCATCCAGGCGTGGCGTCACGGCGCGCAGGCTGGCTTCCGAATCGAGCAGGAACTGCCCGGACACGACCACCTGCTGGCCGGCTGCGAGCCCGGAGCGGATCTCCACCTGGCCATCGGCCTCCAGCCCGGTTGCGACGTCCACCGGGCGGTACCTGCCTTCGCCTTCGGCCAGCATCACCACCACGCGCCGGCCGGTGCGGATCAGTGCTTCCTGCGGGATGAGCAGCGCTTCGCGCGCCGCACTGTCGAAAGCCAGCCGCAAATACATGCCCGGTGCGAGACGGCGGCCTGGATTGGCCAGTTCGATGCGCACGCGCAGGGTGCGGGTAGCTGCCTCCACTTCCGGCAGGATGGCCTGCACCCGACCGCCGAAGCGTTCGCCGGGGAAGCCTGCGGCCAGCGCCGACACCGGAGCGCCGGGGCGCAGCAGGGCCGCCTGGGCCTCCGGTACTTCGGCGACGACCCATACGCTGTCCAGCGCGTTCAAGCGGAACAGCGTGGCGCCGGGCGCCACGGTCATTCCCTCGCGTACCGCCAGCTCCACCACGCTGCCGGCTTGCGGCGCGCTGATCGTGACGCGTGCCTGCACCGCGCCCTTGCGCTCGACCTCCGCAATCAATGCCTCCGGCATGCCGGCCTGGCGCATGCGCGTACGGGCCGCGTCGACCAGCGCGACGGTGCCCTCACCCTGCATCCTGCGCACTGCGAGGAACTCCTCCTGTGCGGCGACCCAGTCGGGTACGTAGATCTCGGCGAGTGCCTGTCCTTTCTCGACATGGTCCAGCGTGGCGCGCACGAAAAGCCGTTCGACGAAGCCGGTGTTGCGTGCCTGCACCACGGCGAGTCCCCGCTCGTTCCAGGCGACGCTGCCACCGGCCTCCACCTGGGGTGTGAGGCGGCCCGGCGTGGCGCTAGCCGTGCGCAGGCCCAGGCTCTGGGTCTGGCGGGGGCTCACGCTGACGCCACCGGTATCCGCGGCCGCGTCGGCATAGACGGGCACCAGGGGCATGTCCATGAAGGGTGACTTGCCGGGCTTGTCGAACTTCTGGCCGGGCACCATGGGGTCGTGCCAGTACAGCACGCGGCGGCCGCTGGTGGCGTCGACCTGCGGGCTGGTCGCGGCATCGGTCGCGGGTGAGACATTGTGGCGGCCACCGAGTCGGTAGGCACCCGCTGCGACGGCGACGAAGGCGGTGCCGATGACGATGGCGTGAAGAGTCGTGCGCTTCATGGTTGTGCTCCGTCGACGGCGCTGTTGCCGTCCTGTGGATTCAGGAAATTGATCTGCGCCCAGCCGCGGGCGGCTTCCAGCGCCACCCGCTGGCGTTCCATGCGGGTATCGAGCTGCATGCGGCGGGCTTCCAGCACGCGATCCAGCATGCCGGTACCGGCGCGGTAGGCCGCCAGTGCGGCGTCCACCTGTGCTGCGGCCAGCGGGACCAGTTCGGCGTCGTAGCGGGCCAGCCGCTCGCGGTCGGCCTGCCAGGCTGCGAAGCGCTCGCGCACTTCGGCGCGGTAGGCGCGATGCATGTCCTCGCGGGCGGCGCGGGCAGCATCCACGCGTGCGAGGCTGGCCGCGAGCTCGCGGTCCTGCCGGTTGGCGCGGTCCCAGGGCAGAGGCAGGGAGATGTTGACCGATACCATGTCGGCGTAATCCGAGCCGCGCTGGCTGTACATCACCTCGATGGCCATGTCGGGCGTGCGACGCTCGCGCGCCAGCCGTGCCTCGGCCTCGGCCAGGTTCACCATGCCCAGTTGCGTGGCCAGGGCAGGATGCGCGTCGAGGCCATCGTCACGCCCATCGGTCTGCCAGTTCAGGCCCTGTGCCGCGGGTGGCGATGCCACCGGCCGCTGCGCCTCGTCGCCGATCCAGCGTGCCAGGCGTATGCGCGCCATGGCGATGTCACGCTGCATCTGCGCAAGCTGGTCGCGTGTGCGTGCGGTGGCCAGCTCGTTGGCCAGCATGTCGGCCTGCGGGCCACGACCGCTGCGGAAGGCTGCCTCTGTGGCCTGCTGCTGCAGGCGCAGTTCGTCGAGCTGTGCCGACACCAGCTGGCGCATGGACTCCAGGTAGCTCAGGTCCAGCCAGGCCAGTGCGCTGTCGCGGCGCGCGTCTGCCAGTGCCTGGCGGCGGGCCGCCTGGGCGAGGCCTGCTTCGCCGAGTGCGCGCTCGACCTGTGCCTGGCGTTTGCCGCCACGCGTCAGCTCCTGCATGAGGCCGATCTGGCGCATGGTCATGCCGTCGCGCGTCAGGCTCCATGCCATCTCGCCACTCACGGGCACGTTGTTGACGCCGAACTTCAGTACGGGGGGCGGAAGCTGGCCTGCCGCGGCTGCCATGTCGCGGGCCGCGCTTTCCTGCGCGTGCGCCGCGGTGAGTTGCGGTGCGCGGTTTTCGGCGATCCGCTGTGCCTCCGCCAGCGTCAGTGCTTCGGTGCCCTGCGCTGCGCTAGTGGCGCCGAGCAATAGCAGCACGGTGATCCGCCGTGCTGCTGCGCAGGTGTCGCCAGCATGATGTGTCCGGATGCCGGAACGCATGCCTGCGCGGATGGTGGTGCTGATGCGGGCGCGTGCTGACCCGACGGCGTGCGCGAGCACGGCCGCGAGCCAGACCATGTGCCATGGTCTGTCGAGCATGGGAGACTCCTCAGCGGGTCAGACGGGTGACGGTCGGCGTGCCGCCGACGTCTTCGATGCGGACCTGCACCTTGTCACCGGCCTTGAGGCCGGCCGGCAGCGCCAGCCCTTTCGCCATGCCGAACGCCATGGTCATGGCGGGCATGCCGGCGTCTTGTGCGGCCTCGTGCCTGAGGGTGATCCTGTTCGTGCCGGGGTCGATTGCACGGACCTCGGCGGCAGTCATTGCAGGGCTGGGGGCATGGCCGTGGTGATGCATGCTGCCCTGGGCGAAGAGGGACGGAGTGGTGGCGGCCAGCGCGAGTGCGGTGGCCGCAAGGATGATGCGGAACTTCATGATGAGACTCTCCTGATGGATGAGGACAGGCCTCCGCCACGATGGTGGCGGCGACGCTTCACGGGATCAGGAGATGTTTCGGGGAGGGCGCTCCAGCCCGGCCGGAATGTGGCCGGACAATGCATCGCTGCTTCGACTGACGAGGACGTCGCTGCCCAGCGGGGCGGACATCACGGGCAGGCTGACGAGATCAAGCAGGGTTCCGTAGCAACCGCCGCAGGCTTTCAGTTTGTCCGCCGCGGCATGGTGGGTCGGGTGACCGTCATCCGTGCCGGCAGCGGACTGCGCGGCGTGGCAGCTGGCCTGGTCGGTGCCCGACAGGTCCTGCATCTGCATCGGTGACCCACTGGCCAGCAATGCCGCCACGCCCTGGACGGGGACGCTGAGGGCCAGCAGACAGACGAGAAGGGCACGGAACACGCGACGCATACAGTGAGTGTAGTGGGCGCCCCGCACGCGTCGTTGACCTGGCACAGCTTCCCGACACCCGCCTCTAGCCGCCCTGCGCCCTGCGCGAGGATTCCAGTGCGCTGATGAAGCGCACCGCCGGCCACAGCAGGGCGAGATAGATCGCGGCTGCCAGCACCAGGGGTGTCGGGTTGAACAGTACCGACTGCGCGGACTGTGCGCTGTACAGCAGCTCCGACATGCCGAGCACGCTGGCCAGCGAAGTGCCCTTGAAGATCTCGATGCTGTTGCCCAGCAGGTCCGGCAGCACGTTGCGGAAGGCCTGGGGCAGCACGACGTGACGCAGGGTCTGCGTCGCGCTCATGCCGGTGGAGCGCGCGGCCTCGGTCTGGCCGGCCGGAATGGCGGTGATGCCGGCGCGCAGGATCTCGCAGTAGTACGCGGAGGTCGACAGCATGAAGCTGATGGCCAGCGCGACCACGGGTGAAAGCTCGATGCCGATGAAGGGTGTCGCGAAGGACACGAAGATCACCAGCACCAGCTGCGGGAACGAGCGGAAGAAATCGACGTAGAGGTTGATCGCGATGCGGACCTTGCGCGAGCGCGTCTGGGTGTGGGCGAGGGCGAGCGCCAGTCCGCCGAGCAGGCCCAGCGGGATGATCAGCGCGGCCAGCTTCACGGTCATCCACAGGCCGCTGAGCAGCATCGGCAGGACCTGGACCGCGACGGCCGGGTTGAAGAAGGTGTCGAGGATTTCCTGCATTACCGGATTCCTGCCCGATGTTCGAGGTAGCGCGAGGCCAGCACCAGCGGATAGATGAGGCCGATGTAGAGGATGGCGCAGAGGGTCAGCGGCGTCGGGTTGGCGTAGTCGCTGCTGGCGGCCTGGGCGGAGCCGAGGATTTCGGCGAAGCCGATGACGGAGCCCAGCGCGGTGTTCTTGATGGCGGCGATGCAGCGGTTGGTGATCTGCGGCAGCGACAGGCGCAGCGCCTGCGGCAGGATCACGTGGCGCATGCTCTGCCACCAGCTCATGCCGGTGGAGCGCGCCGCTTCCATCTGGCCTTTCGGCAAGGTCATGATCCCCGACCACACGCATTCCTCGATGAAGGCGGAGAGGATCACGCTCAGGCACAGGAAGGTGGCGAGCACCGACCCGATGGAGATGTTCACGTAGGGCAGGGCGAAGTACACCAGGATCAGGATGACCAGGGGCGGCATCGCGCGCAGCACGTCGACATAGCCTACGATCAGCGCCCGGAGCACCCGGCTCTGCGTATGGAAACGCCAGGTGGCCAGCGCGGTGCCGAGCAGGATGCCGGCGACGATCACCAGCACGCCGATGGCGATGGTCTGGCCGACGGCCTCCATGACCATCGGCGACGTCTGGCGGACGATGTCGGCGTTGAAGAAGGTGTGGATCAATCCACTGTCGGCGGCCTGGCTCATCTCAGCGCTCGTTCAGGAACCGCGACAGGAAGCTGCGCATGCGCTCGTTGCCTTGCGACGAGAAGATCACATCCGGCGTGTCGTTCGCCGCCACCACACCGCCGTCCATGAAGATCACACGGTCGGACAGGTCGCGGGCGAAGCCCATCTCGTGTGTCACCACCAGCATGGTCATGCCGCGTTCGCGCAGGCTCTTCATCACGGCGAGCACGCTGGACACCAGTTCCGGGTCGAGCGCACTGGTCGGCTCGTCGAAGAGGATGATCTTGGGATTCAGCGCCACCGCGCGGGCGATGCCCACGCGTTGTTGTTGACCGCCGGAGAGCTGGCCGGGAAACGCGTCGCGTTTGTGCGCCATGTCCACCTGGGTGAGCGCTTCCATGGCCACCGCGTTGGCCTCCGCCTTGCCGAGCTTGCCGACGCAGCGCAGCGCGAGGCTCACGTTGGCCAGCACGTTCAGGTGCGGATACAGGTTGAACTGCTGGAACACCATGCCCATGTTCTGGCGCACGCGGTTGATGTTCACGGTGTCGCGCGTGATGTCCTCGCCATCGAAGATGATCTGCCCGGCGGTCGGGCGCTCCAGCAGGTTGCAGCAGCGCAGCAGGCTGCTCTTGCCGGAGCCCGAGGGGCCGATGATGGACACCAGTTCGCCCTCGCGGACCCGGATGTCGACGCCGTTGAGCACGCGCAGGTCGCCGTAGTCCTTCCTGATGTCGACGGCTTCCAGAATGATCTTCTTCTGCATGGTCAAGGCAACTTCTCAGGTTTCACGAGGGCGGGGGGCTTACTTGCAGACCGGCTTGGGCGCGTCGGGCTTGTAACCCTCGAAGCCCTTCACGCCGATGCCTTCATACACGACGACCGTCGGCGAGGTCGGGGCCAGCTTGGCGCCGGTCCACTTCTCGTAGATGGCGGGCAGCACGCCATTCATCTTCAGGCACTTCAGTGCATTGGAGACGCGCAGCTGCAGTTCCGGGTTGTTCTTCGGGAACGCGATGGCGGCGACCGCACCGGTGCGCACGCGATAGCTCGTCTTCAGCTGCGGGTTGTTGGCACCGATCCACTCGGCGGCCTGCAGGCTGGACAGCGTGCCGAAGGCGCGGCCGGACTGCACGGCCTGGATGGCGTCAGCGCCCGAGCCATAGGTATCCACCTTCAGGTCCAGCTCTTCGGCCTTGCTCTTCACCCAGGCTTCGAACGACGAGCCCTTGTTCACCGCGATGGTCTTGCCCTTGAAGCCGACCGGATCGGTGATGGCCGGTGCGTCCTTCTTCACCAGGAACAGGAAGTCGTTCTCGAGATAGGGCTCGCTGAACAGCAGCATCGCGGCGCGTTCCGGCGTCACGTTGACCGGTGCCAGCAGCAGGTCGTACTTGCCCGAAGCCAGGCCAGGCAGCGCGGCACTCCACGAGGCCGGGTCGATGTTCAGTTTCTGGCCGATCTGCTTGGACAGTTCGGCGGCCAGGTCGATGGTCAGGCCCTTCATGCCACCGCCGAGGTCGGACATCGAGAACGGCGGCAGTGCCGAGTCGGCCGGCGACAGCAGGTTATCAGGCGTGGCCTGTGCGATGGAGCTGGCCAGCACGGCGGCGACGGCAAGCGAGGAAAGTTTCAGGACGGAACGGCTACGCATGATGCTTCCTTTACGAAGAGAGGGCGGCAGAGGGACGGAGAGTGCTGCGCGCCTTGTTGATGGCTGCGAGCAGCGGCTGGATGACGGTGATATCCGTGGACTGGTCCAGCGACTTTGCTGCGGCGGCGACAGGACCGCCGCCGATGACCAGGACCTTCGACCCATCCTCGTGGATGGCACGGGTGATGGAGGCGGCGACGCGGGCGACCAGTGTTTCGTGGCTGCGTGCCGTCTCGGTGGCGTCATCGGCGGTGATGACGAGGGTGTTGAAGTGAGCCTCGCAGCCGTAGCGACGGATCTGCGCCAGCGTCGATTCGCGCAGGCGAGGCGTGATGGTGAGGACGGAGAAGGGCAGGCCCAGCGCGTCGGCCTCGCGCATCGCGCATTCACCGATGCCGAACACCGGGATGTCGAGCGAATCGCGCAGGGTCTGCATGCCGGGGTCGCCGAAGGCGGCGACGATGACAGCGTCCGGCTGCAGTGCGCGGATGCGTGCCTCCATGGCCACCACCTCGGCGGCGGCGATGCGCAGCGCCTCCTGGTTGTCGATCAGCATGGCGCCACGTTCCGCCGTCAGCGTCTCCCACTCCCAGTCGGCGGGTGCCATCGAACGCGCGAGCTCCAGCATCATGCGGGTGGTCGCGGCGTTCGTATTGGGATTGATCAGCAGCAGCTTCATGGCCTGGCTCCCGGCGCTATCCGTGGGCGGCTCAGCAAGCCGGCCACTGATCCTTCCATTCGTGGTGCTGTTCGTACTGGCTGGCGAGGTCCAGCAGGCGCTCGTCGGCACCGAAGTCCGCCACCAGCTGGAAGCCGATCGGCATGCCGGACGCGGTGGGCGCGGCGGGCAGGGTGAGGCCGGGGTGGCTGCAGGCGTTCACCCAGTTGGTGAACACCGCGTGGCCGCGCGGGCCGGCGTTCTTGCCGTCGATGACCGGCGGGAAGGGCTCGTTCTTCGGCCAGGGGTTGGCGGCCGAGGCCGGCGTCATGATGATGTCGTACTGCTCGAAGGCGAGGCCGACGGCGGAGCGCAGCTGGTAGAGGATCTCGATGACGCCCTGGTACTCGCCGCCGGAGATGCCGTCGCCGGTGATCGCACGGTCGCGGTACTCCGGCGTCACCAGGTCCTTGAAGGCGGCGTTGTTGCGCGCCATCAGCGACATGCACACGTTGCCGATCTTGGCCCAGTTGTCGCTCACCGGTTTGATGTCGAAAGGCAGCTCGCCTTCGGTGATTTCATGGCCCATGGCGCGGAAGCGCTCGGCGGCTTCCGCACAGCTGCGGGCGATTTCCGGGTCGACCGGGCTGTCACCGAAGCGCGGCACGTAGAGGATGCGCAGCTTGCCGGGCGCACCGGTGAACTCGGTCATCGGCGCGAAGCCGCGCGAGCGCTGGTCGCGACGGTGCGGGCGGGCGATCGCCGACATCATCAGGCGCACGTCGTCGACGGTGCGGCCGATGGGGCCGACCACTTCGCAGTCGTACAGCACTGACGAGAAACCATCCGCACGCGGGATGCGCGACAGCGTGGGCTTGAGGCCGACCAGACCGGTGTAGCCGGCGGGGCGGCGGATCGAACCGCCGCCATCGGTGCCCAGCGACAGCGGCACCATGCCGGCCGCCACCGAGGCCACCGAACCACCGCTGGAACCGCCGGTGGTGAGTTCCGTGTTCCACGGATTCGCCGTGGCGCCGAACACCGGGTTGTAGGTGGAGCCGCGGCTGGCGAACTCCGGCAGGTTGGTCTTGCCGATGATGATCGCGCCGGCCTCGCGCAGCAGCTCGATGGGCAGCTCGTCATGCGGCGCGATGTTGTCCTTGAACAGCGGTGAGCCGAACACGAAGGGCATGCCGGCCACGTAGATGTTGTCCTTGATCGACACCGGGATGCCTTCCAGCCAGCTGCGCGGCTCGTCCTTCGCGAACAGGGCGTCGCTGTGCTTCGCGGCGGCGCGGGCACCTTCCACGTCGACATGGATGAAGGCGTTCAGCGTGGGTTGCAGCTTCTCGATGCGGGCGAGGAAATGCTCGACGACCTGCGCGGCGGTCAGCTGCTTCGTGCGCAGACGCTCACCGATTTCACGGACGCTCAGCTTGTGGATCTCGACGGTCATGGAAGGCTCTCTCAATCAAGTAAAACGGTAGGTGTTGCGCGCGCGGTGTCCGTGGATCACGCGATGCTGTAGGTGCCGCGATGCGACAGCGACAGGCCGACGCGCTCCACCGTGGCTTCCAGCTCGCGCATCGTGATCGGGTCCATGCGCATGCCGGGCGAGCGGATGACGTCGCAGGCGATCACGCCACGGCGCATGTAGGTGGCCTTGCGCAGCGCGAGGCCGACCTTGGGCTGGAATTCGTAGCGGATCAGCGGGCAGTAGCGATCGAAGGTCGCGGCGGCGGCAGCGAAGTTGCCGGCGGCGTGGTGCTCGTAGATGCGCACCAGGATTTCGGGGAAGGCGAAGCCGGTCATGGTGCCGACGGCGCCGCGCTGGAGTTCTTCCAGGAAGTAGACGCCACCCAGGCCACCGAAGATCTTGGTGCTGCCCTGCGCGAGTTCCAGGATGCGCGAGATCTTCTGGCCCACCGGCGGCTCTTCCATCTTGATCATGCCGACGCCGCCTTCGCGGCCCAGGCGCGCCACCAGGTCGGCGCCGATCTCGGTGCCGAAGGAGTCCGGGAAATCGTGGATGACGACGGGGATCTTCACGGCCTGCGCGACGCTGCGGTAGTAGTCGAACTGCACCGCGTCGGCAGTGGTGTCCAGCGGCGCGACGAAGACCGCTTCGGCGCCCAGCGCTTCTGCCTCGCGGGCCTGTTCGATGGCACCGGCTACGCCGAGTGCGCGCACGCCGACCCATACCGGCACGCGGCTACGGGTGTGCTTGATGAATGTGCGGATGACCTGGCTGCGCTCGTCCTGCGACAGCTTGTGCGACTCGCCGAGGAAGCCGAGGATGGCCAGGCCGTTGACGCCGGCTTCGATCTGGAAATCCACCAGCGAAGCGATGCTGGCGAGGTCCAGCGAGCCATCGGTGGAGAAGGGCGTCGGGCAGATCGTGAAGACGCCTTTTGCGGTGGCGAGACGGTCGGAAAGAGGGGCTAGCGTGCTCATGTTTGAATGGCCGTGTGGTGTTGCGTTGAGGCCATTATTCGAAACCGCCCCGCACGGTGTCGCGTGCTTTTATGAGCGACACCCTTAACATCAGCTCATGCTTTATTCCTGCGCAGACTCCTGCACCAAAGCGGGGTCCGAGCGGAATCCTTCGCTCTGCATGAGCTGCTGGAGTACGGCGATGAAAGTCTGGGCGATCTGCGACAGCGGTTCGAAGCGGGTATGCACCAGGTTGGCGCGCACGCTCGGTGCATTTTCGATGGGACGCACCGCCAGCTGGCTGCTCGGCCAGCTGCGTACCGAGAATTCATCGACGATGGCGATGCCCGCGCCGGCCATCACCAGCGCGCAGGCGTTCTGCGGCGAGCCCACTTCGATGGCGGTGCGGTAGCTGGCGCCTTCCGCTTCGAACATGCCGCTTACCAGTACACCGAAGGGCGAGGCGCGGTCGTAGGCGATCAGCGGGTAGGACAGCAGGTCGGTGGCGACCAGCGAGGCCTGCAGCGCCAGCGGGTGATTGACCGGGCAGATGCACACCAGGCGGCCGCTGCCCAACGGCGTGGACTCTATATTGGGGTGCTCCACCGGCAGGATGGTCACGCCGAGATCGGCCTGGCGGTTGAGCAGGCGCTCCACCAGCGGCGCGAAGCCGAGGAACTGGAAACCCAGCTTCACCTGCGGGTGCGTCTCGCGGAAGGCCGCCATCGCCAGCGGAATCACCATCTGGCCCACGCTGGGGCTGGACACCACGTTGAGGATGCCCTCCTGGTGTTCGCTCAGCTCGCGCGCCAGCGTGTTCACGCGCTGCACGCCGGCGTAGACATGTTCCACCTCGCGGAACAGCTTCTTGGCCTCGGGCGTGGCGTAGAGCCGGCCCTTGATGCGCTCGAACAGGGCGAAGCCGACGCGCGACTCGGTGTGCGACAGCAGGCGGCTGACCGCCGGCTGCGACACGAACAGCAACTGCGACGCGCCGCTGATGGAGCCGGTGATCATGACGGCCCGGAAGACTTCGATCTGGCGCAGGTTCAGCGACATGGTGAAACGCGGTACCGGGCAGCGTCGCCCTTAACCGGATGTTAATGACGACTACAACTAGCAATCGCTGTGCCGAAGTCGGGGTGATTGTTCGGGGTCGATGTGTCGGGATGTGTCCTGCGAACGCGTGTGAAGCGATGCGGCGCATAACGGCGCGTTAAGAGCGGCCCACAAAAAGGCAAGCGACGCGTGCCGGGCGAGCGCCGAAAATGGCGGCACAAGGCGGTGTCTCGCGTCGTTCGCGCTTCGTGTCGTGCGTCGCGATCCGCCTCTCCCCACCAACGAACCGGAACACACGCGATGGATCTCGGAATCTCTGGCCGCAACGCGCTCGTCTGCGCCTCCAGCAAGGGCCTCGGCCGCGCCTGCGCCCTCTCGCTCGCGCGCGATGGCGTCAATCTCACCCTGGTGGCGCGCGGTGCCGAGGCACTGGAACGCACCGCCGAGGAAATCCGCCAGAGCACCGGCGTGAAGGTCGTCACCGTCGCTGCCGACGTCACCACCGAGGCCGGTCGTGCCGCGGTGCTGGAGGCCTGCCCGCAGCCGGACATCCTCGTCACCAATGCCGGCGGCCCCAAGCCCGGCGACTTCCGCGACTGGGACCGCGACGCATGGATCGCCGCGCTGGACGCCAACATGCTGACGCCGATCGCGCTCATCAAGGCCACCGTGGACGGCATGATCGCGCGCCGCTTCGGCCGCATCGTGAACATCACCTCCGGCGCGGTGAAGGCACCCATCGACATCCTGGGTCTATCCAACGGCGCGCGCTCGGGCCTCACCGGATTCGTCGCCGGACTGGCGCGTGTTACCGTGGCCCACAACGTGACCATCAACAACCTGCTGCCCGGTCCCTTCGATACCGATCGCCTGCGCGAGACCGCCGCGCAGGGCGCTGCGAAGAGCGGAAAGACGGTGGAGGCGGTGATCGCCGAGCGCGGCGCGGCCAACCCGGCACGCCGCCTGGGTGACCCGGCGGAGTTCGGCGATGCCTGCGCCTTCCTGTGCAGCGCGCAGGCCGGCTTCATCACCGGGCAGAACCTGCTGCTCGACGGCGGCCACTATCCCGGCACCTTCTGAGTCAGCGCGACTCCAATATTTTCTGGCCCTCTCGTCGCACGGAATCCGCAGCATGGACACGCAGTTCGACCTCACCATCCGCAACGGCCGCATCAGCAATGCGGACGCGACATTCAATGCCGACATCGGCATCCGCGATGGCGTGATCGTCGCGGTGCAACCGGGCCTGCCGCCGGGGCGCGAGGATGTCGACGCGACAGGTCGCTGGGTGCTCCCCGGTGGCGTCGACAGTCACTGCCACATCGAACAGCTGTCCGGCATGGGCGTGATGTGCGCGGACGACTTCTACAGCGGTACCGTGTCCGCCGCCTTCGGTGGCACCACGACCATCCTGTCCTTCGCCGCGCAACACCGCAACGACCGCATCCCCGACGTGCTCGCCGACTACCATCGTCGCGCGGCGGAGAAGGCGGTCATCGACTACGGCTTCCACCTGATCCTCACCAACCCCGACGAGACCGCGCTGCGCGAGCACCTGCCGCAGGCGGTGCGCGACGGCATCAGCTCGCTCAAGGTCTACATGACCTACGACAAGCTGAAGCTGGACGACTACCAGTTGCTCGACGTGATGGACACCGCCGGCGAGCTGGGCGCGCTGGTGATGATGCACGCCGAGAACCACGACATGATCCGCTGGATCGCCCACCGCCTGCTGGAGCGCGGCCACACCGCGCCGAAGTTCCACGCGGTGGCGCACGACCCGCTGGTCGAGACCGAAGCGACCAATCGCGCCATCACGCTGTCGCGCCTGGTCGACGTGCCGGTGCTGATCGTGCACGTGTCTGGCGGCGAGACCATCGAGGTCATCCGCAAGGCGCAGCAGATGGGCGCATCCGTGCTGGCCGAAAGCTGTCCGCAATACCTGTTCCTCGAAGCCAGCGACAGCGATGCCGACGGCATGGAAGGCGCCAAGTACTGCTGCAGCCCGCCGCCGCGCGACGCGGCCTCGCAGGAGGCGGTGTGGGCCGGTCTGCTCGACGGTACGCTGGGCGTGTATTCATCGGACCACGCGCCGTACCGCTTCGACGCATCAGGCAAGCTACCCAAGGGCGACAAGACCACCTTCAAGGAAATGGCCAACGGCGTGCCCGGCATCGAGCTGCGCCTGCCGCTGCTGTTCTCGGAAGGTGTGTTGAAGGGCCGCATGACGATCGAGCAATTCGTCGCGCTGACCGCCACCAACCACGCGCGCATCTACGGCATGGCCGGCCGCAAGGGCGTCATCGCCGTGGGTGCCGACGCCGACATCGCGCTGTGGGACCCGACGCGCCAGGTGGACGTGTCCGCCGGCATGCTGCACGACAACGTCGGCTACACGCCCTACGAAGGCCGCTCGCTCACCGGCTGGCCGACCGACGTGTTCAGCCGCGGCCGCAGCGTGGTGCGCGATGGTGAGCTGAAAGCAGAGCGCGGCAGTGGCCGCTTCGTCGTACGCGGCCGGCCGGAAGTGCCGCGTGCCGGCGCTGAAGGCGAGTCACGCCGCGCGTTCAAGGCCCTGATCGGGATGAAGCACGCGGCGCGTTACAGCCGCTGATTGCTGACTGCAGGGAGCGGGGCATGGCCCCGCGCCGTGTCAGATGCGGTACTGACGCACCGCCTTGCTCATGCGGTCCACGTTGTCGTCCAGGCGATGGGCGAGGCTTTGTGTATCGCGTGCCACTTCGACGTTCTCTTCCGTCTCGCGGGCGATGCGCTCCAGGCCGCGGGCCATGTGTTCCATGGCCGTGGTCTGCTCGTTGGCGGTGTGCGAAATTTCGCCGACGCGCGACTGCAGCCCGCGCGCCTGGGCCTGGATCTCGTCCAGCGCGACACGCGCTTCGCGCACCAGCGCCACGCTGCCCTCGACCTGCTGCGCGCTCTGGCGCATGCCCTGCACGGCGGCCTCGGTGTCGTTCTGGATACGCGCGATCACGTCGTCGATCTCGCGCGTCGCGGTCGTGGTGCGTTCGGCCAGCTTGCGCACCTCGTCGGCCACCACCGCGAAGCCACGCCCCTGCTCGCCGGCGCGTGCAGCCTCGATGGCGGCGTTCAGCGCCAGCAGGTTGGTCTGCTCTGCAATCTCCTTGATCACGCGGGCGATCTGACCGACTTCCTGCGTGCCTTCACCCAGCTTCTCCACCGTGCCGGCGGAACTGCCCACCGTGCCGGACAGCGCTTCGATGGCGGCGCGTGCCTGTTCCGACAGGCTGGCACCACGTTCCGCGCAGGCCTGCACCTCGCGCGATATGCCGTGGGTGTCGCGCACATGGGCGGCCACTTCGCTGATCGAAACCGTCATCTCCTCGATGCCAGCGGCGGCGTTCGAGGTCTCGTTGCTCTGCGCGTCCGAGGTACTGACCAGGCGGCCCATATCGTCATTCAGGCTGCCAGTGGAAGACGACACTTCGCGGGTGGCGTCGCCGATGATCTGCAGCGTGGCGCGCGTGGCGGCCAGCAGGCTGTCGAGACGGGTGGCGATGCGGCCGATGATGTCGCTGCGCGGGGTGGCCATGGAGGTCACCAGGTCGCCGCGCGACAGCACACCGGCCAGCGATTCCTCGATGTCGTGCAGGTGGCGGAAGCTGCGCGGCAGCAGCCAGCCACCGGTGAGCAGACAGGCGAGCAGCAGCACGATGCCCAGCCCTTGAGCGATGCCGGCGGGAACCGCGTTGCCGGTCAGCAGCAGGCAGGCGGCGACGGCAGCGAGAGCTACAAGCGTGTAGAGCTGGAAGGAAAGATCACGCGCGCGCAGCGACAGCGCGCCGTAGCGCTGGCGCACACGACCGTTGTCCACCTCGATGCTGGCATCTCCTTCCCGCAGGCGGCGGTAGGCCTCGGTCGCGGCGGCGATCTGCTCGCGGCTCGGGCGTGAGCGCACGGACTGGAAGCCGACGACGGAGCCGTTCTCGCGCACCGGCGACACGTTGGCCTCCACCCAGTAGTAGCCGCCATCCTTGCGGCGGTTCTTGACGATGCCTTTCCAGGGGCGGCCGGACTTGAGCGTGCGCCACATGTCGTCGAAGGCCTCGGGCGGCATGTCGGGGTGGCGCACGATGTTGTGCGGCTGGCCCAGCATCTCCTCGCGCTGGAAGCCGCTGATCTCGGCAAAGGCCGCATTGGCCTCGGTGATCAGGCCCTTCAGATCGGTACGGGAATAGATGAAGACGTCGGCAGGGATCGGCGTCTCGACGTCGATCACGGGAAGGTTGGTGCGCATGCGGTCTGCGGTCTGGTTGATGATCGGGGCCGCGCGCCCTTGGGTCTGTCGCGTGCCGGTTGACTCCTGTCGATCAATCATCGCCGCGACACGCTTAAGACTTTATGCCCCAGAACATGAACATACGTAAAAAGGCATAGATTCCTGAGCCGGCATCAAGCCGGAACGCCGCGCCCTGCCTTGCTCCCGGCGGAATGGATGGTTTCACGGAGATGGTCACAAAGCGTTCATCGCCAGCGTGCATTCCGTCACGCTCTGCTCGGGCGTGAGCGTCTGGTCGGTGTGGTTGGCGGCGTGGCGTCGGCGTCCGTCACGTTCCGCAACAATCCTTGTGCGTGCGCCCTCACGGCTTCGCGCAGGGAGGCAGGTTCCAGCACGGTGAACGCGAAGGGAAGGCGGGCGAGCTGGCGCGCGAACCAGGTGAGGCTCTCGGTGCGCGCCTCCAGAAGGATGCCTTCGTCATGTGGCAGCAGCAGGCCGATCTGCGTGCCCAGCTCCGCGACTGCCTGCGCGGCATCGGTGTGCAGCAGCACGCGCAGCGCGATCGGTCGTGGCAGCGTGGCGATGCTGTGGTCCAGGTGGGCGGCGGCGTCGAAGTCCCCCGGCCGCAGGAAGCTGTGCGGCAGTGGCGTCACGTCGCGCAGCCGGTCCAGCCGGAAGGAGCGCAGGCCGTTGCGCAGGTGGCAGTGGCCGCTGACGTACCAGTGGCCGCGGCGGAACACCAGGCCGTAGGGGTCGATGTCGCGCGTGCTGGCAGCACCGGCGTCGTCGCTGTAGACCATGCGCACGCGTTGCTGCGACTGGATGGCCAGCGCCAGTGCCACGAGGTCGGCGTCGCGGCCTGCTGGTTGCGCGCGGGCATGCGTGCTTGGCTCTGCCGGCTGCGTCAGCGTGGCGTGCTCGGCCAGCGCGCGCAGGCGCTTGCGCAGGGCCGGCGGCATCACGCGTTCCAGCTTGGCATGTGCGCCCTCGATGGCGGGTGCGGCCTGTTCCATGCCCAGGCGTCGCGCTGCCAGCAGGCCCAGCGCCACGGCCAGCGTTTCGTCCTGCGTGAACATCAGGGGCGGCACGCGGAAGCCGGGCACCAGGCTGTAGCCACCGAAGCGCCCACGCTGCGTGGTGATCGGGATGCCCAGCTCTTCCAGCGTGGCGACGTAACGGCGCAGCGTGCGCACGTCCACCTCCAGCCGCTGCGCCAGTTCCGTGCCGCTGATCTGGCGATGGGTCTGCAGCAGCTCCAGTAAGGCGAGCACGCGCGTGGTGGGTCGGGCCATCCGTTCCTTCCGTTTGCAGGTCGACACAGGCTGCGTCCGATACAGGGCGGAATCTAACCTGTTTCGCGCGCAGGCTGGACGCTCCACAACCCGCATGGAGGTCCACATCATGAACACCCCTGTCCTGTTCTACGGCGTGCCGCAAGGCTGCTCTTTCGGTTCCATCGTCGCGCTGGAATGGCTGGGCGAGCCCTACCAGCTGTGCCGCATCGAGATGCTGGAGCACCCCTGGCCGGCGCTGTACGCGAAGGTCAATCCTCGCAACCTGACGCCCGGCTACCTGGATGCGGCCAACCAGCCGCTCAGCGAAAGCGCGGCCATCCTGTCGCATATCGCGGCGCGCGCACCGGAGCGTGGCCTCGGCTTTGCGCCCGGCACGCGCGGGAACGACCAGCTCGCCCAGATGCTGAGCTTCCTCACCACCGATTTCTTCGCGGCCTTCGCGCCGCTATGGGCTGCCTACGAAATGCAGGACGCTGACGACGCCACGCGAACTGTGCTCACGCGTCTCGGCAGTGCGGACGTGGCGCAGAACTTCGCCACGCTGGACGCCCTGCTGGCGACACGCGACTGGCTGGTGGGCGGGCAGCGCACGGTGGCGGATGCCTACCTGCCGGGCATCGCGCGCTGGGCGGCCTATCACCGCCTGTTCGATGCGGCGCGCGACTACCCCAACGTGGCGCGCTATCTGGCGCGCATCCAGCAGGACCCGGCCTGGCAGTTCGCCACCGCCATCGAACGCAAGGCGGTGGCGAGCAGCAGTGGTGGTTTCGCCGGGCATGTGACGCTGGAGGAACTGCGTCCGCGCCTGGCGGCAATCGTGGCGGATTGATCGTTGGCCGGTGCCGGGAGAGGCCGGCGATCAGCCGGGGACCAATCAGACCGACGCGGCCGCGATGAGACCCGCTGCGGGCTGTTGCCGACGTGCCTCGCTCGGCGAATGGCCGATGATGCGTTTGAAGGCGCGGCTGAACGAGGCCTCGGAATCGTAGCCGAGGCGGTTGGCCGCCACCGTGATGCGCATGCCTTCCTGCGCGATCCAGCGGCGGGCCTGGAACATCTTCACGCGCGCCACGTACTTCGCCGGGGTTTCACCGACAGAGCTGGTGAAGGCCTCGGCGAAGCGTGAGCGCGAGGCGCCCATGACGTCGGCCAGCATCGGCACCGTCCAGTCGCGTTCCGGTTCGCGGTGGATGGCGGCGAGCACGCGGCCGATCTGCGGACAACGCACCGCGGCGATCCAGCCGGTGGGGTCCGCACAGCCGCACTCCACCCAGGCGCGGATGATGCTCGCCGCGAGCACGTCGGCCAGTCGCGCGAGGATGCCGCAGGCACCGATGCGGTCCAGCGCGACTTCGCGCTCCATCGCCTCCAGCAAGGCGGGCACGGCGGGGTCGCGCTGCGACAGATCACCCGCGCGCATCGCGTCCGGCATCATCGCCACGAGTGGATGCAGCGGGTCGAGGTTGAAACGCATGCTGCCGCAGAACATGGTGTGCGAGGGCGGTGCGTGATCCACCGCCGTGTCGTCGCTGACGAGGTAGATGTCGTCGGACACCGCGGCGCGCGGCAGGCTGCAGATCGTCACCGGCGGCACATCCGGGGCGCTCGCCAGCACATGCGCGATGCCGCGTGGCAGCAGCACTGCATCGCCCGGATTCATGCGCACCCAGTCCTGCTCGCCGGCGCGCAGCCAGCAGGCGCCATGCGCCACGAAATGGAAGCGCGGCGTGGTCTGGGCGGGGAAGGCGATGGCCCAGGGCCCGTGCAGTTCGCAGCGGCCGTACTCCACGCCGTCCAGGCGCAGGCCGCGCAGCATCTCGGTCAGGGCGTCGCTGGCCTCGGGCTTTCCGTGTCTGGATAAGTCTCTAGACGAAGTCTTGGACGAATCGGCAAGCATTCTGGCTTTTCCGGCATGGAAACGCCGGAATCATACCCCTAAGCTGCGGGAACCTTTCAACCCCTCCGGGTTGAATCCCCCACCGCCCACGAGAAGGCATCCCATGCACGACACCCACCGCCACGACGCTGCGGCCGCGCCGCACAGCGCCAGCCCGGGCGCAGCCCCAGCGACCCCCGTCATCGAATCCAACTGGGCAGGCATCACCGCGCTGGCGCTGGGTGTGTTCGGCCTGGTCACCGCCGAGTTCCTGCCCGCCAGCCTGCTCACCGCGATGGCGGCGGATCTCGGTGTGTCGGTCGGCGCCGCCGGCCAGGCCGTCACCGCCACGGCCATGATCGCCGCCGTTGCCGCGCCCACCATTCCGCTGGCGACGCGCAGCCTGGACCGCAAGCGCGTGCTGCTGGCGCTCACCGTGCTGCTCGTCGTTTCCAACATCCTCTCGGCCACCGCGTCCAGCTTCGGCGTGCTGCTGGCTGCGCGCCTGATGCTGGGCGTGGCGCTCGGCGGTTTCTGGTCGATGGCCGCGGCGATGGCGATGCGGCTGGTGCCGGATGCCCTGTTCGCGCGTGCCATGTCGGTTGTGCTCACAGGTGTGTCAGTGGCCACCGTCTGCGCGGCGCCCATCGGTGCCTACATGGGTGATCTGTGGGGCTGGCGCAGCGCCTTCGTCGCGGCCGGCGTGGTCAGCGTGGTGACCCTGCTGGCGCAGGTCTTCACCATCCCGCGCCTGCCACCGCGCGACAACCCCAGCCTGCGCGTGCTCTTCGAGCTGATGGGCCGCGGCAATGTGCGCGTCGCGTTGCTGGCAGTGCTGCTGGTGATCTCCGGCCACTTCGCCGGCTTCACCTACATCCGCCCCTTGATGGAAGAAGTCACCCACCTGTCGGTCAGCGCGATCTCCGGCGTACTGCTCGGCTATGGCATCGGCGGCTTCTTCGGCAATTTCGCCGGTGGCTTCATCGCCGAGCGCAGCGAACGGCATGCCATCGTCTTCGGCGGTGCGGTGATCGCGCTGGCGGCGGTCACGCTGTTGCTGGCCGGGGCGTCGGCGGGCGTCACGGCGGTGTCGGTCGCCGTGTGGGGCTTCGCCTTTGGTGCCTTCCCGGTCGGCTTCCAGACCTGGATCGTGCGTGCCGCGCCGGACCATGCCGAGGGCGTGGGTGGCCTGCTGGTGGCGGCCTTCCAGATCGCGATCGCCAGTGGGGCCATCGGTGGTGGCCTGCTGGTCGAACACATCGGCGCGCTCGGCGGTCCGGCCTTCGCCGCGGTCGCGCTGACGCTGGGCACCCTGCTGGTCTTCGCATTCGGTCCGCGTGGCGGCGGCACGGTGCGCGTGCAGGCCGCTCACTGACAAGTTGGATACAACGGGAGATCGCCATGTCGCAAACCGCACAAGTGAATCGCCGCATCCTGCTCGCCGCGCGCCCGAAGGGCCGGCCGGTGGCGCAGGACTTCCGCCTCGACACGCAGCCGCTACCGGCGCCGGCAGAAGGGCAGGTGCTGCTGCGCACCGAGTACCTGTCGCTGGACCCGTACATGCGCAACCTCATGGAGGAGATCGGCCCGGCCTACGCACCTTCGGTCGCGCTCGGTGCGCCGATGGTGGGCGGCACCGTGAGTCGTGTCGTCGCCTCGCGCAATCCGCGCTTCCGTGAAGGCGAGCAGGTGCTCGCCAATGCCGGCTGGCAGGACTACGCGTTGTCCGATGGCAGCGACCTGCTGCCACTGGGCGACACGCCGCAGCCCTCGCTGGCCCTGGGCGGACTCGGCATGCCCGGCTTCACCGCCTGGGTGGGGCTGAACGACATCGGCCAGGTGCAGCCCGGCGAGACCCTGGTGGTCGCGGCGGCTACCGGTGCGGTGGGTGCCGTGGTGGGGCAGTTGGCGAAGCTGCGTGGTGCGCGCGTAGTGGGCGTTGCCAGTGGTGCGGACAAGTGTCGTCACGCGGTGGAGGAGCTCGGCTTTGACCTGTGCCTGGACCGCCGTGCGCCACAGCTTGCGGAACGTCTCGCTGCGGCCTGCCCGGACGGCGTCGACGTGTACTTCGAGAACGTCGGCGGCGAGGTGCTCGACGCCGTGCTGCCGCTGCTGAACATCGGCGCGCGCATTCCGCTGTGTGGCTTCATCGCCCACTACAACGATGCTTCGTCCGGTGGCGTCGACCGCGCCCCGCAACTGCTGGCCGCGGTGTTGCAGAAGCGCGTGCGCATGCAGGGCTTCATCATCCTCGACCACTACGGCGAACGCTTCGACCGCTTCCGTCGCGAGATGGGCGAGTGGGTCGCCAGCGGCAAGGTGAAGCTGCGCGAGAACGTGGTGAGCGGACTGGAGAACGCACCCGTTGCCTTTATCGGCCTGCTGGAAGGCGGCAACTTCGGCAAGCTGGTGGTGAAGCTGTAGGGCGTCTGTGCGGGTAGATCAGCGGGTGGGCAGGCGGCACCTCATGACAGTCTGCTGACAGAAACTGTCAGCAGCTGCGCCTAGAGTCTGCGCTCCCACACCCGAGGAGAGCGCCATGTCGCTGATCGCCAGCTGTCACTGCGGTGGCACGAAGATCGAACTGCCCGATACGCCCACCCACGCCAAGGAATGCAACTGCAGCTTCTGCTTCCGCACCGGCGCCATCTGGGCCTACTACCCGGCCGGTGCGCTGAAGATCCTGTCGGCGGAGGCGCAGGGCATGTACTCGCAGAGCGGCATGAACCACCACTACCTGTGCAGCCGTTGCGGCATGCAGACCTGGGGTGATTCGCCGGACTGGGCCTCGATGTACAACGCCGACGGCACGCCGAAGGACGGCAACCCGGATGGCATGCCGACGCAGCGCATCCACGCGGTCAACCTGCGCCTGGTGGACGGGCTCGACCTATCCACCGTGGCCATCGAGCAGATGGACGGCCGCAACAACTGGTAGCGCTGCCGCGGGGCCGGCCCGCGGCTTTGTTTCAGTTCGCCTTTGCAGCAGGCGCGTCGCTGCGCGCGGCGTACTTGCGTGCCAGCACCGCGCAGGTCAGCAACTGCAGCTGGTGGTAGAACATGATTGGCAGCACGATGACGCCGATGGCGGGGTGGCTGCCGAACAGCAGCTTGGCCATCGGCACGCCGGAAGCCAGCGTCTTTTTGCTGCCGCAGAACACCGCGGTGATCTCGTCTTCCACGTTGAAGCCGGCGCGCTGGGCGGCGAACTTCGTCAGCTTCAGCACAATGAACAGGATGACTGCGGCGCCGATCAGCGTCTGCACGATGAGTCCGACCCCGTACTTGCTCCACAGGCCATCCGCCACCGAGTCGCTGAAGGCGGAGAACACCAGCAGCAGGATGACCGCGCGGTCGATGACGTTGGTGTACTTCTTGTAGCGCGCGAACCACGCGCCCCACAGCGGGCGCAGCAGCTGGCCGATGACGAAGGGCAGCAACAACAGCTTGGCGATCTTCAGCACCGCCTCGGCGAGGTCGAGCTGGCCGCTCTGGCCCATCAGCAGGCTAACCAGCAGCGGCGTCAGGAAGATGCCCAGCAGCGTGGACAGCGTGGCGTTGAAGATGGCCGCGGGCACGTTGCCGCGCGCGAGGCTGGTCATCGCCACCGACGAAGAGATCGTCGAGGGCAGGGCGCACAGGTAGAAGAAGCCGAACATCAGGTCCTGCGGCAGCCAGCGGCCCACCGCGAGGTTGAGCACCCACCACAGCGCCGGAAACACCAGGAAGGTGAACACCTGCACCAGCACATGCAGGCGCCAACGCGACAGGCCGCTCAGCAGGGCGCCGGTGGACAGGCCGATGCCGTGCAGGAAGAAGATCAGGAAGATGCCGTAGTCCGACAGCACGTCGGCATGCAGCAGGCCGCCGCTGCGACCGATGTCGGGCGCGAAGGAAGCGATGATCACGGCCAGCAGCATGCCGAGCAGGAACCAGTCGCGCGAGAGTTTCTTCAGGGTGTCCAGCATGATCGTCGTGTCGGTTGTGCGTTGGGTACGTCGCCTTTGCGTGCGGCTGCGGGGTGAACGCGTCGTGGCTGCGCGCAGCAGGCTCAGGATGACTGGGCGGATTGTCTCTCCGCGTATCGTTGCCGGCTGTCGCTAGAATGACAGGATATGCCGCAAAACAGACAGCACAACAGACAGTCGAAGCCGTCCAGGCAGCCCCGCTCCGCGTCCGTGCCGGCGGGCAGGGCGCCGGCCGCTGCGCCCGTTGAGCGTCGCATCCCGCGCCTCGCGCGACTGCCGCGCCCGGTCTATGCGCGCATGGAATCGCTGCCCGCCGGCTCGCTGGCGCGGCGCCACACGCATGACTGGGTGCAGCTGTCCTACGCCATCTCCGGCGTGCTGGAGATCCGCACCGCGACGGCCAGCTTCGTCGCGCCGCCGCAGCGCGCGATCTGGATTCCCGCCGGCATCGAGCACGAGGTGCGCACCACGGCCAGCACCGAGATGCGCAGCCTCTACCTCGACAGCGCGGTCACCACCTGGGCGCCGCCGGACTGTCATGTGCTGGCGGTCAGCCCGCTGGTGCGCGAGCTTATCCTCGCGGTAGGCACCCTGCCGGTGGAATACGACGAGGAGGGCCCGGCGGGCCGGCTGGTGGCCACCCTGCTGGACCAGCTTGCCGCGTTGCCGCAGGTGGCCTTCAACCTGCCGCTGCCGCGTGATGCGCGCCTGCTGAAAGTGTGCAGCGCCCTGCAGACGGCGCCGGATGACACCCGCAGCCTCGCGGCCTGGGGCGAGGTAGCAGGGCTCAGCGAGCGCTCGCTGGCGCGCCTGTTCCGCGACGAGACCGGGCTGTCCTTCGGCGACTGGCGGCTACGCCTGCGCCTGCTGCTGGCGCTGGGTGCGCTGGAGCGGGGTGAGCGCGTCACCCGCGTCGCGCTGGATTGCGGCTACGCCTCCACGTCCGCTTTCATCGCCGCGTTCCGCCGCGCCTTCGGCAGCACGCCGCTGGCGATGTTCGGGCGCGGCGCGCGCTGAGGCAACAGCGGACGCAGCACTACGGGTGCGCGGCGCTTTGCCACGGACGGAGCGTTTCGTTCATCATCCTTCCCTGCAAGGCGTTCAACAGAACGCCTCCCACAGCGCTTTTCCCGGAATCCACCGCAGCACGCGGCAATCGCCATGCAACTCTCCGTCTCCAGCATCGTGCTGGCTGCCAAGCAGCACGAAATCGAAGAACTCCGCCGCCTCGGTGCGCGCAGCGAACTGGTGGCCGTCATCGGCCACCTGGTGCATGCCCTGCAGCAGGAGCGTGGTGCGACCAGCATCTTCCTCGCGTCGCAGGGTGGGCAGTTCGCCGATACACGCCAGGCGGCAGTCGCCGAATCGCTGGCCGTGGAGCAGCGCCTGCGCACCAGCCTGGCCGCGCAGCTGCAGAGCGCCGCGCACAGCGCGCGCTTCCTGTCGCTGATGGCCTGGGCGCTGCTGGGCCTCGACGGCCTGCCGGCCCTGCGCGCCAATATCGACCGCCGCAGCGTGCCTGCGCGCGAGGCCATCGACAGCTACTGCCGCATCATCGGTGGACTCATCGCGCTGGTGTTCGAAGTGGCCGACAGTGCGGTGGACCCCGGCATCTCGCGCCTGCTGGTGGCGCTCTTCAACCTCGTGCAGGGCAAGGAGCAGGCAGGGCAGGAACGCGCGCTTGGCGGCCTGTGCATCGCCTCCGGCCAGGTCGACGCGGCCGACCGCGACCGCATGACCGACCTGATCGAATCGCAGGAGCGCAGCTTCCAGCTCTTCGCCGAGTTCGCGGACGCCGAGCTGGCCGCGCGCTGGCAGGCCGCGCAGGACGCGCCCTTCGCCGCGCAGCTGGAGCGCTTGCGTCGTGTCCTGCACAGCACGCGCCCGGCCACCGCGCTGGACGCGAACCTCAACGAGAAGTGGTTCGACGCCTGCAGCACGCGCCTGGTCGAGGTGTGGGCGCTGCAATGCCTGCTGGTCGACGCGCTCAAGGCGCGTTGCGCCGCGCTGGTGGCCGAGGCGCAGCAGGCCCTCACCGATGCCGAAGGCCTGCTGCGCACCCTGCGCGACAACCCTCCAGCCGCACGCCTGGACGACAGCGCGCTGGCCGGCAGCGAGGGTTCGCAGGCGCTGGTGCAGGTGCTGAAGGCGCAGGCCGAGCGGCTTGCCGGCATGGAGGCGGACCTCGACACCGCGCGCCGCGTGCTGGACGAGCGCAAACTCATCGAGCGCGCCAAGGGCATCCTCATGGAGCGCTTCCAGATCAGCGAGGACGAAGCCCACGTGATGATGCGCAAGGCCTCCATGGACCAGAACCGCAAGCTGGTCGACGTCGCGCAGGCAGCCCTGTCCTTGCCCGCATTCCTCGCGCCCACGCGTAGCGGAAAGTAGTACGCACAACCGGGTGCACACCCGTGCTGGTCTGACCAGCACGCGCACCAAAGCCGATCAGTGTTGCGCTGCAAGGGCACCAGCGCGGGGCGCCCTGCGTTGCTGCCTGCAAGGTTCGTGGCTCCTGAAATTTCACGCAGCTCCAGCGCCGGTGCCGCTTTCGTCGATGCACGGTGAGGCAGTACGCAAGTGGCACAGAACCTGCTGGCTAAACGCCACGTCAGGCTAACGGTGGCCTGACAGCGGGCGGCGAGACAAAGCACAGCCCGTCGGATTCAACTGGATGATGGCGTCCATTCCTGTTTCCTCCCTTTCCCGGGTGGCGGCAGGAATGGGCGCCATTTTGTTTTTGGGCCGGTCACGGCCACCACACAAGACATCGGGACGACAAACATGGCCTACCTGGCACCCTCGGAATTCGTAACAAAGATGATCGACGCCGGCGAGGCGAAGATCTTCATGTCGACGCGCGACACCGTGATCCGCGCCTTCATGGCCGGCGCCATCCTCGCGCTGGCCGCCTGGTTCGCGGTCACCATCAACGTGCAGACCGGCCAGCCGCTGCTGGGCGCCGTGCTGTTCCCGGTGGGCTTCGTCATGCTGTACCTGTTCGGCTTCGACCTGCTCACCGGCGTGTTCGTGCTGGCGCCGCTGGCGCTGATCGACAAGCGCCCGGGCGTCACCATCGGTGGCGTGCTGCGCAACTGGGGCCTGGTGTTCACCGGCAACTTCCTGGGCGCCTTCACCGTCGCCATCATGATGGCGATCTACACCACCAACGGCTTCTCCACGGAACCGAATGCGGTGGGCAAGGCCATCGGCATCGTTGGTGAGAGCCGCACGCTGGGCTACAAGGAGTACGGTGCCGCCGGCATGCTGACGCTGTTCGTGCGCGGCATGCTGTGCAACTGGATGGTGTCGGCCGGCGTGGTCGGCGCCATGATCTCTACCCATGTCAGCGGCAAGGTGATCGCCATGTGGATGCCGATCATGCTGTTCTTCTACATGGTGTTCGAGCACTCCATCGTCAACATGTTCCTGTTCCCGTCCGGCCTGCTGCTGGGCGCGCACTTCACGATCATGGACTACCTGATCTGGAACGAGATCCCCACCGTGCTCGGCAACCTCGTCGGCGGCTTGGCCTTCACCGGCCTCACGCTGTACGCCACGCATGCCCGCACGGCACCGCGCCGCGCGGCTGCCTGAGCGTTACGCAAGCTGATTCGGCCCCGGGCAGCGCATGCCCGGTCGACTACAAGAAGCGCGCGCAACAGGCCAGGGGAAGATGGGCATCACACTCGGGACGCGACGCGCGCCATCAGATCAGGACTTCACGGCCCCGGCTTCCAGCGGAAGCGGGGCCTTTTTTTCTTCGCCCGAGCTTACGATTTTCTTCACGCCTGCCTTGATGCGTGCAGACAGGAGAGCGCATGTCCGCTGAGCTGCGTGTCAGCATCGGCCAGCATTCCGACAAGGGACGCAAGCCGCTCAACCAGGATTTCCACGGTGCCTGCGTGCCCACCGGCACACAGCTCGCCAGCAAGGGCGTTGCGCTGGCACTTGCCGATGGCATCAGCAGCAGCGGGGTGAGCCAGGTCGCCAGCGGATTCGCGGTGCGTGGCTTCCTCGACGACTACTACTGCACCTCGGACGCCTGGTCGGTGAAGACCGCTGCACATCGCGTACTGGCGGCCACCAACTCCTGGCTGTTCGCCCAGACCCAGCGCAGCGAGTACCGCTTCGACCGCGACCGCGGCTACGTGTGCACCTTCAGCGCCGTGGTGGTGAAGGGGCGTAGCGCGCACCTGCTGCACGTCGGCGACACCCGCATCTACCGCGTGCACGAGCAATCGCTGGAACAGCTCACCGAGGATCACCGCGTGCATGTCGGTGGTGGCCAGAGCTACCTCGGCCGCGCGCTCGGCGCCAGCCGTGAGCTGGAGATCGACTACCGCACGCTGACGCTGGATGAGGGTGACATCTTGCTGCTCGCCACCGACGGCGTGTATGAGCACATCGAGCCACGCACGGCCGCGCGCATCATCCACGAGCATGCCGGCGACCTCGATCACGCGGCCCGCCTCATCGTGGAAGAGGCCTTCGCGCGCGACAGCGCCGACAACCTCAGCGTGCAGATCCTGCGTGTGGACAGCCTGCCCGGCCACTCGGCGGACGCGCTCTACCAGCATCTATCCGGCCTGCCTTTCCCGCCGCTGCTGCAGGCACGCATGAGCTTCGACGGCTACCGCATCGAACGCGAACTGCACCACAGCGCCCGCAGCCACCTCTACCTCGCCACCGACAATGACAGCGGCGAGCGCGTCGTCATCAAGACGCTGGCCACTGAACTGCAGGAAGACCCCGGCAGCGTCGAACGCTTCCTGCTCGAAGAGTGGGTGGCACGCCGCATCGACAACGCCCATGTGCTGAAGCCGCGCGGCCAGGCCCGTAAACGCGGCTACCTGTATGTCGTCATGGAGTACGTGGAAGGCCACAGCCTCGCGCAGTGGATGACCGACCACCCGCGCCCTTCGCTCAACGCGGTGCGCGACATCGTCGACCAGATCGCCGCCGGCCTGCAGGCCTTCCACCGCATGGAGATGGTGCATCGCGACCTGCGTCCGCCCAATGTGATGGTGGACGCCGCCGGCACGCTCAAGATCATCGACTTCGGCTCCACCCGCGTCGCCGGCATCATGGAAGCCGCCGCGCCCACCGAGGCCAGCGCGATGCTGGCCACCGCGCAGTACGCCGCGCCGGAACTCTTCCTGGGCGAGGAGGGCGACGCGCGCAGCGACATCTTCTCGCTGGCCGTCATCGCCTACCAGCTGCTCACCGGCCGACTGCCCTACGGCACGCGCGTGGCCGCCGCGCGCACCCGCGCTGAACAGTCACGTCTGCGCTACGACAGCGCGCTGTCCGACGAGCGCGACATCCCCGCGTGGGTGGACGAAGTGCTGCGCAAGGCCCTGCACCCCGACCCGTACAAGCGCTACGCCGAGCTCTCCGAATTCACCTACGACCTGCGCCACCCCGGCAGCACCGCGCTGGGGCCGCGCCACACCCCTCTGATCGAGCGCAATCCGCTGCTGTTCTGGAAGGTGCTGTCCCTGCTGCTGGCGGTGCTGCTGGTGCTGGCCCTGTGCCTGCCGCGGCTGATGTGAACAGCATCCGCTTCAAGCATGCAGTAAACCGAAAACCGCTTTCCGGTTGCGCCCCCTCCAATCGGCACGCCGGCCGCACTAAGGTGGCGGCGCCAGGATCCGCTGGCCTGCCGGAGTTGCCGTCGTGCTGCTCGCGATGTTCCTGTTCTCGCTGTCCATGTCGCTGTCGCCCGGTCCGGTGAACATGCTCATCCTGTCGTCCAGCGCCACGCATGGCGCTGGACGTACGATGCCCTTCGTGTCCGGCGCGACCATCGGCTTCGTGCTGCTGCTGGCCTTGACCGGCCTGGTGCTCGGTCGCCTGCTCGACGAGCTGCCGGCACTGCTGGACACGCTGGGCTGGATGGCTGCGGTGTTCATCGCCTGGGTGGGCTGGCGCATTGCCAGCAGTGATGTGGGTGACGACACCGGCAACCGCAGCCTGCACGACACGCCCCTGCCGTCCTTCCTGCAGGGCTTCGCCCTGCAGTGGCTCAACCCCAAGGCCTGGGTCGCCTGCACCTCGGGCGCCGCGCTGTTCGCGCCGCATGGCGACCGGCAGGCTCTGCTGCAGTTCGTCGTCGTCTACTTCGTGGTCTGCTACGCCTCGCTCGCCAGCTGGGCAGGACTGGGTCGTCTGATGGCGCGTTGCCTTACCACCGCAGTGCGGCGGCGAGCGTTCAACGTGGCGATGGGTGGCGCGCTGATCGTCTCCGCCGCCACCGCACTGCTGGGCTAGACCTCCTGCGCCGCCGGGGCGTCGCAGGCCTTGCGCAGGTGTTCCACGAGACGATGCGCATTGCTGTCGGCCGCCGCATTCGCCGGCCACACCGCCTGCACGTCCAGCGGTTCCAGCGACCAGTCCGGCAGCACAGGCTGCAGCGTGCCGGCCGGCTGTCGCGCGAACAGGTCACGTGGCGGGGCGGCGAGGCCCAGCCCCTGGGACGCGAAGCGCATCGCCGCCTCCACGTTGTCGGTGGTGATGCGTGGCGGGCAACGCACCTCCACGCGCTCGCCCTGTGGCCCGACGAACACACGCGCCTGCGGCCGCATGCTCAGCCCGATCCACGGCAAGCCGGCGAGGGCGGCAGGATGTTCAAGCGCCGGCACGCCGGCGAGCAATGCAGGCGCGGCCACCACCACGCGCTCCAGCCGGAACACCGGCCGTGCACGCAGTCCGCTGTCCGGCAACTCACCGATGCGGAAGGCCACGTCCAGTCCCTCGCCGATCAGGTCGGCGCGGCGGTCGCTGAAGTCCACTTCCACGCGCAGCGCTGGATGCGCCGCGAAGAAGCCGGCCATCGCCGCCATGAACGGTGTGCAGTTGATCAGCACCGCCGGCGCCGCGATACGCAGCGTGCCGCTCAGCGCGGTGGCGGGTGCCTGTTGGCGCAGCTCCGCCATGCCCTGCGCGTACAGCGCGCTCATCGCGCGGGTGGTCTCCTGCAGCGCGGCGCCATGCTCGGTCAGCGACAGCCTGCGTGTGTTGCGATAGAGCAGCGGCACGCCGAGGCTGTCTTCCAGCTTGCCGAGTTGCGCGCTGACGGTGGCGGGTGACAGGCCGAGTTGCTCCGCTGCGCGCGAGATGGACAGCAGCTCGGCCACCTTGCCGAAGACGACGAGCGCGCGGATGTCGTCGATCATGCGATCACCTCGCGGAACTGCACGACGTTGCCCTCGGGGTCGAAGCCGTCCAGGTGGCGCTGGCCGCGCCATGCCCAGGCGGTGTCCGGCGTCTGCGTGCCGCCACCCGCCGCAATGGCACGCTCACGCGTCGTGGCCAGATCCGTCACGAGGAAGCTGTGCTTCAGCGGGGTTTCTTCCCGCAGCTCGGGCGGCGTGGTGATGAGGACGCGTGCGGCGATGTCGGCCGGCATGCGCACGATGGCGATCTCCATCGTGGCGTCACCGAGCAGAACGAAACCGGCGTCCTGTTCAAGTACCTGCAGCGACAGCACCTGTGTATAGAAGTCCGCCACCTTGTCGACGTCCTTGGCGTAGATGATGAGGCTGACGGTTGCGACAGGGTGTGCGCTCATTGCGCGTGCTCTCCGGTTCCGGTTGCAAGGGGCGCAGGCCGTCCCTCCCGCCACTGCAGCCGGTATCGTCCCGGCGGCAGTTCGAAGCGGCGCTTGAAAGCGCGGTTGAAGGCGGCTTCGGAATCGTAGCCGACCTCGGATGCAATCTGCATCACGCTGCGGCTGGTGCTGCGCAGGGCGTCGGCGGCGAGTTCCAGGCGCCAGTCTGCCAGGTAGCCCATGGGCCCCTGTCCGAAGTGGCGGGCGAAACGTTCGGTGAGGCTGGAGCGGGCGAGGCCGGCTTGCTTCGCCAGTTCGTCCAGCGTCCACGCATGGGCCGGGTCCTGGTGCAGGGCGGCGAGAGCGCGGCCCACTGCCGGGTCGGCGGCGCCGGCCAGCCAGCTGCTTGCACCCGGCGGCATCTGCAGCAGGTAGCGGCGCAGGCTCTCGGCGAACAGCACTTCGGCCAGGCGCGCGCCGATGACCTTGCTGCCCGGTGCGTCGTCGTCCAGTTGCGCCACGGCGTGATGGATCATCTCCTCCAGCACGCGGCCGTAGGCGTCGTGGCGGATGTTCACCCGCACCACGCGCGGCAGGCCGGCGATCAGCGGCTGGATGAGGCGCGCCTCGCAGGCGAGGTAGCCGCAGATCAGGCGCGTGCTGTCGCCGTCACCGCTGCCCAGCTTCGACAGCTTGACGGCGCCGGTCAGCATCTCGCTGGCCGAGGCCTCGCCATCGATGATGTCGGCGCTCAGCCCGTTGCCCATGTGGTGGGCGTCGCCATGCGGCAGCATCACGATGTCGCCGGCGGCCAGCGGCGTGGTTTCACCGCCGACGCGGATGTAGGCCTGCCCCGCGGCGATGAAGTGGAACTCGATCAGGCGGCAGCTCTCGCTGGCCACGTAGCGCACGAAGCGCTGCGACGGCGGCGAGGCGACGCACCAGGGCGCGGCGCAGTGCGCGTTGAAGAACATCGCACCGGACAGGCGGACGGCGCGCAGCAGTTCGGACAGGGCATCCATGATGGGCGGGATGATTCCCTGCGTGGGCCTTGCCGGCAAGCGTCGGAGCGGGCAGGTCGCCGGCCCGGCGGTCTGGCGGGCAAGCAATCCGGCCGCCCGGTCAAATGCGCGCGGGTCGGGAGCGGCGCGGGCAAGTGCGGCGGCCGTCGTGCAAAGTGGCCATCGCTTGCGATGCGCAGGATGCGGACTCCTTCAATCACCTCCACGAGGAGATACACGAATGAGCACGCAACCAAGCACGCAAACGAGCACCCACCGGGAACACTCCCACCACAAGCAACCGGTACAGGGTGCGCACACCGCCGCGAAGTTCGACGAACAGAAACTGCACGAGCTTCTGGGCCGTGCGCTGGTGGACATGGGCGCCGTGTCCAACGCGCCGCTGGTGCTGCTGGGCGAGGAGCTGGGCCTGTACCAGACCCTGGCCGATCATGACCCGCTGACTTCGGCGGAGCTGGCGAAGCACACCGGCTGTGCCGAGCGCTACGTGCGCGAATGGCTCAACGCGCAGGCGGCGTCCGGCTTCGTGACCTACCACGCCGACACCGGCCGCTACACGCTGAGCGCGGAGCAGGCCATGGTGTTCGCCGACGAGAACAGCCCGGCCTTCATCGTCGGCGGCTTCCAGACCGCACTGGCGGCCGGCCGCATCGCCGACAAGCTGAAGGAGGCATTCCGCACCGGTGGCGGCATCGGCTGGCACCAGCATGACCACGCGCTGTTCCACGGCATCGAGCGCTTCTTCCGCTCGTCCTACGTCGGCAACCTCACCGGGGTGTGGTTGCCGGCGCTGGACGGCGTGGAGGCACGGCTCAAGTCCGGTGCCATCGTCGCCGACGTGGGCTGCGGTCATGGCGCGTCCACCATCCTGATGGCGCAGGCCTTCCCCAACTCGTACTTCATAGGCTTCGACAACCACGCGGAATCCATCGTGGCTGCCCGCCTGCGTGCCGAGGAGGCCGGCGTCTCCGAACGCTGCCGCTTCGAGGTGGCCAGCGCCAAGGACTTCCCCGGCCGCGACTACGACCTGGTGACCGTGTTCGACGCCCTGCACGACATGGGTGACCCGGTGGGCGCGTCGAAGCACATCTGCAGCACGCTGGCCGAAGACGGCACCTGGATGATCGTCGAACCCTATGCCGGTGACCGCGTGGAAGAGAACCTCAACCCGGTGGGCCGCGCCTACTATGCCGGCTCCACGCTGATCTGCACGCCGTGCTCGCTGTCGCAGGAGGTGGGCCTCGCGCTGGGTGCGCAGGCGGGCGAGGCGCGCATGCGCGCGGTGGTGACGAGCGCCGGCTTCAGGCACTTCCGTCGCGCCACCCATTCGCCTTTCAACCTGGTGTTCGAAGCGCGGCGCTGAGCCGTGATGCACGGTTTGGCCGGTGCGGCCGATGGCCCGCCCGCCACCTGCCCACGGGCTAGCGACGGACCACCGCGGTCGCTTCGATCTCGATCAGCATGCCGTCCAGCGCGAGCCTTGGCACCGGCACCAGGGTGCAGGCCGGCTTGAGGCCGCTGCCCCAGAAGCGCTCGAACGCCGCGCCCAGCAAATGCAGCTTCTCCTCGCTGTGGTCGACGACCAGCACCAGGGTGCGCGCCACGTCGGCGGGTGTGGCATCGGCTGCGGCCAGCGCGTGGCCCAGGTTGTCCATCGCCTGCCGCAACTGCGTCGCGAAGTCCGGCTGCAGCGCCCCCTCGCGGTCTTCACCACCCTGACCGGAGAGCAGCACGAGGCGATGCGTGCCGGTGTCCACGGCGGCGACATGCGAGTAACCGTTGGGCACCGGGTCGTACAGGGCGGGCGGGTTGATCAGCTGAACCAGACTCATGGCTTGCTCCGAGGGGTGAGGGGAGCTGCCAATCTAGGCGCGGAAATCTGCGGCGACAAACGAGTATTCTTGCTGCATGGATGAAAGAAACTCACCTGTCAGGCCGCCGCGTCGACTGCCACCACTGGCGGCCCTGCGCGCGTTCGAGGCCGCGGCGGCGAACCTCAGTTTCCAGCGCGCAGCGCAGGAACTGTTCGTCAGCCCCACGGCGATCAGCCACCAGATCCGCGCACTGGAAAAGCTGCTGGAGACGCCGCTGTTCCACCGCCTGGCGCGGCGTGTTGAACTCACGCCCGAAGGCCTGCGCCTGTTCCACATGGTCAAGGACGGGCTGGACACCATCGAGCTGGGGCTGGCGGCAATGCGTCGCGGCAGGGCAGCGTCCAGCCTCGTGCTGACTACCAACACGGCGTTTGCCGCGCACTGGTTGCTGCCGCGCATGGGCTCCTTGCGCGAAGCGGTGCCGCAGGTGGACATCCGGTTGAATGCCACCGAGACGGTGGTGGACCTCGCGCGTGGCGAGGCGGACATCGCCATCCGTTCCGGCGACGGCGACTGGCCGGCACTCACTGCACAGCGCCTCGCTTTCGAACACTACGCGCCGATGTGCAGCCCGCTGCTGGGCGTGACGCGTCCGGCAGACCTGCAGCGCCACAAGCTGATCCACTTCGAATGGCAGCCGCGGGCGAAGTCACCGGCGCTGTGGTCGCGCTGGTTCCAAGCCGCGAAACTGAAGCCGCCGAAGGGCAAGGAGAGCCTGGCTTTCTCCGACGAGACGCACGCCATCCTCGCCGTCATGGCCGGCCACGGCGTGGGTCTGCTCAGCCCGACCCTGATGGCGGGCGAACTCGCCAGCGGCCGGCTGGTGCAACCCTTCGGGCCTCAGCTCGCGACCGGGGGCTACTACCTGGCATGCCTGCCGGCGCGTCGGGACGAGCCGCGCATCGCCGCGGTGTGGGAATGGTTCACGCAGCAGTTCGCACTGCAGGTTACGTAGCAGGCCGTGCGGCGGGCTTCACTCGATGTCCTGACCGATGCGCCACAGCACGCCGGTGGGGTCGCAGAACGGAAAGTCGCGCATACCCCAGGGCCGGTCTTCGGGCGGGTCGAGACGCACGCCGTACTTTTCTGCGACGCCTGACGCGACGATGCGCGCATGCCAGTCGTCCACGTTCTCGACCAGCAGATGCATCATGAAATTGTCCGCGTGCTCGGCCACGTAGAAGTTCTGCAGCAGGAAGCTCGCCGAGCCGTGATGCAGGTAGGCCATGTCTTCCGACGACCAGCCGATCTGGAAGCCGATGGCGGTGTAGAACGCCTTCGATACCTCGAAGTCCCGCGCGGGGACGTAGGCCTTCATTTCGATTACAGACAGATTCATCGTGGTCTCTCCCCTGAGGTAGTGACTGTGGCCGGCAGCTATAGCGGCGGCGCGTCGGACGCGCCAGCCTGCCAGATAACACCACCGCGGTGGGGGCGCGCAGGTCCGGACGTCGCCCTGCACTTCACACCGCTGGCGGGTTGAGCCGCGCAAAGGCGTCCTGCCGGTAATACGGGAAGTGCGGGTAGGGCGCCTCGACGTGGCTGGCGGCGTCCAGCCGCGCCACCTGCTCGGCGCTCAGTTGCCAACCCACTGCGCCGAGGTTCTGCCGCAACTGTGCCTCGTTGCGCGCGCCGATGATCACGCTGGATACCGTGGGCCGCTGCAGCAGCCAGTTGATGGCGACCTGCGGCACCGTCCTGCCGGTTTCTTCCGCGATGGCGTCCAGCACGTCGATCACGCGGTACATGCGCTCGTCATCCACCGGCGGGCCGAACTCCGCGGTGGCGTGCAGGCGGCTGCCTTCCGGCAAGGGCTGGCCGCGGCGGATCTTGCCGGTGAGGCGGCCCCAGCCCAGCGGGCTCCACACCAGTGCGCCCACGCCCTGGTCCTGCGCCAGCGGCATCAGGTCCCATTCGTAGTCGCGGCCGAGCAGGGAGTAGTACACCTGGTGCGCGACATAGCGCGACCAGCCATGGCGCTCGGACGCTGCCAGCGATTTCATGAGCTGCCAGCCCGCGAAATTGGACACGCCGATGTAGCGCAGCTTGCCCTCGCGTACCAGTGCATCCAGCGTGCCCAGCACTTCCTCCACCGGCGTGCCGGCGTCGAAGGCATGCAGTTGCAGCAGGTCGATGTAGTCGGTGCCCAGGCGGCGCAGCGCGTCGTCCACCGCGCGCAGCAGGCGTGGCCGTGACGAGCCTGCATCGTTGGGGCCGTCGCCCGTCGGCAGGCTGGTCTTGGTGGAGATCAGCACGCTGTCGCGGCGGCCCTTGATGGCGGCACCCAGGACTTCCTCCGACGCGCCGGCAGAGTACACGTCGGCGGTGTCGAAGAGGTTCACGCCCGTGTCCAGGCAGATGTCCACAAGGCGGCGCGCCTCCTGCGCATCGGTAGTGCCCCAGTTGCCGAACAGCGGTCCACTGCCGCCGAAGGTGCCGGCGCCGAAGGAGAGGGCCGGCACCTTGAGGCCGGAATTGCCCAGCCGTCGATATTCCATGTTCATGATCGCTACCTGCGGAGTGTGTGAGCTGTGACGTCCGTGAGCACGGACGGGCAGGCCATGATGGACGCGGGACGGGCTGTGAAACAGCCGGGGTGGCGTCACATCATCTGTGACGCCATTTCATGAATCCGGCAGCGGGGAGGGTGCTGTCGGCGCGGCGCGTGGCGCTCGTCTAGTGCGGTCTTGCCGGGGACTGCGGGCCTGTGGATAGCACCTGCTGCAGCATCGCGTGCACCTGCTCGGGGTCGGCGGGCTTCACGATGTGGGCGGAGAAGCCGGCTTCCAGCGTGCGGCGCCGGTCGGCTTCCGCACCGTAGCCACTGAGTGCCACCACCGGTACGGTCTTCGACAATGCGCGGCCGATCTCCACGCCGCTGCCGTCGGGCAGGCCGAGGTCGGTCAGCACCACGTCGAAGTTGCTCTCCTGGAAGGCGAGCATCGCCTCGGCCACGGTGCCGGCGTGCACCACCGCGTAGTCGTAGCCCTCCAGGCACATCTGCAAGGCCCAGGCGGCGCTCAGGTTGTCTTCCACCAGCAGGACGCGCCAGTTGCCATTGTTGGCGCTGGCTTCCGCGGCGTCGGCTGGTGTCGGTGCAGGGTGCGCGGTCTCGCCGGGCGGGGTGACGGGCATGCGCAAGGTGAAGGTGGCGCCCTTGCCGTGGCCCTGGCTGGCGGCGTTCAACTCCCCGCCGTGCATGGCGACCAGATGGCCGGCGATCGCCAGGCCGAGGCCCAGGCCGCCACGCTTCTGCGCGCCGTCACCTTCAGCTGCCACGCCCTGCTCGAAGGGTCGGAAGATGCGCTCCATGTCCTGCGTGGCGATGCCCACGCCTTCGTCGTGGCAGACGAGGCTGAAGTGCTGGCCGCGCACCTCGGTGCGCAGCCGGATGTGCCCGCCGGGGTTGCTGAACTTCACTGCGTTGCGCAGCAGGTTGGAGATCACCTGCTGCATGCGCACGCGGTCTGCGGTGACGATGGCCGGGGCGTCCGTGGTGTCCAGCGACAGGGTGAGCTGGCGCTCCACCACCTGGTCGTCGAAGAGGTCCACCGTCTCCTGCAGCAACTCGTGCATGTCCACCTGCCCGAGCTTCAGGTTCAGCTTGCCGTTGGAAATGGCAGACACGTCCAGCAGGTCGTCGATCAGCCGCGCTTCGGTGGCGATGTTGCGGCGGACCATCGGCAGCAGGTGCTCGTACTTGTCCGGCACCGTCGCTACTTTTTCCAGCAGGTGGGCGGCGAAGGAGATGGACGACAGCGGCGTGCGCAGCTCGTGCGACAGCACGGCGATGAAGCGGTCGCGCGCCTGGATGGCGCGTTGCGCTTCGTCGCGTGCGGCCTCGGCCTGCATGCGCGCGTTGCGCATGTTCTCCTCGGCGACGTATTCCGCCGTGGTGTCGCGCATGATGCAGAAGAAGCCGTGCGGGTCACCCTGTTCGGAGGGCAGGGTGGCCAGCGCGCCCACTACCCAGATCGTCGCGTTGTCGCGCTTCACCATCCAGCGCGCGGTGGGCAGGCGGCCGAGCTTGCGGGCCGCGGCGAGGTCGCGCTGCAGCCCGCGAGAGGCGACGTCGATGGACGACATCAGCAGCTCCAGCGGCTGGCCCAGCACCGCGTCGCGCGCATAGCCGAAGATGGCCTGTGCGCCGGCGTTCCAGCCTTCGATGCGGCCCTCGTCGCTGAGCAGGATCACCGCGTAGTCGGTCAGCGACTCGACGAGGCGGCCGTAGGCGGCGTCCGCCTCGCGCAACTTGCGTTCGGCGTCAGCGCGGCCCACGCGGGTGGAGCTCTCCTTCAGCGCGCGGTCCAGCACCAGCGGCAGGCGGGCCAGGCGCGACTTGCTGACGTAGTCGGTGGCGCCCATCTTCATGAGCTCCACCGCGTTGTCCTCGCCGATCACGCCGGACACGAAGATGAACGGTGTGTCGATGCCGCTGTGGCGCACGATCTCCAGCGCCTGCGCGCCACCGAAGCCGGGAATCTCGAAGTCGGACAGGATGGCGTCGTAGCGCTGCATGCGCAGCGCGGCCAGGAAGCCCTGTTCGGAGCTGACGTGGTTCACCACCACGTCGGGCCGGTAGCTCTTCAGCGTTTCGGTGATGAGGTCGACATCGAAGGCGGAGTCCTCCAGCAGCAGGATGGACGTTGCGCGTCGCTTCGCTGTTGCCGCCGTAGCCGGTGTGTCTTCCCGCCTGTCCATGTCCCGTGCCGTGTGTGCGTGAGCAGTGTTACTCGTAACGACGGGGGGCCTTGGTCGAGCCGGGAGGCGGCTCGTTCAGCACGGCCCAGAACACGCCCAGGTCGGCAATCGCCGCGACGAACTGCTTGAACTCCACCGGCTTCACCACGTAGGCGTTCACGCCCAGCTCGTAGCTCTTCAGCACGTCGGACTCCTGTTGCGAGGAGGTCAGCATCACCACCGGGATGCTGCGCAGCATGGGGTTGTTGCGCACCGCCTCCAGCACTTCCAGGCCGGTCACCTTCGGCAGCTTCAGGTCCAGCAGGATCACCGCCGGATTGCCCTCCGGGCGCTGCGCGTGTTCGCCTTCGCGCCGCAGGTAGTCGAGTGCCTGTGCGCCGTCGCGCAGCACCACCACGTCGTTGGCGAGCTGGCTGCGCTCCAGCGCCACCAGGGTCAGTTCGAGATCACGCTTGTCGTCTTCGACCAGCAGGATGGGTTTAAGCATCGGGGACTCCGGAAGATGCCAAGGCGTCCGTCGTGCGCCGGGGTACGGTGAAGCCGAAACGGGCACCCTTGCCCGGTTCGCCGTACGCCCAGACCTGGCCGCCATGGCGTTCGATGATGCGTTTGGTGTTGGCCAGGCCGATGCCCGTGCCTTCGAATTCCTCGGACTTGTGCAGGCGCTGGAACACACCGAACAGCTTGTCGACATACTTCATGTCGAAACCGACGCCATTGTCGCGGACCTCCAGCCCGTCGCCTTCCTCATTTGACATAGCGGTCACGGCAATCCGGCTCCGGTCCTCGCCGCGGCTGTACTTCACCGCGTTGGACACCAGGTTGCGCACCGCCATCTGCAGCAGCAGCGGGTCGGCGTCGATGTCCGGCAGGTCGCGGGCCACGGCCCATTCGATGTGATGGTCGCGCTCCTGGCGGGAGATTTCGCGCACCAGGTCGTCCACCAGCAGCTGGGTGTTCACGTTGCGTCGCTTCAGGGCGGCGCGGCCCATGCGCGAGAAGTCCAGCAGCGCGTCCACCAGCTGCCCGGCGAAGAGCGCCGCGTCCTTCACGTGGCCGAGGTAGCGCAGCGAGCGTTCGCTCAGCGCGCCTTCGTCGGTGTCCAGCACGAGGTCCACGTAGCCGGTGATGTGGCGCATCGGCGCGCGCAGGTCGTGCGACACGGTGTAGGAGAAGGCTTCCAGTTCCTTGTTCAGCCGCCCCAGCTCCTGCGCCACCACGGCCATTTCCTCCGCGCGGCGCAGCACGATGCCGATCAGCGCCTCGCGCAGCTCGCGCGCGGCGGCAATCTCCGCGACGCTCCACGGCTCGCTGCGCCCCTTGATCTGTTCCGCCCAGCTGTCGAAGCTGCGGCGCGGCTGGATGCGCCCGTTGTCGATGATCTTGGCGCGCGGGTCGCCGGCCCAGCGCACGGTCTGCACGATCTCCGGGCGGAACCACAGGATGGCGTGGCGGTGCACCTGCGAGATGGACAGCGCTAGCACGCCGGCGATGTGCTTGCCCGACGGTGTGCTGCCGAACTGCGCGGCCGGCGAGAAATGCGCCGCCAGTTCGTGGCTCTCGTACACGTCCTGCCCCAGCCCGACGATCCAGCCCGCCAGTTCCAGGATGTGCTCGTCCGCTGGCACCTCGCCGACCGACCACACCTGGTCGTCCAGCACGATGGCTGCCCCGGCGGCGCCTGCCAGCCGCAGCAGCGGGGCGGATTCGCCGACGATGCGCTGCAGGGTGGCGTCGCTGTCGCCCAGCCGGGCAACGATCTCCAGCGTCAGCTTGCGCAGCTCCAGTCGCTCGGCCACGTCGGCATTCGCCTCCTTGGCGGCGATCTGCAGCGACACCAGCTGGCCGAGGTGGTCGCAGGCATTGCGGCACTCCGGCGTCAGGCTGCGCGGCGCATGGTCATGGCAGGAGATCAGCCCCCACAGCTTGCCGTCGACGACGATGGACACCGACATCGACGCCAGCGTGCCCATGTTGCGCATGTACTCCAGGTGCACCGGCGACACGCTGCGCAGGAAGGCCTGCGACAGGTCGACGTCGGCCGGCCCCAGCGCCGGGTCCAGCGACATCAGCGGCACCGGCTCGTAGTTGGCGTCGGGAATCAGGCGGAAGCGGTTCAGCAGGTACAGGGCGCGCGCCTGCTGCGGAATGTCCGCGGCAGGGAAGCGGTGCCCCAGGTAGCGGTCGTAGCCCTCGTCGGCGCTCTCGGCCAGCACCTCGCCGTGACCTTCGTCGTCGAAGCGGTACAGCAGGCAGCGGCCGAAGCCGGTCAGCCGCTTCAGCTCCAGTGTGGCCAGCCGTGCCAGCTGCAGCACCGTGCCGGCGTTCTGCAATTCGGGCAGGAAGGTGCGCGCCAGTGAATAGATGGGCGCCAGGTTGCCCGTCTCGCTGGTGGCCGGCTCCAGCTCCAGCACCGTGTGGCGCGCGCTGCGGTGGGCGGACACGTCCCATTGCCGGTCGTCGATCCGCACCCGGCCGGCCGAGACCGACGAGCCACCCACCACCAGACCCTGCGGAACCTCGACGGCTGCGGCCATGGCCTGCGCCTGTGCCAGAGGCTGGCTGCCGCCATAGGCTACCAGCCTGTCGCTGGCGGCATCCAGTACCAGCAGGTGCCCGTGCGGCTGCACGGCACCGGGGGTGCGTATCGGCTCCTTGTCGCAGGTCGTCAGGTCGACGGACATGGCGTAGTTTTTAGTATGGGAAAACAACAGCGGTCGGCGGTCGAGTCTGCCTGACGGCTGTGGCCTGCCGTGTAGGACAACGCCGCGTCGTGCGTTGCGGGACCGGTGTCTCCGGCTGCGTGGCGAACCGCAGCCACGCGCTGGCGGGGGCCTGCGGCCCGGCGCCCCGGGGGCGATTCGCGGCGTTGCCGAGTCCTCCGTGCTTGCCGGCATGACGTGCCCGGACGCCCGCGACTCGGTCCGATATTTCATCACCGGCAGTGATGGCACCGCTTCGACGATGTGCCTGACCCGGATTTTCCTCAGGGTTCCACCTGACCCGCCCGGCAGCCAGGGGCACATCGGCTTGTTCCGTGAAACGGAATCTCACGGATGCCGGGGTCAAGCCCGCTTCCGGCCATGCCGTGAATAGCTGACCCACCTCGCCGAGATGCTGACGCCATGTTCAACACCCGCTTGAAGAACGAGATCGCCGACCTGCGCGAACAGCTGTCCTCCGTCGAACAGGTGCGCGCCAGCCTCGACGAGGAAATGATCTTCATCGAGCTCGACACCCAGGGCCGTTTCGAGAGCGCGAACAGCAACTTCGAGAAGGAGATGCTCCACCGTGGCGACGCCCTGATCGGCCGCCCCCTGCTCGATCTCATTCCCGAGCATGTGCGTGGCTCCGACTTCCACCAGCGCGTGAAGCACGCGCTGGAACGGCGCGAGCACTTCGCGGGCGTCATCCGGCTGCTGCGTGCCAACGGCGAGGAAGCCTGGCTGCGCAGCATCCTGCAACCGGTGCTGGACGGCGCTGGCAAGCTGGTGCGCTTCTCGCTGTACGCCAGCGACCTCACCCGCACCATCGAGAACTCGCGCGAGCACGAGAACCTCATCCTGGCGCTGCAGCGCTCCATGGCCGTCATCGAGTTCAACCTGCAGGGCGAGGTGCTGACCGCCAACGACCGCTTCCTCGAAGGCATGGGCTACACGCTGGCGCAGATCCAGGGGAAGCATCACCGCCTGTTCTGCGAGCCGGAGGAATACAACTCGCCGCGCTACGAAGCCTTCTGGGCCAAGCTGCGGCGCGGCGAGTTCGTGAGCGACCGCTTCAAGCGCGTGGACAGCCACGGCAAGGTGGTGTGGCTGGAGGCCTCCTACAACCCCATCATCGACGCGCACGACCGCCTGTACAAAGTGGTCAAGTTCGCCACGGTGATTACCGAGCAGGTGGAACGCGAAGCCGCCGTCGCCACCGCCGCCAGCATCGCCTACGACACCTCGCGCTCCACCGACGCCAGCGCCAAGCAGGGCGCCGCCGTGTTGCAGCAGACGGTGGACGTCATGCACGAACTGGCCCGCCACATGCAGGAAGCGGTGCAGGGCATCCAGGCGCTGGACCAGCAATCGCAGGCCATCGGGTCCATCGTCAGCGCCATCCGTGGCATCGCCGACCAGACCAACCTGCTGGCACTCAACGCCGCCATCGAGGCCGCCCGTGCCGGCGAGCAGGGCCGCGGCTTCGCCGTGGTAGCCGACGAAGTGCGCCAGCTCGCCGCCCGCACCAGCCAGGCCACCGAGGAAATCACCCAGGTCGTGCTGAAGAACCAGCAACTCGCCGGCGACGCCGTCGCCACCATCGACCGCGGCAAGCAACAGACCGAACGCAGCCTTGACCTGTCCCGCCAGGCCAGCGCCAAGATCGTCGAGATCCAGGACGGCGCGCAACGCGTGGTGGATGCGGTGGGGCAGTTTGCCAACCAGCTGTCGACCTGAGCGTTCCCGGCCTCGCGTGTCACATGCGAGGCTGTTCCCGTGATGACGAAGGCCGCGCAATCAGCTTGCGCGGCCTTTGCATTTTCCGGGCTGCCTTTCTTCGCGCGCTGCCGTTTTCCTTGCATGCCGCGCGTTGCAGACGGGCCGGTCCAACCTCCGACGATTCAACGCCTCATGGTTGCAGCGCCACCCGCCGCTGCGCCAGCGCCATTGCGCCACACACGCCGGCCTCGTCACCCAGCGCCGGCGGCACGATGTAATCGTCGATGCCACCGCCTTCGTCGTTGCCGCGCAGCGCCGCCGACGTCACGTAGCCGTTCAGGCTGCGCTGCAGTTCGCGCCGCAGCCCCGCGAAGTACGCCGCCTCACCCAGCGCGCCCGCCTTGCGCACACTGCCACCGAGAATGATCCGCCGTGGCGACAGCGTGCATACGATGTTGCCGATGGCATGCGCCGTGTAACGCAGCAGGTAACCCCAGGCCGGATCGTCCGCCGCGATGCCGTGCGCCGCCGTCCCCGTGCGCGCCTGCAGCGCCGGGCCAGAACACAGCCCCTCCCAGCAATCGCCATGGAAGGGACACACGCCCGCGAAGTCGTCGCCCGCGATGCGCGGCACCCGCATGTGGCCCATCTCCGGATGCAGCAAGCCATGCACCAGCCGCCCGCCTACCATCGCACCGCCACCGATGCCGGTGCCCATCGTCAGGTACACGAAGTCATCCAGCCCCTGCGCCGCACCCCACTGCCACTCACCCAGCGCCGCGCCATTCACGTCGGTGTCGATCGCCACCGGCACCCCCGGCAAGGTCCGCGCAAACTCCCCCAGCCAGTCCGTATTGCGCCAGCCCGGCTTGGGCGTGGACGTGATGGAGCCGTAACTGGGCGAAGCCGGGTCCAGGTCCAGCGGCCCGAAGGACGCAATGCCGATGGCCTGCAGCGGCTCGCGTGCATGCTGCGTGGACAGCCACGCCGTGATGCGCGCCAGCACCTGCTGCGGCCCGCTATCGCTGGGCACTTCCAGGCGGTTGGCCAGCAGGCGCAGTTCGTCCGGTGTGCGCCCCACCGCGCAGATGCACTTGGTGCCGCCGGCTTCGAGGGCAGCGATGTGGGAGGGTTGGCGGTCTGCACTCATTTCATCAGTGAGCTTGCTTCCAAGGGACAACGCAATAAATCTGGCTTTGTTGGCCAAGTTGGCCAGGTGTGCTAGCCTTGAGGCGGAACTTTGTCGCGGAGGCCGACATGCAGGTCAACATTCTGGATGCCAAAAATCGCCTTTCCCAATTGGTGAAGTCGGCACAGGCGGGTGAGGAAGTCATCATCGCTAATCGTGGGGTGCCCGTCGCGCGCCTGGTGGCGGCGCGTGCGAGCAAGACGGCGCTGAACACCGCCACTGGCACGGGCATCCTTCACTGGCTGAACCAGCACCCCTTGCCTGCCCATGCACGCCGCAGTCACGAAGCCATCGAGGCCGCCCTGAACGAGGAGCGTGCCGGGTGGGACTGATCTACGTCGATACCTGCCTGGTGATCTACGCCTTCGAGGACGATGCGGTTTTCGGCGCGCGTACGCGCGAAGTTCTGGGTAGCGTGTCACCCGACCGACTGGCGATCTCGCCGCTGGTGAAATTCGAATGCCTGGTCGCGCCGATGAAGCAGGGAAACCTGGTGCTGCAGCGCTACTACGAAGAAGGCCTGCAGCACTTCGTGCAGTTACCGATATCGGAAGCGGTGTTCATCCAGGGCGCACAACTGCGCGCACGCTTTGGCCTGAAGACGCCGGACGCTTTGCACCTGGCTGCAGCTCAGCACCATGGGTGCGAAGCGCTTTGGACCAATGACGAACGGCTGGCGCAGGCTGCGCATGGCTTGGCTATCAATGTGGTCAGTGGATGAGGATGTGAGCGAACGGCGGGGCAGAAAAAACCTGACCACATTAGGAAGCAGGTACGGAAGATGCGGGGGAGCTTAGATGAAGAGGGGCGACGAAATCGACAATGAAATAACTCTGGAATATGCGAAGTTGGCATTTAAAGATGATTGGCAGAGTGACGCCATGTTGTTGGTCGACCAGGCTTGGAGAAGAAGGAATAATTTTCATTTGGTGAGAAGCCTTCCGGTGGCTGGTTGCTTGGAGCCATTAGTGGTCGAATATGCGGAGTTGAAAAAACTAAAGTTCGATTACTTGTCCTCTGGATTGATTGATGCCGTGTCAGCAGATCTCGTGGAGTTTTTAAGGACAAAGATTCATGCGGAGTTCTTACCAATACAGGGGATGCACAGAGGCAGGCCGTATCATGATAGGCAGTTTTACATCGTGCATTTTCTTGACCGCTGCGCGGCAATGGATTTGGGAAGAAGTGTCTTTGCCGAATACTTGCCGCACGAAGGTGGCGGGATAAATCGCGTAGAAAAACTGGTGCTCGACGGTTCGAGGATTTTTGGCAGCCCTGCATTTGTGCTTGATGAGTTGGCTTTGGTTTGCTTTCGCAATGATATTTGCCAGTCAATTCTAGATGCAGGATTTGAAGGGCTGAGATTTATTCCGTTGGCGGAATATCAGAATGTTCGGCTATAAGGCTTGTAGATGAAGATGCCGAGGCCTCGGGGGTCGGGCTTCGGGTCCCCATGCTTATAGGGCTTAGTAGGGGGCTTAGGGGTTAGGTCTTGCCTTTTCCCCTCCCCATCAATCTTCCTTTCATCTCTACTGCCGCTGGCTTCGCGTGCGAAGCGCCTTATGTCCCGCCCCCTCCGTCTCGAATTCCCCGGTGCGCTGTACCGCGTGACCTCGCGCTGGGATCGGCGGGAGCCGATCTTCGAAGGCTATGCGGACCGTGAGGCCTTGATGGAAATCGTGGGAGATGCAATGCGCCGCTTCGATGCCTGTCTGCTCGCCTGGTGTCTGATCGGACAATCACTATCACTTCGTGCTGCACACCCGCTAGGGCATCTGTCGTGGCTGATGCGGCATGTGAATGGGGTCTACACCCAGCGCCACAATCGCAGCAAGGTCGGGCATCTGTTCCAAGGGCGCTTCAAGGCCATTCTCGTGCAGGAGGCACCTATCTCGCTGAGGTGCAAGGTTTTGGGGTCAGGTCTTGTCTTTTAAGGGACGTGATGGCGCTTGGGTTGGCTATCAATATGGTCAGTGGATGATGGGAGCGAGTGGCGGGGAAAAAGGCAAGACCCGCTTGGCTGACGGACTAACCAAAGGAAAGAGGTAAACGTGGAGCCCCGGTTCCTGGATGCCATAAAGGCACTTGTCGTACTTTGGCTGTTCTACCTCGTTTTCTTTCTTGCCCTGGCTTTTGCGGCCAACCTTGTTGTTGGTCCGGTGGTTGTTCTTGTAAAGGGTGGAGACCTCAGCCGACTCATCGCGGCGCCTTATCTCATGTCGCTGCTCAAGGCCGTACTGGCGTCTTCGTTCGTTTTGGCGATTGTCATGTGGCTGTTCACCCTAAGCGAAGTGTATGGCGGGAAGAGTCGCGACTGATTGGGAGCAATGGTTGGTATGGCTGAATTACGCTTCTGAGTAGCCCTTGCCGTTCTGCTCGTTGCGTACACCTTTTCCTGCTTGGCACGTACTGCCAAATCTATGCATGGAATCGTATTGCTTGCATGTCCTTGTGTTCCGTCCCACAGGTGCTGGCAAATATCTACTAGTGCTGATTACCGTCGCGCAACGCGTCGACTTCGCAAGTGCCCACCCCGCGCATCTTGCCCACCGCGATCTCCATGCTTCCCGCCCCGCTGCGGCCCGCGATGATGCCCTCCGGCCTTCCCGCCATTTGCCGCCGCCAGCATCCGGTCGACCCGCTCCGAAGTCTCCCGCGCGATTTCCACTGCTGCTTCCGCGTCCGGGAAGAAGTCGGGTAGGCGGTAGCCGAGCCAGGCGTAGGCGGAGTATTTCTTGCACGCGTCTTCGGCGGCCTGTAGCGGGTACTTGCTGCGCTCGAAGGATTCGATGTCTTCGCTGAGGTAGCAGGCGCGGTTGTTGGCGACCTTGGTGGCCCAGCTGCGCCAGGCGGATTCCAGGCTGGCGACGCGGGTGGAGATGGGCACCAGCGAGAAGGTGAAGCGCTGCGCCAGCGTGAGGCGCAGGGGGTCGAGGTATTGCGCGCGTTCGATCTGCTCGTCCAGGTTGCCGGGCAGGAAGAAGTCGTCGCTGAGGTCGATGTTGCGGGTGAACAGGCCGAGCAGTTTCGCCAGCGATTGCTCGCGGGTGGCCTGGGAGATGCTCTGCAGTTGATGCAGGGACGGCGTTACGAAGAAGCCGCGCTTCGGCAGGTCGTCGGCGTGGGTCTTCATCAGGCGCGCGACCTGGCGGTGGGTGTGGTCGTCGAAGCCGGCGATGTGGCCGGCCTCGTGGATGCCGTAGCGGCCCGCGCGGCCGGCGATCTGGTGGGTGAGCCAGGCGGGCAGGATGTCTTCGGAGATGCCGTCGTACTTCTTGGCGGTGGTGAACACCACGCGGCGGATGGGCATGTTGAGGCCCATGCCGATGGCGTCGGTGGCGACCACCACGTCGGCGTCGCCTTCGCGGAAGCGCTGGGCTTGCGCGCGGCGCACTTCGGGCGACAGGTTGCCGTAGATGGCGGCCACCTTGAGGCCGGCCTTGGCGGCCTGCGCGGCCCAGTCCAGCACGTCGCGCCGCGAGAAGGCGATGAGCGCGTCGCCGCGCTTCAGCTTGCCCAGGCTGCCGACGGCGTTGGCTTCCATTTCCAGCGGCGACTTGCGTTGCAGGGTGGTGACCTGCAGCGGGCAGCCGAGTCGTTTGGCCAGAGCCTCGATGGCGGGCCGCGCGGCGAGTGCGCCCAGCAGGTACACGGTGTGCGCCGGCACGCCGCACACGGCGGCGGTCCACGCGGCGCCGCGGTCCAGGTCTTCCAGCATCTGGATTTCGTCGATGACGGCGACCTGCACCTCGCGGCTGGTGTCCAGCATCTCGATGGTGCTGGCGACGTGGCTGGCGCCGGGCGTGAGGCGGCGCTCCTCGCCGGTGACGAGGCTGACCGGCACGTCGCGTTCCACGAGGCGTTCGTAGTTCTCCAGCGCCAGCAGGCGCAGCGGGGCGAGGTACACACCGCTGTCGGCCAGCGCCAGCGCTTCCATGGCGTTATGGGTCTTGCCGGAGTTGGTGGGGCCGAGGATGGCGATGAACTTGCGCCGCATGCCGGCGGCGAGTTCGAAGGATTCCGGGTAGCGCGCCAGCGGCACGCTACGCAGCGCGGCCTCGGCATGCGTGGCCTGGCGGCGGCGCGCGATGGCTTCTTCCAGCCGGTCTTCCGCGACGCGGAAGCGCCGGCTCGCCAGCTCGCGCCCGACGGTGAGCGCGCCAAGGAAGTCATCCGCATCGAGACTGGCTGCTTTCGCACGGCGCTCGATGTCGACCACGAAGGCGCCGATGCCCGCGACCAGTTCAGCCAGCGTGTCGTCGTTGAGCCGCTCGCGCACCAGCTCCAGCTTCTGCGCCGGCTTGAGCTTGCGCCACTTGCCGATGCGCGCCAGCACGCCGCGGTCCGGCACCAGCCGGAAGGGATGCAGCGTGCCGCCGTGCCCGGCGACCTCACCGCTCACCTCGATGGCCACGCTCTCGTAGGAATGCAGCAGGCGCGCGTTGAAGCCGGCGAGGTAACGGTCGATGCGCGCGGCGATCTGCTCGTCCAGATCGTCGAGGATGGCAGCGTCATCGAGGGCGCCTTCGTTTGCGTCCTCGTCGGCGTTACTGGCGTCCGCGGACAGGGCAGCGTCGGCGGGGGATGAATCGAGGTCGTCGGTGGGGCGGGGAGGGCGGGGCACGGTGGTCCGGAGTGGCTGGTGCTATGGGGAAGATGAGGGCGCCGGTGGAGGAAGGCAAGCTTGCAGGCTGTCCCCTGGCGGCGTCTGTCACTTGTACCACGGCAGTGCGCTTCCGCTGGAACCGCGAGGTTCTTCGGAGGCTGCGCAGGTTGGATGGATGCATCGGTGGATGACCATCGCACATCCTCCTCCGTCATTCCCGCGGACGCGGGAATCCAGTGACTTTGCCTGTCCGCCTTTCCCGGACGCCTGGACTCGCTGGCCGGCGATTCCTGGTAGCCGTGAAGCGTTTACAAGCGCTAATCGCTTCACCGGATGAAGCGATTACGGCCGTCGTCCTGCCTCAACCCGCCCCCGGCGTCAGCTCCCCGCTGTGTTCCGGGAACACCGCCTTGCGGATCACCGCGTGCACGCCGAGGTTGCCGTCCACCACCTGGGTGATGCCGAAGTCCACCGCCACCGAGATGAGCGAGATGGCTTCGTCCTCGCTCAACTGGTGGGCCTTCATCAGGAAGTGGCGGGCCTTGTGGAAGGCGTCGCGCATGGCGGCTTCCAGCGAGGACTTCTTGTACACCTGCGTCTGTGCGTGCGGGCCGAGTTCGGCTAGGTAGTCGGGGTAGCTGAGGCCTTGCAGCACCCACTCGTCCGGCGTGTCGAGGAAGGGGTAGTCCAGCTCGGACAGGAAGCTGTCGGCGAGCGCGGCCTTCTTGTGCAGCACCAGCTGGAACACACCGGTGAGCGAGCATTCGATGGCGGTGCCGCAGGCCTCGGCGTCGCCTTGCGAGGCGTGCGGGTCGCCCACCGAGAACAGCGCGCCGTCCACCGCCACCGGCAGGAACAGGCGTGCACCCTTGGTGGCACGCCAGTTGTCGAGGTTGCCGCCGAAGTAGCTCGGCGGAATGGAGTCCACCATGCCTTTCTCGCGCGGTGCCACGGCCAGCACGCCGAAGTGCGGGCGCACCGGCACCACGGCTTTTTCCAGCACGCCGAACTGCTTGGCGATGGTGGTGTGGTCCACCGGCACGCCGGGGTAGTCGATGGTGTCGTGGCGGATGCCGAAGGGGTCGGTCTGCGGCGTCCAGCGGTAGTTGTAGACGGCCTTGGCGTGCGGGTGGTCGTGGCCGTGGTGGATCTCGTACACGGTGATGACCTCGCGCTTCTTCGGCTCGGTCAGCAGGTCGTTGTACTGGAAGCCCCACCACGCGGCGGCGTTGCTGCCGTACAGCCGGCCTTCATGTTCGGGGTGGCGGCTGGGTCGTGGCTGGATGTCGAGGATGCGCACCTCCAGCACGTCGCCGGGCTCCGCGCCCTGCACATACACCGGGCCGGTGCAGATGTGCACGCCGAAGCCTTCGCCGGCACCGCGACCGTAGATGGAGGCATCCATCGGCCCGGCACCGCGCCGGTCCACCGCCTTCTTGTCGGCGGTCCAGTGGAACACGCTCTCGGCGCCGGGGTCGCCGGCGATCATGCGCTCGCAGTCGTCGGTGGCGTGCTGGGTCAGCGTCTCGATGGTGACGATGTCGCCGGAATGCACGGCCAGCACAGGTTTGATGCTGCGACTGAAGTAGCCCCAGTGCACCGTCTTCGCCGACACCGGCAGGTAGTAGTGGCCGGGTGGTGGCTGGTGTTCTTCGGTGGCCGGATGCTGTGTGGCGTGTGAAGGCGGCGCGGCGCGCTTGGGCGACAGCGCCAGTGCGATGGCATAGCGGGCGTGGTCGCTCAGCAGGTTCTGGAACTGGCGGCGGGTGTCGTCGGGCGCAGGGGCCGACCTGTCCACCGGCGTGGCGGTCGTGCTGCTGGTCTGCGCCGGGCGGCCGCGACGCAATTGTTCCTCGATGTCCTTCGGCGGTGCGGCGCGATAAGCCTTGGGCGACTGGCCGAAGCGTGCCGAGAAGGCGCGGCTGAAGTTGGCGGCATCGCTGAAGCCCCAGCGGTAGCACAGCTCGGAAATGCTGAAGTGCGCCAGCGCCGGGTTGCCGAGGTCCAGCCGGCAGCGCTCCAGGCGGCGCGACTTGAGGTACTCGGTGAAGCTGGTGGCGCCCGCCTTGAACAGCTTCTGGATGTACCGGGTGGACAGGCCCTCCAGCCGTGCGATCTCGTCGATCTGCAGTTCGGCGTCGCCGAGTCGGGACTCCAGCGTGCGGCACACGCGGCGCAGGTGGGCGAGCTGCACCGAGGTGGTGTCCGGGTTGGTGTCCTCGGGCTCGGCCTGTTCCTGCGCGTCCTGGCTCTTGTGCGACAGGCAGGTGACCAGTAGCTCGATCAGCGTGGCCTCGATGGGTGGCAGTTCGTCGCGGCCGATGTAGGCCAGCTCGTCGGCCACCGACTGGATGAGGCTGAGGCACACCGCGCCGACGCCGACGCGGGTGGAGATACGGTTGAGCTCCTGCGCGCCGGTGCGCACCAGGCGCAGCACGAAGCTGGCGGACTCCAGCTTGACCAGCATGGCGCGGAAGTCGGTGTGCAGCTCGATGCGCCAGGCCTGCGCCGGGTCCAGCAGCATGATGTCGCCGGCATGGATGCTCACCGGGCTGGCGTCCGCCTGCTGGGTGTCGGTCAGCGTGCCGTGGCCGGCCTGCAGTGCCAGCACCAGGACCGTGCCGGCGTGCTTGCTGCGTGCATGGTCGTGGGCACCATCGGCCAGCGGCAACAGTACCTGTGGCGACGAGGCGAGCTGCGCGAACACCGAGTCGAAGGCGGAGCTGCAGGCTGACACGTGGCCGCTCAGCGCCGCCTGGCCACGCGGTGCCGGCTCGTTGGCGAGCAGCAGCCGCGCCAGCACCTCCGACCACGCGGACTGGCGCAGTTCTTCCGGATAGGCGCTGGTGGAGAAGCGGCGGATGTCGTTGAGGATCATGGCGTGAGACAAGCCAGTGCCGTGCCAGGGGTGGTGTGCGGGCTGGAGTCTTCGTATCGCGGTTTCATTTGCGGTTCGCGAGAGGGCGGCGGTGGGTTGTCGCTGTACTTGCCAACCTCGTCCGAACCCACCCTACGGGCCTCGCCGTACGCACGTCTGCGGCCTGTCCGGAGGGCGTAGGGTGGGTTCGCGAAGCAACCCACCGTCGGCGTCACGCAATCTGCTCTGCGGTTCGCGAGGGAAACGCGGTGGGTGGCCATCGCATTTCCCTGCACCTTCCGGACCGCAAACTGCCGCACCCATCGCACATGCGAAAGCCCGCAGGGCGCCCCATCGTCCGGCTCAGGCCCCCCGCGCCGGGAAGATGCTCTTCTTCACCACCGCATGAACACCCCAGTTGCCATCCACCACCTGCGTGATGCCGAAGTCCACCGCGATGGACATCAGCGAGATCGCCTCGTCCTCGCTGAGGCCCTGGGTGGTCATCAGGAAGTGGCGCATCTTGTGGTACGCGTCGCGCAGCGCCTTGTCGACCGAGGACTTGCTGTAGATCTCGCTCTGCGCCTTGGGGCCCAGCTCGGCCAGGTAGTTGGCGTAGCTGAAGCCGTGCAGCAGCCATTCGTCCTGCGTTTCCAGCAGCGGGTACTGCAGGTCGGCCAGCGGCGTGCCGGGCAGGCTGTTCTTCTTGTGCAGGATGAGCTGGAAGGTGCCGGTCAGCGAGCACTCGATGGCGGTGCCACAAAGCTCGGAGTCGCCTTGCGAGGCGTGCGGATCGCCCACCGAGAACATCGCGCCCTTCACCGCCACCGGGTAGTACAGCGTGGCGCCCTTGCCGATGCGCCAGTTGTCGATGTTGCCGCCGGTGTAGTTGGGCGGAATGGAGGTGACGAACTCGGCTTCCGCCGGCGCCACGCCCATGGTGCCGAAGTGCGGCCGCACAGGGATGCGGATGTTCTTCAGCACGTTCTCGTTCTTGGTGATGGTCCTGTGGTCCACCGGCACGCCGGGATAGTCGATGGTGGGGTGCACGATGCCGAAGGGGTCGGTCTGCGGCGTCCAGCGGTAGTTGTACAGCGCGCGTGCCCAGTTGCGCTCGCCGGTGGCGTCCACCTCGTAGATGGTGATGACTTCGCGCTTCTTCGGCTCGGTCAGCGTGTCGCCGTAGTGGAAGCCCCAGTTGGCGGCGGCATTGCTGCCGAAGGACTTGCCCTTGTATGCCGGGTTGCCGCTGGGGCGGGGCACCACGTCGATGATGCGCACTTCCAGGATGTCGCCGGGTTCCGCACCCTTGATGAACACCGGGCCGGTGCACACGTGCACGCCCTCGCCGCCCCCGGCGCCCACCTTGGCATCCATCGGGCCTGCGCCCCGACGGTTCACGTTCTTCTTCTGCTTGTCCCAGTAGAAGACGCTCTCTGCACCGGCATCGCCCTTCACCATGCGCTCGGCGTCGTCGTTGGCATGGTGGGTCAGGGTCTCGATGGTGACGTAGTCGCCGGAGTCCACCTCCACCACCGGCTTGGCCGACTTGCTGAAGTAGCCCCACAGCACGGTGTTGGCGTGGGCCGGAATGTAGAAGTGCTTGGTCATGCCGGAACCGGGCTGCGCGCTCTGCGCGAAAGCGGCGGGCGACATCGACACGCCCAGCGCGCCGATGGACATGGCGCTGCCACCCATCACCATCGCGTCGCGCAGGAAGCTGCGCCGCGCGGTGTGGAACTCCTCCTTGATCTCGCCTTCGTTCTCCGGGGTGACGCCGTGCGTGCAGCCGGGGCCGCAGATATGTCCGTCCATGTCGCTTCCTCTCGCTTGTCAGGGGAGGCCCGGCCGACGTGGATACGCCGTGGGCACGAAGCGATTATTGGTTTCGGCCGCGGCGGGACGCTTGTCGTGGCACGCACGAATACTTGTCGGCGGCGATGGGCCGCTGGCAGGCCAGGGGCAGGAGCTCAGGCAGTCAGGCAGGCGTGGCGGAGATGGCGGCCGGTAGCGTCGAGTGCCAGACAACAGGGAGATGGGGCAGGGCGGGTGCTGCCACTGCCAGCGCATAGGGCTCGCCGGCCAGCACGATCCTGTGCGTAGCGATCGGCCAGTGGTTGCCTGCCGCATCCCGCAGGATTGTGGTGCGCGAGGCGTTGGCGTTATCGGAGATGCCGGGCGCTACCGCTACCACTGACAGGCTGGTGAGCGAACCCGACAACCCGACGCCCTGTGCCTTCAACCACGCCTCCTTGCAGGTCCACGCGCGGAAGAAGGCTGTGCTGCGGGCGGTGGGGTCCAGCATCCCGAGCTGACGCTGTTCATCACGGTGGAGCGTCAGTGGTGCCAGGCTGTCGATGTCCAGCCCGGGCTGGATGCGCTCGATATCCACGCCGACCTCGCCAGCTGCGGACAGCGCCACGGCCACGCCGCGATGGGAATGCGACAGGTTGAAATGCAGCGCCGGCTCCCTGTACGGCTGTTGCGTCTGTACCGGGCGTGGTTTGCCGTTGGCACAGCGACTGAAGCGCAGCGAAGCCGGCGGCTCGCCCGAAAAGTGGCCGAGTAGCTGGCGCAACAGGCCGTGCGCAGCGATGTACAGGCAGCGGTCAGCCGGACGACGCAGCCTTTCCGCGTGCTGGCGCTCGTCGGCATCCAGCAGCGCGGACCATTCGTGCAATGCTGCGTCACCGTCGCCGCCAGCCTGCGGTACCTCGAAGAACCAGACGTGGACCGCGTCGTGCACCGCAGATGTGTCTGTTGCCATCTCCCTGCGGTCCGCAAGGCTGACTGGCATGGCCGGGCTTAACGACATCAGTCCGACATCAGTCGCTGCTGCGGCCCAGGCGCTTGAGCAGCAGGGCGCGTTGTTGCGGCGTGACCTTGCTGAGTTGATCGGCCAGACGTTCGGCGGCAGACAGGACCGGAGCCTGCGCGGCGGCGTGTGGCAGTGCCAGACCGGCGTCGATGAACGCGGCTTCCCGTTCGGTGCCGCGCACGACGATGGGCACATCGCTGAAATAGCGCGCGTTGTATTCCGCCAGGCAGGGCTGATGGATGCGTTGCGCGACGGTGCGCAGCGTGGCGCTGGATTTCATGTGCACGATCTTCACGCTGTCGTCGATCTGCGTGCCGGTGTAGGAGATGACGTCCTCGTCCATGTCGGCGAAGTCGTGCGCGCCGCGTGCGATGACGCGGGTCAGTGCGGGGCTTTCCTTGTGGTTCTCGGTGCCGTAGAGCATCTCGTCACGCCATTCCTGGATCATCGCGGCGGCGCGGTCCACCGCGTTGATGACGAAGAAGGAGGCGATGTACTCGCTGAAGGCATCCACGTCGCGCCGGCGGCAGGCCACGAAATCGCGGTCGGTCGGAATGAGGTCGAAGAAGTCCCGCAGGAACAGGCAGTCGGAGTCGACCATGATGGTAGGCAGGCGGTCGCGGTCCACCACCTGCTGCAGGAAGGCGGTCTTGGAGTAGACGTTCCGGCGCCAGTCCTCGTCGTGCAGCATCAGGTGGCGGGTGTTGAGATGCGTGCCCACCACTTCCAGGTCGGGGAAGGCGGACAGGAAGCGGCGCGCCGCGTCGTCCAGCCCGGTGTCGTACACGTAGAGCTTGTTCACCCGCGAGCGGTCGATGTTGTCGTAGAAGGAATTGACGAACACCTTGCCGAAGTCGAAGTAGTCGCCGTTCAGCACGGTCATCAGGTTGAAGCGGGTCTTGTCGTGCGCGCTCATCGGGTGGCCTCCAGTCCTTCTTCCAGTATTTCTTCCAGCTCGTCGTCGAATGACGCTTCCGGTGTGCGCGTCGTTGCGCTTTTGCCGGATGCATCCTGTCCTGTTCGTTTGCGTGTCGCGGCGTGCCCGTCCAGCACGTGCTGCGTGCGCTCGCGGATGCGCGCCAGCTCGCGGTCCTCGTTGGCCTGGATTTGCGCGCGGTCACGCACGAAGACCGGGCCGGGCACGGCGTCGGGGATGATGTCGTCCATGTAGCGCAGCGGGCGGTACTGCATGCCGAGCAGGCTCCATGCGGTCATGGCCAGCCCCACCAGCACGAACAGCAGGCCGATGCCGCGGTCCGCACCGCTGCCGACCAGCCAGCCCAGCGCTGACTGCAGCGCGGGGTGATCGACGAAGAGCGTCTTGAAGACGTGGTCCGACAACCAGCCGCCGATGAAGTAGCCGAGCGGAATGCTGGGCAGCGCGAACAGCTGGTTGATGGAGAACACACGCCCCAGCAGCTCGGCGCGCACCTTGGCCTGGATCAGCGTCTGCCAGTGTGCGTTCACCAGCGCCAGCGACACGCCGTAGGCGAACATGCCACTCATGACCAGCGTGGCGGACGGCTGCAGGCCCATCACCACGTAGGACAGGCCCATCACCACGCCGAAGCCGACCATTCCTTCCGCGCGCCGCCGCGTACCGCCCCACAGGCCCATCGCGATGCCGCCGATGAGTCCGCCGATGCCGTTGGCGGACGTCACCATGCCGAGCACCACGGTGGAATCGAAGCTCAGCACAAGCGGCGTGATGAGCACGTTGGCCATGCCCAGCAGCAGGTTGGAGGCGACGAAGAACGCCACCAGAGCGACGAAGCTGCGGCGCTTGGCGATGAAGCGCCAGCCGCCGGCCATCTCGGTGAAGAAAGGCTCCTCGGCACGGCGGAAGGCGGCCGCCGGAAAGCGGATCGCCAGCAGCGTGAGCAGGCAGAACGTGAAGGACAGGAAGTCGATCAGGATGATGCCGGCCAGGTCCACCATGGTGACCAGCACGCCGCCGAGCAGCGGTGCCAGCACGTTGCCGGACGACGTCGCCAGTTGCAGGATGCCGTTGGCCTGGCCGAGGTAGCGCTTGGGGGCGATCTGCGCCACCGCTGCCAGCACTGCCGGTCGCTGGAAGCCGGCGGCCACCGAGCTGATGGCGACCACCAGGTAGATGTGCCAGGTGTGCAGCGTGGCCAGCCAGAAAGTGGCGGCCACCGCGGCCATGGCGACGGCGGAGCACACGTTGGTCCAGATCAGGATCTGGCGCCGGTCCACGCGGTCCGCCAGTGCACCGGCGAAGGGCAGCACCAGGATGCCGGGCAGGCGGTGGAAGACCAGCGTCATCGCGAAGTCCATGAACGCGCCGGACTGGTTGTACACCCACAAGCCCATCGCGAAGCCGCTGAGGTTCGAGCCCATCATCGACATGAACTGGCCGAGCACGAACAGGAAGAAGGTGTTCAGGCTTGGCTTGCGTGATGCGTCGGGCGCGAGCGTCACGGCTGCCGTGGCCGGCGTGGCGCCTGCCATCCTCAGCTCACCGGCCGGCGATGGGCTGGCCAGCCAGGCTGCGGTCTTGTCCCGCAGCAGTTCCGCCAGTTCGCGCGCCTGGTGCTTGAAGAAGTAGTGGCCGGCGTTCGGGATCACCGCCAGCTCCACCTGCGGCGAGAAGGCGCGCCAGTCGTCCACCTGCTCGCCGTGGAACTCGGTGGTGCGGTCCAGCTCGCCGACCACGCAGAAGATCGGCGCGCGGAGCTGACGTGGCTGCGCTTCGTCGTAACGTGCGGCGAAGTAGCGCTCGCTCTCGCGACGGTCGTGGCGCAGGCTCTCGATGATGAAGTCGCGCTCGCGCGGATCGAGGTCTTCCTGGAAGCCGCCGAGCGAACGCAGCAGGTCCATGTAGGCGCGGTTGGACAGGCGACGGTCGCGCGGAAACACGCGCTGCCACCACTGGAAGAGCTTGCCGGGTAGTTGCGGCACCGGGAAGTTGCCGCCCATGCACACGCCCACGAGTGCGACGCCTGCGGCTTCCAGTTGCGTGGCGATCTCCAGCGCCAGTGCGCCACCCAGGCAGTGACCGTACACCACCACCTTGCCTGCGGCCGCGGATGCGTCGGCGAGGAACTCCTGCACGCAGCGTTCCGCCACCGTCTCGATGGATTGCGGCGCGTCGTCCGGCCGGCTGAAGTCGTGGCCGGGAATCTGTACGGCGTACAGCCGGTGCTGCGCCGGCAGCGCATCTGCCAGCGGCTGGTAGGCGATGGCGGAGCCGCCGGCGAAGGGCACTGCGATGACGGATAGCGGTGGAGAAGCTGGCTCATCTCCTGCTGCATGCTCCGGCGCCCGACGCGGCAGGTGGTGCAGCACGCGTGCTTCGCTGCGGCTCTCCGCCAGCAGGCTCGCGAGTCCGCGCACCGTCGGGTGGCGGAACACGTCGAGGATGCTCAGCGTGTGGCCCAGCCCGCGCACCACGCGCACCGCCTTGAAGGAGTCGCCCCCCAAGGAGAAGAAATCGTCGTCGCGGCCTATGTCGCTGAGGTCGCCGATCCCCAGCACCTCGGCCCACACTGCGGCCACCCGCTGCTCGGCTTCACCTTCGGGCGGAGCCGAGCCGGCGGCGGGTGCTGCGTCCGTCGGTGCCGGCAGGGCGGCGCGGTCCACCTTGCCGTTGGCGTTGAGTGGCAGGGCGTCGAGCGCGACGAAGGCGGACGGCAGCATGTACGGCGGCAGGCGCTCGCCCAGCGCTGCGCGCAACATCGCGGCGTCGAATGCGTTGTCTGCCATCGGCACCACCCACGCGATAAGCCGCAGCTGGCCATCGTCGCCCGGCCGCGCCATCACGAAGGCGTCATGCACGCTGGCCAGGTTCTTCAGCGTGGCGGCGATCTCGCCCGGTTCGATACGGAAGCCGCGGATCTTCACCTGCTCGTCCACGCGCCCGAGGAACTCGATGACGCCGTCGTCCAGGTAGCGCACCAGGTCGCCGCTGCGATAGACGCGATCCGGCTCCCGTCCCTGCAGACGCAGCTCCACGAACTTCGTCGCGGTGAGCTCCGCCTGCCCGAGGTAGCCGCGCGCGACGCCCGGCCCGGCGATGCACAGCTCGCCCGGCACGCCGGCCGGCACCGGTTGCAGGCGCTCGTCCAGCACGTAGATACGGGTGTTGGCGATGGGGCGACCGAGCGGCAGGGTGGAGGTGTGCTGCACCGGGCGCGTGGCGGGCACGGCGTAGGCCAGCATCGACACGGTGGTTTCGGTGGGGCCGTAGTGGATCTGCAGCGCGGTGTCCGGGCAGGCGCTGCGGATCGTTTCAATCAGCGGCCAGTCGCTGGCTTCGCCAGCCAGCACCAGCAGGCGGCGCGGCACGATGTCGGCCAGTGGTGCGCCATCCATCAGCGCCTTGAAGTGGCTCGGCACCATCTTGATGACGTCGATGCCATGCGTACGGAAATACGTCGCGTAGCGCAGCGGGTCTACCGCCTCGTCATGGCTCAGTACGTGGATCTCGCCGCCGGTACTGAGCGCGGCCCACACGTTGATGGTGGCGAGGTCGGCGGCGAAGGTGGACGCGATGGCGTAGCGCAGACCCTCCGGCAGCGCCATGCGCGCCATGATGCCGTGGTAGTAGTGCAGGTAGTGACCGTGTTCGACGGCGACGCCCTTGGGGCGCCCGGTGGAGCCGGAGGTGTAGAGGATGTAGAGCAGGTCATCCGGTGCGCAGGCAATCTCTGGCGCGCTGGACGGCATCGCATCGAGGCGTGCGCGGCTGCCTGCTTCGTCCAGCAGCAGGCAGTCCGGCCCGGCGGGGACGCGATCACGCAACGCGACCTCGGTGAGCATCAGCGCGATGCCGGCATCCTCCACGATCAGGCCGATGCGTTCCGCCGGGAACAGCGGGTCCAGCGGCACGTAGGCGGCGCCCGCCTTCAGGATGCCGAGCAGGCCGACCAGCAGTTCGGCGGAGCGGGACATGAACAGCCCGACGCGATCACCCCGTTGCACGCCTGCTGCGATGAGCGCGTGTGCAAGCTGGTTGGCGCGTGCGTCCAGTTCGTCGTAGCGCAGCCGGCGCCCCTGTGCGACGACCGCTGTGCGTCCGGGGTGTGCCCGCGTCTGTGCCTCGAAGAGGTGATGCAGCGCCTTGCCTGCGGGGTGGCTGCGGCGTTCCGCGCAGGACCAGTCATCGAGCAGCACGCTGCGCTCGGTGGCGCTCAGCATGTCCAGCGACGACAGCGAGGCCTGCGGTTGCGCGGTCATCTGCGTCAGCAGATTGCGGAAGTGATCCACCATGCGCGCGATGCTCTCCGGCCGGAACAGGGCGGTGTCCCAGGTGATGGCGCACAGCAGGCGGTCCGGCAATTGTTTGACCGATACGTTGAGGTCGAACTTGGTGCTGCCGTTGTGGCGCATGAAGGGCGTGACCTCCAGTCCCTTCAAGGCCGACGGTGTCTTGGTGATGCTCTGGTAGTTGAACATCACCTGGAAGACGGGCGAGCACGACAGGTCGCGCTCCACCTGCAGGGCCTCGATGACGCGCTCGAAGGGCAGCTCCTGGTGGGCCATGGCGCCGGCAACGCGCTCGCGCACGCGTTGCCACAGCGTCGCTACGTCCGGGTCGCCGGACAGGTCCACGCGCAGCGCCAGCGTGTTGATGAACAGGCCGATCAGGTCTTCCACCGCGCGTTGCGTGCGGCCGGCGACCGGCGAGCCGATCACCACGTCCTCGCTGCGCGCATGACGGCCCATCAGCAGCGCGAAGGCCGACAGCATGATGACGAAGGGCGTGGTGGCCGCGCTGGCTGCAGCGCTGCGCACGGCGTCGTTGAGCGAGGCGGGCAGCTCGAACTCCAGCGTGTCGCCGCGGTAACCTTGTTCGACGGGGCGCGGGTAATCGCTGGTCAGTGTGAGTCGCGGTGGAGCGCCGTTCAGGGTATCGCGCCAGTAGTCGAGCTGGGCGGACAGGCGCGCCTGCTGTGCGGGTTCGCGCTGCCAGTCGGCGTAGTCCATGTACTGCACAGGCAACGGCGGCAGTGCGCTGCTCAGTGCTTCATGTGCGACGCCGGATACGGCTGCGTTGTAGAGCGCTTCCAGCTCGCGCGTGAGGATGCGCAGCGACCACATGTCACCGACGATGTGGTGCATCACCACGATCAGGTAGTGCTCGGTCGGCGACAGCGCCAGCAAGGTCACACGCCAGGGCAGGCCAGCGGCGAGGTCGAAAGGCCGGCGGATCTCCGCCTGGACGAAGGCTTCGACTGCTGCACCCGTGTCCGTGCCCGCAGGCGTGTCGAGCGTGCGATGCGCGATCGGGATGGCGGGCGCTGGATGCCGGACGCAGACAACGTCGCCATCGTCGGTGCCGGCTGCGGGGGCATAGGTCATCTGCAGCACTTCGTGCCGCCGCAGGATCGCGTCGAAGGCCGCCTGCAGCGCACCCTGGTCCAGCGGGCCTGCAAGGTGCGAGACGAGATGCAGGTTGTAGGTGGCCGAGCCGGGGTTCCACTGGTCGAGGAGCCAGAAGCGTCGCTGTGCGGCCGAGGTGGCGAAGCGCTGCGTCGCGCTGCGGTCGCGGGCGACGATGGCATTGCTGGCGCTATCGCTATTGCCGCCGTCGCCACTGCTACCGGCGCTGCGTGATTGCTGGAGGCGGCGCGCGAGCAGGGCGCGCTGTTGTGGCGTCAGGGCTTGCAGGCGGGCCGCCGCAGTTGCCGGATCGGCGGCGTCACTCATCTTTCGGGGTGTCCGGTGTGGCGGCGCTGCGCTGGCGCAGTCGCTGGGCGAGCAGGGCACGTTGTGCCGGGCTCAGTTGTGCGAGGGAGGAGACAGAGGCGGCGCTGCTGCCGGGTGGGGGTGTCAGCGACAGATCTGCCGCGCCGGCTGTGTGCACTGCCGACGGGACGCCACGCGTCGGCAGCGTCGCCAGCCAGGCTGCGACGCGTTCGCTGCCGCCGCGGCTGGCCAGGTAGTCGTGCGCGGCGCGGCGCGAACGTGCCGATACCTCCTCGTAGTGCGCGCGGTCGCCGAGCAGCCGGGCGAGTGCATCGCGCCAGGGGCCGACATCCTGCGGCGGAACGTCGGCGACCGGCAGGCTGCGTTCGTCGCAGGCAGCGTGGTAACCGCGCAGCGGATTCACCGGCAGCACGTAGTCCACGCCGAGCTTCGCTTCGGGGTTGCCGCCGACGTCGCTGGCCATCACCGGGATGCCGCGCAGCATGGCTTCGACGATGGTGCGCGACTTGGCCTCCGCCCATAGTGAGGGCACCAGCATCACGCGGCTGCGGGCGAACAGGCGGTCCATGTCTTCCACCGGTTCCAGCACGCTGATGTTGGGGCGTGCCTTCATCGCGAGCAGATCGTCCGAGGTGGTGCCCCAGGTGGGCACGGCCGCGAAGCGCACGGTGGGGAAGGCGTCCGCCAGCGCGAGGAAGATCGGCAGCCCCTTGTAGGCGCAGGGGTTCACCAGCGTGACGAAGCCGTCTTCGAAGTTGCCGAAATCCGGGAAGGGACCTTCGCCGAACAGGGAGATCGGCAGCACATCGGCGTCCAGTCCGGCGTGCTGGCGGAAGTAGTCCTTGAGGTAGTCGCCGACCACCGCGATGCCGCCCACCTTGTGCAGCAGTGCGGTGCGCTCCGGCGCGGGTGCGAAGCAGTCGGGGCCGAAGGGCAGGTACAGCGTCGTCCGCGCCAGATAGACCACGCGTGCAGCGTCCTGCGATACGGCGGCCTCCAGCAGCACCTGGCCGACGTCTTCGGTGGACACCAGCACGCGGTCCGGCTGGAAGGCGGCGATGCGCGCCAGCAACACCTTGCGCAGGCGCGCGCTGTCCAGTGTGGCACGCACCCGAACGGCGTGCACGGCGATGCCCTGGCAGTCGATCAGCTGTGTCTCGCCGTCGTCGGCGAGCACGCTGAAACCGGCACCCGGTGCAGATTCCGCACCGGGCACGGCGGTGGCGACCACCTCGCAGTGATGGCCGAGGCGGGCCAGTGACTCCAGCAGCGTGCGGTTGGAGCGGTTGGCGCCACCCAGCGCCGGACAATAGGACGCGTTCTGCGCGAGCAGGATCTTCATGGCGTGGTCCCCGCGTCAGCTGGCCTGGCCGAGCAGGCGCTCGATTTCTTCTTCCGACAGGTTCTCGATGGCGGCCAGCTCGGCCGCGAGTGCGCTGGCGTCCACCTGTTCGAGCAGGGTGGTGTCGACCTTCTCGGCGAGGCGCGCGACGGTGATGCTGTCGGCGAACAGCACGGTCATCGGCAGCTCGACACCGAAGTGCTCGCGGATGCGCGCGAGGATCTGCACCGCCTTGATGGACTCGCCGCCGAGGCTGAAGAAGTCGTCGGTGACGCCGAGGTCCTCCAGGTCGAGCAGCTCACGCCAGATGGTGGCGATCGCGGCCTCGGTGTCGGTGCGCGGCGCGACGCGTGCGCGTGGTGCGGCACCGCCGGTGAGGCGTGTCTGCCAGTGCGCCAGCACGGCAGCGTGGATGCGGCGGGCGCTGTCCAGCTCGGTGGCGATGCGCTGGTGCAGGTCTGCATCGCTGCTCACATCGGCGGTGGGTGTGGCGACCGGGCTGGCGGCGACTTCGGTCGCGGCAGCAGTGCGCGGCTGCGCCGCCTGTTGTATGAAGTTGAGGAAGTCCACAGCGGCGGCGCTCGCGGCCGTCAGGTCGTAGTGGTGCGTGCCCCCATCGATGCGTTCCACCTGTGCAGCCACCTGGTGCAGGAAGTCCCGCGCCGGCTGGTTGCGCTCGCTGGGCTGCAGGCTCAGGTGCACGCCGGACAGGCCGGCGGCGCTCGCGCGCCGTCCCAGCTCGGCCAGCATGCGGTGCTCGACACCCTTGCCCAGCGCTCGGCAGCTCAGCAGCAGGTTCAGCACGTCCAGGGTCTGCCCGTCGGCGCGACACAGCATCAGGCCGACCAGGCCGTAGTCGCCGAAGCGGTCACGCACGGCCACCGTCAGCACCTGGCCGCGGGGTTCGCCGGCAAGTGCCTGCAGCGCCGCCTCGTCCAGACGCAGCCCGGTGAGGTTGAACTGGTTCACGCGCTGGCCGAGCTGGGCGGCGCGGGTCAGTGTGGCGGCTTCCAGCGGACGGATATCCACCACCATGTCGAGGCCGCGCAGGAAAGTCTCGAAGCTCTCGCTCTGCTGCTGGTACTGCGTGCGCTGCGCGGCTTCGCGATACATGTCGTTGCGGCGCGCATCTTCCTGCGTCACGGGGCCGCGGTCGAACACCCAGGCGTTGTCCAGGAAGGCGGGGATCGCATCGGCCTGCGCCGGCAGACACAGCGTGACTACGCCTGGGCAGCCGGCGCTGACGGCCGCGCACTCCACCGGGTTGTCATCGACGAAGACCACCGCGTCCAGACCCAGTCCCAGTTCGCTGGCCAGGGCACGCACGCCGCTGGCCTTGTCGGTCCAGCCGATGCGATGGGCGACGATGTGCTGGCGGGTCAGGCGCATGCCGGGCAGCGTGTCGAAGACGCGCCACACATCGGCCTCCTCGTTCTTGCTGGACAGCGCCAGCAGCGTGCCGTCGGCGTGCTGGCGCAACATGAATTCCTGCAGGTACGCATGGGCGGCGTCCACCGCCAGTGCGTCGTCTTCGGCGAGTACGCCGCGCCACAGGGTGTTGTCGCAATCCAGGACCACCAGCTTGCGCGGCGCTTCGCGCAGTGCGCGGATGCGGCGCATCAGCATCGTGGCGAGTGCGTCGAACCAGGGCTGCTTGTAGGGAATGTGGCCGAGGCGGTCGGCGTGGAAGTCGTGGATGTCTTCCACCGGGTACTGCTGCGCGATGTCCGCTGCGGTCAGCACCTGCACGCCATCCACCGCCGACAACGCGGCGACCGCGCCTTGCACGATGTCGCCGAAGTCGTGCGCCGGGTCGACGGTGAACACCGGCGACTGCGGGCAGAAGCACACGATGTACGGCGCGGCGCTGGCCGTGGCGGCCTTGCGCACGGCGTCGACCAGTTCGTCGACGTTGCGTGCGATCTTGTCGCGGACGCGTGTGCCGCCGCCGGTTTCCTGCTCGAAGCCCTCTTCGATGCGACACCAGTCGTCGAGCCTTACGAGCACGACATTCGCGCCCGTGTTGCGACGGACCGGACTGGCCGGGTCCAGCAGTTGCTGGAAGACCTGGTTGAGCGGCGACACCTGGATGCCGGCGGGCAAGCCCAGCGTATGCATCCAGAAGCCGAGCGGCTCGCGCAGCGGGCCGGCGGTGAAGGTCGCGGTGAGGGTGATGGTGAATCGCGATTGATCGTGCTGCATGTCGTCTCCCACAGGCCGCGCGTAGCGGCTCGATTTCATGTCGGAACACCACGGAAGCGAGCGCCCGGTGTGCTCACCGGGTCGCCATGTCCGCGGAGTGATGAGCCGGGGTTGCCGCCCCGACCCGTCCGGAACCACGGGGCGCCGTTACCCCGTGGCATGGAACAGTTATGCTGTGCTGCCGGTACGCGTGGCACCTTGCGTGTCACCCTCCCACTCCACAACGAAGGACTCGCCATGAAGGTCCACCACGTCGGCTATGCCGTCGCCGACATTGACATCGCCCTGTCGGATTTCCTCGACCTGGGTTTCTCGCCGGTCGGCGAACGCTGCCTGGACGAGCATCGCCATATCCACATCCAGTTCATGCGCAATGATGACTACGTCATCGAACTCGTTGCGCCAGCGAATGAGCGCTCACCCGTCGGCAACCTGCTCAAGAAGGTGGGCAATACGCCCTATCACTTCTGCTACGAGACACCGGATCTGGTGGCCAGCATCGACCGCTTGAAAGGGCGCGGCTTCATCGTGCTCGCCGAGCCTGCCGAAGCGCCGGCCATCGAAATCCGGCGTGTCGCTTTCCTCTTCAAGACCGGAACCGGCATCGTCGAATTGCTGGAGACAAGCTGAGGGATCAGGGTACGGAGGATGGCGCTTCCGGAAATGACAAATGACATTCCGGATTCCGCGATTTCATTCTTGTGACCGGTGACAGCGCCGGAATATAGAGTCGCAGGTGTTTTGCTACAACAGACTTTCGGGCTGATTTCGGGCCTGACGCATGACGTTCGTCGGATGCAAATTTCAAATACAACTAAAGTAGTAAACCCGTCAGGCGGCCTCTTGGTATGGCAGCAAGAGCGTCATGACAGGTATTCAGTAAATTGCGAGGTGGAGTGCGCACCGATCAGCGTGTCCACTCGCGGCATTCAAGAGATGAAAAGCGCTACTTCATGAAGAAAAAAGGCCCCACGAAAACCGAGACTGCATTGCTCGACCCGTTTCCCGCGCTCGCGCTGGCGCAGATCGTCGTGCCACGCACGGCAGACGAGTTTGCCGCCGCAGCAGCGGAGATCCTCGCGGCGGGCGCGGCCGGTTTCGACACCGAGGCGCGGCCGACCTTCAAGGTGGGCGAGGTGAGCGACGGGCCGCACCTGGTGCAGTTCGCGATCGCGGACAAGGCGGGCGCCGGCAAGGCCTTCCTGTTCCAGGTGCATCGCAGTGAAGGGCATGAGGCGCTGGTGGCCTTGCTGAAATCGCCGGCACTGCTGAAGGCCGGCTTCGGCCTGCACTCCGACCGCGGCCAGATCCAGGCGCGGCTTGGCGTGCAACCGGCCGCGCTGCTGGACCTCGACATCGTGTTCCGCAAGGACGGCTACAGCGGCGACATGGGTGTGCGTGCGGCGGTGGGGCTGGTGCTGTGCCAGCGCTTCCACAAGTCCAAGCAGGTCACGACCTCCAACTGGGGACTGCGCGAGCTGTCGCCGCCGCAGTTGCTGTACGCGGCCAACGACGCCTATGCGGCCTTCATGGTGCTTCAGGGCCTGCGTGCAACCCGCCCGGCGCTGCTTGCCGCGGTAGGCGTCTGACCTGCCTCTCCGCTCTTGTGGCATCTGCAGTATCTGTAACACCTGTAACGACATTCGCGCTGGTGCTTCCCAGCGCCAGCGCCGACAATGCGCGCCATGCCTGCCCGCAAGGCGCCGCGCGCGCCACTGATCTCCATCGACATGCGTAGCGACGGCCTCGTCGTCGATGACGAACGCCTGACCCAGCGCCTGCTTTCGCGTCTGCTCGCTGCGCTGTTGCAGGCGCACGGTGAGGGCCTGGCCCGCGCAGAGGCGCCGAGTACGCGTGCGGCCTTGCGTGACCGCATGGCCGGTTTGCCGGAACTGCACCGCACGCAGCTATGGCGCGCCTTGCAGTGCCTCGACGATTCCCCGCTGCGCGGGCTGGTGCAATGCGCCGGCCGCAGCGCCGGGCCATTCTGGCTGGATGACGAAGAGCTGCAGCGCTGTCGCATCACGGTGCAGGGCAAGCGGCTGACGGCAACGGCGCTCGCCGGATTCCTTGGCCAGCGACGCGATGCGGCAGGCGCACTGCCGGTGCTGTCGTTGCCATCGCCGCGACGGGCGACCGCGCGCGGCACGGCGAGCAGCCTGCCCTCACTCGGCTACGTCGCCGCTTTGGCGCGTGCCGACATGCTCATCGACCGCGGCGAGTTGTACCCGGCACGGCAGGCCTTGCAGGACGCGCAGGCACATCTGCGTACCGATGACGCGCTGGAGGCGGCCGCGCTGTCGATGCGGCGCGCACGTGTCGCGCGTCGCCTCGGCGACTGGGCGGGCGTGCAGGCGGAGCTACGTGAACTGGCGGTGATCGCGCAGCGCGCCCGTCTGTCGCCGGCCGCACGCCGGCAACTGGATGCACGCCAGCACCTGCTGGCGGCCTGGCACCTGTACGGCAGCCTCGGCAATACGGCGGCCGCGCTCGCCCGCCTGCAACAGGTGGATGCTGCGGCACAGACGGCGGACCTCCACCTGTGCAGCGACTGCTGCAACCTGGGCGGCATCCTGCTGCGCGAGCTGGCCCTGTCGGAAGGCGATTCCACGCGCGCAGCGCAGGCCACCGCCTGCCTCGGTGAGGCGGTGCGCAGCGCGGCACTGGCCGGCTTGCCGGACGCCTTGCAGATCGCCGCGGCGAATCTCGCCAACAGCCTGTCGGCCCTGCACGAGGCAGGGCTGCTACCGCAGCAGCAGGCCGGCACCGCAGTGGACTGGTTGCTGCTCAGCGAAGCCGTGTGCGCGCAGTGGTCCATCGGTCGCAGCTCGCTGCTGAACATGGTGTTCCTGCTGCGCCTCGCCGCCGCGCATGACCTCGACTTCGCGCGCGTGAGTGCCGCCGCGCGCGCGCAGGGACAGACGCTGCACGCGCGCAGCTTCGCGGCACTGGCGGCCGACACCTGGACGACGCGGGAGCGGGTGCATTCGCAGATCCCGGTGGAGCAGCGTTGCGCCTTCTTTCTGATGTGGGCGACGCACGCCGCCCGCGAGCAGGATCGCGTGAGTGCGCTCGAACTCTGCAGCCGCGTGCTGCGCGAGAAACGCAAGTTGCGCGACGCGATGGCGCGCAGCCGTTACGAGGACGAGGTGCAGCGCCTGCGCGCCATGCTGACCACCGTGCCAGCACCCGCGCGCGGCGCGACGGCAGGACGCAAGGCGATGCGCGTGGCGAAACGCCTGTAACGCGAGTTCGCGGCGCGCCGTTCGGCGCGGCTGTCGATACTGCCGGCATGGCGTCGGGCGTGGCCCATGTCGGACCGCGTACTGATGCCGCAGCCAAGGAGAAACTCCCCCGATGTTCCACACACCGATGTTCCGTTCACTGGCCATCGCCGCTTTCCTGGCGACATCCGGCACCTACCTTGCCCTTGCTCCCGCCATCGCGTCCGCCGGTGCGGGTACCGCCCGCAGCGAGTCCTGGCAGGACCAGCCCGCCTTGCTGAAGCGCTTCGAGGAGCGCGGCATGCGCGGTACCTTCGTCGTGCTGGACAGCCAGGACCGTCGCTGGATAGCGGCGGATTCGAAGCGCGCCTTCCAGCGCTTCCGCCCGGCGTCCACCTTCAAGATCCCGAACACGCTGATCGCGCTGGAGACCGGCGTGGCGCGCGACGAGAAGCAGGCCTACAAGTGGGACGGCCAGAAGCGCTGGGTGGAGGACTGGAACCGCGACCTCGACCTGACCGAGGCCTTCCGCATCTCAGCGGTGTGGGCGTACCAGGAGATCGCGCGTGGCGTCGGCAATGCGCGCATGCAGCAGGCGCTGCGCGATTTCCGCTACGGCAATGCAGCCATCACACCAAAGGTGGACAACTTCTGGCTGGACGGTGACCTGCGCATCTCGCCGGTGGAACAGGTGGAGTTCCTGCGTCGTCTCGACGAGGGCCGTCTGCCGGTGTCTGCACGCACGCTGGAGATCGGACGGCGCGTGATGCTGCGCGAGGAGAAGAATGGCTACCGCCTGTTCGCGAAGACAGGCTGGGACAACGAAAAGCCGGCTATCGGCTGGTATGTAGGTTGGGTGGAACGTGGCGAGCGGCGCACCTGGTTCGCGCTCAACGTCGACATGACGTCGGTGGAGATGGCGCCCCGGCGCGAGCAACTGGCGCGCCAGCTGCTGAAGGACCTAGGCTACCTGCCGGAGTGAGGCTTGAGCTCCAGGCGGCGGGCCAGCTTGTGCAGGTTGCTGGCGTCCACGCCGAGCGCTCGCGCGGCCTGTGCCCAGTTGCCGCCGTGCCCAGCCAGAGCGCGCTGGATCGCGGTGCGCTGACAGGCGTCCACCGCCTCGCGCAGCGTGGTGCCGGCAGTGTGCGTGATGCCCGTTGCGTCGGTGGTGGGTGGCTGCATGGAGGTGTCATCACCAAAGCCGGGTGAGGGGGTTGAGAGCAGGCGCGCGTCATCGAGGTCGAGCAGGCCGGCTTCCAGCGTGACGATCTGCTCGCGGCTGGCGCCGCGGCTGATCGCCTTCAGCGCGGCGCGGCTGATGACGTGCTCCAGCTCGCGCACGTTGCCGGGCCAGGCGTAGCGGCGCAGGGCGTCCTGCGCATCCGGCGACAGGCGCAGGCTGCGCAAGCCCAGGCGGGCACGGTTGAGTTCGAGGAAGCGGCCGGCCAGCAGCAACACGTCGTTGCCGCGCTCGCGCAGCGGCGGAATCGGCACCGGGTACACCGACAGGCGATGGAAGAGATCGGCGCGGAAGCTGCCTTCGCGTACCAGCTCGCGCAACTGCCGGTTGGTGGCGGCGACGATGCGCACGTCTACATGACGTGGGCGGTCTGCGCCGAGGCGCTGCACCTCGCCGTTCTGCAAGGTGCGCAGCAGCTTGGCCTGCACCGATAGTGGCAGCTCGCCGACTTCGTCGAGGAACAGGGTGCCGCCTTCAGCTGCCTCGATGCGGCCGGTGCGATCGGTGGTGGCGCCGGAGAAGGCGCCGCGCGTGTGGCCGAAGAGTTCGCTCTCCGCCAGCGATTCCGGGAGTGCCGCGCAGTTCACGTGCACCAGCGGTTTGTCGCGTCGCCGTGACTGGCGGTGCAGGCGGTGCGCGAACAGCTCCTTGCCGACGCCGGTTTCGCCGAGCAGCAGCACAGGCAGGCCGGAGTCCGCCACCACGTCGAGCTCATTGAGAAGGCCGGCGATGGCTTCGCTGTGGCCGATGATTTCGTCATCCAGCCGTGTCGGCGCATCGTCGCTAGCCGGGGCGCTGACGCGCGCCAGCCTTAGGGCCTGCAGCTCCTGCTCCAGCAGGCTGACGCGCACGCTGGCTGCCACGGCGGTGGTGCCGCGCTGCAGGGCTTCCAGCGCATCGGGGCCGAAGGTGCCGGGTTGCAGCGCGTCCAGGGTCAGCACGCCCCAGCTGCGCCCCTCTATCTCCAGCCTGACGCCGACGCAGTCGTGCACCGGCAGGGCTTCGTGTCCCAGGGTTTCGACGAGGCCGTCGTAGGGGTCGGGCAGGGGGCTATCGTGCTCGAAGCGGGTGATGCCACGCGCGGCGAGGATAGCCGCCAGGCGCGGGTGCTGGCTCACCACGAAGCGGCGGCCGAGTGCTTCGCGCACCAGTCCGTCCACCGCCAGTGGCCGCAGCACCGGGTCGTGGCCGGCGTCCTCCAGGCGCAACAGGGCGACGGCGCCACAGCCGAAGTGGCCGCGCAGGGTGGCGACGAGTCGTTGCAGGCGCATGCGCTGCGGCAGGTCGGCCACGAGGTCGGGCAGGAGCAGGTTCTCAAGCATGGTGAATACAACCGTTAAGGGTTCGATTAACCATAGCTTGCGATGGTCCGTTTTACCCTGATCTGGCGCAAACCCTTGATGTTTCTGGGCTGTCGCGCCGGGCCCGGCTTTTGCGAAACAGGGGTGTCTTTCCAGAACACCGACCGCAGGAGCTTCGCCATGACTACTACCACTGCACCTCTCGCCACCCTCGACCAGTCGCTGGGTGCGCTGGCCCGCAGCATTCCGGGCGCTACGCGCGTCTTCAACGAACATGCGCTGGACTTTTGCTGCGGCGGCAAGCACAGCCTGCGCGCCGCTGCGGCCGAGCGTGGCCTCGATGCCAATGCCATCGCCGAGCAGCTTGCCGCGCTGCAGCCGGAGCCTGACGTGCAGGACTGGCAGCAGGCCAGCGACGAGGAACTGATCAGCCACATCATGGCGCGCTTCCATGCCGTGCATCGCGAGCAGCTGCCGGAGTTGATCCGCCTGGCGCGTCGCGTCGAGACCGTGCATGGCGAGGACCGGCCGGAGTGCCCGCTGGGTCTGGCCGATCACCTGGAGCACATGCTGCAGGAGATGGAGAGCCACATGCAGAAGGAGGAACAGGTGCTGTTCCCCATGTTGCTGCGGGGCATGCGCCCGATGGCCGGCGGCCCCATCGCGGTGATGCGTCACGAGCACGACGAACACGGCGTGGCCCTGCAGCGGCTGGCGCTGCTGACCAATGACATCACGCTGCCGCGTGGCGCCTGCAACACCTGGCGCGCGCTCTACGTCGGCCTGCGTGCCTTCCGCGAAGACCTGATGGAACACATCCATCTCGAAAACAACCTGCTGTTCGAGCGCACTGCCTGAGCGCCCCGTGACACGACCAGATACGACAGAGCACACACAGACAAAGCAACAGGGAGACTTTGCAATGGGACCTTATCGCAAGCTGTGGTTCACGCTGATCGGCGTGTGCGCAGTGATGTTCGGACTGCTCGGCTTCTATGGCCGCGAGGTGTACCGCCAGGCGCCGCCGATTCCGGACCTGGTGCAACTGCAGGACGGCACGAAGCTGTTCACCGAGACCGACATCCTCGATGGCCAGACTGCCTGGCAGTCGGTGGGCGGCATGCAGCTCGGCTCGATCTGGGGTCACGGTGCCTACCAGGCGCCGGACTGGACGGCCGACTGGCTGCACCGTGAACTCACGGCGTGGCTGGACATCGCCGCGCAGGAGGCACAGGGCAAGCCCTATGCCGAACTGGACGTCGGCCAGCAGGCGACGCTGCGTGCGCAACTCAAGGCGGAGTACCGCGCCAACAACACGAATGCCGACGACGTGTTGGTCCTGTCGCCGCGTCGCGCACAGGCCATCGCGCAGACCGCCGCCTACTACGACGCGCTGTTCTCCGATGCGCCGGAACTGGTGAAGAGCCGCGAGCACTTCGCGATGAAGGAGAACACGCTGCCCAGCGCGGAACGCCGCCAGCAGATGACGCGCTTCTTCTTCTGGACCGCATGGGCCGCTGCCACCCAGCGCCCGGGACATGAGGTCACCTACACCAACAACTGGCCGCACGAGCCGCTGATCGACAACGTGCCGAGCGCGGAGAACATCATCTGGTCCATCGCCAGCGTGGTGCTGCTGCTCGCCGGCGTCGGCTTCCTGGTGTGGGCCTGGGCCTTCCTGCGTGGCGAGGAGGAAGAGGCGCCGCATCCCGGTGCGGTCGACCCGCTGACGACCTTCGCGCTGACGCCCTCGCAACGCGCGCTCGGCAAGTACCTGTTCCTCGTCGTCGCCCTGTTCGGCTTCCAGGTGCTGGTGGGTGGCTTCACCGCGCACTACACGGTGGAGCGTTCGTTCTACGGCCTCGACCTGTCGCAGTGGCTGCCGTATTCGCTGGTGCGCACCTGGCACATCCAGGCAGCATTGTTCTGGATCGCCACCGGCTTCCTCGCCGCCGGCCTGTTCCTCGCGCCGCTGATTCACGGCGGCAAGGACCCGAAGTACCAGAAGCTGGGTGTCGACGTGCTGTTCTGGGCGCTGGTGCTGGTGGTCGTCGGATCGTTCGTCGGCAACTACCTGGCCATCGCGCAGATCATGCCCAAGGGCCTCAACTTCTGGCTGGGCCACCAGGGCTACGAATACGTGGACCTCGGCCGCATCTGGCAGATCGGCAAGTTCGTGGGCATCCTGCTGTGGCTGGTGCTGATGTTGCGCGGCATCGTCCCGGCGCTGCGCACGCCGGGCAGCGACCGCAACCTGTTGGCGCTGCTCACCGCGTCGGTGGTGGCCATCGGCCTGTTCTACGGTGCCGGCTTCTTCTACGGCGAGCGCACCAGCCTGTCGGTGATGGAGTACTGGCGCTGGTGGATCGTCCACCTCTGGGTGGAGGGCTTCTTCGAAGTATTCGCCACCACCGCGCTGGCCTTCATCTTCTCGACGCTTGGTCTGGTGTCGCGTCGCATGGCCACCACCGCGAGCCTCGCCTCGGCATCGCTGTTCATGCTTGGCGGCATTCCCGGCACCTTCCACCACCTGTACTTCGCCGGCACCACCACGCCGGTGATGGCGGTGGGCGCCAGTTTCTCGGCGCTGGAAGTGGTGCCGCTGATCGTGCTGGGCCACGAAGCCTGGGAGAACTGGAGCCTGCGCCAGCGTGCGCCGTGGATGGAGCAGCTGCGCTGGCCGCTGATGTGCTTCGTGGCGGTGGCCTTCTGGAACATGCTGGGCGCTGGCGTCTTCGGTTTCATGATCAACCCGCCGGTCGCGCTGTATTACATCCAGGGCCTCAACACCACGCCGGTGCACGCCCATGCCGCGCTGTTCGGCGTGTATGGTTTCCTTGCGCTGGGCTTTACGCTGATGGTGCTGCGTTACGTGCGGCCCGACCGCGAGGTGGATGCGGCGACCATGCGTTTCGCATTCTGGTCGCTGAACGCCGGTCTCGTGCTGATGATCGCCACCAGCCTGCTGCCCATCGGCATCATCCAGTTCCACGCCAGCGTGAGCCAGGGCCTGTGGTACGCCCGCAGCGAGGCCTTCATGCAGCAGGACCTGCTGGTGACGTTGCGCTGGGTGCGTACCTTCGGCGACCTGGTGTTCATCGCCGGTGCGCTGACCATGGCCTGGGAAGTGACGCGTACCCTGTGGTCGCGTGCACCGCGTGTCGCTGCGACGGTGCCTGCCGCCGGCCACGCGTGAGTCTTTGAAGGAGCAATGACATGGCGCTGATGCAGATCGAGGATGCCGGGGAGGGAGGCGGCCGGCCGAGCTGGAATGCCTTCCTCGAAATGGGCTTCCGCCCGCTTTACCTGGCGGGATGCGCGTGGGCCGCCATCGCGGTGCTGGTGTGGATCTTCGCGCCGCACTGGCTGGTGGGCACGCTGGGTGGCGTGGCCTGGCATGCGCACGAAATGCTGTGGGGCTTCGTCGCCACCATCGCGGTGGGCTTCCTGCTCACCGCCAGCGCCAACTGGACCAACCGCAATCCACTGCAAGGCCCGGCGCTCGGTGGTCTGCTTGCGGTGTGGCTGGTGGCTCGCGTGGCCTTCCTGCTGCCGGGCGCCAAGGCCTTCGGCTTCGGTGTGCTGGCCGAGTTGCTGTTCTTCCTCGTCGCGGTGGTGGCGGTGGCGCGCGTGATCATCCTCGCGCGCAGTCGCCGCAACTACTTCGTGCCGGTTCTGCTCGCTGCGCTGGGCGTAGCCGACCTGCTGTTCCTACTGGCCGTGGCCGGCGGCGACTACGCGGCACTGATGCGCCATGTAGCCACCGGCATGCTGGTCATGAGCGTGCTGACCCTGCTGGTCGCGCGCCGCGTGATTCCCTTCTTCGCCAGCCGCGCCGTGCCCGGCCTGCAGATCCCGATGCACGAGCGCTCGGGCCACTGGCAACTGGTGGTGGCGAGCATTGCAGTGTTGTGCGCGCTGCTGCAATGGTCGTGGCCGATGGCGGTGGCATTGCTGATCGCCGGTGTGATCGGCCTGGTGCAGGTGTTGGCCTGGCAGCCGCGCGCGGTGCTCGGGCGTCCGCTGCTGTGGGTGTTGTATCTCGGCTACGCGATGCTCGCCGTCGGCCTCATCGTCGCTGCGGTGCAGGCGCTGGGCGTGGGTCGCGCCGCACTGCCGCTGCATCTGATCGGTATCGGTGGCTTCTCGCTGCTCATCATCGGCATGGTGACGCGTACCGCGCTGGGCCATTCCGGCCGCGCGCTGCAGACCGATCGCAGCATGGTGGCGAGCTACGTCTGCGTGGCGCTTGCGCTGGTGCTGCGCCTGGCGGCGCTGTGGCCTTCGGCGTGGGTGCTCGGACTGTGGCGCGCCTCGGCGCTGCTGTGGGGCCTGGCCTTCGCGCTGTACCTGTGGCGCTTCACTCCCTGGCTGGTGAGCCCGCGTGCGGATGCCGGCAAGCGGGTCATTCCCGTGAGTGCGGCTGCGCCGCGGCAGGGCGCCTGAGATGCTGGCCGAGCACTACCTCACGATCAAGTCCGCCCATGTGGGGCTGGTGATGCTCAGTGGCAGCCTGTTCTTCCTGCGTGGCCTCGCCGTGCTGTCCGGTTTGCGCTGGGTGATGCATGCGGGCGTGCGCTACGCCAGCTACTGCATCGACACCGCGCTGCTCGCGGCGGCGCTGATGCTGCTGGGCATCCTGCATCTCAACCCGTTCACCCAGCCCTGGCTGCTGGTGAAGCTGGGACTGCTGGTGGCCTACATCGTGTGCGGCAGCTTCGCGCTGAAGCGCGCACGCACGCCAGCGGGCAAGGCCATCGCGTTCGTTGCGGCGCTGGCCTGCTTCGTCACGATCTATCTGGTGGCGCGCGGCGCCTGGGGCGTGCGCGCCTGGTAAGTGGGCGCGGCCCGTGTCTGGATCAGGCGCTGTTGCGGTTCTGCGTCGACAGGCCGATGCGGTACGCCTCCTCGAACTGCGCCGCGGGTAGCGGGCGGTTGAACAGGTATCCCTGTGCCTCGTCGCAGCCGGCGTCCTGCAGGGCGAGACGCTGGGCTTCCGTCTCCACGCCTTCGGCAATCGTTTCCAGGTTGAAGGCGCGTGACATGTCGAGCACCGCACGGATCACCGACGCATCGCGTTCCGACTCCAGCATGCCCTGCACGAAGGAGCGATCCATCTTGAGGCGGGTGAGCGGATAGCGCTTCAGCAGGCTGAGCGACGCATAGCCGGTGCCGAAGTCGTCGAAGGCCACGCCGACGCCGTAGTCGCGCAGGCGCTGGAAGGCTTCGACCACCAGTTCATCGTGATCCAGCGCGATGTTCTCGGTGATCTCCAGTTCGAGGGCCTGCGGCGGCAGACCATGGCGGTCCAGCGCGGCGATGACTTCGTCGGCAAGACGGCTGACGCGGAACTGTGCGCCGAACAGGTTCACGCCCATGCGGAAATCCGGCGCACCAGCGCGCCGCCAGCGTGCGGCCTGCGCGCAGGCCTCGTCGAGAATCCAGGCACCTACCGTGGCGGCCAGCGGCCCGCCGTCCAGCGCGGGCAGGAAGGCCGCCGGCGCCAGCAGCCCGCGCACCGGGTGGTGCCAGCGGATCAATGCCTCGGCGCCCACCAGCGCACCATCGTTCAGGCGGATCTGCGGCTGGTAGAACAGCACGAACTCGCCATCGGCTACGGCGCGGTGCAGCTCCATGTTGTACAGGCGTCGTGCCGCAGCTTCCATGCGCAGGGCGGTGACGAAACCGAAGGCCTGTCCGCCGCCCAGTCGTTTGGCCTGGAACAGAGCGAGGTCGGCATTGCCGATCAGCTCCAGCGCCTCCTGTGCATGCAGCGGCGCGACGGCGACGCCGCAACTGGCACCCACGTGTACTTCGTGACCGTCGATGACAATGGGTTCGGCGATCTTCTCGATGACCTGCTGCGCCATGCCCATCGCCATGGCTTCGTCCGGCTCGGCGGCGGCGGTGAGCAGCAGGGCGAATTCGTCGCCACCGATGCGCGCGGCCAGGCCCAGATTGGCGGCCAGCGCCTGCAGTCGCTGCCCCACCTCGCTGAGGATGCCGTCGCCGACGACGTGGCCCAGCGTGTCGTTGAGGTCCTTGAAGCCATCGAGGTCGATCATCACCACCGCGGCGGGTTGTGCGCTGGTCAGCACACGCTCGGTGCGCCGGTAGAACCGCGCGCGGTTGGCCAGCCCGGTCAGCAGGTCGGTGCTGGCCATGCGGTGCAGTTCGTTTTCCTCGCGGCGGCGCGCGGTGACGTCCTGCAGATGGGCGTTGAAGGTGAGGCGGCCGTTCTCGCGCCAGCAGAACAGCGACAGGCCGAGCTGGAATTCCGTGCCGTCCTTGCGCACGCCATGCGCTTCCACCGGCATCTCGATGCCATCCACCGAACCGGCGGCCACTGCGCGCGCCACCAGGTCACGGAAGGCCTGGCGCTCGCCCTCCACCAGCAGCATGTCGGCGCTGTGGCCCGCGCTGTCCTTCAGGTCGTGGCCGTACAGGCGGGCTGCTGCGTCGTTCCAGGCGACGATGTTGCGGGCCTCGTTGAACCACACGACGGCGGTCGGGGAGTTCTTCGCGAACTCCTCGAAGGGCCGGCGCGCCTGCTCGGTGGACAGTTCCACGCGGCGCAGTTCGAGGCGGTCGGAGGCCATCTTCGCGAGTTCGCGCAGGCGCTGGCGGTCTTCCGCGGAGAAGTCCTCGTGTGGCTTGCCGTCGATGACGCACAGCGCGCCCAGCGCATGGCCCTCCGGCGACAGCAGCGGCACGCCGGCGTAGAAGCGCAGGTTGGCGTCACCGGTGACCAGGGGGTTGTCATGGAAACGGTCGTCCAGGCGGGCGTCGGGCACGACCATGACGTCGTCCTGGGTGATGGCGTGCGCGCAGAAGGACACGTCGCGGCTCATGTCTACTTCGCCGACGCCGACGCTGGCCGCGAAGAAGACATGGTCGTTGCCGATCATGTTCACCGCCGCCACCGGCATGCCGAACATGCGGGCTGCAATCTGTACCACCGGGTCCAGGCTGGGCAGGGGTTTGTCCGGGCCAAGACCGTAACGCGACAGCGCGGCGAGCCGCTCATTGTCGGTCGCCAGGGTGGGGGGACACTTCATTGCGAGCCTCCGGTTTTTATCGTCCTGCCACTGATGCGTCGGGCATGGCAAGCCTGCCGAAGTTCCCGGCCGCCCCGGGAACGCTGTCGGCAGGCGGGCTCATGCCTTTCCGGCACCTGTCAGGTCTAACGACGCAGCCCGCCTTGTCTGAACGACAATGACGCAGGCATCGACCTCGGCTGCCCTCTGAAAGCCCGCTGCCAGCGGGCTTTCACGCCAACCCTTCCCTTATGGGCAGGTTGGCTGCCCGCTCAGCCATTTACGGCCTTCATGCCTTGCGCAGTCCCCCGGTGCGGTGCGTGACCACGTAGGACAGGCTCACCCCCGGAGGTAGGCGCCGTCTCTTGTTGTGCCACGGGCGAAACCCGCTGCCGGTCACCCTCTCCAACTCCTGTGTGCGCCGACCCGTGAGGCTGGGCCCCGCCCTTCACCGGAGGCTCCCCTGCACGGGCTCGTGCGCACAACCCGCACAAACACACCGACAACCGGAAACAGGAGACATGCCATGAACACCAGACTTCCCGGCAAACACCTAGGCGCAGCGATCATCGTGTCGTCCGCCTTCCTCTTCGGCGCCTGCGCCACGCCCACCGGCCCGGCGGTGGCCGCCAGTCCCGGCACGGGCAGGGTGCAGTCCATCGAGATGGTGCAGGAGGATTCGCGCAACGGCATCGGCCTCGGCACCGTGGCCGGCGCCGTCATCGGTGGCGTGCTGGGCAACCAGATCGGCGAGGGCAGTGGCAACACCGCCGCCACCATCGCGGGCGCGGCCGGCGGTGCCTACGCGGGCAACCGCATCGAGAACAGCCGTCGCCAGCCGTCGGATGCCTACAAGATCACCGTGCGCATGGACGACGGCGGCTACCAGTCCGTGGTGCAGCGCTCGGCCACCGGCCTCAGCGTCGGCGACCGCGTGCGCGTCGGCAACAACAGCGTGACGGAGTATTGAGCGCTGGATCGCGGGCCCGCAGCGCGGGCACTGCGATCACCATCAAAGCGGTTTCTCCGGGTAATACCAACATGAATGATGGTCCCGGAGGCCGCTTGATCCGTATCAACACGGGGGCCGGAATGGGCGCCTAGGCTACGTACATGGAAAACGAGCACAACAAGGAGGCTCACCATGTACAAGCATCTGTTGGTGCCCACAGACGGATCTGAATTGTCCCATGCGGGCGTACTCGAAGCGGCTCAACTGGCCGCGAATATCGGCGCACGTGTTTCGCTGCTCTACGTACAGCCGGCCCCGCCGAAGCTGCCGCGTGGCGAAGCCGTGATGGTCGATATCTACAAACAGGACTTCCTGCGCAAGACGGCGGCGGAAGCCAACGTCATCCTGAGCGAAGCCCGCGCTGCGGTCGAGAATGCCGGCGTCGAATGCGACGTCTGCACCGCGGTCAGCGACGAGCCCTGGCAGGACATCATTGCCACCGCGCGTGATGAGGCGTGCGACCTGATCGCCATGGCCTCGCACGGTCGCAGCGGCATTGCCGGCCTGTTGTACGGCTCGCAGGCGCAGAAGGTGCTGACGCACTGCGCGACGCCCGTGCTGGTCCTGCGGCCGCAGACGGCCATCCACTGAGGACGCGCCGTGAGAACCAGGGCGGATGTCCCCGTGACGGCGTCCGCCCCGGTGGCGGAGCTTCCCCTGTCGCTGTTGCGGCAGTTCGACGTACCGGGGCCGCGTTACACCTCCTACCCGACGGCGGACCGTTTCATCGAGGCCTTCGATGGCGAGGCGCTGGAGAGCTGGCTGCATGCGCGCCGCCTCGGCACACCGCCGCCACCGGCCGGTGTGTACGTGCATGTGCCGTTCTGCGCATCGCTGTGCCACTACTGCGCCTGCAACAAGATCATCACCCGGGACTACAGCAAGGGCGTCGCCTATCTGGACGACCTGCGCCGCGAGCTGGACATCTACCAGCGCCTGCTGGGTAGCCGCCTGTCGGTATCGCGCCTGCATCTGGGAGGTGGCTCGCCCACATTCCTGGATGACGAATCGCTGCATCGCCTGATGGTGATGATGGGCGAGCACTTCCGCCTGGACGTGGAAGGCGAGCGTTCCATCGAGGTAGACCCGCGCACCGTGGACCGCGAACGCGTGCGTGCGCTGGCACAGCTGGGCTTCAACCGTGTCAGCTTCGGCGTGCAGGACTTCGACCCCGACGTGCAGCAGGCCGTGCACCGCGTGCAGTCCACCGAGCAGGTGTTCGCCGTGGTGCAGGCCGCCCGCGAGGCCGGCTTCCGCTCGACCAACGTCGATCTCATCTACGGCCTGCCCCGGCAGACCGCCACCTCTTTCGCACAGACGCTTGCCACCTTGCGCGAGCTGCGGCCGGATCGCATCGCGCTGTACGGCTACGCGCACCTGCCGGCCCGCTTCAAGCCACAGCGGCGCATCGACGCCGCCGAACTGCCCGACGCGGAGAGCAAGCTGAAGATGCTGCACCAGGCCATCTTCGTGCTGCAGGACGCTGGCTACGAATACATCGGCATGGACCACTTCGCGCTACCGGAAGATTCGCTCACCCAGGCCAAGCGCCAGGGGCTGTTGAAGCGCAACTTCCAGGGCTACACCGACCAGCCGGATGGCGACCTCATCGGCCTGGGCGTGTCGGCCATCGGCAAGATCGGCCCGACCTACGCCCAGAACGCCCGCACGCTCAGCGAGTACCGCGAGCTGCTGGGCCAGGGCCGCCTGCCGGTGATGAAGGGCATCGAGCTGAACGGCGAGGACCTCATGCGCCGCGCCATCATCATGGCGCTGATGTGCCAGGGCTGCGTGTCCTTCGAGGCCATCGAGGTGGCCCACCTGGTCGACTTCCACCGCCACTTCGCGCACGAGATGGCCGAGCTGCGCGCCTATCGCGACATGGGACTGGTGGAGATCGACAAGGAGTGGATCACCGTGACGCCGCAGGGCTGGTACGTGGTGCGTGCCATCGCCATGGTGTTCGACAGACATCTGCAGCATGCGCAGGACAGGGTGAAGTTCTCGCGCGTGCTGTAGGCCAACGCATTGGCATTGGAATTTGTATTGGTATCGCGGGTGACGACGCCCGCCGCAACGGATCCGTAACGACTGAAGGAAGAAGATGCAGTTTGCTGCCAACGAAGCGACAATGAAGTCGCCCTATACAGAAGCCCAGGACATCGCCCATGCCCGAGCACTTGCTGGTACTGCCAGCCCGGTCCGTGACGCCGCCAACGATCCGGACCTGCCCGTCTACATGAACGAGGTTTACGACTGGGCATACGTCAGCCCGCGCAACGTCCGCTGGCTGGATCGCAACATCGTGGTGAAGACCCTGCTGTTCGGCAACGACCAGCGTCTGATGCGCGCCTATCTGGAGCGCATCCGCCCCGGCATGCGGGTATGGCAGGTTGCCCACGTGTATGGCGACCTGGTGCGCCGTGCGGCGAAGCGTGTCGGCCCTGATGGCGATTTCGTGCTGACCGATGTGACGCCGGTGCAGCTGCGCCACGCCCGCAAGAAGCTGGACGACATGCCCTGGGCGCAGACCGAGTGGGCGGACGCCGCCAGCTTCCGCGCGCCCGGCAGCTGCGACCTGATCTGCAGCTTCTTCCTGCTGCACGAAGTGCCGGACGCCTGGAAACAGCGCATCGTCGACAACATGCTGGCGCAACTGCCGGAAGACGGCGAGGCGCTCTTCGTCGACTACCACAAGCCCGCCTGGTGGCATCCGCTCAAGCCGGTGCTGGCCGTGGTGAACCGCCTGCTGGAACCCTTCGCCCACGCGGTGTGGAAGAACGAGCTGTCGTACTACGCGACCTATCCGCAGGACTACACCTGGGAGAAGCGCACCGTCTTCGGTGGCGTCTACCAGATCGTCAGCGTGCGTCGTCGCAAGGCCTGACCCGGAGCCGGCGTGACGGCCACGGTGCGGGGCACCGGCCGTCACCGTGATGCCATCGTGCATGCCGGTGCCTATGCCTTAGGGAACAGGCGGACCTGCGACCTGTGGCGGGCGGCAGGCTAGGCCAGTCACCTGTTGGCGGCCGACGCGCAAGCCGCTAGCCTTCCCGGACCAGGACCCTGCACGGCGCGGTTGCGCTGCGCACATCGCGATGACGTGCGGGAGGCTACAGGAGCCCCCATGCCCGCCACCGCAGGCCCCGCCACCGGCGCGACGAACGAACTCGTTGCGCGTCTCGACCGCCTGCCCCTCACCCGCATGCACCTGCTGGTCATGGTGGTGTGTGCCTCGGGTTTCGCTTTCGACCTGATGGAGATCGCGCTGGGCAGCGTGATGTCCGCGGTGTTCTCCGCGCCGCCTCATGCGGTGGATGCGACGCAACTCTCATGGCTGCTGGCGGCGGTGTACATCGGCGCCGTGGCCGGGGCGCCCTTGCTGGGCCGGCTGGCCGATCGCGTCGGCCGCCGCCTGTGCCTCAGCGGTGTGCTGCTGTTGCTGGCCGTGTCCTCCTTCTGTGCCGCCGCGAGTCCGGACGTGTTCTGGCTGACGGTGTGCAGGGTCATCTCCGGCATCGCGCTGGGCGCGTTTCCGCCGCTGATGATCGCCTACCTCACCGACCTGCTGCCGCCGCTCAATCGCGGCAAGCTCATCTTCGTGGTGGTGGCCTTCGCCTCGCTGGGGCCACCGCTGGGGGTGCTGATGGTGCGCGCCCTCATGCCGGTGCAGCCGCTCGGCGTCGACGCATGGCGCTGGGGCCTGTTCGCTGGCGGCCTCGGTGCATTGCTGGTGGCCGCGCTGTTCCGCAAGCTGCCCGAGTCGCCGCGTTGGTTGCTCGCGCGCGGACGCGAGCAGGAGGCGCTGGCGGCCGGTGAGCGTTTCCTGCGCTCGCGTCCCCTGCAGGCTGCTGCGGCGTCGGTCACCCGGCTGGTGCCGCCGCCCGCGGAGCCGGCAAACGGGCGTAGTCGCCTGTCGCTGGTGGCGGCTTTATTCTTCCTCAGCCCGTGGTCCACGGTGGCCTTCCCGCTGCTCAGCGGTGCGCTGCTGGTCGGCAAGGGCTTCCGCCTGCAGGACTCCCTGCTCTACGTAGCGTTCTCGTCCTTCGGGCCGGTGGTCGGCACGCTGGCCGCTGCTTTCGTGGTGGACCGCATGGAACGGCGTGTCGCCATGGCGGCCTGCGCGGTGGCCATGCTCGGCGCCGGCTGGGCCTTCATCACCTGGGACAGCCCGGGCGGGCTGGTGGCGGCGAGCATCCTGTTCTCGCTGTTCGGCGCGCTGTACGTGCCTTCGATCAACGTCTACGGTGCCGAGCTGGTGCCCACCCAGGGGCGCGCCGCGGCGATTGCCGGCTGCTGGGCACTGAACCGCCTCGGTGCCGCCATCGCGCCCTTGCTGCTGGTGCCCCTGCTGCGCAACAGCGGGCCGCAGACGATGTTCGTGGTGATTGCCGCCTCGCTGATCGCTACCCTGGCCCTGCTCAGCATTGCGCCGCGCGGTGCTGCGCGGCAGGCGGTTGCCTGAACCCTGACTCGCTGCCCTGTTGTCAGGTGCCGTTGAGCGGCAATCCGCGACTCAGGGCGCCAGCATCGCCAGCAGTGCCCGTGCGCGCTGCAGGTCTTCCGTCTCGAAGCCTTCGCTGAAGCCCGCCAGCACCGGGGCCAGCAGGGCTGCGCCCTCGGCATCGCGTTGCTGGCGTTGGCGCAGGCGGGCCTGGCTCATGGCGGTGCGCAGCATCCAGCTGCGGGCGGACTGCTGACTTGCCATCGTCATCGAACGCTGGAACCAGCTCTCCGCGGTGGCCTCGGCATCCGCCATGCTCAGGATGCCGTGTTCGTTGTCCAGCACCGCCTCGCCATGCAGCCGCATGGCCTCCGGCCCGCACCAGGCCACCAGGCCGTCCTCGACGCGACACAGGGTCTCGGCGCCGGGATAGGTTTCGCTCAGCGTGAACATCATGTCCTGCTGGATGCCCCTTGCAGTGGACAGGCCGCCGGCGCCGCCCTGGCGCATGTTGAGGACCTCGGCGTAGAGATGACCCCAGCCCAGCCAGTAGGCCTGCTGGTGTTCGGTGCAGTGGGCAATCAACCAGCGCACGTTCTGCGCCGCCCATTCGTCGTCGCCGCGCCACATCGCCACCGGAATGACGCCCAGCGCGAGCACCTGGCACAGTGCGCTGTTGCGGTCCTGCAGGGCGTACTCCACGGCCTCTTCCGCGGTCCGCCGTGCCTGCTCCGGGAAGCCCTCGATCCATTGCGTGCGGGCCAGCAGGATGCGCATCGAGCAGCGCACGTCGATGGGGCCGGGCAGCATGCTGAGCGGGTACTTCACGCGCGGGTGCGACAGCACCGCAGCCACCATCGAGCGGCAGGTGGCGTGGTGGGCGAGGAAGTGATGCGCCTGCGCCAGGCTGCGCAGGCCGACGAAGCTCACCAGCGGGTCGCCCAGCACGTCGCCGCATTCCTTCAGGCGATTGCCCAGTCGCAGCGCGGTCGGATAGTCGCCGCCGACCATCGCGACAACCCAGTTGCCGAGCAGTGGCAACACAAGGTGGCGTGGATCGCCGACCTGGTAGGCCAGCTCCAGCGCACGCCGCGTCCAGGTGATGGAGACCTGCGGGTCGGCATTGCTCTGCTGCGTGAAATCGCCGAGCAGGCCGCTCAGGCGTAGTTCCAGCACCGGCGAGCGTGGCACCAGCGTGGCCTCGACTTCGATGGCCTTCTCCAGCCGCAGGCGGAACTCCGCGACCAGCGAGAACTGCTCGACGATGGGGGCGGCGTCGGCGCTGATCTCCACGCCAAGTCGTGCATCGCCGTCCGGCGAGAAGCACCAGTCCAGCGCGGCGCGGATCTCGTCGAGCAGCAGCCCGTAGGTGGCCCGCCAGGATGCAGGCGTCATTCTCGCCCAGTCTGCCTCGGCGTTCATCACGCGCTGGTGAACGTGGCGGGCATGGCGTTGCAGCGTCTCTTCGTGGACGGGGTCGTCGGCCAGTTTGGAGAACGCGTACTCGCGCGTGGTCTCGAAAAGGTGGTAGTGGATGAGATCGTCGAGGACCTCGATGGCGAGCAGGGACTTCGCCGCCAGGCTGACCACCAGCGCGTCCGTCTCCTGCCGCGTCATCACCGGCAGGCCGGCCACGATGGCCGCGGCTTCCAGCGTGAAGCGACCGCGGAAGGCGGCGAGCCGGTGCAGCATGGCCTGCTCCTGCGCGGGCAGCAGGCGGTAGCTCCAGTCGAGGGCGGCGCTGAGCGCCTGGTGCCGCCCCAGGCTGTAGCGCGTCCTGCTGGTGACTTGCAGCAGGTGCGCGCGGATCTGCTCCAGCAAGCCGTTTACGCCCAGGTGCTCGATGCGTGCAGCGGCGAGTTCGATGGCGAGCGGGATGCCGTCCAGGCGACGACAGATGTCGACCACTGCCGTGGTGTCCGCATCGGTCAGCGCGAAGCTGCCGACACTGCCGCTGGCGCGCTCCACGAACAGGCGCACCGCAGGAAAGTGCAGGGCCTCCGTGGCGGTGAGCACGGACTCTGGCGGTGGCAACTCCATCGGCCCTACCGGGTGGAGGTACTCGCCCTTGATGCGCAGCGGTGCGCGACTGGTGGCCAGCAGGTGCAGTCCATCCACCGCATCCAGCAGGAAGGCGGCGGCGCGCGCCGACGCGGCCAGCAGGTGCTCGCAGTTGTCGAGGACGATCAGCACGCGCTTGCCGCGCAGGAAGTCCACCAGGCTTTCGAGTGGATTGTCCTTCACGGCGTTGACGCCCAGCACCTGGGCAATCGCGCTGGGCAGCAGCGTGGTGTCGGACAGCGGCGCGAGGTCGACGAAGTTGATGCCATCCGCAAAACACGGCGCCGCGCGGCGGGCGACTGCGATCGCGATGGAGGTCTTGCCGATGCCGGCCGGCCCGCTGACGGTGATCAGGCGCTGGTCCATGGTCCGCAGCGTCAGGTTGGCGATCGCTTCCTCGCTGCCGATCAGCGGGTAGGGGCGCTGCAGCGGAAAGCCGCGGAAGACCACGCCGTCGGCCAGCGTGGCGTCGCCGTCTTCCACCCGTGCGCTGAAGCGGTAGCTACCGTCTCCGGTCGTCTCGATGCAGGGGCCGGCCGGGCCATCTTCCTGCAGGCACTGGTTGAGCGCTGCGACGTGATCGTCGATCCGCACCTGTTCGGCGGGCAGGTCCGGCCACACCTCGGCGAGCGCGGTCGCGGCCGCCACCGGCCGTCCGGCGTGCCGCACCAGCAGGATCAGCAGATCGATGGTGCGACGGCTCAGATGCAACGGACGCTGCTCGTCGAGCAACAGGCGTTGCGATGGAAACAGCCGGAAGCGACGGAAGCGTACCGGCCGGTCGGCTGCCGCGTCGTTTGCGGATGTCATGTCCGCCCTGCCTGGGTCCTGCTCGCTGGCGGTCATGCGGCAGGAGAGGCGAGCGAGGCGAGCAGCGCGCGCGCGTTCAACACGTCGGGGCCAGCGTGATCGCTGTGGAAGAGTGCCAGCACCGGCATCAGGGTTGCGCGTGCCTCGCCGGCCTTGCCCTGCGCAGTTTGCAGGCGGGCCAGGCTGCAGGCCGCGCGAATGCTCCAGGTGCTGGCCGACTGTCTGGCGGCGACGGTGAGTGCGCGCCGGAACCATTGTTCGGCAATGGCTTGCGGGTCACCTTGTGCATCGCTGGCGGATCGCAGGGCTGCCTCGCCTTGCAGGCGGAAGGCCTCCGGTGCACACCAGCCCACCTTGCCGCGCTCGATGCGCGCCAGCGTCTCGGCGGACGGGGCGTGGCCGCAGTAGGTGAAGAAGGCGTCGCGCAGGAAGGGGTGTTCGGGTTCCGCGTAGGGAATCTCGCCGGCACGGGTGCGCAGGGCGGCGCGCAGCGTCTCCCCCCAGGACACCCAGTAGGTGAGCTGGAAGCGCGTGGCGTGCGCCACGAGGTGGTTGGTCAGGTGGTGCGCGCCGGCATCGTCGTCGTTCCAGATCAGGATCGGGATCAGCGCCAGGCCGAGGACCTGGCACAGGGCGTAGGCACGGTCGTCGTTGGCGAAGCCGGCGGCCTCTTCCGCGAGGCGCAGCGCCTGGTAGGGGTGGCCCTGCATCCACGCCGAACGGGCCTGGACGATACCCATCGCGCAGCGGATGTCCACCGGTGCGGCGAGCTGGTCCAGCCCTTTCGTTTCACGCATCGTGAGCGCCCAGCCGGCAAGCCGCTGGGCGGCGAAATGCTCGCCGAGGAAATGGCGGCATTGAGCCTCGATGCGCTTGGCGAACACGACGGTCGGTTCATGCTGTGCCGTGCGGCCAAAGGCGTACATGCGCTGCGTGGTGTGCAGGGCGGTCAGGTAGTCTGCGGTGCTGAAGGAGGCCACCCAGCGCGACAGCAGCGGCTCGAAGAAATGGGCAGACTGCCCAAGCTTGCCGGCGAGCATGCAGGCGCGGGCGACACGTGCGTCGAGGTCATCGGCGCGGCCCAGTTGCTGCGCGGCGGTGGCCAGCATGCTGGCGAGCTGCAGCTCCATCAGCGGGTCGGGCGGATCGAGCTGGAGCACCGCGTCCAGCGCGGTCTCCATGCGCTCGGAGAACTCGGTGTGCAGCGTGAGGCGTTGCGCCAGCAGGCGGGCCGCGATCGTCAGCGCCACCGCGTCACGCCGATTGCCGGTTGGCGAGAAGCCCCAGTCGAGCGCGGTGCGCACGTCGTCCATCAGCGGCAGGTAGCGTTTGCGCCAGTCGGGGAGGGCACAGGTGCTGGCGTCACGGTCCGCTACCGCCAGGCGCTGCCTGCAGTAGTCCATGTGGCGATGGAAGACCTGCCGGCAATCGTTGTCCTGCAGCAGCTTGGCGTAGGCGTAGGCGCGCGTGGCTTCGAACAGGCGGTACTGGGCGACGTCGTCACGCAGTTCGACGCTGAGCAGAGACTTGGCCGCCAGGCTTGCGACCAGGCCATGGGCGGTGCTGCTGTCGAATCTGTCGTCACCCGCCACCCTGGCTGCTGCGTCCAGCGTGAAGCGGCTGCGGAACACGGCAAGCCGGCAGAGCATGATGCGTTCGTCCGCCGACAGCAGACGGTAGCTCCAGTCGAGTGCTGCACTGAGCGCCTGCTTGCGGTCCGAGCCGCTGGTGCTGGCGCGGGTGATCCGCAGGACGCGCTCGCGGATTTCCCGCAGCAGGCCCTGCATGCCGAATTCCTTCAGGCGGGCGGCGGCGAGCTCGATGGCCAGCGGAATACCGTCGAGGCGGCGGCAGATCTCGGCAACCGCAGGTGCATCCTCGTCGGTCAGTGTCTGCAGGCCGCCCTCCCGCGTGCGCTCCACGAACAGGCGCACCGCGTCATAGCGCAGGGCGCCTGCCGCGCTGAGGCTTTCCACGTCCGCCGGCAGGGCGAGCGCGGGTACGCGCAGTTGCTGTTCGCCCTGGATGCGCAGTGGCTCGCGACTGGTGGCGAGCAGGGTCAGGCCGGGGGCGGCCTGGATCAGCGATTCGGCGAGATGCGCGGCCGCGCTGATGAGGTGCTCGCAGTTGTCGAGCACGATGAGCAGGGACTTGTCGCGCAGGAAGGACAGCAGGCCGTTCTGCGCGTCGCCCACCACGTAGGGCACGCCCAGCGAGCTGAGCAGGGCGCTGGCGATCAGCTCCGGCTTCTCCAGCGGCGCCAGGTCGACCAGGCAGGCGCCGTGCGGCAGTGCCGGGCCGCGGGCCTGTGCGGCGGCGAGTGCCAGCGAGGTCTTGCCGATTCCTGCGGGGCCGACCAGGGTGAGCAGGCGGTGCTGGGCGAGGCGGGCGGCCAGCGCGGCCAGCTCGCCGTCTCGACCGATCAGCTCCCTCGCGGGGGCTGCCGGAAGCTGCGCCCGCCAGGGTGGCGTCTGGTTGGCGGTCCCGAAGCGGACCGGGCCGACGTAGCGCGCATGGTCCGTATCGGCTTCGATCCACGATACGCCATCGAGCGGACGCAGGCAGCTGTCGAGTGCCGCAAGATGGTCCGACAGCACCTGGTCGCCGACCGACTGGTCGCAGTCGTTCCATACCCGCGTCAGGAGTTGCCGGCGGGGCACCGCCTGGCCGGCACTCTCGACGAGCGCGATCAGCAGGTCCACGGTGCGGCCGTTGAGGGGCAGGCGCTGGCCGTCCCGGTGCAGGGCGCGCAGGTACGGAAACAACCGGAAGGCGCCGAGCTCGACGTGGCCTCCGACATTGCTGTTGCCAAGCCTTTCTGCCCGGGCCTCCATGCGCCTACTCCTGCGGCGGTGAGCTGCTGCGTGCGATCAGCAGGGCCAGTTCGGCGTCCGCCTTGCGGACAGCGGAGATCTGCCCGCGCGGAGCGGCGGCGTTGGCGCGGTCCAGCCACTGGCGATACTCGCCGAGCAGCGCATGGTGGCTGGCCAGGCGCAGGGCCGTGACGGTGAGATGCACCGCCAGCGCGGGCTGGCCGGCGGGGGAGTGGGCCCAGTCCAGCGCGGCGCGCACGTCGTCGATGTTGCAGCAGGATGCCGCGGCATCGCTGTCACCGGCGATGCTCAGCTGGTCGCAGAGATGCTCGACGTAACGGCGCATCACGCGGTCGCGCTCGGGGCGCTGGGCGAGCTTGTGCGAGGCGTAGGTGCGGGTGATGTCGAGCAGGTAGTAGCGCGCCTCGGGCCCGCTGGTCTCGGCGATCAGCAGGGACTTGTCAGCCAGCCCCATCAGGCAGCCGAGGATGTCGTGAAGGCCGTCGCGCGGCCCGGCGGCGACGGCTTCCGCTGCCTGGATGTTGAAGTCACCACGGAACACCGACAGGCGCAGCAGCACCAGTTGCTCCTGCGGGGTCAGCAGGTCGTAGCTCCAGTCGAGCAGACCCTGCAGGGTGCGATGGCGTGACTGCGCGGTACGGACGCTGGGCGTGGTCAGCAACAGGCGGTCGGTCAGCTTGGCGACCAGTTCGTGCACGCCGAAGACATCCACACGCGCGGCGGCGAGTTCGATTGCCAGCGGCACGCCGTCCAGGCGACGGCACAGCTCGCCGACGGCGGGTGCATTGGCATCGGTGAGCTGGAAGTTGCCGAGCACGGCCTCGGCCCGTTCCACGAACAGCTCGACCGCAGGGTAGGCCATCGCGCGGTCGGCGCTGAGGAAGGGCAGGTCGGGCGGCATGTCCATGGCCGGTAGGCGACGCACCCGCTCGCCATCTGCGTGCAGGGGCTCGCGGCTGGTGGCCAGCACGCTGACCTCCGGTGCCTGCCGCAGCACGGACTCCACCATCATCACGGCGGCATCCGCCACGTGTTCGCAGTTGTCGACCAGCAACAGCACCTGGCGCTCGCGCAGGAAGTCCAGCACGCATTGCTGCGCGGACGATGCGACACCGGGCAGGCCGAGTGCCGTCTGCAGGGCCAGCACCACCTGCGAGGCATCCTCGACGGTGCTGAGGTCGACGAAGCACACGCCGTCGCGTTGCGAGGCGGCGAGCGACTCCGCAACGGCGAGGGCGACGGTGGTCTTGCCGATGCCACCGGGACCGACCACGGTGACCAGCCGGCTGCGCGGCAGCTCGGCGCGCAGCGAGGACACGATGGCGTCGCGGCCGATCATGCGGGTGAGGCGCAGCGGCGGCTGGCGCATGGCGTTGCGCATCACCGGAATGGCCGCCGGCTGCGCGGGGACCGGGGGCGGAGCCACTGAGGCCTGGCGCAGGACGGGGGCGACGAAGCAGTAGCCGCGCCCGGCCACATTGGCGATGTAGCGCGTGCCGTGCTGACCGTCGCCGAGGATCTTGCGCAGCGAGGAGATGTGGACCCGCAACGCATTGGCCTCGACCACGGTGGTCGGCCACACGGCAGCGATCAGGCTGCGCTGGTCGACGATCTCGCCGGGCTGGTCCAGCAGCGTGATGAGGATGTCCAGCGCACGCGCACCTACACGCAGCGGCTGGCCGTCGCGGACGAGTTCGCGCTGCGTCCGGCGTAGCTCGAACGGGCCGAAAACGAGGATGTCATCGCCTTCACGCACTGCGCTGACCTTTCACGCCAGAACCGTCATGTCGCGCCGGCAGGACTGCAGCTTGCCGGACGCGCCCGGTGTCACGTTCGGTATCACGCTTGGTATCAGTATCCGCGCCGGCGCAGGCAGGCACCATCTGCCGGGCCGGATGATGGCCATGGCGCCTGACGATCTGCAGCGTTGCGGGGGACGACGGTTGACGAGGCAGTCCGCGCCGGTGGTGACGTGCACGGCCCGCGACCGTTGGCGGCAACGGTGCAGAAGCGTGCAGATGGCACTGTGGGCGCAATGCACCGCGTGACGTGGCGGTCGTCTCGTGGCTGCGCCTCACGAAGGCGTCCCGTGCGACGGACTTGATCGTCGCGCGGGCCATGCTTGGCTTTCCATGTTGGTGGGCTTGATCTTTTTATGGTTTGGGGGCGGGCCGTATCTTATGCCGCGATGCCGGCCAGCTCGAAGTCGCCGGGGACCGGCAACCGGTGCAGCGGTTCTTCCGTTGCCTGGGTGTCTGCCAGCATGCCGCGCTTGACCGCGATGGACGCAGCCTCGGTGCGCGAGCTGGCCTGGAGTTTTTCCAGGATGGCGCGCACGTGGGACTTCACGGTGCCGACGGCGATGCCGAATTCCTTGGCGATGGACTTGTTGCACAGGCCTTGTGCGATGAGGCGGAGTACATCCACTTCACGCAAGGTGAGCGATTCGTAGATCAGGCTGTCGGCGAGCCGCTGGGCGATCGTCGGGCTGATGTAGCGCGCGCCGCGGCTGACCGTCAGGACGGCGTCGGCCAGTTCGGCGGGCCGGCAGTCCTGCAGCAGGTAGCCATGCACGCCGCGCTCCACCGCCATGCGGATCTCGTATTCGGTCTGGCGGCTGCTGATGATGACCACCCGCATGCCGTCATGGATCTGGCGACGCGCTTCGCGCGGCTTGGCCAGGTATTCCATGCCGGAGCAGTAGTCGGTCAGCAGCAGGTCCGGCGCATGAGGCCTGGCAGCGCCGTCCGCGAGGAACGCGGGGCCGCTGGTGAGCTGCACGTCGATGCCCGGTTGATCCGCCAGCAGGGAGGCGAGGCCTGCGTTCATGACGGGATCGCGATGCGAGACAAAAGCCTTTGTTCTGGCCGGCGGTTGCATTGCAACTCCTTCTGATTGGGGGCGCGCTGGAAGCTGCTTGGCGTTCATATATTTTTGCGGCCAAAACGCTTAACCACCAGTTAAGGGATGCTAAACATGCCCTGCCGGAAACCCGCAATGTAAGTGTCTTGTAAGACACAACCTACAGATGGCCACCGGCCGCCGGCGCCGCCACGCCAGCCGGGCTGGCACGCAGACGATTGTTAAATATGAGAAATTCGTGACAGTCCGGTCGCCGCGCTGTGTCAATGCCGGCAAGCCTGCTGTAACAATCCGGCAGAGTCGTCGTACGACAACGCGCCCTGTCGGATGACCTGGAAACAAGTTTCCAGTCAAGCGCTTACCGTTGTGGTGCCGGGCTCTGGTGCCAGGCTCTGGCGCCGGGTCAGCCCGGTCCGGCCGGGCCCGCCTCGGCGGCACCGGGTTGCGCGTCGTCCGGCAGGGCCGGCAGCAGCTTCAGCACCATTACTGCCATGAGCGTGATGATGGCGGTCATCGCCGCCAGCGGTGTCAGGCCGGCGGTGATGAAAGGCGCGACCAGCGTGGTGCCGGCCGAGGCGGTGAACAGCACCGCCAGCACTACCAGCGCCGAGCCGCGCGAATCGTCACCGTGGGCGGCCACCACGGCACGGTGGAAGCCGGTGGGGCCGCGCAGGCCCAGCCCGATGTTGAGCACCGCCGAGGGCGCGATGATCAGCAGCGGATTGCGGCCACCGAGCAGCGCGTACAGCAGGATCAGCACCGCGCCGCAGGCGGCCAGCAGCGTGCCGGTCCAGATCAGCCGTTCCGCGCCGAGTCGCGGCAGCAGGCGGCCCGACAGGTTGGCGGCGAGGATGAAGAAACTGATGCCGCAGATCTGCAGCACGATGAAATCGCTCAGCCCGCCACCCAGTGCCACCACGATGACCGCCGGCGCGCCGAACACGAAGACCAGCAGGCCACCGAGCACGAAGGCCTGGCTCAATGCATAGCGCAGGAACACCGGGTCGCGCAGCAGCACGGCATAGCCACCGCTGCGGCGCGGCGCGCTGCCCGCCGGCAGCAGGTGCTGACAGACCGCGATGGCCAGTGCGAGCAGCAAGGCCAGCACGGTGACCAGATGGAACGAGGCCTGCCAGCCGAAGTGCAGCAGCAACCACGCACCGAAGACCGGTGCCAGCGCCGGGGCCAGCGATTCGATGCTGCCCAGCAGGCCCAGCGCGCTGACCGCCTTGTCATGCGAGAACAGGCGGTTGATGAAACCCGGGGCGAATACCGCACCGGCGGCACAGCCCAGCCCCTGCACGAAGCGCAGCCCGATCAGCACTTCCATCGTCGGCGCACGCGCGGCGAGCTCCGAGCACAGCGCATAGCCAAGCAGCGACACCACCAGCAGCTTGCGCGGATCGAAGCGCGCGCCCAGCTCGCCGAACAGCAACAGGCCGCAGGCTGTGCCGGCCACGTAGGCGGCGATGACGAGCTGCGCCAGCGCAGGCGTGCCGCCGAGTACGCCCGGCAGGCTGGGCACGGCCGGCAGCACCAGGTCGATGCCGGCGATGCCCAGCATGGTGGCGCTGACGACCAGCAGGAAGGCGAGGGTGTTGCGGCGCGAGGCGAAGCCGGCCGGCGGCGTGTGCTGTGACATGGGTGTTGCGGATGATGCGTGTGTGGCGCGGGCCCGCTTGTGGCGGTGGCGCTGACCGTCTGATCGTGTCCGGGCGGCGATGGTAGCAGAGCGGGCCGCACTGTCCGCCATGCCACGTCCTTGCGCCGAACCCGGATGTCATTTCCGGAGTGCGTCACCGGTCTATCCCTTCCGGCAGGCGACGCTGGTGTCGCAGCGGCGCATAGTCGCCAGCGGCTGCCCTGTCGGCCGCATCCGGATGGCATGTCGCGCTGGCGATCGTGCCGTCCGCCAGATTCATTCCAGTCGGGAGAACACCATGAAAGCCATGAAGATCCTCTACACCGCCCGCGCGAAGTCCACCGGTGGCCGCGAGGGAAAATCCGCCACCGATGACGGCAAGCTGTCGCTCACCCTGTCGGTGCCGCGCGGCCTGGGAGGCGACGACGGACCGGGCACCAACCCGGAGCAGTTGTTCGCCTGCGGCTACTCGGCCTGCTTCCTCGGCGCCCTGCGCTTCGTGGCCGGCAAGTCGGGCGTGGCCGTGCCGCCTGAGGCCAATGTCGCCGCAGCGGTGAGCATCGGCGCGCGCGACGACGGCACCGGCTTCAGCATCGAGGCGGCGCTGACCATCACGGTGCCTGGCGTCGAGCGCGCCACCGTGGAGAAGCTGGTGGAGCAGGCGCACATCGTCTGTCCTTACTCGGACGCGACGCGCGGCAACATCAAGGTGACGCTGACGGTGGCCTGAGCCGGCCAAGGCGGTGATCGGGGCGATCATCAAAAGCGATCGGCGGATGCGGTAGGCTCACCACACTCGCGCCCAACACCTCCGCGCCCAACCGCCCACGCTTTCCGATGCCATGGATGCCCTGATCCGCCTCTTCGACCAGCACGGCCCGCTGCTGGTCTTCCTCAACGTCTTCGTCGAGCAGCTGGGCGCGCCGGTGCCGGCGGTGCCGACCCTGATGGTGGCCGGTGCGCTGTCGGTGGACGGGCGCGTGGCCTGGCAGTCGGTGCTGATCCTCGCAGTGCTCGGCTCCAGCCTCGCCAACTTCGGCTGGTACCTCGCCGGCAAGCGCTACGGCACCCGTGTATTGGGGGTGATGTGCCGCATCAGCCTGTCACCGGATGCCTGCGTGCGCCGCACCTCGAATGCCTTCACGAAGTGGGGGGTGTGGGCGCTGCTGGTCGCGCGCTTCGTGCCGGGCCTGTCGGCGATTTCCTCGCCGATGGCCGGCGCGCTCGGCTTCAAGGCCGGGCGCTTCATCTTCTTCGATACGCTGGGCACCACGCTGTGGGCCGGCATCGCAATTGCGGCTGGCGCGCTGCTGCACCGGCAGGTGGACGCGGTGATCACCGCGCTGTCGGAGATCGGCGGCTGGGCGGTGATCGTGCTGCTGACGGTGTTCGCGCTGTACATCGCCTATCGCTGGATCGAGCGCCAGCGCCTGCTGCGCTTCGTGCGCACGCACCGCATCGGCGTGGAAGAGCTGCACGACATGGTGGAACAGGGCCAGGCACCGGTGATCGTCGACGTGCGTTCCGCCGCCACGCGGGCGGGTGATGCCCGCCGCATTCCCGGCGCGCTGGAGGCCGAACTGGACGAGGTGCAGACTCTGCTGGCCCATGTGCCGCCGGACCGCGACATCGTCTTCTACTGCAACTGCCCCAACGAGGCTTCCGCCGCCAACGCCGCGCTGCGCCTGCAGCGCATGGGCTACACGCGGGTGCGGCCGCTGCTGGGCGGGCTGGATGCCTGGGACGTGATGGTGGAGCGACGCCGCACGCCACGTCGCAGCGACGACCTGCCGGCCCCCACCATCACGCTGAAGCCGGAGGCCTGAGCGGCGTCCATCTCCGGCTCAATGCGGGCCCAGCGTGTACAGGTCCGTGTCGCCACCGGCGCGCGGCGCGCGGCCGCCCGCGGGTTCGGCATTGTCGGCATCGTTCGCCTCTGCATCTCTTGCCTCCTCCTGCAGGGTCTTCAGCATGTCCCAGGCGAACTCCACGCTGGCGGCGGCGGTGATCAGGCGACCACCGCTGGCATGCCCGGCCATCACCTTGTCCATCTCGTCGACATAGGCCTGGACGGCGATCTTCCACAGCTCGTACTGCTGCCTGAGGCGTGCGTTGTGCTGTTCGTTCATGGTGCCGCTCCTGTATGCGTTGACCATGCGTCACCGTATTGCCGCGCGGCCGCCCGCGCCAGCGGTGCGCGCCTGAACCGGCCGTGGGATTCGGCCTACGCCTGCAAGCCTGGTTTTTCAGTAAGCTGACGCCTTGCGCCATCGGGGCAGGGCGGTGAGCGCACTGGCAGCGGGCCCACCAGCGGTGGCCCCGGATCCATCGCCTTCAATAACTTACCCCTCGTATCCCTGCCACTACCCCAAGCTGGAGAACCGAAGTCCATGAAGACCCTGACCGTCCGCATCACCGCCGAGCTGCAGATCCCCGATGACTGGGAGCTCGTCGAGCACGCCTCCGGCATGACCGTGCTGAAGATCGGCGATCAGTTCGTCGACTTCGACATCACGCCGCTGGCCACCAGACAGGATGACCCGGACGCGGAGTGGAGCGACGACGATCAGGAACTCGTCGGCCAGGTGCTGGACTGCGTGTCCGGGCTGGATGCAGACCTGGATCTCGCTTACCACCAGTAATTCAGTCGGGGGCGGCTGAACAGCCCCCCTGATCACATGGATTCCGTTTCACAGTTCGCGCTGGGCGCGGCAGTCGGCGTGGCCACCATGGGCCGCCGCGTAGCGCCGTGGAAGGCCGCCCTCGTCGGCGCGGTGTGCGGCACCCTGCCGGACCTCGACGTTGTCATCGACTACGGTGACCCGGTCAGCAACATGACGCTGCACCGGACCGAGAGTCATGCGCTGTTCTACCTCAGCCTCGTGTCGCCGGCACTGGCCTGGCTGGCCGACCGCCTGTGGCGCCAGCCGGGGGCGGCACAGGGGGCGTCTCCCGGGGAGTCCCCCGGAGAATCCCTCTTCCGCCGCTGGTGGCTGGCGGTATGGCTGGCACTGATCACCCATCCGCTGCTCGACCTGATGACGGTGTACGGCACCCAGCTGGGCCTGCCGTTCACCGACCATCCCTACGCGGTCGGCAGCATGTTCATCATCGACCCGCTGTACACCCTGCCACTGCTGGTGGGCCTTGTCGCCGTGCTGTCGCTGCGCAATGCGCGCGGCCTGCGCTGGAACGCCGCCGGCCTCGTGCTCAGCACGCTGTACCTCGGCTGGGCCACGCTCGCCCAGCAGCATGTGCGTGGCGTGGCCGAGGATTCGCTACGCGCCCAGGGTCTGGATGCCGGCCGGGTGCTGGTGACGCCCACCGCCTTCAACACCGTGCTGTGGCGTGTGGTCGCGATGGGCGACGACAGCTATCGTGAAGGCTTCTACTCGCTGCTCGACGGTGGTCGTTCCATCCACTTCGACCGCTTCCCGCAGCATGACGTACTGCGTGCCGCTTTGCCCGACAACCCCTACCTGAGCCGCGTCGTGTGGTTCAGCCATGGCTTCTACGCCATGCGTGAAGACGACGGCCGCGTGCTGGTAAGCGACCTGCGGATGGGGCAGGAGCCCACTTACAGCTTTAACTTCGTGCTGGCGCAGCGGCGGGGCGACAGCCTGCTGCCGCTCGCACCCGAGTGGATCAGCCGCCGGCCCGACATCGGTCGCGGGCTGGCCTGGATCTGGCAGCGGGCAGGCGGCGAGCCCGTACCACCGCCCCGGCAGTGAACAGCGGGGCTGCACACAAGAACAACAACAATGAAGAACAACAAGAACAGCGCCACCGGACATGATGCGACAGAGACAACAAGAACTTCCCTCTACTACATCGCAGAACAGGCAACCCACATGCGCAGAACCCTGACCACTGGCGCGGCACAGCTGGCCTCACAACCCGCCACGTCCCGCGTTTCCCGGACTTCCCGCAATCCTTTCCCCGCCTCCCGCTCCTGGCGCAGTGCGCTGCTGGTCGGCGCGGTCGCCCTGCTGGCTGCCTGCGAGAAGCCGGCACCCAGCACGCCGATGCTGACCGCCGAGGGTTTCGACAAGGCCCGCTTCGGCGCCAGCGCCACCGAGGTGGCCACCGCCCTGGGCGAGGCGCTGCCCGCCAACGCGGCGAGCGCTGCCTGCACGCAGGTGCGCTTCAAGGCCTACCCCGGCCTGCTGTTCATGGTCGAGAAGGGCCTCATCACCCGCGTCGATGCCGACGCCGGCGTGAAGAACACCACCGGCATCGACCACGGCATGCTCCAGGCCGACGTGATCGCCAAGCATCCCAACATCGAGGTGTGGCCGCACAAGTACGACGAGAAGGCGCACGTGCTGGTACTCGCCGAAGAGAAGGGCGTGTTCGTTTTCGAAGAGAAGCAGGGCCACATCAGCGCCGTGCGCGCCGGCGTGCGTCCGGCGGTGGAATACGTCGAGGGTTGCTCCTGACATGCGCTTCGACGGGCAGGGCCGCCGCTTCACCCTGGCATGCATCGCGGTGGCCGCCTTCGTGCTGCTCACCGCGGCGGATCTGCCTGCCGTCGTCGCCACCCACTTCCGCATGGACGGCAGCCCCGACGGCTACCTTTCGCGACATGCCTACACCGTGGGTGCCCTGCTGCTCGCGGTGGCGCTGCCGGCAGCACTGACCCTGCTTGCCGGTCTGCTCGGCCGCCTGCCCGACGGGCTACTCAACCTGCCGCATCGCCAGCACTGGCTGCAGCCCGAACGGCGCCCGGCCTCCATCGCCTTCATGGCTGGCCTGTGCCGCTACTTCGCGGCAGTGCTGCTGCTCTTCCTGTGCTTCGTGCACGGGCTTATCGTGATGGCGCACGCACAGCAGCCACTACGGCTGGACACCGGCAGCCTGCTGATCGCCGCCGGCGTGCTGTTGCTGGCCGTCACCGCGGGCGTCGTCGCCATGCTGCGGCGTTTCCCCCGCCCGGCCTGAAGCCGCAGCGCTCCCAAAGAGGTACATCGCCATGAAGATCACCACCTTCCTGATGTTCCAGGGCCAGGCAGAAGCCGCGATGACGTTCTACGTATCGCTGTTCGAACGCTCGCGCATCGCCTCCATCCGCCGCTACGGCCCCGGCGAGGCCGGCAAGGAGGGCACGGTGCAGGTCGCCATCTTCGAACTGAACGGCGAGGCACTGATGTGCATCGACAGCCCGGTCGAACAACCTTTCTGCTTCAACCCGGCCATCTCGCTCTTCGTGTCCTGCGACGACGAGGAAGAGACCGACCGCCTGTTCGCCGCGCTGTCCGAAGGTGGCGAGATCAAGATGCCCCTGCAGGAATACCCCTTCGCCCGCCGCTTCGCGTGGGTGCAGGACCGCTTCGGTGTGTCCTGGCAGCTGAATCTGCGCTGAGCGTCCCGGGCGGAGAGCCACGGCCGGCGCGGGTGCTGTCGGTGCCCGGGCCCCGGTGCTAGCATCGCCCCCCTCATGACGCTCACCCGCATCGAAGACCTCCGCCAGCGCCTGCGCGCACTCGGGGCCAAGCCGGCCCACGAGCAGCGTGTGCTGCGCGCCTGGGTGCAGGGCCATGCCCTGGACCACGGCCCGCGCGCGGCGGAGCATTCCCTGCCACTGGCCTTGCGCAACGCCTTGCCGGCGCTCACGGCCGAACTAGACGGACTGGTGCGCCTGCGCTCCGAGCACCCCGGCGAAGACGGCTCCGCCCGCCTGCTGGTGGAGCTGGCCGACGGCAACACGGTGGAGAGCGTGCAGCTGCTGCGCGATGGCCTGTGCGTGTCCTCGCAGGTCGGTTGCGCGGTCGGCTGCGTGTTCTGCATGACTGGCCGCGACGGCCTGATGCGCCAGGTGGGCAGTGCGGAGATCATTGCCCAGGTGGTGCTGGCGCGTCGCATGCGGCCGGTAAAGAAGGTGGTGTTCATGGGCATGGGCGAGCCCGCCCACAACCTCGACAACGTCATGGAGGCCATCGAGTTGCTGGGCCTCTACGGCAACATCGGCCACAAGAACCTGGTGTTCTCCACGGTGGGTGACCCGCGTGTGTTCGAGCGCCTGCCGCGCGGTCCGGTGAAGCCGGCGCTGGCCCTGTCGCTGCACACCACGGACGCCGCATTGCGCGAGCAACTGTTGCCGCGCGCGCCGCGCATCACGCCGGACGAACTGGTGGAACTCGGCGAGCGCTACGCGCGCGACACCGGCTACCCCATCCAGTACCAGTGGACGCTGCTGGAAGGCATCAACGACAGCGAGGCCGAAATCGACGGCATCGTGCGGTTGCTGGCCGGCAAGTACGCGATCATGAACATGATTCCGTACAACACGAACGAAGGCCTCGACTTCAAGCGCCCGGACGCGGAGCGCGCGGCGGAAATCGCCCGCACGCTGCATCGCCGTGGCGTGCTCACCAAGCTGCGCAACTCGGCCGGGCAGGACGTGGAGGGCGGCTGCGGGCAGTTGCGCGCACGGCACGACCCGGCAGTGGTGAAGCTGGTGCCGCGTGCGCGGCGTGCCGCGGCGACTCCAGCTACCGGCAACCAGTGACAGCACGCGGTGGCCTCAGTACCAGAGGCCGCCCCAGAACCCGCCGATCACCGCTGCCAGCACGCGGTTGAAGACCCCGAAGGATTTCACCACGCCGCGCTGGCGGTAGTAGATGTCGCCGAAGACAACGAGGCACACCGCGAACGGCGTCAGCAGCAGGAAGCTCAGCCAGAAGAACCACTGCCGCCGATGCGTCGGTACATCGGCGTAGTCGCGATACTCCTCGTAGGCCATCGGCGGCCGCCCTCAGCGCGCGGCGTGGATGCAGGTGGGCTTGGCGATCTGCAGCGCATTCCCGCTGATGATGCGTTTGCACAGGTCGTCGCTCTCCGCGACGCTGACGCCCCATACGATGAAACGCATTTCGCGCAGCTCCGGCCGCGTACGGGCGAGGCTCACGTAGCTGACGTGCGTCGGCTCGTTGTCGAACAGCCGTGCATTGCGGGCCGTCAGTTCCGGTTTGCATTCGGATGACACGATCTTGCAGTTCACCTTCTCGCAGCTTGACTTGTCGATGATGCCGTCGAACTTGCCGATGGTGCTCCGGCATTCGGCATCGTTGGCGTTCTTGACGAACATCACCCCTTCGATCTCCCTGCCAGCCACACCCAGTTTCACGCGCGTTTCGCCGTAGACCGGATTCTCGATGACGACCGGGTTCTCCTTCTTCTTGTGTGCCTCCCAACCGAACTTGGCAGCGACTGCTATCACGATCAGCAACAGGATCTTCTTCATCGTCTCTTCTCTTGTTTGTCCGAAATGAAATGCGCTGCGCCCCACGCAGCGGCGGCACGCTAGCACGTCAGCTAGCGTGGGCTAGACGGCTGTTCGGGCAGAGAAGGGCAGGGCGTGGAACCGGTCCGCAGGAGACGGCGATAGCGATGATCCAGAGGGGCGTCAGCGGGTGAGGGTGTTCATGCGCGGACGTCCCGCGAGACGGTGCTGAGTGCAGCGAAGCCGAGCATTCAAGCCATGTTCCGCATGAGTGTGCGGACATGCCAAATGCGTCACGCGCCGCCCTTCCGGGCAAGCCTGTGCGATGAGCCTTTCCCCGCTATCCTCCCGCGCGCTGTGGTGCCGCAGCTATGAGCGCCGCAAGCGCAACGACCAAAAACAAAGGGAGTAGTACATGAAGAAGCTGATCGCTGTGTCCTTGATCGCCGCCAGCCTGGTGGGCTGCGCCTCCGTGCCGATGGGCGACCCCAAGCAGGACGCTGCACTGAAGACCTTCACCGCGCCGAAGGACAAGGCCGGTGTGTTCATCTATCGCAACGAATCCATGGGGGCTGCGGTAAAGATGGACGTCTCTGTCGATGGCCAGCCGATCGGCCAGACCGTTGCCAAGACCTATTTGTACAAGGAACTCGCACCGGGCAAGCACACCATCAGCTCCAAGGCCGAGAACACGGACACCATCGAGATCGATGCCAAGCCGGGCGTGCTGACCTTCATCTGGCAGGAGGTGAAGATGGGCGTGATGTTCGCGCGTACCAAGCTGAACCTGGTGACCGAAGAAGTCGGCAAGAAGGGCGTCGAGGAAACCAAGCTCGCTGAAACCAAGTAATTGCGAGACCGCGCCGGGCCTGCCTCAGGAAGCCCTCCTGCAGCGCATGACCGGCGCGCCATTTCCCCAGGCGACGCGCAACTCGCCATCGTCGGCACGCATGCTTTCATTTCGGCCTTGGTAGAGCGTGCCATTGGCATCCCGCCTCAGCACCATCAAGGAGCTGCTGACGCCACGCTCGGCGAGCAGTGACGGCGGGTCGGTCTGGAAGTAGGTGACCTGTAGTGCGTCGTTCGCGCCGCCATCGCAGGTGAAGCGCACCGGGCCATTGGACGGCACCAGCCAGTAGCCGGCCTGCAGTTCGACGATGCGCTGCTGGTAGGCGTCCCGCACACAGACGCGTTTGTCGGTGGCCTTCCAGCAGTCATTGCGCCCCTTCACCCAGCCGCTCTGTTCGGCACGCAGGCGCGGTGGCTGCTCGTTGACGGCCTTCTTCGTCGCGGCGGCATAGGCCTCGGCCAGCTTGCGGTCCAGCGCGGACAGTTCCGCATCGCCGCACACCAGTGCCTCGATGCTGTCGGGTGTGACTTTCACGCAGGAGAAGGACGGCCCGCTGCCGGCCACCGTCGCCGCGAGCGGCGTGGCGATGCGTGCGCGCACCAGCTGGTCGACCCGGCGACACCAGGTGTCGCTGCCACGCGGTACTACCGGTGTGGTGCCGCGTATGCCCAGCTTGAATTCGACCGTGGAGCGCCATTCGTCCGAGCCGACGTCGGGGCCGTGGCCCTTCCCGTCGCGGGTCACCACCAGCCTGTCGATGACCTGGTTCCAGGCCGCCGAGCAGGGCGGCGAAGGCAGGGGGTCGGCGGTTGTATCGGCGGCGGTGCCCGGCGACTGGGCATGGGCGCCGGCCGCCAGCAGCAGGAGGGGGAGTGCCAGCCATGTCCTCATGTGGTTTCTCCTTTCCATGACGGATCCTCAGGGTTGGTGTTCTGACCCGTTCGTCCCTGTGTCGTTCCGCCGCATGCGCGCCGGGCGATGCGCGATCCGGCGTCTGACCGGTGTTTGACGTATTTGCGCCGCTGGCTTCCGGCAGCATGCTGCCGGCAACTTTCCGCCCAAAGCCTGCCACGAATCCACCTCGAACCCGCTACGAGAGCACGCCCATGTACGCACTCCAGCAGCTCTACCGCTACCCCGTCAAAGGCCTGTCGCCCGAACCGCTCGCCACGCTGGCGCTGACGCCCGGCCATGCTGTGCCGGGCGACCGCATCTATGCGCTGACCAATGGCAGCTGGCGCTTCGACCCGATCGACCCCCAGCCGCAACCCAAGACCCAGTTCCTCATGCTGATGAAATACGAGAAGCTGGCCCGGTTGCGCACGCAGTTCGACGACGACACGCAGACACTGCGCATCGACGCACCGGACGGCACGCAGGTGGTGGCGGATCTCACCGATGCCGCCGGGCGCCAGCAGGTGGAGCGTTTCTTCGCCGACTACATGGGCGAGCTCATCAGCGGCATGCCGCAGCTCGTCGCCTCACCCGGCCATCACTTCACCGATGTGAGCGTCATTTCGCCCGAGATGATGCGCGCGGTGTCGCTGGTGAATCTCGCCTCGGTGCGCGCGCTCGGCGAGCGGCTGGGCACGCCGGTCGACCCGCTGCGCTTCCGCGCCAACCTCTACATCGACGGGCCGGAGGCGTGGGCCGAGTTCGACTGGATCGACCGTGAGTTCATGGTCGGCGACGTGCGCGTCAAAGGCGTGCTGCGCACCGTGCGTTGCCTGGCGGTGAACGTGAACCCCGCCACCGCCGAGCGCGACATGGAGCTGCCCAAGGCGCTCAAGCGCGAGTTCGGCCACGCCGACATGGGTATCTATCTGGAAGTGCTGGACGG
>JAVHYF010000046.1 GCA_031119205.1 Moraxellaceae bacterium | reverse complement strand
CTACGCGCGATCCCTCGTCACGGCTGTGCTGCTCGGCGGCTGCAGAGGGGGATGTGGGCCGTATAGGCTTGATACTACGTGCCTCAACGTTCCAGCCAAGGCGACCACGGAGGAAGGCGCCGGCGAGCCGCGGAAGGACGATATCAACATCTGGCCTGGCGCAGCTAGACGATGGCTGCCGTAGCGGGTCGCCGCTTGAGCAACGGTTTAGACGTCACCCTTCTTCGCCTCAGCAGAACTCTGGTCAGTGACGAAGAGCGTCTTCAACTCGCCTTCCACAAACTGGTGCGGCTTCCAGCCTGATATCAGCTTCTCACAGAGGAACGAATCAACTGCACTGATCGCTACACCGCCAAGAGTTCCCCACGGCGCTGTACCGAATGCGTCCGCAGCCAATCCAAGGCCAGTGAACACGGCCCACCGCGCAGATTTTCCGGGTAACTTGTCTGCCCATGAGTCCTGGACGATCGCTTGATAGTAGTTCCTAACGAGCTCGGCATCGACTGGCTGCTGCTGCAGCCAATGACGGAATTTGTCTGCTGAGTCTAGGAGCCTTACTACCTGCGCGAACGAGACCCGCCCAGAGTTGACGGCCTCACGGATTGCCCGAGCATCGCGCATCGTCAAGTCAACGAACCTCCCGATTTCGCCTTCGCTCTTCGCTCTACGTTGAACTACGGCTTCAACGGTCGCCGCTTGTACTACGCGCTCGATAGGTGCGACGGCAACTTCAGAACCCAAAGTGGCTGCGTAGTATGTCGCTTCATACGCTCCCTGCATGAGGGCCAAGAGATACGCCTCAGAGAGTGACGAATGCTCCGGGGGAACTGTTCTACGGTAGATCGAATTGAGTTCATCAAAGTCGAGGTTTGTATCGACGAAGAATCCCTGACTCTGCTTCTCGATACGAAACCGGAGTGGCTCACCAGTTGTGTAGCCAGGGGCAACAAGGGATAGAAGAGCATTAACCGACCGCTCTGTCGCGCTACGGTCCATGAGCGAAGCAAGCATCGCCCTTTGATCGAATCCTTCATGACTAAGTGAGCGCAACAACTGAGTGAACTGACTTGAACCAACTCGGGCTTGCCCTGTATTGCCTGCGGCTGCTCGGAACACCTCGGGGCCGACCTTCTCGATTGTGTGTTGCGGAGACGAGAAGCGCATCAGGTCGTGCAAAGTCCGGCCCGCGGTGGTTGGCGCACTCGAAATCGCAGCTTGATCGGCCAAATAGTGAAACTCAAGCCGTTTGTCCCGCAGTAGGCCAAGAGCCACAAATGGCGGTATGCCAGACAGCAATGCCTTCAATGTCGCCGAGTTTCCAACGATTGAGACGCGCCCGTAGAACAAGAGCGCCTCGGCGATTGCACCGATATCGAGCAAAGGCCCCGGGCCAACTGTGTTCTTGAAGGTGATCGACTCAAACATGTTGGCCGATGCTACAGAAGAACGCGGGCGCGCACGAGTTGGTGACGTTCAACTAATTTAGGGAGCAGCTCATCGGGCGTGCTCGCTAACATCGCGCCTTCGAGCGCCGTGAAACGCTTGCTCCATAAGGGTTTTTGTCTGACGGGCATCGGTTCATTAGATCGACAAAACCTCACTTCGCAGACATTGCCCGCGGCATACCGTCTGCATGCTTCACACGGCGCTGCCCGCGGAGGCAAAGCGCGGCAATCCGGCACGGCCCCACTCCCCCTCTGAAGCCGCCGAGCAGCACAGCCGTGACGAGGGATCGCGCGTAGCGCGACGGCGAGGATGTTTGAGCGCGAAGCGCGAGTTCCGCAGCCGCTCGTCATGGCGAGCAGCGCAGGGGACCGTGCGAAGCACGGCGGCGGAAGCGGGGCGCGCTTTTGGGTTACCTTTTGCCGCGCAGCAAAAGGTAACTCGCCCGCCGGGGCGAACTCCCGGCCAAGCGTAACGAGTGACCACAGGTCCTACGGCGGGAGCCGGCAGAACCAGAACGGCAAGTCAAAGACAACGACACTGGATTCCCGCTCGGGCAAAGCCCGGTTCACCCTGAGCCTGCCGAAGGGCGGGAATGACGGTGCCTGAGGTGGTGCGGGAATAACCAGGGCGCGTGGGCTCGCCGAGCCCACCCCACAGCGTCTGCCCTTCGACCGCTTCGACAAGCTCTGGGACCGGGGCTCAGGGTTGCGCGGAAATGACGGTGCGCGAGGCTGTGCAGGAAGAACGTGCGCTGTAGCCGATCACCCCACCTGACAGGCCAGCCCCTTCAGATACTCCCCTTCCGGAACGGAAAGGCCGATCGGATGGTCCGCCGCCGCAGACAGGCGATGGATGATCCGCGCCTCCACGCCGGCATCGACGGCCGAGCTGGCGACGATGCTCTGGAACAGCTCCTGCCCGATGCCGCCGGAGCATGAATACGTCATCAGGATGCCACCGGGATTGAGCAGGCGGAAGCCGAGGATGTTGATGTCGCGGTAGGCACGCGAGGCGCGCTGCGCGTGCGCGGCGGACGGGGCGAACTTGGGGGGGTCGAGGATGATGAGGTCGAATGTCCGCCCCTCGGCACGCAGGCTGCGCAGCGCCTCGAAGACGTCGGCCTCCATCCATTCGGCACGGCTGGCGTCGAGCTGCGGGTTGAGGGCGAGATTGCGTGCGCCGGTGGCCAATGCGGGGCCGGACGAATCGATGGACAGCACCGAGGCGGCACCGCCGGCCAGCGCCTGCAACGAGAAGCCGCCGGTGTAGCAGAAGCAGTTGAGCACGCTGCGGCCGGCGGCGAGCTGGCCGGTGAGCAGGCGGTTGTCACGCTGGTCCAGGTAGAAGCCGGTCTTGTGGCCGCCAACGACGTCCACCTCCATGCGCACGCCGTTCTCGACGATGCTGAGGGATGCCGGCAATTCGCCGTCGAGCAGGCCGCTGACGGGCTCCAGGCCTTCCAGCTTGCGCACCTCGGAGTCGGAGCGTTCATACACGGCCGTGCAGCCGGTGGCCTGTTTGAGGCCGGCGACGATGGCCTCGCGCCACTTGTCGGCACCGGCACTGGTGAGCTGCACGACCACCACCGGGCCGAAGCGGTCGGCGATGACGCCGGGCAGGCCGTCGGATTCGCCGTGGATCAGGCGCAGGCCGTCCTGCCCGCGCAAGTGCGGGTGAGCCATGCGCCGCGCGACGCAATCCGCCACGCGCCGTTTGAAAAAGGCATGGTCAATGCTTGTATCTGCGTCGAAACTCCACATGCGGGCGCGGATCTGCGATTCCGGCGACCAGGCGGCGCGGCCCAGCAACTTGCCGTCATGGCTCAGGACTTCCACGGTGTCGCCGGGGCGGGCACGGCCGTCGAGATGGTCGACCGAGCCGGCGAAGATCCACGGATGGCGGCGCAGGACCGGGCGTTCCTTGCCTTGCTGAAGAATGAGACGTGCCATGCTGAAACCTGAAGCTGCTATGAAGACGGGACGGGTCGCGAAGGACCCGCAAGGGGCGGAATGCTACCCGCCAAAGCCCCGCCATGACCAATATGCCGCGCCGCAGCAGGTGCTGCGGGCTGTGGCAAACCATAATCGACGCGCCCGCCGCTGCCCGCCACCATGAGCCCCATGCCTCCCAACGCCCCCGCCATCATCGATATCGAAGCCTCCGGTTTCGGCCGTGGCAGCTATCCCATCGAGATCGGCGTGGCCCTGCCCGACGGCAGCAGCTTCTGCACCCTGGTGCGGCCGGCGCCGGACTGGACGCACTGGGATGACGCGGCCATGAAGGTGCACGGCATCCCGCGCGAGACGGTGATGGCACATGGCCGCGACGCGCACGAAGTGGCGCGCATGCTCAACGAGCGCCTGCGCGGCCTGACGGTGTATTCGGACGCCTGGTACCACGACTTCGCCTGGCTCAACGTGCTGTACGAGGAAGCCAACAGCGCGCCGAACTACAAGCTGGATCACCTCGCCCGCCTGCTGGACGAACCGACTGCCAACCTGTGGAACGACACCCGCGCGGCCATCGAGCGCGAGCAGCAGGTCACCCGCCATCGTGCCAGCGCCGACGCGCGCATGCTGCAGCTGACCTGGGTGCGCCTGTGCGGCGTGCCGGAGCCGAAGCGCGCCGTCGGCTAAGGCGCCCACTCAGGGGCGCCTCAAAGCAACATCAAGGCGGTTTCAGGGCGAAGGGCCGGCCCGCTGCACGCGGATGCCCTGCTCCGCCAGCAGCGCAGGCAGGCTGCCCTCCCCCAGCAGGTGCATGGCACCCACGATCACGAAGGGCCGCTCGCCGCGTTCGACAGCTGCCACGACACCTTTGGCCATGGTGCGCTCACGCGCGCGGTAGCTGCCCGCCGGCATGGCCTGCACCAGGCCGGCCAGTTGCTCGGGGTGGGTGGAGAACAGGCTGCACATGGCGTCCAGCACACGCAGGCGCGGGTCCTGGTCGGAGCGCCACACGTAGCCGGGGCGCTGCATGAGGCCGGCGATCGCATCCGCCATGGCGGCGCGTACCTGGCTTTCCTCGTCGGCGCGGCGCACCGGGTCCTGCGGCCCGCTCTTCTCGTCACGCTCGCGGCTGGCGGTGGTTTCCAGCCCGCCCACCTGCACGCTCTTGCCCGCCAGCAGCTTCAGCGCGGTGTTCTCCGAGCCGAAGCGCCGCTCCAGCCCGCAGTAACCGGACAGTTGCGCCTCGAACGTGCGCTCGCGGCGCGCCTCGACGATGTCGACCTCCGCGCCCATCACCTCGATCATCTGCGCTTCGCTCAGACGCGGGTCCGGCGCGGGATGGAAGTCCTCGGCCTTCCATTGCGCCATGTCCCAGCGGTCCTCGCTGCCGTCGGTGACTTCTAGGTAGACGTGGCGAGTCTGTGACATGGCGGCCAGCGCCTGCCGCGAGAAGGCCGGCCGCTCGGCCGAGCCGACATGCACCGAGCCGTACAGCCAGCCGGCCGGCTTGCCGGCGGCGTTGTGCATCTCGAAAACAGGGCCGTTGCGTTCCGGCAGCGCCTGGCGGGTGCGCTCACCCAGCGGCATCAGCGCGCAGCCGGCAAGCGTCATGGACACCCCAGCCGACAACAGCGCCCGACGAAGGAAGAAGGGCGCGCGCTGCATCACTTGCCTTTGCGTGCCCGCGGATGCGCGGCGTCGTACACCTTGGCCAGGTGCTGGAAATCGAGGTGGGTGTAGATCTGCGTAGTAGCGATGCTGGCGTGGCCCAGCAACTCCTGCACCGCGCGCAGGTCGCCGGAGGACTGCAGCACATGGCTGGCGAAACTGTGGCGCAGCATGTGCGGATGCACGTGGGTCGGCAGGCCCTGGCGCTGTGCCCAGCGCGCCAGGCGATTGCGGATCATGGCGGTGGACAGGCGCCGGCCGTGCTGGCCGACGAACAGCGCAGGCTCGTCGGCACCGGCGATCTGCGGCCGCAACGCCAGCCAGGCCTGCAGCGCTTCACGCGCTTTGCCACCGACCGGCACGGTGCGCGTCTTGCCGCGCTTGCCGAACACGGTGACTTCGTCGTCGCGCACGGAGAGCGTGCCTTCGAGGTCGAGGCCGCCCAGCTCGGACAGCCGCAGGCCGGACGAGTAGAAGAGTTCGAACATCGCGAGATCGCGCACTTCCAGCGCATCGTCCGGCGTGCCATCGAGCAGGGCCGCGGCCTGGTCAGGCGACAAGGCTTTGGGCAGGCGCTTCGGCCCGCGTGGTGCGCGCACGGTCAGCACCGGGTTGGCCTCCAGCCGGCCCTCGCGCACCAGCCAGCGGTACAGGCCACGCCAGGCCGACAGGCGCCGCGCGATGGAGCGCGGCGACAGGCCACCAGCATGCGAGCGCGCGACGAAACGGCGCACGTCCTGCATCTTCAGGCCGGACAGCGGCCGGCCGGCTGCCATCTCCATCAACGCGGCAAAGTCGCGCCGGTAGTTGGCGATGGTGTGGGCGCTGCTGCGCCGCTGGAAAGCCAGGTAGTCCAGGTAGGCGAGGATCTCGGGCAGCAACACCGGGGCATCCGGCGCTGCGGCGTCGGGCTGGCTGTGCGGGTCGCTCGCCCCGGCCTGCATGCTGGCCTCAGCCGATGTGCTTCAGCAGCGAAGCACCGACCAGCTCGCCGATGCGTTCGACATACAGCGTGCCCATCTCCGGGAAAAAGCGCTGCGGGTCTTCACTCCCCAGCGCCAGCATGCCGAAGACCTGCGCATCGCGACGCAGCGGCACCAGCGCCAGCGACTGGATGTGCTTGGCGGCTTCACCGAACCAGGCCAGCACTTCCGGCTGGTTGGCCAGGCCACAGTACGGGTGATGCAGGTCGGCGGCGAAGAAGCGGAAGTCCTCGGTGACTTCGATGAACTCCTCGCTGGGACGCTTGAGAATGCTGTTCCAGATGCGCAGCGCCACGTGCGGCACTGCGAAGTCTTCCAGCAGGTGGCTGTACAGCGAGCCGGTGACCGTCTCGAAGCTCTCCGACTGCAGCAGCGCCAGGGTGAGACGGTGCACCTTCTCGGCGATGACGTCGTTCTCTTCGCCGAAGCCGACGAGTTCGCCCAGCTTGGTCTGCACCGCGGTGAGCTTGTCGCGCAGCGCATGCAACTGGCGCTCGGTCAGCGAAATGGTGCCCCCTGCGGTGGGGTGCGGCACCGAGATCTGCGCCAGCAGGTCCGGGTGCTCGTCGAAGAATTCGGGATGGGTATTGAGGAAGTCGACGACGTCTTGTGCGTTCATTCGGGGGATCCGTGAAATGTGAAAGGTGAAAAGTGAAACGTGGTCCGTGAAGGGCGCGCATTTGCGTTTCACCTTTCACGCTTCACGTTTCACCTCATAGATCTATCTCGCCTTCGAACACGCTCACCGCAGGGCCGGTCATCATCACCGGCGCGCCCATGCCGCCCCAGGCGATGGACAGGTCACCGCCGCGGGTCTGCACGCGCACGGGGCTCTGCAACAGGCCGCGACGGATGCCGGCCACTACGGCAGCGCAAGCGCCGGTGCCGCAGGCCAGCGTTTCGCCAGCGCCGCGTTCATACACGCGCAGGCGGATGGTGTGGGCGTCGACGACCTGCATGAAGCCGGCGTTCACACGCGCCGGAAAGCGCGGGTGCGATTCGATGACCGGGCCCTGCACTTCCACCGGCGCGGTGTCGACATCGGCGACCACCTGCACGGCGTGCGGGTTGCCCATCGACACAGCGGTGATGCTCACCGTGTCGGCGCCCACTTGCAGCGGCTGCTCGACGGCATCGGTGCTGGACTGGAAGGGAATGCGCGCCGGCTCGAAGACGGGCACGCCCATGTCGACCGTGACCAGCCCGCCTTCCACCACGCGCGGCGTGATGAGGCCGGACTTCGTCTCGACGCGGATCTCGGTCTTGTCGGTGAGGCCGTGGTCGATCACGTAGCGCACGAAGCAGCGCGCGCCGTTGCCGCACTGCTCCACCTCGCTGCCGTCGTTGTTGAAGATGCGGTAGCGGAAATCCACGCCCGGCGTCTCCGACTTCTCGACGATGAGGATCTGGTCAGCGCCCACGCCGAAACGACGGTCACCCAGGCGGGCGGCCAGTTGCGGGGTCATGGCCAGCGGCTGGCGCACCGCGTCGATGACGACGAAGTCGTTGCCCAGCCCTTGCATCTTGGTGAATTGCAGCTTCATGGCCGCCATTATCGCCCCATTCAGGGGCGGGCGCGATCCGCTGCCACGGGCGCCACGCGGCGGGCCTCGAACTCGATGGGCGGGTTGCTGCTATGGCCGCCGGTGGTCACGAGGCGCATGCGCAGGCGCTCGCCCTGGCTGTCCTGGACCCACTCGGCAGCGAAGCGATGGGTGAGCGTCTTTTCCGACTCACCCACGCGTTCCTGCGAGCGGGTTTCGAAGTGCAGGTTGTTGCCCTCGATGCGCAAGGCCTCGATGGCGCGCGGATAAGTCAGGAAGCTGGCGGTGCCGGTCAGCTCGCCGGCATGGCGTTTGAACTCGAAGCGCTCGTCGTAGCGGTCGCCCCAGGCATAACGGACATTGCCCTGCCAGCTGCCGACGATGCGCTCGGCCAGCGTCGGTGCGGCGGGCTGGCTCCACCACCATGCTGCACCGCTGGCAATCGCCAACGCGAGCAGAGCGGCCAGCGCGAGGGCTGCGCCGCGCCGACGCGGCGGACGCAGGCTGGCGAGCAGGCGCACGAAGTCATCGTGCCAGCCGGCGTCGCTGAGCACGAAGGCATTGCGACGGGCCAGCGGCTTGAGTGCATCGGGCAGATCGGCTTCGGCCGGCATCTTCGCGCCGGCCAGCAGCACCGGAATGACCCGCAGCGGGGCGCCAAGCGCGGCAATTATCTCCATGCGCACGAAATCACCCGGGTCGTCGATGCGTCGGCGCCCGTCCGCCAGCCGACCGGCCCAGCGCGGGCCGATCAGTACCAGCACGGTGTCGGCCCCCTTCAGACGCTGGCGGATCGCCGCCACGAAGTCGTCGCCCGGGGCGATGTCCTGCACGTCGCGGAACACGGCTTCACGGCCCAGCGCGACTTCCAGCGCGTCTTCCAGGCGGCCGGCGTAGCCACCCGAGTCGTCACGGCGGTAAGAGATGAAGATGCGGCTCATGGCGGTGCGGGGCGAATGATGGGGGACATTGGGGACGAGACTGCCGTCACCGACCCCCGAATCCTAGAGGACAGAAGGCGCCCTGCGACGGCCGGCTGCCCGTTCGCACGAGCCGGCCGACCGCCCGCATCCACGCGCGCACGTCCGGCTCAGGGCTCAGTAGAGGCCTGGCTCGCCCGGCGGCCGCGTCTTGAAGCGGCGGTGCACCCAGTAGTACTGCTCCGGCATGGTCTGCACGCGGCTTTCCAGCCAGGCGTTCATGCGTCGCGTGTCGGCCTCGACATCCTCGGTGGGAAAGTCCTCCCAGGGCGGCTCCATGCGCACCACGTAGCCCTCCCCGCCCGGCAGGATTTCATTGACCACGGGAATGACCTTCGCCTTCGCCAGCCGCGCCATGCGTGACAGGCCCGTGATGGTGGCCGCCTGCACGCCGAAGAAGGGCACGAACACCGCATCGCTGGCGCCGAAATCGAGATCCGGCAGGTAGAAGAAGGGCATGCCTTTCTTCATCGCCTTGACCGCACCGCGCAGGCCATCCTGGCGCGACAGCAAGAGTGGCGCGTTGAAGCGCGAACGTCCCCGCAGCAGCATCTTGTCCAGCACCTTGCTGCGCTGGTGCGAATACATGCTGCTGGCCTTGAACTGCATGGCAACACCCATGCCGCCAGCATCAAGGCCGATGAAGTGCGGCACCAGCAGGATGACCGGATGCCCTTCGGCCAGTGCATCACGCAGATGCTCGAAGCCCTCGCGCCGGATCAGGCGCTGCAAGCGCTCCTCGGAGGCCCACCACAGGATGCCGCGCTCCAGGTAGGAGCGCGTCACCAGCCGGATATGCCGCCGCGCCAGCGCCCGCCGCTCACGCTCGTCCAGCTCGGGGAAGCAGAGGCGCAGGTTGGTCAGCACCACGCGACGTCGGGGCACGACGAGGTAGTACAGCAGCGAGCCCAGGGCGTTGCCCATCACGGCCTGCACGGACAAAGGCAGCCCGTGGAGCAGCCAGATGAAACCCAGGATCAGGCGGATGAAGAATTCGCTCATCTGAAGAAAACGGAAAACGGAGAAACGGAGAAGCGGGAACGCTGCAGCAAGAAGCGGTCAGGATCCAGCTGACACGACCTCCCCGGGCGGCGGAACGCCAGCCGGACGCTTGTAGCGGTTGTAGCTCCACAGGTACTGCTCCGGCCGTTCGCGGATCAGGGCTTCCAGTTCCGCATTGATCTGCGCTACGCGCTCCTCCGGCGTCCCCGCCAGCGGCCGTCGCAGATGGCGCATGATCAACCGGTAGCGAGCACCCGGCAGGCGCGCAGCATACGCCATGAAGACCTGCACGCCCTGCACCTCTGCCATGCGGGCGGCCAGCGTCATGCTGTAGGCCGGGCGGCCGAAGAACGGCGCCCACACCCCTTCGCCGAACTGTGGCACCTGATCGGGCAGCATGCCCACCGACTCGCCCCGCTTCAATGCCTTGAGCATCTGGCGCACGCCGCTGGCATCGGCCGGCGCGGCTTTCATGAGTCCGCGCAGCCGCCCCGACTCCATGATCGGCGCCAGCGCCTCCAGCCTGGGGCGGCGGTACAGCACCGTGATCGGATAACGCGTGCCGTAGTGCTGGGCAGCGGCTTCGAAGCAACCCAGGTGCGGTGTCAGCAACAGGATGGCGTTGCCCTGCGCAAAGGCCTGCTCGACCAGGTCATACCCTTCCGACTCGGTGACACGAGCCGCCACTGCCTCGATCGGCCTGGACCACAGCCATGGCAACTCCAGCAAGGCCCGACCCGCATCCACGGTTGCCCGCCGCGCCAGGCCCGGCGGCACGCCCTCGGGAAACGCCAGGGCCAGATTCTCGCGCGTGCGCCTACGCAGGCCGGGCGACAGCCACCAGCCCAGCCAGCCCACGGCCGCACCCAGCAAGTGCAACAGGCGTAGCGGCAGGCGACGCAAGACGGCAAAGACGAAGGGAATCAACGATGACATGTGGCAGGACGGGTTCGGGGACCATGGCCAGACCAACCCGGAAGGGCTGATCGACGCGGACGGGTTTGCAGGACGCGGCTAAAGGGTATAATTCTCGCGTCGCCGAGTTAAACAGACAACTTGCAGGGCGACGCAGGCTTCGGAGGTCGTCATCCACCAAGGCCGCAAAAATACTGCTAAAGCGTCGCCCGCTCGCAAACCCCGGAGTCGGCCTCGCGCCACCAACCGGGGTTTTTTTGTTTTTGGGAGCAGGCTCATGGCCGAATATCTCTTCTCTTCGGAATCCGTCTCCGAAGGCCATCCGGACAAGGTCGCCGACCAGATTTCCGATTCCATCCTCGACGCCATCCTGGCTGTCGATCCGCGCGGCCGTGTGGCCTGCGAGACGCTGGTGTCCACCGGCCTGGTCGTCGTGTCGGGCGAAATCACCACCACCGGCCACATCAACTACCGCGAGATCGCACAGGACACCGTGCGCCGCATCGGCTACGACAGCTCGGACATCGGCTTCGACTACAAGAGCTGCGCCATCCTGACCGCCATCAACCGCCAGTCGCCGGACATCGCGCAAGGCGTGAACGAAGGCGAAGGCCTGGACCTGGAACAAGGTGCCGGCGACCAGGGCCTGATGTTTGGCTACGCCTGCAACGAAACGCCCAGCCTGATGCCGCTGCCGATCTACTACGCGCACCGCATCATGCAGCGCCAGGCTGAAGTGCGTAAGGACGGCCGCCTGCCCTGGCTGCGCCCGGACGCCAAGAGCCAGCTGACGGTGAAGTACGTCGACGGCAAGCCGGTCGGCATCGACACCGTGGTGGTGTCCACCCAGCACAGTCCCGAGGTGTCGCACGCCCAGCTGACCGAAGCCGTCATCGAGGAAATCATCAAACCGGTGCTGCCCAAGGAGCTGCTCAGCGACAAGGTGAAGTACCTGATCAACCCGACCGGCCGCTTCGTCGTCGGCGGCCCGCACGGCGACTGCGGCCTGACCGGCCGCAAGATCATCGTCGACACCTACGGCGGCATGGCCCGTCACGGTGGTGGCGCGTTCTCCGGCAAGGACCCGTCCAAGGTGGACCGCTCCGCCGCCTACGCCGGCCGCTACGTGGCCAAGAACATCGTCGCCGCCGGCCTGGCCGAGCGCATCGAAGTGCAGGTGGCCTATGCCATCGGCGTGGCCCGCCCGGTATCGCTGAACGTGAATACCTTCGGCACCGGCAAGGTCAGCGACGACAAGATCGTGGCGCTCATCGAGAAGCACTTCGACCTGCGTCCGAAGGGCATCATCCAGTCGCTCAACCTGCTGCGCCCCATCTACTCCAAGACCGCCGCCTACGGCCACTTCGGCCGCGACGAACCGGAGTTCACGTGGGAAAGTACCGACAAGGCAGCCGCACTTCGTGCGGATGCCGGCCTGTAAGCGAAGCTTGCAGGCTGTTCGCGTAGCGAACGTTCAGGTACTTCGGCGAAGCCAAAGCACGGACAAGGCTGCTGCGTTGCGTGCAGACGCCGGCCTGTAATCCGCGGTTCCATGCAGTTGAAAACGGGGCGCTTCGGCGCCCCGTTTTTTATCCGACGCACCCGCCCAAGCGTCCGGACTTGCAGAAGATGCCTCCGGCAATCCGATGCTCAATCTGCAGGGTGGGTTCGCGAAGCAACCCACCGTTACCCCAACGCCTACGCAGGACCAGGTTTGCGAAGCCGGACGGTGGGTTGTCGCTGCACTCCGAACCCAGCCTACGAACCCACCTTCAAAATCTGGAACCACGCCAGCCCTCTTGTGACCAAACCTGTAGCCACTGCGGCCCTGGTCGCGACCGGCAATGCGTCACCCATAATGAAGTGGCGGCAAGGCATTCCGCCGCCATGACAAGGAGGAACCCATCGTGCAGAGCCGCACCCTGATCCTGTTGCTGGCAGTGCTTGCCAGCCTGGCATTCATTTTCCTCAACTGGGGCGCCATCTCGACGCCCGGGCCATTGAGTCTCGGTTTCATCGTCGTCGAGGCGCCACTGGGATGGGTGCTGCTCGGCATCCTTGCGATGCTCAGCGCACTCTTCCTGGGCTTCGTCGCGCACCTGCAGACCACCCTGCTGGTGGAAACACGGCGTCATACCAAGGAGCTCGAGGCGCAACGCGCGCTGGCCAACAGCGCCGAGGCATCACGCTTCACCGAGCTGCGCCAGTACCTTGAGTCAATGACGCAGGCCAACGTCGACCGGCAGGCCCAGCAGGAGGCAGCCGTACGCGCCGCGATCGAGGAGACCGGCAACATGGTGGCTGCCCACCTCGGCGAGCTTGAAGACCGGCTGGAGCGCGCCGGCCTGCGCGGCTTGCCCGAGGGTCGCCCTGGATGAGCACCACCTCGTAGCAGTACGCCTTGGCCCGGAGAAGCGGAGCGGAATCCGGGATTGCCACGCATCCCACCTTCTGGACTCTGATCGGTGCCTGAAGCCGGGCCACGAATCCACGAATGAGAAGGCTCCGCCACGCTCAACGCCTCCGGTGATTGATCGCGTAGTCATCGCGGCGCGCCGGCGCATGCGAAAATCCGGCCCCTGCCCGCCGCTCTCCCCACCCTCGCATGAACGCCCCCGAAACACCCAACCGCATCACCGCCCTCGTCATCCACAAGCTGGACAAGGAGGCGCACGGCGAAGCCGGCATCACGCTGCGCGAGACGCCCTGCGCCATCACGCCGGCGGCGCAGCGGCTGGTGGAAACCCTGTGCCTGTCCTACGGCAACCGCCTGGGCAAGGGCTACGGCAGGTTCGAGAGCGACGAAGCCGATTTCCCGCTGCCCGCCTGGCTGCACCAGTACCTGGTTGAGCGCAGCCTGGGCTTCGCGGAGCTCGGTTGCCGCATGATGGAAGAACTGCGCAAACGCGCCGCTGCGGAATCGCTGGCCACCGGTGGCTACGTGCTGATCGCGCATGTGCAGGACCGTGGCTCCGACTGCCTGTTCGTCGCGATCGTGAGCGAAACCACCGGCACCGCCATTGCCAACGGGCTGGAGATCACCGACAGCCTGCACCTCGATCTGGACAAGCTGCGCGTAGCCGGCCGTATCGACCTCAGCTCATGGCAGAGCGGCGCCGAGCGCTACATCAGTTTCCTGAAGGGCCGCGCCGAAGTGGCGCAGTACTTCAAGCTGTTCCTTGGCTGCAACGACGTCGTCATTGCATTGAAGGAGACGCAGAAGCTGGTGCAGGGCCTCAACCAGTTTGCCGACGCCCACAAGCTGGAAGGCGAAGCCCGCGACCAGATGATGGAGCGCGCCCACCTGTGCCTGGACGAACTCGGCGAAGCCGGCATGCCGCTGGCACTCGACGACATGGTGCGCCGCGTCTGGCCGGACGAACCGGAACGCCTGCAGCGCAGCCTGGACCGCGAGGACATGCAGCTCGCCACGGGCTTCGTGCCCGACCGCCGCGCCATCCGCCCGCTGGTGCGCTTCCGCGCCGCCAGCCCGCAATGGAAGCTGGAGTTCGATCGCAGCAGCCTGCGCTCCGGGGCTGTGATGTATGACCGTCAGAATGACAGGCTGATCTTGACCGACATTCCGGCAAGCCTTAAACAGGCTTTGCTCGAAGAATAGGCCGCTACGCTGAAAATGGGCCGAACCCGCAGCCTTCAATCCAAACAAATCCGCGAACTCCCATCCATGCGAATCATCCGTTTGATTGCTCTCGTCTTGTCATGCGTTTTCGTCTTGTCGGCATGCGGTGCTTACAACGTTCGGCTGGAATCCTTGGCGAAGCCAGCAAATCCCGCTGACTCTGTTGTCGTGAAGGGGTTCGGATACTACGAGAACAGTTTTGTTCTTGACTCGGGCGTGTACACGATCGAGTACGAAAATCAGGATGGCCGCTTTTATCGTGGACCGGGTCTAGCCGTTCGGATTCCTGCAGCAAGCAATTTCAACAAAGCGCGGTTTCCTGATAGCAAACTCCCCGGTGGCCTGTTCATACCTAAGTCGAATGATCTCAAAGCGTACCGAGCATATTTCTACATGTTCAACCTCGGGGGAGCACCGGATTCTCAGCGGCTCAATGAACAAGCGCGAGGCATTGCCGGAACCATCGACCCCTCGCACTCAATCGACTCCGGCATTGCGGGCGGAATCGGGGCGGGCCTAGTAGAGGCGATGGTCCAAAGAGACATCGGTCAGATTCGCGTCCTGCCCCCCATCGAAGGCGTCGACATCCGATTGCATGTGAACCGCCAATGAGCAGCAATACGATCAGTCTGAGCACGGCACGCTAACTCAGATCCGCCATCACCTCACCCAACCTGATCCCCCGCGCCGGCGCCCATTCCGGGTTGAACGCCAACGGCCCCTTCGGGAACAGCATCACCACCGTGGAGCCGAGCAGGAAGCGGCCCATTTCCTCGCCCTGCTTCAGCACGATCTGCTGGCTGTCGTAGCGCCATTCGCGCACCTGCTTCACACGCGGCGGGTTGACCACACCGTGCCACACAGTAGCCATGCTGCCGACAATCGTCGCGCCGACCAGCACGAGCACGAAGGGGCCGTGCGCAGTGTCGAACACGCACACCACGCGCTCGTTGCGCGCGAAGAGTCCGGGCACGCCGCGGGCGGTGGTGGGGTTCACCGAGAACAGCGGGCCGGGCACGTGGATCATGCGCAGCAGGCGGCCCTCGCAGGGCATGTGGATGCGGTGATAGTCGCGCGGGCTGAGGTACAGCGTGGCGAAGTGGCCATCCGGGAATTTCGCGGCGAGCTGGGCGTCGCCGCCGACCAACGCAGTGGTGCTGTAGCGATGGCCCTTGGCCTGGAAGATCTGGTCGCGCTCGATGGCGCCGAACTGGCTGATGGCGCCGTCCACCGGGCAGATGAGATCGGCTTCCGCCAGCGGCCGCGCGCCGGGCTTCAGCGCGCGGGTGAAGAACTCGTTGAAGCTCGGGTAGCTGGCGATGTCCGGGTTGGCGGCCTCGCTCATGTCCACGCCATAGCGGCCGACGAACCAGCGGATGACGCTGGTGGTGAGCGCACCGGCCTGCTTGTTGGCAAGCTTGCCTGCCAGCGCGGTGAGCGCCTGCTTGGGCAGGAGATATTGCGGCAGGACGGCGAGACGGTCGGACACGGGGCGGCACCTGGGCAGGAGAGGACGGGCGCCATTGTATCGGCAGCCGGCCAGTGCGCCGGTCAGACTTTACCTACCCGGGCGGGTGCCCTCGCATGCGGGACGAATGCAGGGCAGCATGGCCCGGCCTTCGCGCTTACTTGCCAGCTGCAGTGCCCAGGCGCTGCTCGATGGCGGCGAGCGGCTTGCGCACAGCTTCGCCCACACTGATCTGCGGCTCGGAAGGCTCCAACCCCTCGGCGGCCTCCTGCTTCCCTACGTCCTCGCGCGCGACACTGAAAGCCTGCTCGATGGAGAAGGTCTTCTGCAAGGCGTTGTCGAACAGCGCGCGGCCGAAGAAAGTCCAGTCGTTCTCGTGTGCGCAGCCGTGCGAGTTGCGGTCGGCCCGTGCGGCGGAGATGACCAGGCTGTCCGGGCTGGACAACGGCGGTACGAAACCACCGGAGTAACAGGCCGACACGATGAGCACCCGGTAGCGGATGCCGGCGTCATCAAGGGCCTTGCGCAGCACGTCCGGGCTGAGCTCCTGGAGGCGATAGGGCCACAGGGACAGGTCGAAGCGGAAGTCGGCCGCACCGTGCGAGGTCATGAAAAGGAACAGCACGTCCTCGTCGCGGTTCATGCGCTGGCCGACCGCCTTCAGGGTGCGCTGCAGGGCAGTGACGGTCGCGAAGGGGTGGATGTCGGTCGTTGCCGGGTTGTTCACCAGCAGGACGCTGTGGTCACCGGTGCGGAAACGCTCGGCGAAGATGCGGTCGACGCTCTCCACCTCGCGCATGAAGACATCCTGGTTGGCATGCCCGGCAAGACCCACGAAGAAGTACTCCGGCACGCCGGGCGTACCTGGAGCGATCCTGGACAGCGCCTGTTCGAGCAAGGCGTTCTGGCGGTACAGCACGCCTTCGTCCACCACGGCCTCGCGGCGCGCCAGCGCTTCGGGATCCTCTTCGTAACGGGCCACCCACAACTGCGGCGGCTGGCCGATCAGGAAGGCTGGCAACACCAGCAGGACCGGCACCAGGAGCAGCACGAGCCGTTGCGGCTGGCGCAGGTCACATACCCGCGCCAGTGCCACCATCGTCGCCAGGCATAGCCACGCCAGCGGCGACCACCACAGCAGCAGTGCCCCTTCCTCGCCCAGGGACAGCCACCAGTCCGGCGGCAGGAAGCTCAGCCCTTCCCACACGACGCCAGCCAGCAGTTGCAGGGCCAGTATTGCGACGGCTGCCGCCACCGTGAGGGCAGTATTGCCCGCCGCACGCGCGACGCCCCATGCACACAGCAGCACCCAGGGCAGGCCATAGAACTCGAAGGGCAAGGCCGCCGGATTGAACTGACCATCCAGGCCGACGCGAAGCAGGTCGCTGCCGAAACTCAGCATCAACCCGAGCGCCACCAACCAGACGAGCTGGGGTGCCGACACCTGCAAGGCATCGACGCCACTGCGCCGGAACAGCGCAAGGCACAGGCCGGCGTAAAGGTTGCCGAAACACGCGCGCAGCCGCTGGCGGAGCACCACGCCAGAGGACGCGGGCGGCACCAGGGCGGACAGGTCTGCCTCGGGAAGAACCGGGTCGAGTACGGCGTCCGGAGTATCGTGATTCATGCGAAACAGGCATCGCAGCAGGGAGGGCAGCGCTCATGATACTTGCGATGGCCGCCCGGAAAGCAGGCGCCATGGCATCAGCGGACGGCTGGAGCGGGGTTGCGGACTGACGAACACGGGAAGACATCGGGAAGTCATCAAAGCCGGCAGAAATGCGGGCACGACGTCTGGCGCAAGCTAAGACCTGCTGCTTTCTGGCATCCTTGAAGCCTCGTCGTTGCCAGCCTTTCCCATGAATGCCTTCTGGATTCTGCTGCTGCTGATCCTGCTGTCGGCCTTCTTCGCGCTGACGGAGATGGCGCTGGCGTCGGCCCGCCGTGCGCGCCTGCAACAGGCCGCCGACGAGGGCGACCCTCGCGCCAGACAGGCGCTGGCGATCAAGGAACACCCCAGCCGCTTCCTGGCGGCAACCCAGATCGGCATCACGGCCACCTCGCTGCTGGCCGGCATCTATGGCGACTCTGCGATGAATGCCGCCATCGAACAGGCCATCACCCAGCGACTGCCGGCACTGGAGCCCTGGCGCAGCCAGATCGCACTGGCCGCCACGATCACGCTGGTGACGGCGCTGTCCATCGTGTTCGGCGAGATCATCCCCAAGCGCATCGCCATCGCCGAGCCGGAGAAGGTCTCGCTGCGCTGCGCGCCGTTCATGAGCCTGTTCATCCGCATGCTGTCGCCGGCGATCAGCTTCCTGTCGTGGTCGTCGGACGTGATCCTCAAGCGCCTGCCGGTGCGTGCCGCACCCGCGGTGACCAGCGTGGAGGACATCCTCGCCTACGTGGATGAAAGCGAGCGCAGCGGACAGATCGGTCGCGAGGAAAGCCAGCTGCTGGGCAACGTGTTCCGCCTGGACGACCGCCGCGCCGCGGCAGCGATGACGCCGGTCATCGACGTGCGCTACATCGACCTCACCCGCCCGCGCGACCAGAACCTCAGCCTCTTGCGCGACCACCCGCAGCGCTTCTTCCCGGTGTGCAAAGGCGACATGCAGCAGATCGTGGGCGTGGTGGACAGCCGTGAGCTGCTGCCGGTGGCGCTGGCCGGCGAGCTGGACCTGACCCAGTTGCCGATGAACCCGCCGCTGTTCGTGCCCGGTGCGCTGACCCTGATGGAGCTGCTGCGTCGCTTCCGCAGCCATCGCAGCGAATGTGCCTTCGTCATCAACGAGTTCGGCCTCACCGAAGGCATGGTCACCGTGTATGACGTGGTGGAGGCGGTGGTGGGCGACCTGATGCCTTACGCCGATGACCCGGAAGAAGCCCTGGCGGTGCGCCGGCCGGACGGCTCCTGGCTGCTGGACGGCCTGCTGCCGGTCGACGAGATGAAGGAGAAGCTGGACATCCGCGAGCTGCCCGACCAGGGGCTGGGCAACTACCACACGGTGGCCGGCTTCGCCCTGATGAGCTTCGGCCGCATCCCGCGCAAGGCCGAACGCTTCGACTGCGCCGGCTGGACCTTCGAAGTGATGGACGTGGACCGCAACCGGGTCGACCAGCTCCTGGCCACTCCCGCGAAGGCTGCGGACTGAACAACCGGGGGCTGCGGACGGCCTTTCGGCCCGCTCGCCCATCGCCTATAATCCCGGCACTTTTCCGAGGAGCGCTGCGAGAGACCGGGTGGTTTCCCAGGCTCGGAACCCGTCGTCGCAACGGCGCCGGGCTGATTCAACGGCGCTCACCTGTTCAACCGTGCCGGTCACGGGAAGAAGGTGAGAAACACGCTGAAAAGCACGCCCACCCTCCCCAACCGGCCACACTTCAGGAGTTCTTCATGAACGCTGTGGCTGACTTCAATGATTACGTCATCACCGATCTCAAGCTGGCCGACTGGGGCCGCAAGGAGATCAAGATCGCCGAAGGCGAAATGCCGGGCCTGATGGCCATTCGCGAAGAGTTCGCGAAATCGCAGGCCCTCAAGGGCGCGCGCATCACCGGCTCGCTGCACATGACGATCCAGACCGCCGTGCTGATCGAGACGCTCACCGCGCTGGGTGCCGAAGTCCGCTGGGCCTCGTGCAACATCTTCTCGACCCAGGACCACGCGGCTGCCGCCATCGCCGCCGCCGGCATCCCCGTGTTCGCCAAGAAGGGCGAAACCCTGGTCGAGTACTGGGACTACACGCACCGCATCTTCGAGTGGGCCGACGGCGGCTACTCGAACATGATCCTCGACGACGGCGGTGACGCCACCCTGCTGCTGCACCTGGGCGCCAAGGCCGAAAAGGACATCTCGGTGCTGGCGAAGCCGGGCTCCGAGGAAGAGACCATCCTCTTCGCCGCCATCAAGGCCAAGCTCGCCACCGACCCGACCTGGTACTCGGTGCGCCTCGCCCAGATCAAGGGCGTGACTGAAGAGACGACCACTGGCGTGCACCGCCTGTACCAGATGCACCAGCGCGGCGACCTCAAGTTCCCGGCCATCAACGTGAACGACTCGGTCACCAAGTCCAAGTTCGACAACCTGTACGGCTGTCGTGAATCGCTGGTCGACGGCATCAAGCGCGCCACCGACGTGATGGTCGCCGGCAAGATCGCCGTCGTGGCCGGCTACGGCGACGTGGGCAAGGGTTCGGCTCAGGCGCTGCGCGCACTGTCCGCGCAAGTGTGGGTCACCGAGATCGACCCGATCTGCGCACTGCAGGCCGCCATGGAAGGCTACCGCGTGGTCACCATGGAATATGCCGCCGACAAGGCCGACATCTTCGTGACGACCACCGGCAACTTCCACGTCATCACCCACGATCACCTCAAGGTGATGAAGAACAACGCCATCGTCTGCAACATCGGTCACTTCGACAACGAGATCGACGTCGCCTCGCTGGAGAAGTACCAGTGGGAAGAGATCAAGCCGCAGGTCGACCACGTCATCTTCCCGGACGGCAAGCGCATCATCCTGCTGGCCAAGGGGCGCCTGGTGAACCTGGGTTGTGGCACGGGCCACCCGAGCTACGTGATGTCGTCGTCCTTCGCCAACCAGACGATTGCGCAGATCGAGCTGTTCACCAAGACCGCCAACTACCCGGTGGGTGTCTACACGCTGCCCAAGCATCTGGACGAGAAGGTCGCACGCCTGCAGCTGAAGACGCTCAATGTGCAGCTTTCCGTGCTGCGCCCGGATCAGGCTGCCTACATCGGCGTGCCGGTGGAAGGCCCGTACAAGGCTGACCACTACCGCTACTGATAACGGCACGCTGACTGGCGGCCACCCGGCATGGACTCCTTCCACGCCCGCAACCCGCGCAGCAAGCCGGTCACACCGGCTGCTGCCGCTGCGATACGTGAAGGCGCGCCACGCATCGACCAGTTGCTGGTCGAGCGTGGTCTGGCCACCTCGCGCACGGCCGCGCAGCGACTCATCGCTGCCGGTCGCGTGAGCTGGCGGTCCGCGCTGGGCAGCACGCCGGTACGCAAACCGTCGGAACAGCTGCCGGACTCCGCCGAACTGCATGTCACGCCCGACGACGCAGACCGCTTCGTGTCACGTGGCGGTTTGAAGCTGGACGGCGCATTGGCGCGCAGTGGCCTCGATGTCGTCGGCATGACCTGCCTCGACGTCGGACAGAGCACCGGCGGATTCAGCGATTGCCTGCTGCAAGCCGGCGCCGCCCGCGTGATCGGCGTGGAGGTCGGCCACGGCCAGCTGCATCCGCGCCTGCACGAGGATGCGCGCTGCGTGACGCTGGAAGGCATCAATGCCCGCGACCTCGACGCCACACAGCTCGGCGGACTCATGCCGGCAGATGGCTTCGATCTCATCGTCTGCGACGCCAGCTTCATTTCCCTGGCCCTGCTGCTGCCACGCTGGCATGCACTGCTACGCAACGATGGTCACGTGCTGTCGCTGGTGAAGCCGCAGTTTGAGGTCGGGCCGCAAGGCGTGGGACGTGGCGGCATCGTGCGCGATGCCGGCCTGTATCCACAGGTGGAGGAACGTATACGCGCCACCTGCCGCGAACATGGCCTGCACGTGCTGGACTACTTCGACAGCCCCATCACCGGTAGCGACGGCAACCGCGAGTTCTTCGTCTTCGCACAGCGCGAAGCCAGGTAACGGATCACCCCCATGACCCAGACTTTCAGCATCGAATTCTTCCCACCCGCAACGCCGGAAGGCGTGGAGAAGCTGCGCGCCACGCGCGCGCAACTCGTCGCGCTCAAGCCCGCCTATTTCTCGGTGACCTACGGCGCCGGCGGTTCCACGCGTGACCGAACGCTGGCAATCGTGCGCGAGATCCAGGCGGAGGGCTTGTCCGCCGCCCCGCACCTGTCCTGCATCGGCGCCACGGCACAGAGCATCCGCGAGCACCTCGCCGAATTCCGCGAGATCGGCGTGAAGCGCATCGTGGCCCTGCGTGGCGACCTGCCTTCCGGCATGGCTGACCCCGGCGAATTCCGCTACGCCAACGAGCTGGTGGAATTCATCCGCAAGGAGTCCGGCGACGAATTCCACATCGAAGTCGCCGCCTACCCGGAGTTCCACCCGCAAGCCCGAAACGCCCAGCAGGACATCGACGCCTTCGTGCGCAAGATGGAGGCTGGTGCCGACGCCGCGATCACGCAGTACTTCTACAACGCCGACGCCTACTTCCGCTTCGTGGAGCTCGTGCGCGCGCGCGGGGTCACCGCCCCCATCGTGGCCGGCATCATGCCGATTGCCAGCTACAGCAAGCTGGCACGCTTCTCGGACGCCTGTGGTGCCGAGATTCCGCAATGGATGCGCCGCCGCTTCGAGAGCCTGGGTGACGATGCAGAATCGGTGCGTGCCTTCGGCCTCGACGTCGTCACCGACCTTTGCGAGCGCCTGCTTGCCGGCGGCGCACCGGGCCTGCACTTCTACACACTGAACCAGGCAGGACTCACCCGCGAGATCTGGCAGCGCCTGCACCTGTCGAACTGACACGCTCGCCCTGCATGAGCCGCTGCGGCATCACGACACCCCTGCTCCTCGTCGGAGGACGCTCGCACGCGGCTCCACACAATGATTGCGTCGGGGTTGTCCCCAGCCGCAGGCGGGCGTCACACTGCGTCACAATCGCCACACCCGTCGGAGACGGGAATAACAACAAACATGGCGTACGCAGCAGGCGCGAGCCGCCTCGCGGATGCAGGAGGAGTTCATGACATGAACCGACGTCGCTTCATGGCGGCTTCGCTGGCCTGCGCCCTCCCGGGGGCACACGCACAGAGCAGCGGCTTTCCCCTCAAGCCCGTCACCGTCATCTGCCCGTGGCCAGCAGGTGGTGGCACCGACACGCTGCTACGCGCACTCGCCCACGAAGCCGAGAAGCATCTCGGTTACACCATCCGGGTTCTCAACGCCGCAGGCGGCGGTGGCGCCGTAGGGCACAGCGCGATCACTTCCGCGCGGCCCGATGGCTATACGGTGGGCATGATCACCTTCGAGCTGAACTCGTTGCAGGTGCAGGGCATGATCCCGTTCACCTACCGCGACTTCGATCCGCTGATGCGCATCAACAGCGATGCCGCAGCACTCACCGTGCGCAAGGACGCGCCCTTCGACAACCTGCGCGAGTTCATCCGCTTCGCCCGCAGCAACCCCGGCGAAATCACGCTCGGCAGCTCCGGTCCGGGTTCGGTGTGGCATCTGGCTGCCGGCCTGTTCGCAGCCAAGGCGGGCATCCAGGTCCGTCACGTCCCCTACGATGGTGCGATATCAGCAGTCACCGCACTGGCCAGCGGCCACATCAAGGCCGTGTCGGTCAGCGTTCCGGAAGTGCGCGCCCAGGTCCAGGCCGGCAACCTGCGCATCCTGGCCGTGATGGACGACAAGCGTGACGAGCTCTTCCCGGACGTGCCGACCTTCACCGAACAGGGACTGCCGGTCAGCTTCTCGACCTGGCGTGGACTTGCCCTGCCACTGGGCGTCCCGGCGGAACACAAAGCCCGCCTGCATGACGCCTTCAAGCGCGCCTTCGATTCACCCGCCTTTCGCGAAGCAGCCCGCAAGGCTTCGTTGAATCTCGATTACCAGGAAGGGCCGGAGTTCGCACGCTTCCTCGACCAGAACTACGCCGACGTTGCCGCCGTGATGCGCGCCCTCGGCCTGGCAAGGCGCTGACAGCGGGGAGGCACTCCCTTTCATTCGCACCTTTGACAACAGGTAGAGGCTGGCCTATAATTTCGCGTCTTTGTTTCGCGGGTCGGTAGCTCAGTCGGTAGAGCAGCGGACTTTTAATCCGTTGGTCGCGAGTTCGAGTCTCGCCCGACCCACCACCCGCAACGAGCAAAGCAGAAACAGCAAAGAAAACCGCGCCTTGCCATTTTTGCAGTATCCGGTAAGATGCGCGCCTCTCTCGGGGGTATAGCTCAGTTGGTAGAGCAGCGGACTCTTAATCCGTAGGTCCAAGGTTCAAGTCCTTGTGCCCCCACCAGACACAGAAAAGCCCAGTCCCCGGACTGGGCTTTTTGCTTGGCGGCCCGGGTGTGGTGTTTTCACCCACCGCGCAGGTCGCAAGCTCCGGGTTGCGGGCGTCCCGGAGACAGGCCAGACAAGGCTTCGGGTAAGATGCGCGGCATGGAGCCCGTACCTGCCCCGAATCCGCCGGCCCCGCCCGCAGCAGCCAGAGCCGGCCGTGCGAACCGCTGGATAATGCCGCTGGCCATCATCGGCGCCATCGGCCTGTTGTTCATTGCCTGGCAATGGATAGACACGCGCCAGGAGCTGCGTCGCACCCAGGAGGAGCTGGCGCGCCGTTTGAACGAAGGCGATACCGTCGCCCGCGAAGCCCGCACGCTGGCGGACAAGAGCCATGAGCAACTCCAGGCCGTCCAGGCCAAGCTTGGCGCGATGGAAGCACGCCTGGCCGAAACCCAGGGCCTGCAATCGACGCTGGAGTCCGTGTATCAGGAGTTCTCCAAGGCGCGTGACGAGCGCGTACTCGCCGACGTCGACCAGGCCGTCGGTATCGCCGCCCAGCAACTGCAGCTCGCCGGCAACATTCCCGCAGCACTGGCCGCACTGCAAAGTGCAGAGGCCCGCCTCGGCAACGTGGAGCGCGCCCAGCTGCTGCCGTTGCGCCGCGCCCTCGCCCGCGACATCGACCGCCTGAAGGCCTTGCCCCTGGCCGATGTGACCAGCATGGCGCTGCAACTGGAAACCATGCTGGGCCGCATCGACTCGCTGCCGCTCGGCTTCGAACACGCGCCCACCCCGCCTGCACGCGCAGCGTCGGCCCCCGCCGCCGCATCAACGCAGAAACCGGCGCCGCGCCGCGGCAACAAAGCGGTGCCGCAATCGGCGCCAGTCGCGGCGATATCCGCGCCGGTCGCCAGCGATGAACCCGGTTTCGTGTCCAGCATCGCCAGCGATCTGTGGACCGACTTCCGCCATCTGATCCGCATCGAACGCATGGACCGCCCCGACCCGGCCCTGCTGGCCCCGTCGCAGTCCGCGTACCTGCGCGAGAACCTGCGCCTGCGCCTGCTGTCCGCCCGTCTGGCACTGCTGCAACGTGACGGCAAGGTGTTCGGCGAGGATATCCGCCAGGTCGAGCAATGGCTGGAGCGCTACTTCGACGTCAGCGCCCGCCCCGTCGCCCAGATGCTGACCGAGTTGCGCCAGCTGGAAGGTGCCCGCCTGAAGGTGGAAGTGCCGACGCTGGCCGACACCGAGGGCGCGCTGCGCGCCCTCAAGACCGGCAACCGCTGAGGGGGGACACATGCGCGCCCTCTTCTGGTTGCTGGGTCTCTTCACGTTCGCCGTCACGCTCGCCGTACTGTCGCGCTACAACAGCGCCTACGCCCTGCTCGTGCTGCCGCCGTACCGCGTGCAGATCTCCATGAACCTGCTGGCGCTGCTGACGGTTGCGGCCTTCATCGGCTTCTACCTGCTGCTGCGCCTCATCGCCCGTACCATCGAGTTGCCCGGACAAGTGGAAGCCTGGCGCCAGCGTCGCCGCCGCCAGGCCGCTGCCGAAGCGCTGCAGGACGGTAGCCGCCTGTACCTCGAAGGCCGTTACGGCCAGGCCTATCGCCATGCCGAAGCGGCGTATGACGGCGGCTTTGCGCCCGGACTGTCCGCCCTCCTCGCGGCCAAGGCCGCCCAGGCCCTGCGCGAGCCGGAGCGCCGCCAGCAATGGCTGGATCGCGCTGCCGAGAATGACCGCGACATCCACATGGCTCGCCTGATGGTGGAGACCGAGCACGCCGTCAATGACCGTCGCTTCGACGTCGCCGCCACCCTGCTGGAACAGCTGCGCAACAGTGGCCATCGCCACATCGCGGCCTTGCGCCTGTCGCTGCAGACGGAACAGGGCCGTGGCCGCTGGGAGGAAGTAGCGCGCATCGCCCGCCAGCTCCGCAAGTATCGTGCGCTGACCCCGGAGCAGGCTGCTCCGTTGCTGCGGCGCGCCCAACAGGAACAACTACGCGAAGCGGACGGCGACCTCGAAGCCCTGCGTCGCCTGTGGCAATCCATTCCTGAGGAGGAGCGCCAGGACCCGCGCTTCCTGGTGCGTGCGCTGCCGCTGTATATCGGCGCCGGCGACGAGCTGCTTGCCGTGAAGGCCATCGAGTCGGTGCTCGACAAGGATTGGGAGCCCGAACTGGCCGTCCTGTATGGTCGCTGCAAGTCGACCGACCTGCGTGCCCAGCTAGCCACCGCGGAGCGCTGGCTGAAGGCACATCCGGACGACGCTGGCCTGCTGCTGACCCTGGGCCGCCTGTGCCTGCGCGCGCAGCTGTGGGGCAAGGCAGAGAGCTACCTGGAGGCCTCACTGTCGATGGCGCCGTCGCGCGCCGCGCATCTGGAACTGGCCCGCCTGGCCGAATCGCTGGAACGCCACGACAAGGCCAACCAGCATTTCCGCGCCGCCGCCGAACTCGGCGCCTGACTCCCCTTTCACCGCCACGGCCTCAAAGAGAAACGGCTTCCCGCAGGAAGCCGTTTCTCTTTGAGGGCCAGGCAAGCAACTGGCGCGCTCCCGTTGGCATCACTCCGCCAGCCAGTCACGCCCCTGCAGGTAAGCGTACAGCTTCGCCTCCTCGCTACCCGCTTCCGGCTGCCAGTCATAGCGCCAGTTCACGCTCGGCGGCAGGGACATCAGGATGGACTCGGTGCGTCCACCTGACTGCAGGCCGAACAGCGTGCCGCGGTCGTACACGAGGTTGAATTCCACGTAGCGACCACGCCGGTACGCCTGGAAGGCCCGCTCGCGCTCACCGTAGGCAAGGCTGCGACGACGCTCCGCAATCGGCAGGTAGGCGTCCAGGAACGCATCACCCACACCAGCCATGAGGCCGAAGCTCTGCTCGAAACCCAGTTCATTGAGGTCGTCGAAGAACAGGCCACCGAGGCCACGCGCCTCGTTGCGATGCTTCAGGAAGAAGTACTCGTCGCACCACTGCTTGTAGCGGCTGTAGCGATCGTCGCCGTAAGGCGCAACGGCGTTGTAGCAGGCGCGGTGGAAGTGTCGCGCATCCTCTTCGAACACGTAGTACGGCGTGAGGTCCATGCCACCGCCGAACCACCAGGTCGGCTGCGTCTCGGCCTCGCCGTTGAGGCGCACTGCAGCCGGATTGACCGGCAGCTTCACATGGCTGCGGCCACGCGGCGCCGCAAAGAACTTCGGCGGCGCGCTCGGCTCGGGCTCCACCTCCTGCTCCTTCGGGGTTGCCGCGAAGAAGCGCACGTTCATGTGCACCGTGGGGCAATACGGGTTGCGCGGATGCAGCACCAGTGACACGCCCATGGCCTCGAAACCGGCACCCGCCAGTTCAGGCCGGGCCGCAGTCGCCGACGGTGGCAAGGCATCGCCCATGACGTGGGAGAAGTTGACACCACCGCGCTCGAAGAAGCGACCGTCCTCGATGACGCGCGTGATGCCACCACCGCCTTTTGGACGTTCCCACTGATCGGTGCGGAAGCTGTTGCCGTCGAAAGCCTCCAGCGAAGCCACGATGCGGGCCTGCAGTTCGAGCAGATATTCGCGTACCAGTTTTGCCGTCATGCGTCTTGCCTCAGCGCTTGAGGGCGCGATGGCCGATGTCCCTGCGGTACTGGATGCCATCGAAGTGAATGACGGAAGCCACTTCGTAGGCACGCTGCTGGGCCGTACGCACGGAGTCACCCAGCGCCGTCACGCACAGCACGCGACCGCCGGCGGTCAGCACCTTGCCATCCTGAGCAGTTGTACCTGCATGGAAGACATGTGCGTCATCGCTGGCAGCCGGCAGGCCATGAATCGCATCGCCCTTGCGCGGACTGTCGGGGTAGCCGCCAGCGGCCAGCACCACACCCAGCGCGACACGGCGATCCCATTCCGCCTCCGCTTCATCCAGCTTGCCAGCCAGCGCAGCCTCGACGAGATCGACCAGATCGCTCTTCAGGCGCATCATCACCGGCTGAGTTTCCGGGTCGCCGAAGCGGCAATTGAACTCGACGACGCGCGGCGCGCCGCTGTCGTCGATCATCAGTCCGGCATACAGGAAACCAGTGTAGGGCGTGCCTTCGGCGGTCATGCCGGCCAGCACCGGGCGGATCACTTCGCGCATCGCGCGGGCATGCACTTCCGGTGTCACCACCGGCGCCGGCGAGTACGCGCCCATGCCGCCGGTATTCGGACCTTCATCGCCGTCGAGCAGGCGCTTGTGATCCTGGCTGGTGGCCATGGCCAGTGCGTCCTTGCCATCGCACATGACGATGAAGCTGGCCTCCTCGCCCTGCATGAATTCTTCGATGACCACGCGCGCGCCAGCGTCACCCATCTTGTTGTCGATGAGCATCGCGTCGATGGCGGCATGGGCTTCGTCCAGCGTCATCGCCACCACCACGCCCTTGCCGGCAGCAAGGCCGTCGGCCTTGATGACGATGGGCGCGCCTTCTGCCGACACATACGCATGTGCCTGGGCAGCGTCCGAGAAGGTCTGGTACTTCGCGGTCGGAATACCGTGGCGGGCCATGAAGGCCTTGGCAAAATCCTTCGAAGCCTCCAGCTGCGCGCAGACCTTGCTCGGGCCGAAGATCGGCAGTCCTTCGGCACGGAAGGCGTCCACCACGCCCGCTGCCAGCGGCGCCTCAGGGCCCACGACGGTCAGCGCGATGCCTTCACGCTTCACGAACTCGATCCACTCGGGAATGCTGTTAGCCGGCACGTTCTCGACACCGTTCTCCAGCGCCGTACCCGCGTTGCCCGGCGCCACGAAGATCTTCTGCACCTTGGGCGACTGCGCCAGCTTCCAGGCCAGGGCATGTTCGCGTCCGCCGGAACCGATTACGAGAATTTTCATGGTGTCAAAGTAGGAATTCAGTAGAGAAGCGCGATGGTCGGGCGCGGCATTCATTCGACGCCGCGCGCCTGACGCTGCGCTGACTGTCAGTGACGGAAGTGACGGAAGCCGGTGAGCACCATCGCGACGTTCTGCTCGTCGGCCGCAGCAATCACTTCAGCGTCGCGCATCGAGCCACCCGGCTGGATCACCGCAGTGGCGCCCGCCTGGGCCAGCACGTCCAGACCGTCGCGGAACGGGAAGAAGGCGTCGGAGGCCACCACGCAGCCCTCGATCTTCAGGCCGGCGTTCTCCGCCTTGATCTTGGCGATACGCGCCGAGTCCACGCGGCTCATCTGGCCCGCTCCGACGCCCACGGTCATACCGTCCTGGCAGTAGACGATGGCGTTGCTCTTCACGTACTTCGCGACGCGCCAGGCGAACAGCAGGTCCGCCAGTTCCTTGTCGGAGGGGGCTCGCTTGGTGACCACCTTGAGATCCGCCGGCGTGATCACCGCGTCATCGTAGGTCTGTACCAGCAGGCCACCGGCGACGCGCTTGTAGTCGGTCTGACTGATGCGACCGAGCGCGCAGGTCAGCACGCGGACGTTCTGCTTGGCGGCGAGCAGTGCCAGCGCTTCCGGCGTATAGGACGGCGCAATCAGCACTTCCATGAACTGGCCGGACACGGCCTTGGCGGTGGCTTCGTCCACCGGCGCGTTGAAGGCGATGATGCCGCCGAAGGCAGAGGTCGGATCGGTCTGGAAGGCCTTGCGATAAGCCTCTTCCGTCGTTGCCGCAACCGCGACGCCGCAGGGGTTGGCGTGCTTGATGATCACGCAGGCCACACCGCCTTCGAAAGCCTTGACGCATTCCCAGGCCGCGTCGGCATCGGCGATGTTGTTGTACGACAGTTCCTTGCCCTGCAGCTGGGTGTAACCCGCGATGCCGCCGGCCGGTGCATTCGTGTCGCGGTAGAAGGCCGCGCTCTGGTGCGGGTTCTCGCCGTAGCGCAGGTCCTGCACCTTGTCGAAGGCGAGTTGCAGCTTGCCCGGGTAGGTCGCGCGCTCGGGCGCGGCGGCGGGCTCCAGCTTGTCGGCGTCGACCGCGGTCAACCAGTTGGCGATCGCGGCGTCATAGCGGGCGGTGTGAGTGAAGGCCTTGCGGGCCAGTTCGAAGCGGGTCTTGTAACTCAGCGCACCGGCATTCGACTTCAGCTCAGTGACGATGCCAGCGTAGTCAGCCGGATCGGTCACGATGCCGACACCGCCGGCCTCGCCGCCGTGGTTCTTGGCGGCGGAACGCACCATCGTCGGGCCGCCGATGTCGATGTTCTCGATCGCATCTTCCAGCGTGCATCCGGCCTTGGCGATGGTGGCCTGGAAGGGGTAGAGGTTCACCACCACGAGGTCGATGCGCGGAATGGCGTGCTGCTCGATGGTGCTGAGGTGCTCAGCCAGGTCACGGCGCGCCAGGATGCCGCCGTGCACCTTGGGGTGCAGCGTCTTCACGCGGCCGTCCAGCATCTCGGGGAAACCGGTGTAGTCACCCACGTCGGTCACCGGCAGGCCGGCATCGCGCAGGGCCTTGGCGGTACCGCCGGTGGACAGCAGCTTGACGCCTAGGGCGTCGAGTTCGCGCGCGAAGTCCACGACGCCTTGCTTGTCGGACACGCTGAGGAGAGCCTGGGTAACTTTCATATGCAAAACCATTCCGTGCAAAAGAAACACCCGCGTGAGCGGGTGCGTGTGGGGTATTTTTCTAGATCAGGCCGTGCTCGGAGAGCTTGCGGCGCAATGTATTGCGATTGATGCCGAGGATCTCGGCCGCCTGTGTCTGGTTGCCGCGCGTACGACGCAGCACCGACTCCAGCATCGGCCGCTCGATCTGGCGCAACACCATGCCGTACACGTCGTTCGGCTGCTCGCCATCGAGGTCCTTGAAATAACGGTCGAGTGCCTGTTCGACACATAGGGCGATTTCACTATTGCGGCTCATGCTGCGAGCGCCTCCATCCCAGCTTCAGATTCATTGATGGCCGACTCGTCGTAGGCCAGGTACCTGCCGTGGTCGGCAAGCTGGGCGAAGAAACCGTCCACCGCTTCGAGCTGGCGGGGTACGTCAGGCAAGGTATTCATCATGCTGCGGAACACATTCGAGCCGACGAGGCCCTTCGTGTACCAGGCGATGTGCTTGCGCGCGACGCGCACGCCGGCTTCTTCGCCATAAAAACCATAGAGATCGGCCAGGTGTTCGCGGCACACGCGATGGATCTCGCTGACCTCGGGCGGCGGCAGTTCGATGCCGGTTGCCAGATAGTGCTCGATCTCGCGGAAGATCCACGGCCGGCCCTGAGCAGCGCGGCCGATCATCACACCGTCGGCCTTCGTGTAGTCCAGCACCTGCTTCGCCTTGCGCGGCGAGTTGATGTCGCCGTTGGCGATCACCGGGATGCCGATCTGCGACTTCACCAGCGCGATGGTGTCGTACTCCGCCTCACCCATGTAATGGTCGCAGCGCGTGCGGCCATGGATGGCGATGAGGCGGATGCCGGACGCTTCGGCAATGCGCGCGATGATCGGCGCATTACGGCTGTCGCGATCCCAGCCCGTGCGGAATTTCAGGGTGACCGGCACGTTCACCGCACCGACCACCGCTTCGAGGATGCGGCCCACCAGCACCTCGTCGCGCATCAGCGCGGAACCAGCCGCGACGTTGCAGACCTTCTTGGCCGGGCAGCCCATGTTGATGTCGATGATCTGCGCGCCGCGATCGACATTGTGACGCGCAGCCTCGGCCATCATGATCGGGTCGGCACCGGCGATCTGCACCGAGATCGGATCGACCTCGCCCTCGTGATTGGCGCGGCGCTGCG
>JAVHYF010000007.1:83263-143283 GCA_031119205.1 Moraxellaceae bacterium | reverse complement strand
GGCGGCGTCGGCATCGGCGGCGTGCTGGAACCGCTGCAGGCCAACCCGACCATCATCGGCGACAACTGCTTCATCGGCGCGCGTTCCGAGGTGGTGGAAGGCGTCATCGTGGAAGACAACGTCGTCATCTCGATGGGCGTCTACATCGGCAAGAGCACCAAGATCTACGACCGCGCCACCGGCGAGGTCACCTACGGTCGCATCCCGGCCGGCTCGGTGGTGGTTTCCGGTAATCTGCCCTCTGCCGACGGCAAGTACTCGCTGTACTGTGCAGTCATCGTGAAGAAGGTCGACGCGCAGACCCGCGCCAAGACCTCGATCAACGAGCTGCTGCGCGACTGATTCGACGATTCATCCGCGGTCGATCCGATGTGATCGGTTGCGGTAACACGCGGTGCGGGGGCACCGCGTGCGTTCTCCGGGAGTCACCATGATCTTCGACAAGCTGTTCTCGCTGATGGCCGAGCGCCAGGCATCCGACATCTTCGTGTCGGCCGGTGCGCCCATCCACATCAAGATCAACGGCAACGTCGTGCCGATCAACCAGCAGATCATGGAGCCGGCGGTCATCCAGCGGATGGCCTACGAGATGATGACGCCGGAACAGGTGGCCCGCTTCGAGCGCGACCGAGAGATGAACCTGTCCTTCGGCCGCCGTGACCTCGGCAACTTCCGCGTCAATTTCTTCTGGCAACGCAGCAGCGTCGGCATCGTGGTGCGCTACATCCAGAGCGAGATCCCGGCGCTGGAGTCGCTGAAGCTGCCGGACGTGCTGTCCGAAGTCATCATGGAAAAGCGCGGCCTGGTGCTGATCGTCGGCGCCACCGGCTCCGGCAAGTCCACCACCATCGCGTCGATGCTGGACTACCGCAACATCAACCGCAGCGGCCACATCCTGACGGTTGAAGACCCCATCGAATACCTGTTCCGCCACAAGCGCTCGGTGGTGAACCAGCGTGAAGTCGGCTTCGACACCGCGAGCTGGCACGAAGCGCTACGCAACGCCATGCGCCAAGCGCCGGACTGCATCCTGATCGGCGAAATCCGCGATCTGGAAACCATGAAGGCGGCCATTTCGTATGCGCAGTCCGGCCACCTCGTGGTGGCGACGATGCACGCCAACAACGCGTACCACGCGCTCAACCGCGTTGCCAGCTTCTTCCCGCTGGAAAACCGCACCCTGCTCTACCTCGACCTGTCGGTCGCACTGAAGGCCGTCATCTCGCAACGCCTGGTGAAGAAGCCGGATGGCAGTCGTATTCCGGCTGCCGAAGTGCTGATGAACACCCGACACATTGCCGAGCTGGTCGAGAAAGGCGAGTTCGGCGCGATCAAGGAAGCCATGGAGCAATCCCTGGCGCCCGGCTCGCAGACCTTCGAGCAGGACCTGTTCCGTCTGTACAAGGACCAGGAAATCACCCTGGACGAAGCGCTGGCGCATTCCGATTCGCCGACCAACTTCTCCTGGCTGGTCAACAACGCCCCGAGCGATGCGGGCGGTGCCGCCAAGGTGGAAGCCAGCCCGCTGGTCGACTTCGAACCGGCCGAGGAAGACGGCACCTCCTTCTCCTCTTTCACCCTGCACATGGAAGAGACCCAAAGCTGAGCGAGAGCTGGGGCTTCGGGTTTCTACCTGATTCTTCATTTCCAGAATTTCCGGGTACTGCATGCAACACATCCAGGCCGAGACGCTCGCGTTGACCCGCGCGCTGATCGAACGACGCTCCGTCACGCCGGCCGACGAAGGCTGTCTCGAAATCATCGCCCGCCGCCTGCAGGCGATCGGCTTCAACTGCGAGCGCATCGACAGCAACGGCGTGTCCAACCTTTGGGCGCGGCGTGGCACGACGCGCCCGGTCGTTGTGCTGGCCGGCCATACGGACGTGGTGCCGACCGGCCCGGTCGAGCAATGGCAGACCCAGCCTTTCGCCCCGACCGAGAAGGATGACGGTCACCTGTACGGCCGCGGCGCGGCGGACATGAAGACTTCGCTGGCCGCCTTCGTGACCGCGGTGGAGCGTTTCGTGGCTGCGCACCCGGATCACGGCGGCTCCATCGCCTTGCTGCTGACCTCCGACGAGGAAGGCGTGGCCACCGATGGCACCGTGAAGGTCGTCGATGCCCTGAAGGCTCGCGGCGAAGCCATCGACTACTGCATCGTCGGCGAGCCGACTTCCACCGAATTGCTTGGTGATGTCATCAAGAACGGGCGTCGCGGCTCGCTCAACGGCGAGCTGAAGATCCTCGGTGTGCAGGGCCACATTGCCTACCCGCATCTGGCGAAGAACCCGATCCACAGCGGCATGGCTGCGCTGGCCGAACTCGCGGCCATCGAGTGGGACCGTGGCAACGAGTTCTTCCCGCCGACCAGCTTCCAGATCTCCAACATCCACGCCGGCACGGGTGCCAACAATGTCATCCCCGGTGACATGAGCCTGCTGTTCAACTTCCGCTTCAGCACCGAATCCACCGAGGCCGGCCTGAAGGCGAAGGTGCACGAGGTGCTCGACCGTCATGGCGTGCAGTACGAGCTGGTGTGGAAGCTGTCCGGCAATCCCTTCCTCACCGGTCGCGGCAAGCTGGTGAGCGCAATGGTTGCGTCCATCCGCGAAACGACCGGACTGGACACCGAACTGTCGACCACCGGCGGCACGTCGGATGGCCGCTTCATCGCCACGATCTGCCCCGAGGTGGTGGAGTTCGGGCCGGTGAATGCCACCATCCACAAGATCAACGAGCGCGTGCGCATCGCCGATATCGGCCCACTGTCGCAAGTCTACGAAGGCGCCATCAAGGCCCTCCTGTCATGAATCATTCCTACAAGCCTGTGCAGGATCACGACGACCACGAACACGATGAAAGTTGTGGCCCCGACTGCGGCCACGATCACAGCGGCGGCCCGCTGGAAGAGCTGGTCACCGTGCGCGACCTGGTGCGCTACGCCACCAGCCAGTTCAACCGCGCGAAGCTGTTCTTCGGCCACGGCCTGCAGGACGCTTACGACGAAGCGGTGTATCTGGTGCTGCACAGCCTGCACCTGCCGCTGGATCGCCTAGAGCCTTTCCTCGATGCCTGCATCCCGATCGCCGAGCGCATCGAGGTGTTGGAGATCATCCGTCGCCGTGTAGAGGAGCGCGTCCCGGCGGCCTACCTCACCAACGAAGCCTGGCTGGGCGACTACCGCTTCTACGTGGACGAGCGCGTCATCGTGCCGCGCTCCTACTGCGCAGAGCTGATCGCTGACGGCCTGTCGCCGTGGATTGCCGACGACGCCGCTGTGACCCGCGCACTAGACCTGTGCACCGGTAGTGGCTGCCTGGCGATCGTGATGGCCTTGCGTTTCGGCAACGCCCGGGTAGACGCCATCGATCTGTCGCCGGACGCGCTGGAAGTGGCCACGCGCAACGTCTCCGACTACGGCCTGCAGGACGATGTGCGCCTGATCCAGTCCGACGTTTTCGACGCCCTGGATGACGAGCGCTACGACCTCATCATCAGCAATCCGCCGTATGTGACCGAAGAAGCGATGGATGCCCTGCCCGACGAGTACCTGCGCGAACCGCGCATGGCGCTGGCGGCCGGTGACGACGGCATGGACGTGGTGCGCCGGATCATCGCGCAGGCGCGGCGCCACCTGACGGACAACGGTGTACTGGTCGTCGAGGTCGGGCACAACCGCGAGTTTGTCGAGGCCGCATTCCCGGATCTGGAGTGCGTCTGGCTGACCAATACGACGGATGCTGAAAAGGTGTTCCTGGTGCGGGCGGATCAGTTGCCCGCCTGACCCCGGCGCGTCAAACAAAAAGGCCCGATCAGATCGGGCCTTTTTTCTTTCCGGCTGCGGCTCTCAGGCGATGATCCCGCCGCCCAGGCAGACGCGGCTTTCATACACCACCACCGACTGTCCCGGCGTCAGTGCCCACTGCGGCGCGGCGAAAGCGATCTCGCAGTCCTGCTCGCCCAGCGCATCGATTTCGCAGGGAGAGTCGGGCGTGCGGTAGCGCGGTTTCGCGGTGTACACCCAGTTGGTACGCGGCGCACGCCCGCCTATCCAGTTCAGCTCGATGGCCTGTAGACGCTCGCGCTGCAGCGCCGGGTGCTCATGTCCCTGCACGGCGAACAGCACATTGCGCTTCATGTCCTTGGCGGCGACGTACCAGGCGTCATGTTCGCCTGCGTGGTCATTGCCCTTGATGCCGCCGATGTGCAGGCCCTTGCGCTGGCCGATGGTGTGATACATCAGCCCCTGGTGCTCGCCGAGCAGGCGGTCGTCATCCAGGCTGCGGATCTCGCCCGGCCTGGTCGGCAGGTAGCGCATCAGGAATTCGCGGAACGGGCGCTCGCCGATGAAGCAGATGCCGGTGGAGTCCTTCTTGTCGTGCACATGCAGGCCGGCTGCTTCGGCGATGCCGCGCACGTCGCGCTTGTACACGTTGGCCAGCGGGAACAGCGTCTTCGACAGCTGGGCCTGGTTCAGGCGGTACAGGAAGTAGCTCTGGTCCTTGGTGCCGTCCTCGGCTTTCAGGAGCTGGAATTCCGTGCGGCCGTCGCTGCTCCATTCACGCACGCCGGCATAGTGGCCGGTGGCGATCTTGTCGGCGCCGAGCTGCAAAGCGTGGTCCAGGAAGGCCTTGAACTTGATCTCGCTGTTACACAGGATGTCCGGGTTGGGCGTGCGGCCCGCTTCGTACTCGTGCAGGAAGTCGGCAAAGACGCGGTCCTTGTACTCCTTGCTGAAATTCACGACCTCCAGGTCTAGGCCCAGCACATCGCATACCGAGGCGACGTCCACTAGATCCTGCCGCGTGGAGCAGTACTCGTCGTCATCGTCGTCCTCCCAGTTCTTCATGAACAGGGCCGTTACGTCGTAGCCGGCCTGCTTCAGCAGCAAGGCCGCAACCGACGAGTCCACACCGCCGGACATGCCGACGACGACCTTCATGCCCTGCCCATCCGGCAAACCGGTGCTCAGGCCTAGGGGCAGCTTTACATCAACCATAGTGACGAATCAGTTCCATCGGATAACGGTGGCCGGCGACGAAGTCGCGCACGCATTGCAGCACCAGCGGGCTGCGGTGACGGTCGGCCGAGTCTTCAAGTTCTTGCAGGCTGAGCCATACGGTGCGGACGATGCCGCGGTCCAGTACGCGGACACTGTCGAAAGCGCCCAGCTCACCCGCAAAGGCAAAGCGCAGGTAAGTCACATCGCCCTTCGGCCGTGGCCACTGGTAGATGCCGACCAGTTGTTGCGGGGCGAAACCATGGGCGGTTTCCTCCAGCGTCTCGCGCGCGCAAGCCTCGATCAGCGATTCCCCCTGCTCCAGGTGACCTGCCGGCTGGTTCAGGCGCAGACCGTCCTCGGTATGCTCCTCCACCATCAGGAAGCGCCCTTCGCGCTCCACGACCGCGGCCACCGTCACATCGGGTTTCCAGATCATCAGGCTTCCTCGCAAAGCAGCAATTGTAGCCTGCCCGCCTTGCCGGGCCTGCAAAACCGGTCAGAAGCGGCCTTGATGCGCTAAAATTCCGCTTCTTTGGCCGGCACTCGCCGGCATTTCCATACTCACCCACTGGTAACGGAGTTTTTCTCATGTCGATGGCGGACCGCGATGGATTCATCTGGATGGACGGCAAGCTTGTGCCCTGGCGCGAGGCCAACATCCACGTATTGACCCATTCCCTGCACTACGGTCTGTCCGTCTTCGAAGGCGTGCGTGCCTACAAGACTGCCCGCGGCAGCGCGATCTTCCGTCTGAAGGAACACACCGACCGCCTCTTCAACTCGGCACACATCTACATGATGAAGATGCCGTTCACGAAGGAAGTGCTGAACGAGGCCCAGAAGGAAGTGGTGCGCGCCAACAAGCTGGAGTCCTGCTACCTGCGCCCGATCGCCTTCTACGGTTCCGAGAAGATGGGCGTGTCGCCGCGCGGTGCTGCTGTGCACGTCGCCATCGCTGCCTGGCCCTGGGGCGCCTACCTGGGTGCCGACGGCCTGGAGAACGGTATCCGCGTGAAGACCGCGTCCTTCGCCCGCCACCACGTCAACGTGACGATGCCGCGCGCCAAGGTGGCCACCACCTACGCCAACTCCATCCTGGCCAACCTGGAAGCCACCCAGGACGGCTACGACGAAGCGCTGCTGCTGGACACCGACGGCTTCGTGGCCGAAGGTGCTGGTGAGAACCTGTTCATCATCCGTGACGGCGTGATCTACGAACCGGAAATCGCCTCGGCGCTGACCGGCATCACCCGCGACACCGTGCACAAGCTGGCGCGCGACCTCGGTATCGAAGTGCGCACCCGCCGCCTGACCCGCGACGACATCTACATCGCCGACGAAGCCTTCTTCACCGGTACCGCCGCCGAAGTCACGCCGATCCGCGAGCTGGACAACCGCCAGATCGGCGAAGGCAAGCGCGGCCCGATCACCACCAAGGTGCAGGCCCGCTACTTCGACCTGGTCAACGGCAAGCTGCCCGAGTACGACAACTGGCTGCACTACGTCTGAGGGAGGCGCAGCGATGCCCGAGAATCATGACAAGGCAACGGTGATCGAAGTCGCCGCCAAGGACCTGCCGCTGCACTGCCCGATGCCGGACGCCCCGCTGTGGGCGCGCCATCCGCGCGTGTTCCTGGACGTGGTGAAGACCGGCGAGGCGGCTTGCCCTTACTGTGGCGCCAAATATAAGCTCACCGGTGAGGCACCCAAGGGTCACCACTGATCAGCAAGGGGGCTTCAGGGCCCCCTTCTCACATGCTTCAATCCGCGCGCTCAACGAGACAGAACAAGCCATGAAGATCCTCGTCATCGCGCCCTCCTGGATTGGCGACACCGTCGCCGCGCAGCCGCTCTTCCTGCGGCTCAAGCAACGTCATCCCGACAGCATCATCGAAGTGCTGGCGCCCGGCTGGGTCGCCCCGGCCCTGCAGGCGATGCCGGAAATCTCCCGCGTCATCGAGAACCCGTTCAACCACGGCCAGTTGAAACTGCGGGAGCGCTGGAAGCTGGGCCGCAAGCTGGCGAAGAACGGCTATGCCGCCGCCTACGTGCTGCCGAACTCCCTGAAGTCAGCCCTCGTGCCCTGGTTCGCCGGCATTCCGCGCCGCGTCGGATTCGTGGGCGAAGCACGCTATGGCCTGATCAACGAACGGCACGTCCTGAACGAAGAGCAGTTGCCGCTGCAGGTCGAGCGTTACGCCCAGCTCGCCGAGCAGCCGGGCCAGGATTTGGAGCGCCCCCTGCCCTATCCGAAGCTGAAGCTGGAGCAGAAGGATGCGCTCAGCGCGCTGGCCGTTCTGGGCCTGGACGTGGAGCCGGCGCCGGTGGTGTTCTGCCCGGGCGCCGAGTACGGCCCGGCCAAGCGCTGGCCGGAGCAGCACTTCGCTTCGCTCGCGCGCAAGCTGCTGGAGCGTGACATCCCGGTGTGGATACTCGGCTCGCGCAAGGACGCGCCGGTCGCCGCAGAGATCGTCCGGCTCGCTGGCGGTGACAGCAAGAGCCTGCGCAATCTCTGTGGTTCGACCAATCTCGGCCAGGCCATCAGCATCATCTCGATGGCGCGACACGTGGTGACCAACGACTCCGGGCTCATGCATGTGTCCGCCGCGCTGGACCGTCCCACTGTCGCGCTGTTCGGATCTTCCAGCCCGAACTACACGCCTCCGCTGTCCTACAAGGCGGAGGTGATCTGGCTGAAACTCGCCTGCAGCCCCTGCTTCAAGCGGGAATGCCCGCTGGGGCATCTGGACTGTCTGCACCACATCACGCCGGACCAGGTGTTCCAGCGCCTCGTCGACAAGCAGGCGCACGCCGCATGACACGACCGATCTTCGCCACGCCCGACGATGCCGAGCGCGCCTTCTACGAGGCATTCGCCCGCATGGATATCGATGCCCTGATGGCGGTGTGGGCCGAGGACGAGGAAGTGGTCTGCATCCACCCGGGCGGTGCGCGGTTCAATGGCCTGTCGGCGATCCGCGAAGCCTGGCGCCAGTTGTTCGCCAGTGGCGTGAAGCTGCGCATCCGCACCAGCCAGCCGATCCGCAACCAGGCCATGCTGATGTCGGTGCATAGCGTGCTGGAGCACGTCACGGTGGAGGGCGACGAGCAGATGTCACCGCCGATGATCGCTACCAACGTTTATCTGCGCGGCTCACAGGGCTGGCAGATGATCCTGCACCACACTTCGCCGGCGCCTGACACCGATGGGCTGATGATGCAGGACGCGCCGCGCGTCGTTCACTGAGTGCTGGTGCCATGTTCCCGAGTTATCAGGCGCCTGCCTGGCTGAACGGCCCGCACTTCCAGACCATCTGGCCGCTGGCCATCAAGGGCGACATGCCGCTCATGAAACGGCGCCGCTGGGACACGCCGGATGGCGACTTTATCGACGTAGACTTCCTGCCGCGACGCGAGAGCACGCCGCTCGTGGTGCTGTTCCACGGACTGGAAGGTTCGAGCAGCAGCCACTACGCCCGTGCACTGATGCGCCTGCTGGCCGTCAAGGGCTGGAACGGCGCGGTGGTGCACTTCCGGGGCTGCTCCGGTGAGCCGAACAAGCTGCCGCGCGCCTACCACTCCGGTGATGCCGACGAGATCGACTGGGTGCTGCGCCGCCTGATCCGGCGCTATCCGGAAGTGCCGCGCTACGCCGTCGGCGTGTCACTGGGCGGCAACGCGCTGCTGTGCTGGCTGGGCACGCGACGCCACAAGGCGGCAGAACTCATCGGCAAGGCCGCTGCCGTGTCAGCGCCAATCGATCTGACCGCCGCCGGCCATCATCTGGCATTGGGGTTCAACAAGGTCTATACCCGGCACTTCCTGCGCAGCATGCTGCGCACGGCACGCTACAAGGCGAAGGAATTTCCGGGGATATTCGACGTAGAGCGTGCGCTCAGGTCACGCACGCTGCAGGAATTCGACGACGCCTACACCGCACCGCTGCATGGATTTTCGGATGTCGCGGACTACTGGAAGCGGGCCTCCAGCAAGCCCTGGCTGCCTTACATCGCGCTGCCGACGCTAGTGCTGAACGCGCGCAACGATCCGTTCCTCCCGGTGGAGTGCCTGCCGGGGGAACGCGAGGTTTCAGGATCGGTGTTGCTGGAGCAGCCGGAGCATGGCGGTCATGTCGGCTTCGTGACCGGCAGCTTTCCGGGCAGGCTCGACTGGCTGCCGCAAAGGCTGCTGAACTTCTTCGAGAGTTGAACCGGGTCGTCGAGTGCCAACCCAGAGAGCGAGAGCCCGGCGAGAGATCAGCCGGTGGATGTCTCAGGCAAAGGTATTGACGATGGCGCCCGGCTGACCCGGTGCAGCCTTCGGCGGCTCCGGGATGGCCTGCAGCAACTGCGCCATCTGCGCTTCCTGCATGTCCATCTGCTTGCGCAGCATGGTCACCTGGACCTGCCCCTGCACTTGCTGCTGGGCGTTCGCTGAAATGGAGGCTGCGCTGATTTCCATGGTGTGGCTGTCCTGCAGGTTGTTTCTCTACTGACTGTTCCTACTCGCGGAAATTCCCGAACTGCAGCGGGAAATCCGTGATCGCCTTCTTCAGCATCGCGATGGTTTCCTGCAGCACATCCCGCTTGGCGCCGGTGATGCGCACCGTATCGCCCTGGATGCTGGCCTGGACCTTCAGTTTGCTGTCCTTCACCAGGCGGACGATCTTCTTCGCCAACTCGGTGTCGATACCCACCTTAACGACAATCGGCTGCTTTACTTTATTGCCGCTGATCTTCTCGCTGTCCTTGCGCTCCATGCAGCGGATATCGACGTTGCGTTTGGCGAACTTGGTGGTGGTGATATCCCACACCTGGTCCAGCTTGAAGTCGTCGTCAGCGAACAGGGTGATCGTCTTGTCCTTCTCGCTCATCTCCACCCGTGCATCCGACCCCTTGAAGTCGAAACGGTTGGTGATCTCCTTGTTGCCCTGGTCGACTGCGTTGTGCACCTCGGGCCAGTTCAGCTCGTTCGTGACGTCAAACGAAGGCATGGGGTTCTCTCCTAAGGAAAATGCGCCGGGGCGCGTAGCGAGCGGATGTCTGGCAAGGCGGCGCGCACAGACGTACGTCATGTACGTCGAGCACGCCAACGCAGCCAGCCGGCCGCGCAGTAGCGTCCCGGCGTATTTTTAGCCGAAGTGGCAGACGTAGTGGTAGGCCTCGCCGACGACTTCGATGTCGAAACTGGAGTCACCCGGCACATTGAAGCTCTGGCCCGCGCCGTAGGTCTTCCACTCGGTCTCGCCCTTCAGGCGTACGCGGCAGCTGCCACCCACGCCTTCCATGATTTCCGGAGCGCCGGTGTTGAAGGTCAGGGTCGCGGGCAGGATCACGCCGACCGACTTGCGCGTACCGTCCGACAGAATGACGGTGTGGCTGACGCACTTGCCGTCGAAGTAGACGTTGGCTTTCTTGACGACGGAAACGCTGTCGAACTGGCTCATTGCAGGCTCTCGTTGGGATGGGAAAGGCGGCGATTATACCGAGCCCCGCCCCTGCCTCACTCCAGGCCGAGCACCTTGGCAATCACCGTTTTGGCGGAGAAACCGAACATGCCCAGGCCGAGCACGAAGAACAGCATGACTGTTCCGAAACGACCGGCGCGCGAATCCCGCGCCAGGTTCCAGATGATGAACAGCATGTAGGCGATGAGGCCACTGAGCAGGAACCTGAGGGACAGGCTCTCAAACTCGGCCACGGTCAGTCCGAAAATCATGGGGACACACTGAAGTAGTTGTCCCTAGCGCACTTTGACGACCGGCAAAGAACGCTCGGGACAGCCACTTTCCGTAGCGGAATACAGGAAAACCCGCATTCGTGGCGATTTTAGCGTTTCGCGCGGCGGCGCACAAATCTTCCGGCCGCGGCTGGCCAGCAAGAACCGGCGGGCAGAAAAACGAAAGGCAGGACAACCGGATGGGTTGTCCTGCCTTGCAGGGTGTCTGGTGCCGCTTGTCGGAATCGAACTGACGACCTACCGCTTACAAGGCGGTTGCTCTACCAACTGAGCTAAAGCGGCGAAAGCGTGCGCGGGAGCGCAGCCTGAACATCTGTGTCGCTGACAAAGACTGTCGTGACCCGATGACGCGGCGGATTATACCCGTGCTATCTTTTTTTCACCTGCCTGCCGGAAAGCCCCGCCCATGCTCAATTCCACGTCCGATCGCCTGTTGCGTGTCCTGCTCATCGAGGACAACGAAGACGATGCGTTGTTACTGGAACGTCACCTGCGCGGTATCGGCTACCAGCCGCAGGTCGGCCGGGTGAACGATCTGATCGAGTTGCGTGCCGCATTGATGCGGGAGGAGTGGGACGTCGTGATTTCCGACTACCACCTGCCCGGCTTCACCGCGATGCTGGCGCTGGATCTGTTGCAGGAACTCGAATGCGACCTGCCCTTCATCGTCGTGTCCGGCATCATCGAAGAGGAAAGCGCCTGCCAGATCATGCTGGCGGGTGCGCAGGACTTCCTGAGCAAGAGCAAGCTAGATCGTCTGGCGCCGGTCATCGAGCGGGAACGTCACGAAGCCTGCATCCGGCGCGAACGCCGCGAGGCGCTGGATGGCATGCGGGTATCCGATGCCCGCTTTCACGCGCTGGCGGCCAACGTACCCGGCGTGCTGTTCCAGATGCAGGCCGACCATCGCGGTCTGCTGCAATTCCTGTATGTCAGCGAGGCCAGCCAGATGTTGATGGGCCTGAGCGCCGACGAACTGCGGGCCCGCCCCGATCCACTCCTGGAGCTGATCGTCGCCGACGACCGCGAGGATTTCCTTACCTCCCTCAACAATGCCTCGGAGCGCAACACCACGTTGAACTGGGAGGGGCGCATCCTGCCGCATGGCGCCGAGGAAAAGTGGATCAACCTGCGCTGCTCGCCTCGCCAGATAGAAAACGGCGCAACGCTGTGGGAAGGCGTGATGTGGAACATCACGCAGAGCAAGCACAACGAGATCGAACTGCGCCAGTCCCGCAGGCAGCTCGCCGAGTTGTCGAACCACCTGCAGCACGCCAAGGAGGAGGAGCGCGAGCGTATCGCGCGTGACATTCACGATGTGCTGGGCGGGACCCTGGTCGGTATCAAGATCGCCGTATCCCTGCTGGCCGGCAAGATGGATCACGAGCCGCAACTGAAGGAGCGCGTGCGCGGCATCGAGCAGATGCTGGACGACGCGATTGCCACCACCGGCCGTGTGGCGCGGGAGTTGCGCCCGGGCATCCTCAAGGAGTTCGGGCTCGCTGCCGCGGTGGAAAGCTACGCGGAAGACTTCGAGCACCGCACCGGCCTGCGCTGTGCCGTGCTGTGTGCCGACCATGACATCGAGACTGGCGAGGACACCTCGCTTGCCATGTTCCGCACCTTCCAGGAAGCCCTGACCAATGTGTCCAAGCATGCCCAGGCCGGCCTGGTGGAAGTCCGTCTGATGCAGGAAGGTGACGAGATCGTGCTGGAGGTAGCCGACGACGGGCGCGGCGTGAAAGTAGCGGATCTGAACAAACCGAAATCCTTCGGCCTGCGCGGCATCCGGGAGCGCCTGCACGCCCTGGGCGGCAACATGCAGATCCGCCCGCGCGCCGATTGCGGCACGCTTGTCGTACTGCGCGCACCGTTGCGTGACGACAACACTGAAGTATCCCGCGACGGCGCCGCTATACCCAATGGACAGGCCTTGGCCTGATGAGTACCTTTGCCGCCATGAGCGAAAAAATCCGCGTCCTGATCGTCGACGACCACGCCATCATCCGCCACGGTTTGAAACAAATCCTGTCGGATACCGAGGACATGGAGGTCATCGGGGAGGCCGACGGTGGCGTGCGAGCCCTGCAGATGCTGCGCAACAGCCAGTACGACGTCGTGCTGATGGACGTATCCATGCCCGACCGCAACGGCATCGACACCCTGAAGCTGATCAAGAAGGAATTCGCCAAACTGCCGGTGCTGATCCTGAGCATGCATCCGGAAGAGCAATACGCCGTGCGTGCGCTGCGTGCCGGCGCGGCGGGCTACCTCTCCAAACAGGGCGCACCGGAGCAGCTGGTCACCGCGCTGCGCCAGGTCGCGGCTGGCAAGAAGTATGTGAGCGCGGCAGTGGCCGAGGAGCTTGCCAATGCCATCACCGAGGATCTGGAGCGGCCGCCGCACGAAAAACTGTCCGACCGTGAATACCAGACGCTGTGCATGATCTCCTCCGGCAAGACGCTGACGCAGATCGCGGAGCAGCTCAACCTCAGCGTCAAGACGGTGAGCGTATACCGCGCCCGTCTGCTGGAAAAAATGAAGCTCCGCAACAACGCGGAACTGACGCATTACGGGCTCAAGCACGGACTGGTCGAGTGACCGGTCCGCGGCAAGACGCATAAGAACGAAATAGCAGCACCTGTCGCTGGGGGCGACAAGCAACATGCCGGAACAAGCCAACCCGTTGGAGATCGCCCGCGAAGTCCTGCGACGCCTCGCGACGCAGCGTATTCCACCGACGCCGGAGAATTTCCGCGAGTTCTACAACAAGATCTCCGGCGCGACGACCGAGGAAGCATTCCCGGAACGCCAGCTCAAGATGCTGGCGGCATCGTTGCCGCGCACTACGCCTGAACAGCTACGCCTGGCCCGGCGTATCGAAGCCGCCATCCAGGAGCGCAACTGGAACGGCTTCCGCAACCAGATGATTACCCTGCTCGGCGAGCAGACCGCGCCTGCGCCGGCCTGGTCCGGCCTGCTGGGCGACTTGCTGACGCAGCTGGAGCGCCGCCAGGCCGGCCTCAGTGAAACCAGCAAGCGCGAGGCGCTGGAACATGTCCTGCAGGCCAATGCAGCGGACCCCGACCTGTTGTTCACCCGATTGCAGGGGCTGGTGCGTGGCTGGACGCAGGCTCCCAGTTCGAATGCGACGTCCGTCGAAACGCTGAGCAGCGAGCTGCCGGCCGTTGCTGCGCCGAGGCCTGCAGCGGCCGCTGCCGCGGCCACCTCGTCGGGCGCATCGGGCGCGACCAGTACTGCCACCGCTGGTGGCGCCACGGCGTCTGCGGCAACCGCTGTCGCCGTTTCGGCAATCGGCAGCAGCGACTCGCTGCGTGAAGTGGTGGCAGCCACGCTGGACAACGCCATCGGCATGTTGCTGATCGACACGCCCGAGCTGGCGGACGAGTCGCGCGGGTTGGCCCGCGAGCTCCGTACCGGCCTGCCCGGTGGCGAAGACGAATTCCTGCAACGTCTGCAGAAGTTTGCCTACCGCGTGCAATGGATTGCGCAGGACCAGAGCTACATCCGCCAGGCATTGCTGAACCTGCTGCAACTGCTCATCGAGAACATCGGCGAGCTGGTGGTCGACGACAAGTGGCTGTCCGGCCAGATGAACGTGCTGCTGGAACTGTTCGGCAAACCGCTGGACAAGGATGTCATCGAGGAAGTGCGCGAGCGTCTGCGTGACGTCATCTTCAAGCAAGGCACGCTCAAGCGCAGCCTGAGCGACGCGCAGACCAAGATGCGCGAGATGCTGGCGAGCTTCGTCGAGCGCCTGTCCGAACTGGCGGACTCCACGGGCGTCTTCCACGGCAAGATGGAAGCGTTTGCCGGCCGGGTCTCCAAGGCCCATGGCATGGACGAGCTGTCGGGCCTGATCGAGGAGATCATCTCCGAAACCCGCCATGTGCAGACCCGTGCCCATCAGTCGCAGGCGGAACTGACTGCCCTGCGCGGCACGGTGGACCAGGCCTATCGTGAGATCGCCCGCCTGGAAACCGAACTTGAACAGGCCAGCGAACTGGTTCGCCACGATCCGCTCACCGGCGCCCTCAACCGCAAAGGTCTGGAAGAAACAATCGCTCGCGAGATCGCCCGCATGCGCCGCCGAAAGTCGCCGCTGTGCATGGCCTTGCTGGATATCGACAACTTCAAGCAGCTCAACGACACATTCGGTCATGCCACCGGCGACGAGGCGCTGCGCCATATTGCCGGCGTCGTGCGCGAGAACCTGCGTCCGCAGGACTCCTGTGGCCGCTACGGTGGCGAGGAGTTCGTCATCCTGCTGCCCGATACCGTGGTGGATGGCGCAGTGGGCGTGCTGACGCGCCTGCAGCGCGAGCTGACCAAACGTTTTTTCCTCGCGGACAATCGCAAGCTGCTGATCACTTTCAGCGCAGGCGTCACGCAGATGGGCATGGAAGAGGAGCCGGCTGGCGCGCTGGATCGTGCCGACCAGGCGATGTACCGCGCCAAGCGCGCTGGCAAGAACCGCGTGGAGACTGGCTGAGTTTTCCTGTCGGCAACCGGCCTCACGAAGGGCTCGCGAAAGCGGGCCCTTCACACTTTCAACTTATAATCCGCCCCCTGTCGTTCTGCTTCCGCGCGCCGGTCACCACCGCCGTGCGGTGTTTTCATTTGTGCTGTCCTGTCGCAGCGTTGCTCGTCGATTCCAGTCTGTATGTCCAGCCAACCCGTCGCCCTCCCCGTTCCCGCCCTGTCCCGCATCGTCCTGCCGAAAGCCGGGCAGCGTCTCGATCTGCCACGCCTCCATGGCGCAGCGGATGCCGCCGCGCTGGCGCAACTCGCCAGCCAGGGGCAGAAGCTGGCGGTGGTGACGGCGAATCCGCTGGATGCACAGCGGCTCGCAGAGGAAATCGCGTGGTTCGCACCGGCCCTGCGGGTGAACCTGCTGCCGGACTGGGAGACCCTGCCCTACGACGCTTTCTCGCCGCACCAGGACCTGGTGTCCGAGCGGCTGGCCACGCTGTACGCGATCCAGAAAGGCGAGTCGGACGTCACCCTGGTGCCGGCTTCCACTGCGCTGTACCGCATGGCGCCGCCGGCCTACCTCGCCGGCTACACCTTCTTCATGAAGGCCGGCCAGCAACTGGACGTGGAGGGCCTGCGCAACCAGATGACGCTGGCCGGTTACGACCACGTCACGCAGGTGGTACGGCCGGGTGAGTTCTCGGTGCGTGGCGGTCTGATCGACCTCTTCCCCATGGGGGCACAACTGCCTTACCGGCTCGACCTCTTCGACGACGAGATCGAGACCATCCGCACCTTCGACCCGGACACCCAGCGCACGGTCTTCCCGGTGCCGGAAATCCGCATGCTACCGGCGCGCGAATTTCCGCTCGACGAGAAGGCCCGCAGCGCCTTCCGCCAGCGCTTCCGCGAGGCCTTCGAAGGCGATCCGACCAAGAGCGTCATCTACAAGGACGTGTCGAACGGCATCGCTTCGCCCGGCATCGAGTACTACCTGCCGCTGTTTTTCGACGACACCGCGGCGGTCTTCGACTACCTGCCCGCCGATGCCTTGCTGGTGCTGCACCAGGACGTCAACGCCGCCATCGAGGCGTTCTGGGTCGAGGCCAACAACCGCTTCAGGCTGATGGGCGGGGATCGCGTCCGCCCGTTGCTGCCACCCGCGCAACTCTTCCTGTCGGCCGAACAGTTCTTCGTCGCCGCGAAGACCCGCACCCGCGTCGCCATCGGGGCCAGCGGCAGTGAGCTGCCGCCGCCTGCGGTGGCCTTGCCGGAGCTGGCGGTCGAGCGCAAGGCGAACGATCCGCTTTACAAGTTCAAGGCCTTCCTGTCCGGCTTCGACGGCCGCGTGCTGGTCCTGGCGGAATCGGCCGGCCGCCAGCAGACGATTGCCGAGTACTTCGGCGAGTACGGCCTGAAGCCGGAGACCAGCGCGGACCTGTCCGGCTTCATGGCGGGCAACGCGAAGTTTGCGCTCGGTACCGGTCCGCTGTCGTCCGGCTTCCTGCTGCCGGAGTCACGCATCGCCATCGTCACCGAGAACGAGCTGTACGCCACCCAGGCACGTCCGCGCGGGCGTGGACGAGAGGGGCGCAAGGCCACCGTCGAAGGCTGGTTGAAAGACCTGTCGGAGCTGAAGGTCGGCGATCCGGTGGTGCACCAGAGCCACGGCATCGGCCGCTATCAGGGCCTGGTCCACATGGACCTCGGCGAAGGCGACATGGAGTTCCTGCTGCTGGAGTACTCCAACGACGACAAGCTCTACGTGCCGGTGTCTCAGCTGCACGTCATCACCCGCTACGCCGGTGCCGACCCGGAGAACGTCGACCTCCATAAGCTGGGCAGCGGCCAGTGGGAGAAAGCCAAGCGCAAGGCCGCGCAGCAGGTGCGCGACACGGCGGCCGAACTGCTGGCGCTGTACGCCCAGCGCGCCGCGCGCCCGGGCCACAAGTTCGATTTCAAACAGCACGACCTGGACGCCTTCGCCGAAGGCTTCGGCTTCGAGGAAACACCGGACCAGCTCGCGGCCATCAACGCCGTGGTAGCGGACATGCGCGGTGGCAAGCCGATGGACAGGCTGGTCTGCGGCGACGTCGGCTTCGGCAAGACGGAGGTGGCGCTGCGTGCGGCCTTCATCGCGGTGGCCGACGGCAAGCAGGTGGCGGTGCTGTGCCCCACCACCCTGCTCGCCGAGCAGCATTTCCAGACCTTCAGCGATCGCTTCGCCGACTGGCCGGTGAAGATTGCCGAGCTGTCGCGCTTCCGCAGCGCCAAGGAGCAGACCGAGGCGCTGGAGCTGGCGGCCGAGGGCAAGGTGGACATCCTCATCGGCACCCACCGCCTGCTGCAGAAGGACGTGGAGTTCAAGCGCCTCGGGCTGGTGATCATCGACGAGGAACACCGCTTCGGCGTGCGCCAGAAGGAAACGCTGAAAACCTTGCGCAGCGAGGTGGACATCCTGACCCTGACCGCCACGCCTATCCCCCGCACGCTGGGCATGGCGCTGGAAGGCCTGCGCGAGTTCTCGGCGATTACCACCGCGCCGCAGAAGCGTCTGGCCATCAAGACCTTCGTGCAGGCCCATTCGAAGGGCATCGTGCGTGAGGCCGTGCTGCGCGAATTCAAGCGCGGTGGCCAGGTGTACTTCCTGCACAACGAGGTCGATACCATCGAGAACATGCGCGTCGCGCTGGAGGAGATGCTGCCGGAAGCCCGCATCGTCGTCGGCCACGGTCAGCTGCCGGAACGCGAGCTGGAGCGGGTGATGAAGGACTTCACCACCCAGCGCGCCAACCTGCTGCTGTGCTCGACCATCATCGAGACCGGCATCAACATCCCGACCGCCAACACCATCATCATCAACCGCGCCGACCGCTTCGGCCTGGCGCAGTTGCACCAGTTGCGTGGCCGCGTCGGCCGCTCGCACCACCAGGCCTACGCCTACCTGCTGACCGACGCCAACGCCAAGCCGACCGCGCAGGCGCAGAAGCGGCTGGAGGCCATCACCATGATGGAAGACCTCGGCTCCGGCTTCTTCCTGTCGATGCACGACCTGGAGATCCGCGGTGCAGGCGAGGTGCTGGGCGATTCGCAATCCGGCGAGATCCAGCAGGTGGGCTTCTCGCTGTACAGCGAGATGCTCAAGCGCGCGGTGAAGGATCTGCAGGCCGGCAAGGAGCCGGACCTGTCGCAGCCTCTGGACGTTGTGTCGGAAATCAACCTGCACGCCCCGGCCCTGCTCCCCAACGCCTACTGCAGCGACGTGCAGGAGCGCCTGACGCTGTACAAGCGCATGGCCAACTGCGACGACGTCGAGGAAATCCAGGCATTGCAGGAGGAGCTGATCGACCGCTTCGGCGAAATGCCCGAGCAGACCCAGACCCTGCTGGAGACGCACCGCCTGCGCGTGGCCGCCAAGCCGCTGGGCATCATCAAGATCGACGCCAGCGAAAACCGCGTGCAGCTGCATTTCGTCGCCAATCCGCCGATCGAGCCGATAAAGATCATCCAGCTCATCCAGAAGAACCGGAACTGGAAGCTGGCTGGACAGGACAAACTGACGGTCAGCATCGCGGCGATAGACAGCAAACTCCGCGCCCAGAAAGTGCGGGAAATACTGAAGCAGTTGTCCGGCTGAAAAGCCACGCGAATGGCACGGATCGGTGCCATCATGTTGATGCTGAAGGCATTCATGTGCTGCGCATAGCAGATTGCTGCGAACGCACATAAGCCGCTCTGATTCCGGAATCAACTAATCAGAACAAGCATTTACCCGCGAACTTGATCTACGTCAGGTTATCGAGAGGGGTCGGTCACATACTGAAGTCGTGGCGCGGACGTGGTTCAAAAGACCACCGGAAGCGCAGGAGTCCAGACCCGGACTCCGACCGATTCTCTTAATGCAAGGAGTAGATCATGTCCGAACGAGACCCTCTGGTTGTGGAGACTGTCATGGACGATCAATTGACGAAGGCCTGGCGCGGCTTCAAGCCCGGTAGCTGGAAACTTGGCATCGACGTACGCGACTTCATCGTCAGCAACGTGACACCGTACGACGGCGACGACAAGTTCCTCGCCGGTGCCACCCCCCGCACCACCGCGCTGTGGGCCAAGCTGTCCGAACTGTTCGTCGCCGAACGTGAGCGCGGCGTGCTCGACGTCTCGCAGATCCCCTCGTCCATCACCGCACACGATGCCGGTTACATCGACCGCGACAACGAAGTCATCGTCGGCCTGCAGACCGAGGCACCGCTGAAGCGCGCCATCTTCCCGAACGGTGGCTGGCGCATGGTCGAAGGCGGCCTCAAGGCCTTCAACTTCCCGGTCGAGCAATCGGTGAAGGACATCTTCACCAAGTACCGCAAGACGCACAACGAAGGCGTGTTCGACGCCTACACCGAAGACGTGCTGAAGGCCCGCCGCTCGCACATCGTGACCGGCCTGCCGGACGCCTACGGCCGCGGCCGCATCATCGGCGACTACCGTCGCGTGGCCCTGTACGGTATCGACCGTCTGATCGAGGCCAAGAAGGCCGAGAAGCAGTCGATCGATGGTGAGCATTCCACTGACGAAATCATCCGCGACCGCGAAGAACTGTCCGAGCAGCTCAAGGCCCTCACCGAGCTGAAGGAGATGGCCGCCAAGTACGGCTTCGATATTTCCAAGCCCGCTGCGACCGCCAAGGAGGCCGTGCAGTGGCTGTACTTCGCCTACCTCGCAGCCGTGAAGGAGCAGAACGGCGCCGCCATGTCGCTGGGCCGTACCTCCACCTTCCTGGACGCCTACTTCGAACGCGACCTGAAGGAAGGCACGCTGACCGAAGCCGAAGCGCAGGAAATCATCGACGACTTCGTCATCAAGCTTCGCATCGTGCGCTTCCTGCGTACCCCGGAATACGACGCACTGTTCTCCGGCGACCCCACCTGGGTGACGGAATCCATCGGTGGCATCGCCGAAGACGGCCGCTCGCTGGTGACCAAGACTTCGTTCCGCTACCTGCAGACCCTGTACAACCTGGGCCCGGCACCGGAACCCAACATGACCGTGTTCTGGTCGCCCAAGCTGCCTGCCGGCTTCAAGCAGTTCTGCGCCAAGGTGTCGATCGACACCAGCGCCGTGCAGTACGAGTCCGACGAGCTGATGCGTCCGGCCTGGGGTGACGACACCGCCATCGCCTGCTGTGTGTCGGCCATGCGTGTCGGCAAGCAGATGCAGTTGTTCGGCGCCCGTGTGAACCTCGCCAAGTGCATGCTGTACGCCATCAACGGTGGCCGTGACGAAATGTCCGGTGCACAGGTGATGCCGGCTTTCGAACCGGTGAAGGGCGACGTGCTGGACTTCGACTCGGTGATGAAGAACTTCGACACCGCGATGGACTGGCTGGCGCGCACCTACGTGAATGCGATGAACGTCATTCACTACATGCACGACAAGTACGCCTACGAGCGCATCGAGATGGCGCTGCACGACTACAACCCGCTGCGCACGATGGCTTTCGGCATCGCCGGCCTGTCGGTGGTGGCGGACTCGCTGTCGGCCATCAAGTACGCCAAGGTGAAGCCGGTGCGGGACGAGAAAGGTCTGGTGGTCGACTACGTGACGGAAGGCGACTTCCCGAAGTTCGGCAACAACGACGACCAGGTCGACCAGTTCGCCACCTGGCTGGCCGAGACCTTCATGAACAAGCTGCGCACGCACAAGACCTACCGCGACGCGCTGCACACCCAGTCGGTCCTGACCATCACTTCCAACGTGGTGTACGGCAAGAACACCGGCAACACGCCTGACGGCCGCCGTGCCGGCGAACCGTTCGCACCGGGTGCCAACCCGATGCACGGCCGCGACAAGCTGGGCTTCATCGCCTCGGCCATGTCGGTTGCCAAGATTCCGTACGAGCACTGCCAGGACGGCATCAGCATGACCTCCAGCATCGTGCCGAGCGGTCTGGGCAACACCCGTCAGGACCAGGTGGCCAACCTTGCTGGCTCGCTGGACGGCTTCTTCGGCACTACCGGTTTCCACGTGAATATCAACGTGCTGAACCGCGACATGCTGGTGGATGCCATGGAGCACCCGGAGAACTACCCGCAACTCACCATCCGGGTGTCGGGCTACGCGGTGAACTTCATCAAGCTGACGCGCGAGCAGCAGCTGGATGTGATCAACCGCACCTTCCACGGCGAAGTCTGAACGAGACCGGGCCAGCACCATGGACACGCCCCTGCGCGGTAGCCGTTTCGATCTGCGCGTCGAGCACAGCAACACCATGCCCGACGCGGAGACCAACGAACTGCTGCGCGGTGGGCGCTGGGGTTTCCTCCACTCGGAGGAAACCGGTTCCGCCGTCGATGGCCCGGGCATGCGCCTGGTCTACTGGACGACGGGATGCGAATTCCGTTGCCAGTACTGCCACAACCCGGATACCTGGAAGCTGAAGAACGGCCGGCTGGTCTGCGTGGATGATCTGCTGCAGGAGCTGGCGAAGTACGCCCCATTCCTGAAAGCCGCCAACGGCGGACTCACCGTTTCCGGCGGCGAGCCGCTGGTGCAGGACCGTTTCGTCATGCAGCTGATGCATGGTGCCAAGGCCCTAGGTGTGCACACCGTGCTCGATACCAATGGCTTCCTCGGCAACAAGCTGTCGGACGAAGAGCTGGACGAGATCGACCTCTTCCTGCTCGATATCAAGAGTTGGGACCCGGAGACGCATCTGCGCGTCACCGCCAAGCCCGTAGAGCCGGTGCTGGAATTCGCACGTCGCCTGGCCGAGCGCAAGCGCCCGGTGTGGTTACGCTACGTGCTGGTGCCAGACCTTACCGATGCGCCGGACAACGTCGAAGGCGTGGCGAAGTTCTGCGCAACGCTGGGTAATGTCGAACGGGTGGATGTCCTGCCCTTCCACCAGCTCGGCAAGTTCAAGTGGGAGCAACTCGGCATGAAGTACGAGCTCGCCGACACGCCGCCGGCCTCGGCGGAACAGGCGGCAGCCGCGCGCGCCCTCTTCCGCAAGCACGGTCTCAACGCGGCGGATTGAACCGCCGTCTTACGGCGCAGCGCCAGCAGAACAGCAGCGACAACAGCGACAAACGACAACGCCCCGGATCGGGGCGTTTTTTCGTTCACCGTGTGTCGGACACGATGCTGGGTGCCAGCAGGCATTGCACGACACTGGTACCCGGAACGGGGATCGAACCCGTACAGCTTTCGCCGAGGGATTTTAAGTCCCTTGTGTCTACCAGTTTCACCATCCGGGCACAGGGCGGGGATTCGAACCGATCGCGTCAGCCAAGTCAAGAACGGCATGACGACACCGTCCGGTTTAACGCCGTAGGAACGTACCGACACCCGAAAGCGCAGCACTCCGACCCGCATGCTCCGGCGTTGCGTCGATCATCCGCCTCAGGTCATCGGAGATGAAATCTCGACAAAGGGGAATCGACATGCCGAACACCCACAGCCAACCGCAACGCGCCTACGGTCCTGCCCAGCAAGGCTTCCAGGGCCGCATCAACGAAAGCAGCCACGGCAGCATCGACGCGATCCGCCTGCTGCGCGCCGACCACAAGGAGGTCGAAGCGCTGTTCGAGGTGTACGAGCGCCTGCGCTCCGCTTCGCGCAAACGCATGATCACCGACCGCATCTGCATGCTGCTGGAGGTGCATATGCAGATCGAGGAGGAGATCTTCTATCCGATGGTCCGTCGCATGCTGCAACTGGACGATCTGCTGGAAGAAGCGGTCGCCGACCACGTCAGTGCGCGCGAGCTCATTGCGCAGATCCGCGAGGACGATCCCGAAGACCCGTTCTTCGATGCGCGGGTGATAGTACTGGGTGAGTACATGCAGCGCCACGTGAAGGAGGAGCACCGCGAGCTGTTTCCGCGCGTGGATTCGAGCCGCATCGACACCGTCGCCCTCGGCAAGCGCATGCAGGCCCGCAAGGACCAGCTGATGGCGGGCTACAGCGTGCGGGTCGACTGACCTCCCACGACATCCAGAACTACACCCCACTCAACGCGTACCCCGGTACGCGTTTTTGTTGTCTTCAGAAAAAGGAGTCTTCGCCATGAACACGCGCACTGCACACCCCCACCCCGGCACACCCGGCGCCGATCGCACCGGCAACGGCGGCGAGCTTCACCGACAGCACGGCGGTGGCAAGGAAACGCTGCTGACGACCAACCAGGGTATCCCGGTTGCGGACAACCAGAACTCGTTGCGTGTGGGCTCGCGTGGCCCGACGCTGCTTGAAGACTTCATCCTGCGCGAGAAGATCACCCACTTCGACCATGAGCGTATTCCGGAGCGCATCGTGCACGCGCGCGGCTCGGGCGCGCATGGGTATTTCCAGGTCTACCGCTCGCTGTCGGGCATCACCCGCGCGAAGTTCCTGCAGGACCCGTCCGTGAAGACGCCGGTGTTCGTGCGCTTCTCCACCGTCGCGGGTGGCTCCTCCTCGATCGATCTCGCACGCGACGTGCGGGGCTTCGCGGTGAAGTTCTATACGGAAGAAGGCAACTTCGATCTGGTCGGCAACAACATCCCGGTCTTCTTCATCCAGGACGCGATGAAGTTTCCCGACCTGGTGCACTCGGTGAAGCAGGAACCCGATCGCGGCTTTCCGCAGGCAGCCTCGGCGCACGATACGTTCTGGGACTTCATCTCGCTGATGCCGGAGGCTATGCACATGATCATGTGGGCGATGTCGGATCGCACGATCCCGCGCTCCTACCGCATGATGGAAGGATTCGGCGTCCACACCTTCCGGCTGGTCAACGAATTCGGCGAGAGTCGCTTCGTCAAGTTCCACTGGCGGCCGGTGATCGGCGCCGAGTCGGTGCTGTGGGACGAGGCGGTGAAGATCAATGGCGCCGACCCTGACTACCACCGGCGTGACCTGTGGGAAGCCATCGAGAACGGCCAGTACCCCGAGTACGAGCTCGGCCTGCAGGTGTTCGACCAGGAGACGGCCGACAGACTGGCCTTCGACGTGCTGGACCCGACCAAGCTGATCCCGGAGGAAGAGGTTCCACTGGAGATCGTGGGCAAGCTGGTGCTCGACCGCAACCCGGACAACTTCTTCGCCGAGACCGAGCAGGTCGCCTTCTGCCCCGCCAACATCGTGCCCGGCATCGACTTCAGCGACGACCCGCTGCTGCAGGGCCGCCTGTTCTCCTATCTCGACACTCAGCTCAGCCGACTGGGCGGTCCGAACTTCCATCAGTTGCCGGTCAACAAGCCGCGCTGTCCGATGCACAACTTCACGCGCGACGGCATGGCGCAGATGGAAGTGCCGAAGGGCCGCGTGTCCTACGAGCCGAACTCGCTGGCGGCAGACGCGCCACGCGAATGTCCGGTGCACGGCTTTACCAGCTTCCCTGCCCCGCTGGAAGGCAACAAGACGCGCCTGCGCGCCGAATCCTTCTCCGACCACTACTCGCAGGCGCGCCAGTTCCTGCTGTCGATGACCCCGCCGGAACGCGAGCACATCGCCAACGCGCTGGCCTTCGAGCTCGGCAAGGTGGAGACGATCGCCATCCGCACGCGCATGCTCGGCCACCTGAAGATCATCGATGCTGCCCTGGAGGCTGACGTCGCCGATCAACTGGGCATGACGGGCAAGGCCGATGTCATCGAGCCCGCGCAGCCGCCGAAGGACCTCCAGCCGAGTCCGGCACTGAGCCTGCTGGCCAAGGCGCGCAACACACTGGAAGGCCGCAAGCTCGCCGTGCTGCTGGGCGACGGCTTCGACCCCGACATGCTGGTCGCGCTGGAGAGTCGCTTGAAGAAGGACAAGGCGCAGCTTGCCCGCGTGGCATTGAAGCCGGCGGCAGTGCAGGACAGCACCGGCAAGGTGCACACAGCGGACATGGCGCTGGCGGGGGCACCGTCCGTCCTGTTTCATGCGGTGGTCGTACTGGCCAACGAGTCCGTCAGCGACGCGCTGGCCGATCTGCCTGTCGCGCAGCAATGGCTGCGTGACGCCTTTGGTCACTACAAGGCCATCGGCATTGCGGGTTGCGATGCGCTGGCCGGCAATGCGGCGGTGAAAGGCGAGTTCGGCGTCATCGATCTGAAGAGCCCCAGCGAGCTGGATGACTTCCTGCTGGCAGCCAGGTCCGGCCGCGTGTGGGATCGCGTGGGCTTCTGAGGCTGCATCACGCTTGCACAACATCAAGCGTGCAAGCGTCAACAAAGAACGGCCTTCCGCGGAAGGCCGTTCTGCTTTTACTTCCCGAATCTGGATACGCTTCAGGAGTGACCCGACGCCGTACGACCGAGAGCGGGGGGTGCGACGCCGGAGGTGCCGCGCACGGCGCGTGACTGCGCCGGCAGGCGTGGCACATCGTCCAGCATGCGCAACACGACGACGCCGGCCAGGGCGCGCAGCAGGCCTACGCCCTGCGGCAGGCGAGCCTCGTCTTCCAGCTTGCAGTCGAAGCACATCAGGCCATGCAGGTGCGCGCGCAACGCGGCATTGAACTGGCGGTCACGCACGACCAGATGGGTTTCCATGTTCTGGCTACCAGAGCAGATGGTGGCCCACTGGTCATCCACCATACCGACGCTGCCATGCAGCAGCGAGCGGCGGTAGGACAGCATTTCCACCCCCTGACGCAGCAGGTAGGCGTGAATCTGCTTCATGGCCCAGCGCGCGGCCGCATGCCGCGGCCAGTGCTGCACGACCAGGCGCACCCGCACGCCACGGCGCGCAGCCTCGGCCAGGGCCTTCATCAGGCGCCAGCCTGGCGCGAAGTAGGCGCTCGCGAGCACGATGTCCTGCTCGGCATGACGGATGGCTTCCAGATAATGGCGCAGCACATCGCCGCGCTTGCTCTTCTCGTCACCACTGACCATGCATGCCCAGCCCTCGCCGCCGGGCTGATCAGCCCTGCCCCGACGGCTGTAGCGACGCTCGCTCTCCACCGGGTGACGATTGCCGGCAAGGCGGGCAAAAAGCATCAGCCGCACGCTGCTCGCCAGTGGGCCGACGAGTTCGGCGCCGTACTCCTGCACAGGCGGAGAGCCCACCGGCGCGTCGCCATCGAAACTGAAACCACCGAGGAAGGCGCGCTCACCGTCTACGACGGCCAGCTTGCGGGGCGGGCAAGGCCGTCCATCCACATAGGCCTCTGCGCTCTGGATCTTCACGCCCGCGGCGATCAGCCCCTTGATGAAAGGACTGGGCTGGGAGGAGGAGCCCGTGGACTGCAAGGTCACATTGACGCGAAGGCCACGCTGCGCAGCGCCGATCAGCACGACAGCCAGTGCGCGCCCGGCGACGTCGTCGCGCAGGTGATCGGCCTCGATCAGGACCTCGCGGCTCGCCGTGGCCACGGCGGCGCCAAGGCGCTCCAGATAGACCTCGGAGCTGGGCAGCAGGCTCACGCGGTGATTCGATTTCCACTCCGAGCGTTTCATGGGATCTCCCGGGCCTGCATTGATGAGGTGCGCTGCGTTGGATCAGTGAAGGCCGGGGGCAAGGCGCAGGGCGCGGATCTTGTCCGCGTAGCGCAACATGCCGCTGAAGTGACGCTGGAGCGCACGGCGGATGCCGGTGGGCATCGGCATGGAGAGGGCGCGCTCGTACCGGTAGCGCATGCCCTCCTGTCCTCGCAGGCACTCCTCCAGCACTGCACGGTCGCTATTACGGCGCAGCACGTGCTCGAGTTCGGCGCCACCATGCGGTGCTACTGTTCCGCGGCGCTGGCCTGCTGCACCGGGTCCGTTGATCAGCATTTCCAGTTCAGCCGCTGCGGCCCGGCACTCCTCCGCATTCGCCCACAACAGGCGCTGCAAGGCCGGCATGCTGACGTAGGCCGCATACTCACCGAAGCCGAGTGCACGTTCGCGGCAGTCGTCCGCAAGATGCTTGAGGGTGTTCATGACGATCTGCGGATCGATGGCATCCCGACTCATTTGCTGCGTCTCCTGGCTGAGGATGAGGGGCGTCCCGTACCCGCTGCAGACTGGGGCGGACGTAGCCCTTCGTGGCTTGGGGCGACTATAGGGAGCAGGCCTGAGACCACTGCGTAGTCGTCTGCGGATCAAACTGTAGGATTGGTCTGACACTGCGTTGCAGGCCGAAGTCTTACACTCCGGCCATGCGTAGCACGGATGGCTGCGCGCCGTGTCATCGCCCGACTTCGTCGCTGTGGGCGCTTCCGTTACAAGAGGACGGTGACCACGGCTCCGAGCCGCCGACAGGGGATCGCAGGACCGGGCAATCCGGGTGCCAAGGGAGAGAACGTGAACAAGAACGCAACGGACGTAGCGAATGTGATTGCCCGCCACAAGGCGGACATCCTCAAGGAATGGATACAGCGCCAGAAGGAAAGCGCTTCGTCGCTGTCCGGCATCATGAGCAGCGAGGACGCACTGGAGCAGTCGTCCCAGTTCCTCGATCTGTTCTCTGCGGCGCTCAACGAAGACCCCAGTGCCGAGAACGACACCGTGTGGGGCGAAGTGCGCACGATGCTGGAGTCCGTGTCGCGCTCCCGTGCCTTGCAGGGCTTCTCGCCCAGCGAGACCGCCACGTTCGTCTTCTCGCTGAAGCAGCCCCTGTTCCAGCGCCTGCGCCAGGAATCGAAGAGTGCAGACACTCTTGCGGATGCCGTGTGGGCCATGACCACCCTGCTCGACTCCCTCGGTCTCTACACTGCCGAGGTCTTTCTCCGCAGCCGCGAGCAGGTGATCCTGCAGCAGCAGCAGGAGCTGCTGGACCTGTCGACACCCGTGGTGGAGCTGTATCGCGGCGTGCTTGCGCTGCCGCTGATCGGCACGCTGGACAGCGAGCGCACCCATTCCGTCATGGAAAACCTGCTCGAGGGCATCGTTCACCACGAAGCGGCAATCGCGATCATCGACATCACCGGCGTGCCGACGGTGGATACGCTGGTCGCGCAGCACCTCATCAAGACCATTGCGGCGGCGCGCCTGATGGGGGCCGAATGCATCATCAGCGGCATCCGCCCCCAGATCGCCCAGACCATCGTGCATCTGGGTGTGGATCTTGGTGACGTGACGACCAAGGCGAGCCTGGCCGAAGCCCTGAAGCTGGCGCTGGCCAAGGTGGGACGCGGCATCGCGCCTCTCAAAACCGGTACCGGATTATCCTGACGGAGCGCCAGGATGGAACGCATTCCCGTTCTCAAACTTGACCAGTTCCTGCTCGTCACCATCCAGGTGGAGCTTCACGACCAGCTTGCGCTGACCCTGCAGGACGACCTGACAACCATGGTTTCGCGGCACAGCTCACGTGGTGTCCTGATCGATATCTCGGCACTGGATATCGTCGACTCCTTCATCGGCCGTACGCTTGCCCACATCGCTGCGCTGTCGCGCATCCTCGATGCGGCGACGGTACTGGTCGGCATGCGGCCAGCGGTCGCGATCACCATGGTGGAACTCGGACTCACATTGCCGGGCGTAAGTACTGCGCTCAACGTCGAACGTGGCATGACTCTCCTGCGGGAGGCTGTCGGCAATGAACACGACGACGAAGACGACGCGGAGTGAGTCGGTCCTCATCCGTAACCAGGAAGACCTGCAACGCGTACGCGCGCTGGTCCGCCAGTGGGCGCAGCCACCCCTGAGTTTTTCCACCGTCGAGCAGACCAAGCTGGTCACGGCAGCCAGCGAGCTGGCGCGCAACACGCTGATATACGGGCTGGGCGGCACCTTCCTGATCGAGGACGTGACGGATGCGCTGGCGCGACGCGGCCTGCGCCTGTCCTTTCGCGATGAAGGACCGGGCATTCCCGATATTGCAAAGGCGATGCAGGATGGCTACACCACCGGTGGTGGCATGGGCCTCGGGTTGAGCGGCGCGAAACGCCTGGTGAGTGAATTCAGTATCGACTCCGCGCCCGGCAAGGGCACGCTGGTATGCATCACGCAATGGACGCGACGACTGTAGAAGTGATTGCCATCCGCGAGCACACCCATGTCGCGGAAACGCGCAGGCGTGCGAGTGCGCTGGCCCGCCGCCACGGCGCGGGGGAGACGCGCGAGGCGCAGATAGCCATCGTCGCGAGCGAGATCGCTTCCAACGTGTTCAAGCATGCCGGCGGCGGACTCGTCTTCCTGCTGAGTCTGCGTGACGGCGAGCGTACGGGCATGGAGATCGTGGCCAGCGACAAGGGGCCCGGCATGCAGAATGTCAGCCAGTGCCTCACTGACGGCTATTCCACGGCAGGCACCATGGGTGGCGGCCTGGGGGCCATCGTTCGCCAGTCCGACGCCTGGGACATCTTCTCGCAGCCGGGGCGTGGCACCGTGTCGCACGCGCGGTTCTGGTTCGACGACCGTCCCGCGTCGTCTTCCGTCGTACCTGCAACACGTGCAATACGTACAGTGCGTCCTCCCGCGCAGCTCGAAATCAGCGGCATCACCATGCCGAAGATCGGACAGGACATAAGTGGCGACTGCTGGGCCGTGCGACGTGCCGGGCAAGTGTCGTGGATACTCGTTGCAGACGGGCTCGGGCATGGCCCCCTGGCGGCACCGGCCGCCCAGCGTGCGACCGAGATCTTCGAGAGCTCGCCGCTGGATTCCCCGGCGGAGATCCTCGCGCGCCTGCACCAGGGCCTGCGCCAGACGCGGGGGGCGGTGGCCGCAGTAGCAGCCGTCGACCCTGTCGCAGGCGAGCTGCGCTACGCGTCAATCGGTAACATCAACGGCCTGCGGATCGACGAGGCCGGTACGCAGCACCTGGTCGTGCAGGATGGAACCCTGGGCTACCAGGCCCGTCCTGCCCGCGAGCAACGTTACGCCTGGACCCCAACAAGCACGCTGATCATGAACTCGGACGGGCTGTCGTCCCGCTGGAACCTGCGCGACTATCCCGGCCTGCTGATGCGCACGGGCTCGCTGGTCGCCGCCGCCCTGTTCCGTGATCTGCGCCGCGACAACGATGACGCCACCATCGTGGTGGCGAGAAACGGCAGGCCGTCGTGATTCCCATGCTGACTGCACGCATCGCCAGTGACTCAGACATCTTCTCGGGCCGCCGCCGCGCCCGACAGATCGCCACCATGCTGGAGCTGGACGACAACCATGCCACGCGCTTCGCGACGGCGGTGTCGGAAATCGCGCGCAATGCCTTGCAGCACGCCGGCAAGGGCAAGATCGAATTCGTGCTGGCCCGCCTCCCGCAGAACAATGCCGCGTTCCTGATGGCCAGGGTGGTCGACGAGGGGCCGGGCATCAAGGACGCCCAGCAGTTGCTGAGCGGTCCCGCGAACTCCGCGCATGTGGGCATTCCAGGCAGCCGCCGGCTGGTGGATGAGTTCGTCATCGAACCACGCCCGGATGGCGGCACCATCGTCACCCTGAAGATGGCGCTGGCACCCCGCTACTCGCGGATGACGCCGAATGAACTGAAGGCCTTCATCGACGACCTGATCCGCCGGCAGCCTACGTCCCTCATCGAAGAACTGGAGCAGCAGAACCGCGAGATGATGGTCACGCTCGACCAGTTGCTGGAGCACCAGCAGCAGTTGCGTGAGCAGGACCGTCGCAAGGACGAGTTCATGGCCATCCTGGCCCACGAGCTGCGCAATCCGCTGGCCGCCATCAGCAATGCGCTGAACCTGCAACACCATGTGTCCGGCAAGGCGCTGCCCCCCGAGCAGGCGATCATCAAGCGCCAGACCCTGCAGCTGCGGCGCCTCGTCGACGATCTGCTCGAAGCCTCGCGCTTCACGCTGGGCAAGCTGCAGATCCGGCGTACGCCGGTCTGCGTGAGCGAAATTGCCTCGCAGGCTGTGGAAGCCTGCGAGAGCATCTTCAACGAGCGCTCACAGCACTTCCACATGAGCCTGCCCAGGGAGCCCTTGTGGGTGGATGCCGACCAGGCCCGACTGTCGCAGGCGCTCGGCAATCTGCTGCATAACGCCGCGAAGTTCACCCCCATGGGGGGCCGCATTCACCTGGACATCTGGCGCGAGGGCGAACAGGTCATCCTGAGTGTGCGTGACAACGGCATCGGTATCGATCCGGCCAACGTCAGCGGCCTGTTCCGGCTCTTCAACCAGGGGAGTCAGGTCGCCGCCCTGCCCTCTGCCGGTCTCGGCATCGGCCTGAGCGTGGCGGAGAACCTCGTGCGCCTGCATGAAGGAAGAATTGACGTGCTGAGCGAGGGAGCAAACCTGGGCAGCGAGTTCCGCATCACGCTCGATCTGATTGCCGCGCCCGTCGAATCGCAGAAGGAACCGGAGATGCCAATCCCGTCAGTGAATGATGTCCCGTCCGATGCTGCATCGCCCGGCGGCTCCCGCATCCTGCTGGTCGACGACAACATGGATGCCGCGCGCACCATGGCCGAGCTGTTCAATCTGATGGGCCACGAAACGGCTACCGTCTTCGATGGCGAATCCGCGATCACCCGCTTCAGGCAGTGGTTGCCGGAAGTCGTGGTGCTGGACATCGGTCTGCCGGACATCAGCGGGCTGGATGTCGCGAAGGCCATCCGCAGCGAAGCCGGCGCTCCCCAGCCGATGCTGATCGCATTGACCGGTTTCAGTCACGAAGCGGCCCGCAAGGCCATTGTGGAGGCCGGTTTCGACCACTATCTGGTGAAGCCGGCAATGCCGGACGAGCTGCTGACCCTCATCGCCGCACGCAGCCAGTCGCCCGCGCTTTCCTGAGAGAACGCGTGGGAAGACGCGTCGGGCAACGCGCAGTGGGCTTCAGTGCCCGGGCTGGGTCTTCGAGGCGCCGAACTGCCGGGTGGCTTCGTCCAGCGTGACGGTCAGGCCGAGTTGCTCGGCCAGTGCGATGACGCCTTCCCAGTCGAGCCGGGCTGTCTCCGGCCCCATGTCTGCGCCACCCATGCCGGATACGCCCCAGCTGATGTCGAGCGCGATCCTGCCGTCCGCCTGGCGTGTCGCCACGCGAAGCAGATTGAGGTCGGGGTACTGATCGATTGCTGCGAGCATGGCCGCGACCAGCAGGTACAACAGATCGCGGTCGGCGATACCGGTCAGTGGCGTGTCGTCCGCGGTCTGCTCGATGGTCACCTGGCGCAGCGCGAGCTCCAGCCGCAGCTGGTTGACGGCATCGGCAACGATCGCCTGCAGGCTGCGCGGCGGGCCCCGTCGTGACGTCGCCTCGCCAGTCAGCCAGCCGATCAGGTTCTCGAAGCGCTTGCGCGCCGCCACGATGGCGCCGTCCGCCTGCTCTACCACCTGCCCCAGGCGTGCCATGTCCGGCTCGGGTCGCTGCAACAAGCTCTTGCCGAGCTGAAGGTTGATGGAGATCGGTGCAATGGCGCCCACCAGTTCGTGATGGAACACGGGTGACAAGCGCGCGAGCACCGCCAGACGGGTGCCATTGGCATTGCTGGCGTCGCTGCCCGGCTTGCGGGTTCTGGTCCTGTCGGTCGCCATTGCGTTGTCACCTGGTGTGGGTGCCGCGACGTCGACGTCTGTGCAAAGTTCGTCTGGCATGGGTTTTCCCGAGACGGGTCCTGGACGCTGCGCAGTGTCACTGCGCGTGGGAACAACCGTGTTCCCAGCAAAATACTACGACCAAAGCGGGGACGTTCCTGTCAGCGGATGCTGACATTGGCATCGTCCCGCACTGACAGTTGTGCATTTTGACCACAAATACACTTCCAGCAAGAGCCCGTGATGGGTTCCGGTCTGCGGCCGCACCGGTCCGCAACGGATCCCCGAAGGAGACAAGCATGAACAATCATCTTCCCGCCAGCGCCCTTGCCGGTACCCGGGTAGTCAATCACCTGGACGAGCAACTGGGCACGATCAACGACTTCATGATCGATTTCAGCTCCGGGCGCGTCGCCTACGTCGTGCTGGAGTTCATCGAAACGCCGGATGCGGATACCAAACTGTTCGCGGTGCCGCTGCAGGCGATGCAGTTCGATCCGGCGCGCATCTGCTTCATTTTCGATCAGACCCGCGACCACCTGAAGGAAGCGCCTGGTTTCGATCGCGATGAATGGCCGGACTTTGCCGATCCGGCAGTGTGCCGCTCGCTGCACGCCTTCTACAGCGTGCCGCCGTACTGGTCGTGACCTGCTGACCTGAGCGCACCTGCCGGCAACGGTTCACGCAACCGTACCGCTGCCCTCGCTGCGCTTCCTCCGCACGCCTGCCGAGACACACGTCACGGCAGGCGTGCGGCGCTGCCGCTGGGTGTAGGAGTGGTCTGACAAAAGTCCGCAGGTCGGCCCCCTTACACTCCCTGCACTAAATTGCAAAAGACTGTGTGCAGGCATCATGTTCGCCCACTCCAGCAGGGACCGACTTGTCCAGATCGTCGTTGCCGTCATGGCAATCGGCATCTTCCTTCTGGACCGCCACACACAGATCTCCGAGTGGATCCTGTACATCGTGCCAGTCACCTTCTGTGTCTGGCAGTCCCGCGCGGCGGTGCCGCTGCTCGTCGCGCTGTGCGTCTCGGTATTCCTCACGGCAACCTTCTGGCTCAGTCCGCCTGCCACGAATTACTACGTCGCCCTCACCAACCGCGCGGTGTACCTGGTTGCGGTGTGGGCGGTCGCGTTGCTGATCCATCAGGTCATCCGCTCCCGCAATTCGCTGGCTGAAGCCGCGTGGATCCGCCAGGGCGCAACGCAGGTTTCGCGTTCGCTCATGGGGGAACAGACGCTGGACGTCATGAGCGCCAGGCTGCTCGACACCCTGGCCAGCTACCTGAACGCTTCGGTGGGCGTGCTGTACCTGCGCGAGGGCGAGAAGCTGCGACGCATCGCTTCGCATGCCCACGACCCGCAGGGCGTGCCGGAATCCTTCACCTTGGGTACCGGCCAGATCGGCCAGGCCGCGCGTGACGGGCGCCTGCGCATCTTCGAGAACGAAGCGAACGAAGACCTGCGCGTCTCCTCCGCCCTCGTCGACATGGCACCCCGCGCCGTGATGATTGCACCGTTGGCGGCCGACGGCAGCGTCATCGCCCTGGTCGAACTGGCCTTCACGCGCCCGGCAAAATCGCTGGTCGATGCACAGTCGCTGATGGAACTCGTCGGCGAATCCATCGCCATCGGCATCCGTTCCTGCAACTATCGCAGCCAGCTTGCCGAGCTGCTGGAACGCACCCAGCGCCAGAGCGAGGAACTACAGGTGCAGCAGGAAGAGCTGCGCGTCTCCAACGAAGAGTTGTCCGAACAGGGCAACGTGCTGCGCAGTTCCCAGGCACGCATGGAGAACCAGCAGGCCGAGCTCGAGCAGAGCAACGAAGTGCTGGCCGAGCGCACCTACCAGCTGGAACGCCAGAAGACGCACCTGCTGTCGGTGCAGAAGGCGCTGGAGGACAACGCTTCCGAACTCGAGCGGGCCAACCGCTACAAGTCCGAGTTCCTCGCCAACATGTCGCACGAGCTGCGTACACCGCTCAACAGCTCGCTGATCCTGTCGCGCCTGCTGGCCGAGAACAAGAGCGGGCACCTCAGCAACGAGGAGATCCGCTACGCCAACACCATCCATGCAGCGAACAGCGATCTGCTCGACCTCATCAACGAGATCCTCGATCTCGCCAAGATCGAGGCCGGCCGCCTGGACATCTCGCTGAAGGAAGAGCCGGTCGCGCGCATCACCTCCTCGCTGGCCGCCGTCTTCGAAGGCATCGCCCGCCAGAAGCATCTGGGCTTCCGCATCGAAGTCGCACCGAACGCGCCGGACGTCATCACCACCGACCTTCAGCGACTGCAGCAGGTGCTGCGCAACCTGCTGTCGAATGCCTTCAAGTTCACCGACCGCGGCGAAGTCTGTCTGCAGGTGTCGGCGCCGGAGGATGGCTGGATCGTCTTCGCGGTGAAGGACACCGGCTGCGGCATCGCCCCGCATCAGCTCGATGTGATCTTCGAGCCCTTCCGCCAGGCGGATGGAACCACCAGCCGCAAGTACGGCGGCACTGGCCTGGGGCTGTCGATCTCGCGCGAGCTTGCGCAACTGCTCGGCGGCACGGTGGAGGTGGTAAGCGAACCGGACGCCGGTAGCACCTTCACGTTGCGCCTGCCCGTGCTGCCTGCCGCCCCCGTGCAGGCCACGGAGGCTGAGGTGCTGCCGCGAACGACGGCCACGGCCACGGCGACGCTGGCGCCTGCTCCTGCGTCTTCCTCTTCAACGTCCTCAGCCTCGTCGTCCCAGGTCATCACGCTGTCGAGTCCGGAGATGCCGCGCTTCGTGGCGCAGATCGATGACGACCGCCACAAGCCGCCGCGCGCAGGCCGCACGATCCTTGTCGTGGAGGACGACCTGCGCTTCGCCCAGGTGCTCTACGACCTGGCGCACGAAATGGACTTCGACTGCGTGCACACCTCCACCGCCGGGGCCGCGCTGCGCCTCGCGGAAGAGCTGCAGCCGGTCGGCATCCTGCTCGACATCAACCTGCCCGACGAGTCCGGCCTGACGGTGCTGGAACGTCTCAAGCACAACAGCGCGACCCGTCACATCCAGGTGCACATGGTGTCGGTGCACGATCACCGCCAGACGGCACTCAAGCTGGGCGCGGTGGGCTATGCCATCAAACCGGTGGCGCGCGAGGAGCTCGCCGACGCCCTGAGCAAGCTGGAGGAACGTCTCAAGACGCGCATGCGTCGGGTGCTGGTGGTGGAGGACGACGAGACCCTGCGCGAAACCATCGGCCGCCTGATCGGTGCCGAGGACGTGGAAACCGTGCTGGCCGGCACCATGAGCGAAGCCCTGGCGCAACTGTCGCACCAGAGCTTCGACTGCATGATCATGGACCTGATGCTACCGGACGCCTCGGGTTACGAATTGCTGGAGCGCATGACCGAGAACGCCGGCTCCTTCCCGCCTGTCATCGTCTACACCGGCCGCGCCCTGACCCGCGCAGAGGAAGAGCACCTGCGTCGCTACTCGGCGTCCATCATCATCAAGGGCGCCCGTTCGCCGGAACGCCTGCTCGACGAGGTAAGCCTGTTCCTGCATCGCGTGGAGGCTGACCTGCCGCCGGACAAGCAGCGCCTCCTGCAACAGGCCCGCCAGCGCGACAGCGGCTTCGAGGGCCGCCGCATCCTGCTGGTGGAAGATGACATGCGCAACGTCTTCGCGCTGACGGCGGTCATCGAAAACCTGGGCGCCAAGATCGAAGTGGCACGCAACGGCCGCGAGGGTGTCGACATGCTGGACGGCCGCAGCGACATCGACCTTGTGCTGATGGACATCATGATGCCGGAGATGGACGGCATCACCGCCATGCGCACCATCCGTGCCAACCCGGTGCACACCCGCCTGCCGATCATCGCGCTGACCGCCAAGGCCATGCAGGATGACCGGCAGCACTGCCTGCAGGCCGGTGCCAACGATTACATTCCCAAGCCGGTGGACATCGACAAGCTGGTGTCGCTATGCAGGATATGGCTGCCACAGTGATGTGCGGACGCCCCGATCAGTCGCTGGCCACGGCGGTGCCGGTGTCGGATTTCGACATCCAGCTGCACCTGCTCCTGGAAGGCGTATTCCTCAAGTACCAGCATGACTTCCGCAACTATTCGCGGTCGTCGCTGCGTCGGCGCGTCCAGCAGGCAATGGATCATTTCGGCTGCACCACCGTGTCCGGCCTGCAGGACAAGGTGCTGAACGATGCCGAGCTGTTCAGCCGCATGCTGCAGTTCTTCACCGTGCAGCACTCCGAGATGTTCCGCGACCCGCAGCACTTCCGCCTGCTGGCGGAAGAGGTGCTGCCCATGCTGGCCACCTACCCGTCTATCAAGATCTGGGTGGCGGGCTGCAGCAACGGCGAAGAGGTCTGGTCGCTGGCCATCCTGCTGCACGAGCAGAATCTGCTGGAACGCAGCGTCATCTACGCCACCGACATCAACGCCCAGGCGCTGCGTACTGCCGAGTCGGGCATCTACGCCAGCAACCGGATTGCCCAGTTCAGTACCAGTTACCTGGAGGCCGGTGGCCGCCGCTCGCTGTCGGACTACTACCACGCGGCCTATGACAAGGCGGTGTTCGACCGCAGCATGCGCCGGCACATGGTGTTTGCCGACCACAGCCTGGCGACCGACAACGTCTTCTCCGAGGTGCATCTGGTTTCCTGCCGCAACGTGCTCATCTATTTCGATCGCCGCCTGCAGGACCGCGCCCTGCGCCTGTTCCGCGAATCGCTGGTGCCACGCGGCTACCTGAGCCTGGGCTCGAAGGAGAGCCTGGCGTTCTCGGCGCATGTCGATGCATTTGCGCCGCTGCACACCGAGCAGCGCATCTACCAGTTGCGGGCCTGAGGCATGGCAGGGTCATCGAGCATGGAGTCACCGGGCATGGAACGACTGAAAATCGTGGTCATCGGCGCATCCGCAGGTGGTGTGGATGCACTTATCACCCTGCTGCGCGAGCTGCCGGCCAGCTTTCATTTGCCGATCATGCTGGTGCTGCATGTGCCGCCGGACCAGCCCAGCCTGCTGTCGCAGGTGCTGGCCTTCCACTGCGAGCTGCAGTTCGTCGAAGCCCAGGACAAGCAGCCGCTGCAGGCTGGCTGGGTATATTGCGCTCCGCCGGGCTGTCACATGATGGTGGAGCCCGATGGCCAGGATGCCTATGTATCCCTGAACGTGGACCCGCCCGTGAACCTGTCGCGCCCTTCCATCGATCTGTTGTTCGAATCTGCTGCCCATGCCTATGGGCAAGGTGTACTGGCCGTGATGCTCAGCGGTGCCAGCGACGATGGCGCGGCCGGTATGCGGACGGTGTTCGCGCTGGGTGGCCAGGGTTGGGCCCAGGCGGCGGATGAAGCGGCTGTGGCGACCATGCCGCAGGCTGCACTGGCGCACAACCCGCGCTGCAAGGAGATGCCTTTGCGTGGCATGGTGGCGCAACTGCTGGCTGTCCGGCAGGCGATGCCCCTGGAGATGACGGCATGAAGCCGGAGAAAGTGATGCAGGAAGGCATGTGTGCCCCCGCCAAGATACTCGTCGTCGATGACACCGAGCAGAACCTGATTGCCATGCGCGGGCTGCTCGACAGTCCGGACCTGGAGCTGCTGACGGCTTCGTCCGGCAACGCTGCGCTGGAGATCCTGCTGCGCGAGGACGACATCGCACTGGCCCTCCTGGACGTGCAGATGCCCGACATGGACGGCTTCGAGCTGGCCGAGCTGATCCGCGGCACCGAGCGCACACGCAGCATCCCGCTGATCTTCCTGACCGCTGCCTCCCACGATCCGCTGCGCACTTTCCGTGGCTACGAAGCCGGCGCCGTGGACTTCCTGTACAAGCCCTTCGACCCCTTCAGCCTGCGCTCCAAGGTCGGCGTCTTCGCCGAGCTGCAGCGCCAGCGCCGGCGTATCGCCCAGCAAGTGGAAGAGCTGCGCAATGCCCTGCAGCTCAATGAGCTCTTCAGTGCCGTGCTGGCGCACGACCTGCGCAATCCGCTGATCGCCATCCGCCATCTGGCGGAGGCGATGTCTGCCGACCAGAACCCCGCCGTGGCCCGCAATTCGGGCCTGATCCTCGACAGCAGCAAGCGCATGTCGCGGATGATCCACCAGTTGCTGGAGCTTGCCCGCCTGCGCAGCGGCACCATGGTGCTGAACCTGCAGAACGTGGATCTGGCCGAGACCTGCCGGCGCATCTGCGCCGAGTTCGCTCCGCTCGACGAAGACGGGCGGACGGTGATGGAACAGGTGGGCGACACCCGCGGCGTGTTTGACGACGACCGCATGGCGCAGGTGATCTCCAATCTGCTGGGCAATGCGCTGGAACACGGGCCGATCGGCCAGCCGGTGAAGGTGGCCGTCGACGGCCGCCACCCGGACGTGCTCAGCATCAGCGTGAACAACCGTGGCACCCTGCCCACCGAGGATCCGGCGGACCTCTTCCGGCCCTTCGCCAGCAGCAACCGCATGGATACCGTGCACGAGATGCAGGGCCTGGGGCTGGGCCTGCACATCGTGGAACGCTTCGTGAACGTGCACGGCGGCAAAGTGGACGTGCAGTCCAGCCATCAGGACGGCACGACTTTCAGCGTCACCATCCCCCGCCGCCGCGCCGCCGGCAGGGTCGCTGCCGACTTCCAGCGCTGATTGCGGGCCCGTCCCGGGCCCGCGCCCTGCCCGCCTCTAGCTTCCGGCGGTTCCCGTCCGCGGGGCCAGGCGAATCCCCCACCCGCTTGTCCATACGTGCGACGTGCAACGCAGGCTTGCACGCATATTGCTAGTCTTCAAGCGTAACGCTGCACTGCGTCATCCGCCTCCTACACGGGCTTTGGATTCGTCCGACACGGGCCGGGTAGCGCATCGCATACCTTTGCCAGATACGAACTGACAGGGCGCGGGTGTCACCAGCACGTCGACGGTGCATCCACTGGGCCTGCCAGTAAGCGGGATCAACCAGCCAAAGAGGTTGCAGTGGACTACAGCAGCGACATACAGCCCCATACCGCCCCCATCGACGCCGGGGCGGGGCCGACTGGCGTTTCGCGCCTGTCGTCGCTGGATATTTACCTGTTTCGCGAAGGCAACCACCACGGCCTGCACCACCATCTTGGTGCACATGCCCGTCCCGAGGGCGGCGTCAGCTTCGCGGTGTGGGCACCCGCCGCCCGCGAGGTCTCCCTGGTGGGCGATTTCAACGGCTGGCAGCCGGTGCCGATGTACCCACGCTGGGACAGCTCCGGCATCTGGGAGGTGTTCGACGCCCACGCCCAGGTGGGCCAGTGCTACAAGTACCGGATCGTCGGCGCGGACGGCAACACCGTGTGGAAGGCAGACCCGCTTGCCTTCGCCGGCGAGCAGGCGCCACGCACCGCCTCCGTCGTTACCCGGCTGGACTACGACTGGCAGGACGGTGCCTGGATGCACGGCCGTGGCGCACGCAATGCGCTGGATGCACCGTGGTCGATCTACGAACTGCACCTCGGTTCCTGGCGCACGCCGGAGGGACGCCGCTTCTTCGGCTACCGCGAAATGGCCTGGCCGCTGGCGCAGTACCTGGTGGAGATGGGTTTCACCCACGTCGAATTGATGCCGCTGACCGAGCATCCGTTCTACGGCTCCTGGGGCTACCAGACCACCGGCTACTTTGCAGCCAGCTCCCGCTACGGCAGCCCGCAGGACCTGATGTTCCTGATCGACACCCTGCACCAGCATGGCATCGGGGTCATCATGGACTGGGCGCCCTCCCACTTCCCGAACGACCAGCACGGCCTGGCGCATTTCGACGGCACCGCACTGTACGAGCACCAGGACCCGCGCCGCGGCTTCCATCCGGAGTGGAACAGCCACATCTTCAACTACGGCCGTAACGAGGTCCGCGCCTTCCTGATCAGCAGCGCGCTGTTCTGGCTGGAGAAATACCATGTGGATGCGCTGCGCGTCGACGCCGTGGCCTCCATGCTGTACCTGGACTACGCCCGCCGCGAAGGCGAATGGCTGCCCAACGAGTATGGCGGCCGCGAGAACCTGGACGCCGTGGCCTTCCTGCAGCAGCTCAATGCCGCCGCCTACCGCGACCACCCGGACGTGCAGATGATCGCCGAGGAGTCCACCTCCTGGCCCGGCGTCAGCCGCCCGGTGCACCTCGGTGGCCTGGGCTTCGGCATGAAGTGGAACATGGGCTGGATGCACGACACGCTGAACTACTTCGGCCGCGAGTCCATCCACCGTCGCTTCCACCACAACGACATCACCTTCAGTCTCGTCTACGCCTTCAGCGAGAACTTCGTACTGCCGCTGTCGCACGACGAGGTGGTGTACGGCAAGGGTTCCCTGCTGGCGCGCCAGCGTGGCGACCGCTGGCAACAGTTCGCCAACCTGCGCGCCATGCTCGGCTACATGTGGGGCCATCCCGGCAAGAAGCTGCTGTTCATGGGCGGCGAATTCGGTCAGCCGGAGGAATGGAGCCACGAAGCGCAACTCGGCTGGCATCTGCTGGAGTACATCGAGCACCGCGGCCTCAGCCAGTGGGTGCGCGACCTCAACCGCTGCTACCGCGAACAACCCGCCCTGCACCGCCGCGACTTCGACAGCAGTGGCTTCCAGTGGGTGGAAAGCAATGACGCCGACCAGAGCGTGCTGGCTTTCCTGCGCTATGCCGACAACGCCGCTCCGGTGCTGGTGGTGTGCAACCTCACACCGGTGCCGCGGCCCTTCCACCGCCTGGGCGTGCCCTACGGCGGCTACTGGCGCGAGCTGCTGAACAGCGATGCCGTCGAATACGGCGGCAGCGGCATCGGCAACCACGGCGGCATACACAGCCAGGCGCAGACCTGGGGCTCGTTCCAGCACAGCCTGAGCTTGCACCTGCCGCCCCTGTCCACCCTGATCCTTGTCGCCCCGCCCTAGTTTCCCCGCGAGCTCGAGCAACCAGGCCCCCGTACCCCCAATTGCCCCAAACAGCAGCACCCCTCGCTAAGGAAACCAAAATCATGATCGCCGGCAAGAACGTACTCGCGTTCGTCATGGCAGGTGGAGAAGGCAGCCGACTCCACCCTCTCACCGCTGAACGCTCCAAGCCCTCGGTCCCGTTCAACGGCAAGCACCGTATCGTGGATTTCGTGCTGTCCAACCTGGTGAACTCCGAGATCTACAGCGTCTACCTGCTGGTGCAGTACAAGTCGCAGTCGCTCATCGAGCACGTGCGCAAGTCCTGGGTCATGACGCCTTTCCTGCCGCACCAGTTCATCACCGTCGTGCCGCCGCAGATGCATCACGGTGCCGCGTGGTTCCAGGGCACGGCCGACGCGGTGTGCCAGAACATCCACCTCATCAACCTGGTGAAGCCCGACCTGGTGGCAGTGTTCGGTGCCGACCACGTGTACCGCATGGACGTGCGCCAGATGGTGCAGCACCACGTCGACACCCAGGCCCACGTATCGGTCGCCGCCCTGCCGGTGCCGGTATCGCAGTGCGACCAGTTCGGCATCATCCGCACCAGTGCCGACACCCGCATCACCGCCTTCGAGGAGAAGCCGCGCGTGGCGGACTCCATGCCCGGGCGACCCGGCTTCTCGCTGGCATCCATGGGTAACTACATTTTCTCCACCGACGTCCTGCTCGATGCGCTGAACGAAGCGCACGCCAAGGGCGAGAACGACTTCGGCAAGCACATCCTGCCGCGCCTGACCAAGACCCACAAAGTCGTGGCCTACGACTTCGCCACCAACAAGGTGCCCGGCGTGCAGGAGTACGAAGAAGCCAATTACTGGCGCGACGTCGGCACCATCGACGCCTACTTCGCTGCCAACTTCGACACCCTCGGCGAGCGTCCGCGTTTCCGCATGACCAACCCGCAATGGCCGGTGTACTCCGCGCCGGACCAGGTGGAGTCGGCGCAGATCATCGACGCCCATTTGCGCAATTCATCCATCGGTGCCGGCTGTGTGCTGCGTGGCGCGCGCATCAACAGCGCACTGCTGCGCCGTGAGGTGGTCGTCGAAGAAGACGCCGAGATCAGCGAGAGCATCATCATGGATCGCACCGTGATCGGACGCGGCGCAAAGGTGCGGCGCGCGATCATCGACCAGAACAACATCGTGCGGCCAGGTGACCGCATCGGATTCGATCCGGCGCGGGACCGCGAACGCGGTTTCCACGTGAGCGAGCAAGGCATCGTGGTGGTGGGACGCGGTCAGCTGCGCTGAACGCGGACCAGCACTGCACATCCACGAGGAGGAGACGGCACGCCTGCGGCCTGCAGCGATTGGCTGTGGCCACAGCGTGTCGTGATGCGTCGTGCCCGCGGCACGGCCAACAGACAGGAACCGGAATGGACGCAACGAAAATCAGCGGCGCGGTGAATGATCCAGACGCCGTGACCGACAAACATGCATCGGCCGCCTCGCAGCGCGTGTGGCGCGGCACCCCCTATCCGCTCGGCGCTACGTGGGATGGCCTGGGCGTCAACTTCGCACTGTTCTCGCAGCATGCCGAGAAGGTGGAGCTATGCCTGTTCAACCATGATGGTCGCCGCGAGCTGTGCCGCATCGAGATGATCGAGCGCACCAACTTCGTGTGGCACTGCTACCTGCCCGGCGTGCGCCCGGGACAGTTGTATGGCTACCGCGTGCACGGCCCCTACGAGCCGGAGAACGGCCACCGCTTCAACCCCAACAAGCTGTTGCTGGACCCCTACGCCCGCTCCATCGTGGGCAAGCTGCGCTGGAGCGATGCGCACTTCGGCTACCGCGTCGGCGGCAAACGCGAAGACCTGTCCTTCGACCCGCGGGATTCGGCCTCCGGCATGCCCAAGTGCCAGGTCGTCGACAACGCGTTCTCTTGGGGTGACGACAGGCCACCGCGCACGCCCTGGCAGGACACGGTGATCTACGAGACCCACGTCAAGGGCTTTACCCAGCTGCATCCCGGCGTGCCGGAACACCTGCGCGGCACCTATGCCGGTCTGGCGACCCCCGCAGCCATCGACCACTTCAAACGCCTGGGCGTCACCGCCATCGAGCTGCTGCCTGTGCATCACTTCATCGATGACAAGCGGCTGGTGCAGGAGAACCTGCGCAACTACTGGGGCTACAACAGCATCGGCTTCTTCGCGCCGGACATGCGCTACAGCGCCACCGGCGACATCAACGAGTTCAAGTCCATGGTGCGCACGCTGCACGCGGCCGGGCTGGAGGTCATCCTGGACGTGGTCTACAACCACACCGCGGAGGGCAACCAGCTGGGGCCGACGCTGAGCTTCCGCGGCATCGACAACGCCACCTATTACCGCCTGGGTGGCGAAGGCAAGCGGCATTACATCGATTACACCGGCACCGGCAACACCTTGCACACGAAGAACCCGGTGGTGCTGCAGCTGATCGCTGACAGCCTGCGTTACTGGGTCACCGAAATGCACGTCGACGGCTTCCGTTTCGACCTCGCCAGCACGCTGGCGCGCGAGGAGCATGCCTACGATTTCTACAGCGGCTTCCTCGACATCCTGCGGCAGGACCCGGTGCTCAACTGCGTGAAGCTGATCGCAGAACCGTGGGACATTGGCGAAGGTGGCTACCAGGTGGGCGGCTTCCCGCCGGGTTGGTCGGAGTGGAACGGCAAGTACCGCGACTGCCTGCGTTCGTACTGGAAAGGTGATGGCGGCGTGATCGGCGAGGTGGCCTATCGACTCTCCGGCTCCAGCGACATCTACACCTACTCCGGCCGCGGGCCGACTGCCAGCGTCAATTTCATTACCGCCCATGACGGCTTCACGCTGAACGACCTGGTCAGCTACAACGACAAGCACAACGAAGCCAACCACGAGGACAACCGCGACGGCGAATCGCACAACCGCAGCTGGAACTGCGGTGCCGAAGGCCCCACCGACGATCCGCAGATCAATGCCCTGCGCGCGCGGCAGGCGCGCAACCTCATGGCGACGCTGCTGCTGTCGCAAGGCGTGCCGATGATCCTGTCCGGTGACGAGATGCGCCGCACCCAGGGTGGCAACAACAACGCCTACTGCCAGGACAGCGAGATCAGCTGGCAGGACTGGAACCTCACCGAAGAACAGCAGCAGATGATCGACTTCACCGCCGGGGTCATCCGCCTGCGCAACGCCCATCCGCTGTTCCGTCGCCGCACGTTCTTCCGCGGCATCGAGGTGCACGAGGGCAACAAGGACATCGCCTGGTTGTCACCCGACGGCCACGAGATGACCGATGCCGAATGGAGCCAGTCTTTCGCGCGCTGCGTCGGCGTATTCCTGTCCGGCAAGGGGCTGGCGGAACACGACGCCTGGGGCCAGCCGGTGGACGACGACGACCTCGTGCTGCTTCTCAACGCCCACCACGAGGAAATCCTGTTCACCCTGCCCGGCAATGGCGGTTCGAAATGGAGCCTGCTGCTCGACACCCGTGACGCGGTCACAACTCCCGGCCAGGAATTCGATGCCGGCACCCGCTACACGCTGGCCGGCCGCTCGCTGGCCCTGCTGCGCATGCGGAGGGATGAATGAGCATGCGCACAGGGCTCAGGAGGTTGATCCGATGAGGTCGCGCCCATGAGGTTTCTCCTATGAGGTCTCTCCTATGAGGTTCCGCCACGACGGCCCCTTCGGTGCCCAGCTCCTGCCTCAGGGCAAGGGGGCGGACTTCCGCCTGTGGGCGCCGGCCGCGGCGCGCGTGGACCTCCTGCACTGGCGTGGCGATGCCAGCGAACCCCAGGTGCGCGAACTGGCGCCGCAACAGCTTGGTTGGCACCTGCTGCGCGACGAGCTTGCACAGGCTGGCGATCGTTATGCCTACCGCATCACCACCAGCGACGGCACTCAGGTAGAGGTGCCGGACCCGGCGTCTCGCTACAGTCCGCAAGGTGTGCATCAGCCCTCGGTGATCGTCGATCCCGAGGGCTTCCGCTGGTCGCAGCAAGAGCTCGAATGGAAGGGCCGCTCCTGGCACGAGGCGGTCATCTACGAACTGCACGTCGGCTGCTTCACCCCGGAGGGCACTTTCGCCGCACTGGAGAAACGCCTGCCCTGGCTGGCGGAGCTTGGCATCACCGCCATCGAGCTGATGCCGCTGGCCGACTGCCCGGGCCACTTCGGCTGGGGTTACGACGGCGTGCAGCACTACGCGCCCAAAGCGGACTACGGGACGCCCGATGAACTGAAGAGCCTCGTGGAGAGCGCGCATCGCCTGGGGCTGATGGTATTCCTCGACGTGGTCTATAACCACTTCGGGCCCGAGGGCAACTATCTGCACACCTATGCGCCCCAGTTCTTCACCACGCGCCACCAGACACCCTGGGGCATCGGTCTTGCCTTCGACGGTGAGTACGGCCGCATGGTGCGCGACTACTTCCTGCACAACGCCCTTTACTGGCTGAAGGAGTACCGCTTCGACGGCCTGCGCTTAGACGCGGTGGACCAGATCCATGACCATTCGCAGCGTCACTTCCTGCACGAACTGGCGGCCACCCTGCGCAGCAGCGTGGGGCGCGAACGCGAGATCCACCTGGTGCTGGAGAACGGTGGCAACGAGGCCAGCCGTCTCGGTCCACCGGGTGCGCCGGAGCGCTTCGACGCGCAGTGGAACGACGACTTCCACAACGCCATGCACGTGCTGCTGACCGGCGAGACGCACCACTACTACATGAGTTTCGCGGAGCGACCGATCGAGCATCTGGCGCGCTGCCTGACCGAAGGCTTCGCTTTCCAGGGCGAGCCTTACGCCGCCTGGGGAAAGCCGCGGGGCAGCAGCAGTGTGCACCTGCCGACCAGCACCTTCATCAACTTCATCCAGAACCACGACCAGATCGGCAACCGTGCCTTCGGCGACCGCCTGACCTCGATGTGCCCGCCCGAGGCCATCCGTGCGGCGACGGCCGTATTGCTGCTGTCACCCATGCCGCCCATGCTCTTCATGGGTGAGGAAATCGGCTCGCGCGCACCCTTCCAGTACTTCTGCGACTTCAACGAGGAGTTGTGCCAGGCGGTGCGCGGCGGCCGCCAGCGCGAGTTCGGCATCGGCTTGCGCGGCGAGAAGCTGCCCGACCCCTGCAACCCGGCCACCGTCTTGGCATCCAAGGTCGACTGGGCGCTGGATGGACCCAACGCCTCCGAAGAGCAACGCGAATGGCTGGCCTTCTACCGCAACCTGCTGCACATCCGCCAGCGCGAGATCGTGCCTTTGCTGCCGCGCATGAAGGTCGGTGGTCACCTGCACCGTTCCATCGGCCACTGTGCGCTGGAGGTGGTGTGGTCGCTGGAGGATGGTGGAAGTCTCGTCATGCAGGCCAACCTGTGCGACGCGGCGCTGAGCATTCCGCTACCTGCCGTCGGGCGTGAGCTGTTCCGCACCGGTGGCATGCGCGACGAACAACGCGAATCACTCGAAGCCTGGTCGGTACGCTGTTTCGTGGCCGACCCCAAGGGAGACGCCCAATGAGCGACGAAGCCCTCGATCGTCTCTGCGAATACATCGGGATCGCCACCGGCTACACCGACGCCTTCGGCGAATACAAGCACGCCAGCGCCACCACCAAGCGCAGCCTGGCCATCGCGATGGGTTTTGCCGCGCAGGACGAAGCCTCGGCCCGCGACACGCTGGCCCGCCTGCAGCAGGAGGATGCCGCGCGCATGCTGCCACCCGTGATGGTGGTGCGTGAGGGCCAGGGCGTGGAGGTGCAACTGCGCCCCGGCCCGGAACTGGGCAACCTGTTGCTTGCCTGGCGACTGGTCTGCGAGGACGGCCAGGAATTCCGCGGCATTCTGTCAGCGGTGCCCGCCGGTGCCGCACAGGCGACGATTCCCTTGCAGCTCTCCGCCCAGTTGCCGCTGGGCTATCACGACCTGACCGTGTCGCAGGCCACCGGCGACATGCGCGTGCTGGGCCGCATGCGTCTGGTGATCTGCCCGCACGCCTGCCACACGCCACCGCAGCTCGCCGCCGGCGGCCGCGTATGGGGGCCGGTGGTGCAGGTCTATGCGCTGCGCTCCGCGGAGAACTGGGGCGTCGGTGACTACAGCGACCTGCGCAGGTTGATGGAAGTGACTGCCGCACAGGGTGCGCAGTTCATGGGCCTGAGCCCGACGCACGCCCTCTTCCCGCACGAGGCCGAACGCGCCAGTCCTTACAGCCCGTCTTCGCGCGCGTGGCTCAATGTGCTGTACCTCGGCATCGAGGCGATTGCCGATTTCGGCGAACACACCGCACTGCGTGCGCGCGTCGCGACGCCGGCATTCCAGGAGCGCCTGGCCGCCCTGCGTGCTACCGAACTGGTGGACTACGCCGCCGTCGGCGCCCTGAAGTTCGAAGCGCTGGAAGCGCTGTACGCGCACTTCCGCCAGCAGCACTTGCTGCGCAATACGCGACGTGGCCGCCAGTTCCGCGAGTTCCAGCGCGAGGGTGGTCTCAGTCTGCGCCAGCACGCGCTGTTCGAAGCGTTGCAGGAACACTTCTTCGCGCAGGACCGCAACGTCTGGGGCTGGACCACCTGGCCGGAGGCGTATCGCGACTGCAACGCCGCGGCCGTGCGCAGCTTCACGCGGGAGCACGAAGACCGCGTCGAGTTCTTCGAGTACCTGCAATGGCAGGCCGAGCTGCAACTGCGCAGCCTGTGCCAGCGTGCCGAATCGCTGGGCATGCAGCTGGGGCTGTACCGCGACCTCGCGGTCGGCGTGAACCAGGGTGGTTCCGAGACCTGGATGCAGCCGGAGCTGTTTGCGCTGAAGGCCAGCGTCGGCGCGCCGCCGGAAGAATTCAACCTCACCGGCCAGGACTGGGGCCTGCCACCGCAGGTGCCGCGACGCTTGCGCGACGCGGCCTACGAGCCCTTCGTGGAAGTGCTGCGCGCCAACATGCGTAATGCCGGCGCATTGCGGCTGGACCACGTGATGGGCCTGATGCGCCTGTACTGGGTGCCTGCCGGCAGCAGCGCCACCGAAGGGACCTACGTTGCCTACCCGCTGCACGACCTGCTGGGTATCGTCGCGCTGGAGAGCGTGCGTCAGCAATGCCTGATCATCGGCGAAGACCTAGGCACGGTGGCCGACGAGATGCGTCATGCCATGGCCTCGCAAGCCATGCTGTCGTACAAGCCCTTCTACTTCGAACGCGTGTGGGAAGGCCGCTTCAAGCCACCGGCAGAATGGACACCGCACGCCCTGGTGGCCGTCAGCACCCACGACCTGCCGACGCTGCGCAGCTTCTGGAACGGTTTCGATCTGGAGCTGCGCACGAAGCTGAACCTCTTTCCCACCGAGTCGCTGCGCGAGCGCCAGATCCAGGGCCGCGCCGACGACCGCTGGCGGCTGCTGGAAGCATTGGGGCGCGAGGGACTCATGCCGGAAGGCCTGAGCCAGGATCCGCGCGAGACGCCGGAAGCCACCCCTGGCCTCGTGCGCGCCATCCACCAGTACCTCGCACGCACGCCGTCGCGCCTGATGGGCGTGCAGCTGGAAGACGTGTTCGGCCAGCTCGAACAGGTGAACGTGCCGAGCACCAGCGAGGAGCGCTACCCGAACTGGCGCCGCAAGCTACCGCTGTCGCTCGACGATGCGCGCGCCGACGGCCGCCTGGCCGCACTGTCTCGCGCCATCGAATCGGAACGCCCGCCACTGCCGCGTGACACCAGCACCGTGACCCCGGTGCCGCCGCTGGACACCGCCCTCGTCCCGCGCGCCACCTACCGCCTGCAGTTCCACAAGGGTTTCCGCTTCACGGACGCGACGGCGATCGTCCCTTACCTCGCGAAGCTGGGCATCAGCCACGTGTACGCCTCGCCGTACCTGCAGGCACGCCCCGGCAGCACGCACGGCTACGACATCGTCGACCACCACAGCATCAACCCGGAGATCGGCAGCCAGGAAGACTTCGACAACTTCTGCGACGCCCTGCGCGCGCATGGCATGCAGCAGGTGCTGGATTTCGTGCCCAACCACATGGGCGTGATGGGCGCCGACAACGCCTGGTGGCAGGACGTGCTGGAGCATGGGCAGGCCTCCGAATTCGCGCAGACATTCGACATCGACTGGAACCCACCCGACCCCGACATGCAGGGCCGCTTGCTGGTGCCGGTGCTGGGCGACCACTACGGCGTGGTGCTGGAAAGCGGCGAACTGCGGCCGGAGTTCGATCTGGAGCGCGGCGAGTTCCGCATCGACTACCACGGCAACCTGTTTCCCATCGACCCGCGCGACTACCCGCGCGTGCTGGAAGCGCTGCAGGCGCGGCATGTCGTGGAGGGCGAACACGCCAGCAACCTGGACGCCTTCCGCACACTGCTGGCGGACTTCGCCGCCCTGCCGCCGCGCGACCCTGCGGACCGGGTCCGGCGACGCGAGGCGGCAGAAGGCTGCAAGCGGCGCCTGTCGGGGTTGTGCAAGGCCTCCGACTGGCTGCATCAACTGGTACGCCAGTGTGCGCTGAGCCTCGCGGGGCGCGTTGGTGACCCCCACAGTTTCGACGCACTGGACAACCTGATCCGCAACCAGGCCTGGCGGCTGGCGCACTGGCGCGCAGCCTCCGACGACATCAACTACCGGCGCTTCTTCGACATCAACAACCTGGCCGCACTGCGCATGGAGAGCGAGTCGGTGTTCGAGGCGACGCATGCGACGGTGCTGCGCTGGCTGGAGGAAGGCCGCATCGCCGGCCTGCGGCTGGATCACCCGGACGGCCTGTTCGACCCGCAGGCTTACTACCGCCGCCTGCAGGAGCGCCACGCCGAACGTCGCCACGCCGCGCAGCCTGACGAACCCCGTCGTGCGCTGTACCTGCTGGTGGAAAAGATCCTTGCCGACTACGAGCGCCTGCCTGCGCAGTGGGACGTACATGGCAGCACCGGCTATGACTTCATCAACCTGGTGAACGGCCTCTTCGTCGATGGTGACAACGAGTCGCGCTTCGACCGCATCTACGGCGGTTTCAGCGGCGAGAAGCTGGACTACGACGAGGTGCTCTATCGCAGCAAACTGCTGATCATGATGAACGCGCTGGCCAGCGAGCTGAATATGCTGAGCCACCGCCTGCACCGCATTGCGCAGGCCGACCGCCGTACCTGTGACTTCACCCACAACCGCCTGCGTCGCACGCTGATGCAGATCACCGCCTGCTTCCCGGTGTATCGCACCTACATCACCGAAGCGGGCCTGCGCAGCGAGGACCGCCGTTACCTGGCCTGGGCGATCGCAGCCGCGCGCCGCCGCAGCCAGTCGGAAGACAGCAGCGTACTGGACTTCGTGCACGACATCCTGCTCGGCGCCGGTGGTGATCCGCACCCGGCGGGTCGCGAGGCGATCCTGCGTTTCATCGGCAGCTTCCAGCAGTTCACCTCGCCGGTGACCGCCAAGGGCATGGAGGACACGGCCTTCTATCGCTACAACCGGCTGGTGTCGCTCAACGAGGTGGGCGGCGATCCGCGCAACTTCGGCGTGTCGGTCAATGCCTTCCATGCCGCCAACCAGCAACGCGCGCGCTTCTCGCCGCACACCATGCTGGCGAGTTCCACGCACGACACCAAGCGAGGCGAGGATGTGCGTGCGCGCATCGACGTGCTGTCCGAACTCCCCGGTCACTGGCGGCTTGGGTTACGACGCTGGAGCCGCCTGAACGATCGCCTGCGCGCGCGCAGCGACGGCGAACTAGCGCCCTCGCGCAACGACGAATACCTGCTGTACCAGACCCTGCTCGGGTCCTGGCCTTCCGGTGAGCTGACCCAGGCTGCGCTGGACGCCTATCGCGCGCGCATCCAGGCCTACATGCAGAAGGCCGTGCGCGAGGCCAAGGCCCGCAGCAGCTGGGCCCGACCGGACGAGGAGTACGAGCGCGCACTGGCGCATTTCATCGACGGCGTGCTCGACAGTGCGGAACACAATGCCTTCCTCGCCGACTTCCTGCCCCTGCAGCAACGCATCGCCGCGTTCGGCTACTACAACAGCCTGGCAATGACGCTGCTGAAGCTGACGGTACCCGGCGTGCCCGACATCTACCAGGGCTGCGAAGGCTGGAACTTCAGCCTGGTGGACCCGGACAACCGGCGCCCGGTGGACCATGGTGCGCTGCAGACCCAACTCGGTGCGTTGCAGGGGGCATTGCAGAACGGGAGCGCCGCCCCCGGGACGCTGCCGGTCAGCCTGATGGACAGCGTGGAGGACGGTCGCATCAAGCTGCACATGGTGTCCGCAGTGCTGGACCTGCGCCGCCGCCTGCCGGTGCTTTTCGAGCGCGGACGCTATCTGTCGGTGGCCGTGCAGGGCCCGGCGGCCGAGCACCTCGTGGCCTTTGCACGATACTTGCCTGAGCGTGATGGAGAGCAACTCGTGCTGGTGCTGGTGCCGCGCCTGCTGCACACCCTGACCGGTGGCGAACTGGTGGCGCTGCGTGATGCCAGCCTGTGGGCCGGCAGCTTCGTGGTGCTGCCGGAAATACTGGATTCCTTGCGTTTCCGCGAGTTGTTCAGCCAGCGGGATCTGTCTTTCGATGCACGTTTGCGCCTGCCCCTTGAAACCCTGTTCGCATCCCCGCACAACGTCTTTCCCTTTGCCGTGCTGATCGCCGACCATACAGCCAAGCGCATAGCCGAACAGATGGCGACCCAACCCCAACCCCAACCCCAACCAGAGCGTCTCCCCCGGTCATGAAGACACCCAAGCTCAGAATCCTGTTCGCAACGCCAGAGTGCGCACCCTGGATCAAGACCGGCGGGCTGGGTGATGTCAGTGCCGCCCTGCCCCGCGCCCTGGTCGAGCTGGGACATGACGTCCGCTTGTTGATGCCCTTCTACTCGTCGCTGAAGCCGAAGGTGCGCGGCCTGCGATTGCTGGCGGAACTGCCACGCGACGGTGCATTGCCGGGCTGCAGCCTGTTCGCCGCGAAGATGCCGAACGGGGTGACAGCCTGGCTGATCGACTGCCAGGACCTCTACGAACGCGACGGCACGCCCTACCAGAACCCGCGGTACCAGGACCACAGCGACAACCACCTGCGTTTCGGCCTGCTGTCACGCGTCGCTGCCGTGCTGGCCAGCGGCGCCAGCCCGGTCAAGTGGCGGCCGCATGTCCTGCATTGCAACGACTGGCCCACAGGCCTCGGCCCCGCCTACCTGAAGCTCGGCCTGCCCGACCCGGCGGCCTCGGTGATGACGATCCACAACATTGCCTTCCAGGGGATCTACCCCATGCATCTCGCCGAGGCATTGATGCTGCCGCCGGAGAGCCGCCAGATGGAGGGCGTGGAGTACTGGGGCCAGATGTCCTTCCTGAAGGCTGGCCTCTACTATGCGGACGCCATTACCGCGGTGAGCCCCACCTACGCGCTCGAGGTGCAGGGAGAGCAACTGGGCTTCGGCATGCAGGGCCTGATGCGCGCCCGCGCCGACCGCCTCACCGGCATCCTCAACGGCATCGACACCGACGAGTGGGATCCGGAGAAGGATACTTACCTGACCCAACGCTACAGCGTGAGCGACCTCGCCGGCAAGGCGGCCAACCGCAAGGCACTACGCCTGCGCATGGGCCTGCGCGAGAGCAACGAAATGGTGCTTGGCATGGCCTGCCGCCTCACCGCGCAGAAAGGTGTCGACCTGGTGATCGAAGCCGCCGACCGCCTCATGTCGCTGCCTGTGCAGCTCGCCATCCTCGGCTCCGGCGACATCGGCTACGAGCGCGAATTGCAGGCGCTGGTGGCACGCCACCCGGGACGCATCAGTGCGCACTTGGGTTTCAGCGAATCGCTCGCCCACGTCATCGAGTCCGGCTCGGATGCCTTCCTGATGCCGTCGCGCTTCGAGCCCTGCGGCCTCAACCAGATGTACAGCCAGCGCTATGGCACCCCGCCGATCGTGAACGCCACCGGCGGGCTGGCCGATTCAGTGGTCGACTTCGCGCCGACCGCGAGCAAGGGCGACGCCACCGGGTTCAGGCTGGCCAGCCCGACGGCGGCAGGCCTGTATGACGCCGTGGTGCGCGCACTGGATGCCTTCGGTCAACCTGCCGTGTGGGCGCAGTTGCAGCGCAACGGTATGCAGACCGATTTTGGCTGGCAGCGTAGCGCCGAGCGGTATGTCGAGGTGTATCGCAAGGCAATCGGCCTGGAGGCCGCAGAGGCTGCCACCGTCAACGACCCGGTTCCACCCGTTCCCGCCATGCCGGACCCGGCCCAGGCCCGGCCGGCGGAGGCGAAGCCGGCGCCGGTGAAACGACGCGGCAAGAGCGCGGACGCCAAGGTTGCCTGAGCAGGTTTGCAGTACCCGGAGTTCCGGTCGCTGCCGCCGGGGCCCGTCAAGGAAATCCGCAGACCCGGCAGCAAAGGAGTCGAGCATGCAGCAACAGGAAGCCACCAGTACCTTCCAGGTCGCCAGCTGGGAAGAAAGCCCCTTCGGTGACATCGACAGCCCGGCGCGTCTGGCCCGGGTGCAGGCCACCCACATCTACCAGGGTGACCTCAGCGGCGAAGGCCACGCGGAATACCTGATCGCCTACAAGCCGGATGGCACCGCCAGCTTCGTCGGTATCGAACACATCACCGGCGAGATGGGGAGCCGCTCCGGCAGCTTCGTCATCGAACACGTCGGCAGCTTCGTCGGGGAGCAAGCCAGCAGCAAGTGGGTGATCCTTGCCGGCGCAGGCAGCGGCCAGCTCGCCCTGCTCAGCGGCGACGGCAGCTCGCTGGCCGGTGACGGCAAGCCTGCCACCGCCACCATGCGCTATGAGCTGGGCATGGACCCGATGGTTTCGCTCTCGCTCGCGATCTGACTGCACCAGCATAAAAAAACGGGACGCCCGCAGCGTCCCGTTCCATTCTTCCCGGTCATTCAGGGGCGCAGCGCCCCGCAAGTCATAGCCACTTCATGAGGCCGGTTTCCATCGGGTGGCTCAGCAGTTCGTGATGCGGGTAGATGCGCACGCGCATCTCCAGCTTGCCGCACAGCTCCGGCGCGAGGTTCAGCTCGTAGATCAGCTCGCCGCCTTCGGTCGTGCCCTTCGGCGACAGCACGTAAGGGTTGGACACCCCCACCGTCTCTCCCAGGCCACGCGACAGGATCAGCTCCACCTTCACATCTTCCGGCTGCAGGCCGTTCAGGCCGGCCGCGATGCTGACCGTCACCGAATCACCGAAGCCGATGCGGCGTTGCGGCGCAGAAACCAGCCGTAGCCCGACGCTGCCCCATGCCTGGCGCACCTTGGTCTTCCAGCCTGCCAGCAGCTTGGCGCCACGGAACTGGTCGTCACCCAGCTTGCGGCCCTGCTTGATGCCGGCCAAGTAGAACTTGCTGACGTACTCGTCGACCATGCGCGCCGATGAATACGTCGGCAGCAGGGTGCGGATGGAGTGCTTGGCCATCTTCACCCAGTCGGGAGAGTAGCCTTGCGAGTTCGCCCTGAAGAAAGTCGGCACCACCTGGTCCTGGATCAGCTCGTAGAGCGTTTCCGATTCCTCGCGGTCCCGTTTGTCGGGGTCCATGCTTTCCGGCGATGGCACCACGGCCCAGCCGTTGCCAGGCTCGTAGCCCTCTCCCCACCAGCCGTCGAGTACCGACAGGTTGAGCACGCCGTTCATGGCGGCCTTCATGCCGGAGGTGCCGGAAGCTTCCAGCGGGTAGATCGGATTGTTCAGCCAGACATCGGATCCGCTGACCAGACGACGCGCCAGACGCAGGTCGTAGCCTTCCACCAGCAGCACGTGGCCAAGGAACTCCGGCAGCTGCGAGATGCGGTAGATCTCGCGGATGAACTCCTGCCCCGGCAGGTCGGCCGGGTGGGCCTTGCCAGAGAAGATGAAGAGCACTGGCCGTTCCGGGTTCGACACCAGTTCGTGCAAGCGCTTGAGGTCCGAGAACAGAAGCGTGCCGCGCTTGTAGGTGGCGAAGCGGCGCGCGAAGCCGATGACCAGCGCACGCGGATTGGTCGGGTCAGCCAAGCGCAGCATGCGCTCGATGTGCGAATCGCTCACCTGGTTGCGCCGGCACTGCGCGGTGACGCGGTGGCGCACCAGGTGCATCAGCTGCACCTTCAGGTCCTGACGGATGCTCCAGAAGAAGTGATCCGGAATCTCGTCGATCTTCGCCCAGGTGTCCTTGTCGTAGATGCGCTGCTGCCAGCCGAAGCCGAGGTAGCGGTCGAAGACTTCGTACCATTGCGGTGCGAGGAAGGTCGGCACATGCACACCGTTGGTGACATAGCTGACCGGGTTTTCCTTCTCCGGCACCTCCGGCCAGAACTGCTGCAGGATCTCGGCCGACACATCGCCGTGGATGCGCGACACGCCGTTCTGGAAACGCGAGCCACGTACCGCCAGCGCGGTCATGTTGAAGTCGTGCTGGCCTACAGTGGCACCGAGGTCCACCAGCCGGTGCATGTCCACGCCCATCTCCGCCATGTAGGGCGTGAAGTAGTGGGCCATCATGGTCAGGTCGAAATGGTCGTGACCCGCCGGCACGGGCGTGTGGGTGGTGAACACGGTATTGCCTGCCACCGCTTCCAGCGAGGTCTCGAAGTCGAGACCGGCCTTGATGAGCGCACGCATGCGCTCCAGCACCAGGAAGGCCGCATGGCCTTCGTTGATGTGCCACACGGCCGGCTTGATTCCCATGGCAGCCAGCGCACGCGCACCGGCAATGCCCAGCACCATTTCCTGTTCGATGCGGGTACTGCGATCACCGCCGTACAGCCGGTGCGCAATCGCGCGGTCGTGGTCGCTGTTTTCCGGCAGGTCGGTGTCGAGCAGGAACAGCCGGATACGGCCGGCCCGCGCCAGCCAGATCTTGACCCGCACCGGACGGTCGGCGATCAGGATGCTGACCACCAGCGGCGCGCCGGTGGCATCCAGCACCGGGTCGACCGGCAAGTCCTCGAAATCGGAGTTGTTGTAGTTGGCGTGCTGGATGCCGTCCTTGTCCAGCTGCTGGCTGAAATAGCCCTGGCGGTACAACAGGCCGATGGCCACGAAAGGCAGGTTGGCATCGCTGGCGGCCTTGCAGTGGTCCCCGGCAAGGATGCCGAGGCCGCCGGAATAGATCGGCAGGCTGGCGTGGAAGCCGAACTCCGCGCAGAAGTACGCGATGACGTCCTCGCTGCCGAGCTGCGAGGCTGCGCCGTGGCGGCGCTCGTCCTGATGGTAGAGATCGTAGGCGCTGAGCACCCGGTAGAGGCTGTTCAGGTACATCGAGTCTTCGGCCGCAGCAGTCAGCCGGCTCTCGTCGACCCGCTTCAGCATGGCGCGCGGGCTATGACCCACCGCATTCCACAGCGCCGGATGCAAACGCGAGAAGAGGCTTCTCGTCGGTCTGTCCCAGCTGTACCAGAGGTTTCCTGCCAGTTCCCTCAACCTGCCAAGAGTGGCAGGCAACTCGGGATTCACTTCCACATGCAGCACGCTAGCGTTGACCATTTTCTGCAGCTCCCCGTGGCGCGCACCCGCGCCATGACGCATATCGTCCCAGTTGCGCCGGAAGACTTCCCCCGGCGCCTGCAAATACTGTCTTTATTCCTTAGCCCCCGACCTGCGGTCAGTCACCCCGAACAGACTGTCTCATAAGTCTCCTCATCAGTTTCGCTCAGTTTCGTATACCTTCCGCCAGCGTTCCGACGGCATCCAGATCCGCCAGGCTCACGGCCGGACTGAAATAGTGCCCCTGCGCCTCGTTGCAACCCAGCCGCAACAACTGGCGCCGCTGCACTTCCGTTTCGATGCCGGTGGCCGCCATGCGGAGACCGAGCGCACCGGCCAGCGAGGTCAGCGCGCGCACGATCTCCACATCACTAGCATTTTCCTTGCCCAGTCCCGAGACGAAGGCCCGGCCGATCTTGATGCGGTCGATCGGCAGGTGCTTGAGCATGGCCAGCGAGGACATGCCGGAGCCGAAATCATCCAGCACGATGGAGAAACCCTCGTTGCGCAGGCGTGCCAGCGCGGTGCCGGCAAGGTCGGTGCTGTACAGCAGGCCCTCACTGACTTCGAGGTCGACGCGGGCAGCGTCCAGGTCGTGGTCGTCCAGTACGCTCAGCAGTTCCTGCGCAAAGCTGGTGCTTGCGACCTGGCTGGCGGACAGATTGAGTGCAAGACGGTGCGACTTCTTGCGCACCTTCTGCCAGCTGGCGAACTCCCGGATGGCCTTGTGCATCACGCAGCGGCCCATCTGGTCCATCAGGCCGCTCTGCTCGGCGATCGGGATGAAACGTTCGGGTGGCACTTCGCCGAGATTGTCGAGGGTCAGGCGGGCCAGGGCTTCCCAGCCACTGACGCGACCGTCATAGAGGGACACGATGGGCTGGAACAGCACGCCGATCATGCCGTCCTCCATGCAGTGGCGGATGCCCTCTTCCACCAGCTTGCGCTGGTGCAGCTCCTCGCGCATGTCGGCAGAGAAGAAGGCGTAGCCACCGGCGTCGCGCTGCTTGGCCTCGTACATCGCCATATCGGCGGCGCGGATCAACGCGTCGCGCGTGACCCCATGCTCCGGCGCGATGGCGATGCCGGCACTGGCGCGCGGGCATACCTCGGTGTCGCCGATGCGCACGGGCTGGGAGATCACGTTGAGGAGCTTCTCGGCCAGTGCCTGGCAATCCGCCATGCCGGCCGGTGCCGACACCATGACGACGAACTCGTCGCCGCCCAGGCGGATGGCGCGGTCACGCGCGCGCAGCACGCCCTGGATGCGGCGGGCGATCGCCACCAGCAGCTGGTCGCCGGCGCTATGGCCCATGGTGTCGTTGATACCCTTGAAATCGTCCAGGTCCATGAACAGCAGACCGAGTCGTGTATCGCCCCGCTCGCCCGACAGGAAAGCGTCCAGCTCGCGCTCCATCGACAGCCGGTTGCCCAGCCCGGTCAACGCATCGTGGTAGGCCATGTAGTCGAGCTGCTGGCGTGCCTCGTGCAGCGCGGTGGTGTCGGAGAATGCGATCACGTAGTGCTGCACCTCACCACGCATGCCCCGCACCAGTGCAACGTGCACCCAGGCGATGAACACGGAGCCGTCCGCGCGCAGGCAGGCGTTCTCGCCGTGCCATTGATCGTTCTCGAAAGACTCCAGCGGCGGGCAGAAGGCGTCCGATCCGCGGCGCGCATGCACCAGGGTTTCCAGCGGCGTGCCGATGATGGCGTCCAGCGAGTAGCCGGTCATCGCCAGGAAGGCGGGATTGGCTGTCACCACCTTGCGATCGTGCGACAGCATGACGATGGCCTCGGCGGCCGTATCGAACACCACGCGCGAAGTACGCAGCGCCTGCTCCTTCTCGATCTGCGCGGTGATGTCGCGCACCGCACCGGTCACGATGGAGGTCCCGCGCCGCACTGCCGGCAGGCGCGCGAACACTTCCACCCAACGCGGCTGCGCATCACTGGCCACGCGGTACACGCCACTCAGGTCGCGGCCCTCGCGCATCGCATCGGCAAGGCCGGACGGGTCCAGCGTCGGCACGTCTTCATCGTCGGCGCTGCTGGCGTCGGCAACGGGCCGGTCCAGCGCCAGCAGTTCGCGGGAACGCTCATCTGCTACCAGCGACTGCTCTGCGGAGTTCCACTCCCACACGCCGAGGTCCACCGCGTCCAGCGCCAGCTCCAGGCGGCGCCGGTGGGTCTCTGCCTCGATCTCGGCCCGGCGACGCGCCAGCGCCAGGCGGATGGCGATGCGCACGTCCAGGAAGCGGAAAGGCTTGGCGACGAAGCCGTAGGGCTGGGCCGCCTCGGCACGCTCCAGCGAGGCTTCGTCGAACTGCCCGGTCATGAAGATGACCGGCGGACCGAAGGCTTCGCTCAGGCGGTAGGCGACGGTGATGCCGTCGATGCGCCCACCGAGCATGACATCCATGAGGATGACATCCGGCCGGTGCTGATTGACGGCCTCCTCCACGTCTTCGCCCTTGTCCACCCATGCGGGCACGACGTAGTCGTTCGACTCCAGCCACATACGCAGTGGCCCGGCGATCGCGGGGTCGTCTTCGACGATCAGGACACGGGCAAGCATCGGCATCCAGACAAGTCGATGCCGAAACCATGCAGGTGCACGCCGACGATCAGGGAAGGGCTAAAGGACGCGGGTCGATGGGCCCGCAAGGCGTATCGGGAGCACCGCGATCCGGACAGGTACATGCCGACGGCACTGTCTCGTCCGGTCGGGGGAGAGGCCGGCTGACGCGCATCTGGACAGCATGTTTGCCACATGGAGGATCGCAGCGCTCCCAATACAGGGTTCGAGGCCGGGGGAAGCCAGGAACCGGGGCCGATGCCCTGCAAGCCAGGACACCGACGAGCACCAGGACCGGGGAGAGTCAATGTGCGTCGTCGGAATGATTCTTTCGCTGCACCCCAGCATCAGGGTGTAGGAATAGTCCGATTCGGAGGAGGGAAAACGGCGCAGACGACGGCCGGGCGCGGCTGCGCGACGATCTGCTGCCTGCGTGTATC
>JAVHYF010000007.1:0-83163 GCA_031119205.1 Moraxellaceae bacterium | reverse complement strand
GGGGCGTTGTGTCGGCTGGCGGAGAGGGAGGGATTCGAACCCTCGGTAGGCTTGCACCTACGCCTGATTTCGAGTCAGGTACATTCAACCACTCTGCCACCTCTCCGCGACAGGGGGCGGATTATAGCCGGCAGTACGGCGAATTCCTAGCCCGAGTTATGTGCGCCTGCATCAAACCTCGTGGATCTTGTCGCGCAGGATCACGCCGCTGTCGGTTTCCTCGATCAGGCCACGGATCTGCAGGTCCTTCATGACCCGCGACACCATCTCCCGCGAAGCGCCGATCATCTTGGCGATGTCCTGCTTGGAGATCTTCTTCTTCACGATGGTGACGCCCTCGGTCTCCTCCGCCATGTCCAGCAGCAGGCGGGCCACGCGACCATAAACATCCATCAGCGCCAGGCTCTCGATCTTGCGGTCGGCCTCGCGCAGGCGGTGACTCAGGTGACTCATGATGCGCAAGCAGACATCGAAGTTGTCCTGCAGGATGCGACGGAAGTCGGCCTGGGAAATCTGCACCAGGTCAGCCGAGGCAATCGCAGTGACGGTTGCCGAGCGCGGCGATTCGTCTACGACCCCCATCTCACCGAAGACATCGCCCTGGCCGATCATGGTCAGGATGACTTCGCGCCCGTCCTCGTCGCTCACCGTCACCTTCAGGTTGCCGTTGAGCACGAAGTAGATGAAGTCGGTGCTGTCACCTGCCAGCACCACGGCGGTCCCGCGCGAAACGCGGCGCATGACCGCGACCCGTGATACCGATTCGAGGCGCTCCGGCGCGATGCCCTGGAATACCGGCAAGGTCCTCAGGGCTGTGACGGATACGGTGTTACCGCTGGCCATGTGTTGTCTCCGAATTAGAACTTTTGGGGTAGAAGGTAACCTGCTGAATTTCTCGTACAAGTATATCCACGAAGTGATCGGCCGCATCGCGCCGTTCTTGAGCGGCGCGCTGTCAAGCTATCGCTCCGATGGCCTGACAACCCGGCCCGGAGGCCATGCGCGATGGGGTGGCCGGCTATAATCCGCGCAGTCCAACCGGAGGAATTCCATGAGCAGCGCCAAACAACACCACCCCCTGATCATCCTGGGCTCGGGTCCGGCCGGTTACACCGCCGCCGTGTATGCCGCACGTGCCAATCTGAAGCCGGTTCTGATCACCGGTCTTGCGCAGGGCGGACAGCTCATGACGACGACCGAGGTGGACAACTGGCCGGCCGACGCCGACGGCGTGATGGGTCCGGACCTGATGGCACGCTTCGAGAAGCACGCCACGCGCTTCAACACGCAGATGATCTTCGACCATATCCACACGACGAAGCTCACCGAGCGGCCGTTCACCCTCATCGGTGACTCCGGCACCTACACCTGCGATGCGCTGATCATCGCCACCGGCGCCACCGCCAAGTACTTGGGCCTGCCCTCCGAAGAGCAGTTCGCCGGACGTGGCGTTTCGGCCTGCGCAACCTGCGACGGCTTCTTCTACCGCAACCAGGAAATCGCCGTGGTCGGCGGCGGTAACACCGCTGTCGAAGAGGCGCTGTACCTCGCCAACATCGCCAGCAAGGTCACCCTGGTGCACCGTCGCGACAAGTTCCGCGCCGAGGCCATCATGGTCGACAAGCTGATGGCCCGCGTGGCTGAGGGCAAGATTGCGCTGGAGCTGGATTCGACGCTGGAAGAAGTGCTCGGCGACGGCAGTGGCGTGACCGGCATGCGCATCCGCAATCTGAAATCCGAGGCCAGCAAGGATGTCGCGCTGAAGGGCGTGTTCATCGCCATCGGCCACAAGCCGAACACCGACATCTTCAAGGGTCAGCTGGAGATGGACGATACCGGCTACCTCATCACCTTCGGCGGCCGTGAAGGCAATGCCACCCAGACCAGCATTCCGGGTGTGTTCGCCGCCGGCGACGTGCAGGATCACATCTACCGCCAGGCTGTTACCTCGGCCGGCACAGGCTGCATGGCGGCGCTCGATGCCGAGCGCTACCTCGACGGTCTGAAGTAAGCCCTTACGGCAGGCAGCCGCCATGGCCCGCGACAAGGGCTCGCTCGACGCCTTGCGCGCGCTGCGCCCGCAGCTGCGCAAGGCCGGGGCTGCCTCGCCGCCCGCCAGGACATCCAGCGGACCTGCTACTGCAGAAGCTGCGCCCGCAGGTGATGCCGTCAACTGGCAGGCGGGTGCCACGCCGCTTCCCCCGGACAACCGCGCCGAACTGCACAGCCCTCCTCCGCTCCCGGTTCCACGGCCCCGCGCCGCAGACGCCACCGAGTTGCCGGCGCCCGAAGACGCCGCGGGAAGTACAGGTCACATCGACAACACGCTGGACCTGCCGTCGCACTGGTTCGCGGCGGACCGTCACGTGCCCGCGACTCCGGAAGAACAGGCACTGCGTCAGGCACTGGCCGGTGTCCGCCCGATCCAGCACGATCGCGTCGAGCTGGAAACGCCCAAACCCCGCCCGCACCCGCGCCAGAGCGAGCAGGACGAGCGCGATGCGCTGGCCGAATCCATCTACGCGCCGACCTCCCTGGACTTGCGTCTGGAGGGCGGCGACGAGCTGGCCTACCTGCGTGAAGGCATGGGCCGCCAGACCCTGCGTGACCTGAGACGCGGCCGCTGGGTGATCCAGGAGGCCGTCGACCTGCACGGCTGCAACCGCGACCAGGCGCGCGAACTGCTGGCCGCCTTCATGGGGCAGTGCCGCAAGCAGAACACCCGCTGCGTGCGCATCATCCATGGCAAGGGCCTGGGCTCACCGGGCAAGGAACCGGTGCTGAAAGGTCTGGTGGCGGGCTGGCTGATGAATTACGACGACGTGCTGGCTTACTGTCAGGCACGCGTCCACGACGGTGGTGCCGGCGCGCTCATCGTATTGCTGCGTCACCACCCCAAGGCCTGACCCCGGCCACCTGCGGCCTCACGCGCGCAGGAAGCGGGTTGCTTCTGCCAGATCCCCGTGGGTGCGGGCCTTGCGCAGGACATTGACGAACTTCTGCCAGGTCTTGTCCTCGCCGTGGATCTTGAAGACGAACGTATGCTCGTCTGAACGTCCCCGGCGCAACACCTCCACGTCGAGGCGGCAGTGGTCCACTTCGCCGAGATCCACTTCGATCACGCCCTTCATGCCCGCCTGCAGCTGGGCATCCGTACGCACCCGGAAACCGGTCATCGAGCACTCGATGACTTTCATGGAAAAGCGCTGCTGCTCGCCTTCCGTATCCACCGAGAACTCTGCGGGACACATGACCGAGAAGCGTCGGTGCTGGCGTTTCTTCAGCTCGGTACGTTCGCCCAGGGGCTGCAGCGGCAGGTAGGCGCGATAGGCCGGCAGGTCGTAGATCGCATGCAACAGCATCTTCTCGCGATCGCTGATGCGGCTGAACACGCGCGTACGCATGTTGAAGAAGTGGTTGATGAGGGCTGGCGTCATCACCGGGTCGGTGGTGGTGAAGAAGCGCTTGTCCGGGTACTCGATGTTCGGGATCTGCAGGCCGGTGAAGTAGTGATACAGATTCTTCTCGGGCAAACGGTGTGCGTAGTGCTTGCGGTAGATCTCCGGCGCGTGGGCCAGGTCCAGATGCGCACCGACGGCCGGCGCACCGTTGACGAAGTCGTAGTGCTCCACCGGATTGGGTCGCAGGCGCTTGAAGAAAAGCAGCGACTCGTAGAGACCGATGTGCCGCGGGTTCACTGCGATCACCAGATGGCGGGTGTCGAAATACCTCACGGCGTACTCATGCATGAACTTCATGAGCGGAAACAGGATGGCGCCACCCGTCGACTGGAAACGGCGGTCCACCGCAAGCGCCGACACCTCGGCGATGTTCCCCCCGACGCGGCGGATCGCACTGATGTCGAAGATCTTCTGCAGCGGGAAGCCGAGCACGCTCTCGCGGATCAGCGACACCGTACCCACCACGCGGTCATCGAACTTGGCCAGCAAGGTGGTGGTCGTGGGCAGCGCGTGATAGACGGTGACGCGCAGGCCGGAAACATCCGGCTGCATGAAACCAGCTGCCACGTAAGCGTCGTGCAGCAGGCGGAAGCAGGCTTCCAGCTCTTCCTCGGTCTCCGCCAGCTTGAAGGTCAGACGCGGCGAAGGAAGCTGGTCGCATCGCACCATGTTGCGATAGACGGCCGAACGCGCCCGTCGTGGCAGCCATGCGCTTGCCATACGGACAAACTGTCGTCCCCATCCCCCCAATTTTCTTTTCACGCGTTATCCGATTCCAGCGAGTGCGGCAGATTACCGCGGACTGGCAAGGATTGCAGCGCCGCGCTGCACCACGGGTCCGCTACGGATGACGCACGGAAAAGGTGTTCGCACGAACAAAGCGAGCGCTCATGGAGACAGTCGTGCCATTGCGCACAACGGCACGGTGCATGCTTGTAAAGCAGCAAGACAGCCCTCAAGCGATGCTGTCTGACAGCCGTTTTCATCACTGTCGACCCGCGGGGCCGGCATCACATCCGGAGGTCATCCATGGACGCAACCGGCATTCACATCCCCCTGGCAGACGCCCGCGAGATCTATCGACTCGAAGACGTGGACCGAGCGATGGAAGAGAACGGCGGCGCGCATAACGAAGCCCTGACCGCCTTCTACGAGCGCATGCGGCATCTCGGAGGCACCCGTTTCGTGGTCAAGCCGAGCCGGGCCGAGATGCTCGACCCGCTATACGACAGCTGCCCGAACTTCGGCGAAGTCATCGATGACATCAAGCGCGCCATGGCCCTTGCGGTATCCGGCAACGAACCGCTGAGCTTCACGCCGGTGCTGCTGCTGGGCGAACCCGGCATCGGCAAGACCCACTTTGCCCGACAACTCGCCGAGGCCATGTGCACCGGCTACCAGTTCGTCTCCATGAGCTCGCTGACCGCTGGCTGGGTCCTGTCCGGTGCCTCCAGCCAATGGCAGCACGCCAAGCCGGGCAAGGTGGCGCAGACCCTGGTAGGTGGCGAGGTCGCCAATCCCGTGATGGTGCTGGACGAAGTCGACAAGGCCGGCGGCGACAGCCGCTATGACCCGCTGGGCGCGCTGTACGAACTGCTCGAACACGACACCGCGCGCCGTTTCCGCGACGAGTACGTGGACATCGAGATGGATGCCAGCCACATCCTGTGGGTCAGTACCGCCAACGACGCGCGCAACATTCCGGAGCCCCTCCTCAACCGCATGAACGTATTCGAGGTGCCGCGCCCGGACGCCGACGAATCTTTCCAGATCGCTTGCCGGCTGTACCGTGAGGCCGTGCTGAGCCACGACTGGGGTTTTCCGCCAGAACCGCCGGCCACGGTCATGGACAAGCTGGCGGCTCTGCCCCCACGCAGCCAGCGACGGGCCCTGATGACAGCCTTCGGCAACGCCAAGCTGGCGGGAAGGGACACGTTGCAAGCTGAAGACCTTGACAGTCGCCGCGACAGCCCGAGGCGGAAAATCGGTTTCTGAAACCTCCGGGTTATCCTCCAGAACGCTAAAGAAAACGTTTTACTCTCCGTTGATCCGGGCTGCAGGATGCGTGCCCGTTGTACGTACCGCCGCCCATCTGGCCAGGAACGGAGCCCAAATCAAGATTGCGAAATGCAAAAGGCGAACCCGAGGGTTCGCCTTTTGCATTGAAGTTCAAACAAGGTCCAGCTCAGTCCACCCACTTGCGTACGTTGCGGAACATCCGCATCCACGGCGAATCCTCGCCGAGCGTCTTCGGTGCCCAGCTCATCTGCACCGTGCGACGGCTGCGTTCCGGGTGCGGCATCATGATCGTGAAGCGACCGTCCGGCGTCGTCAGGCCGGTTATGCCGTCCGGCGAGCCGTTCGGGTTGGCCGGGTAGGTCGTGGCCACCGCGCCCTTGTTGTCGATGTAGCGCATCGCGACGAGCGAATTCTGCTTGTCATCGACGCCCTGGAACACCGCACGGCCTTCGCCGTGGCTCACCACGATGGGCATGCGGCTGCCCGCCATGCCACCGAGGAAGATCGACGGCGACTGCAGCACTTCCACCATTGCTACGCGCGCCTCGAACTGCTCGCTGCGGTTGCGATGGAAGCGCGGCCAGGCGTCCGCACCCGGAATGATCTCGGCCAGGTTGCTCATCATCTGGCAGCCGTTGCAGACACCCAGCGCGAAGGTGTCCGTGCGCTGGAAGAAAGCCGCAAACTGTTCGCGCAGTTTGTCGTTGAACAGGATGGACTTGGCCCAGCCCTGCCCCGCGCCCAGCACGTCGCCGTAGGAGAAGCCACCGCAGGCCGCGAGGCCGGCGAAACCTTCCAGCGACACGCGACCGGCGATCAGGTCGGACATGTGCACGTCGTAAGCCGCGAAACCCGCCGCCTCGAAAGCCGAGGCCATCTCGTTCTGCGAGTTCACGCCCTGTTCGCGCAGGATCACGACCTTGGGACGCGCACCGCTCTTGATGTACGGCGCGGCGATGTCTTCGGCCGCATTGAAGCTCAGTGCCACCGACAGGCCGGGGTTGGACTTGTCGGCCAGTGCGGCGAACTCCTCGTCCACGCTCGCCACGTCGTCACGCAGACGGGCGATGCCATGACTGGTCTCACTCCATACCTGCAGCAGTTCGTTGACCTGCGCTTCGAACACCAGCTTGGCGTTGCGACGGATGCGCAGCTCGCCGCGGTCGTTCGGGTAACCGATGAAATGCGTGGCGGCACCGAGGCCGGCTGTGCGCAACATCTCCTGCACGCGCTCGCGGTCGGCATGGCGGATCTGGATCACTGCGCCCAGTTCTTCCGCGAACAGCGCACCGAAGACACGATCGTTGAAACGCCCCTTCAGCAAGTCCGGTCGCTTCTCGCTGCCATCGACATCGCTCATCAGTTCGTCGAAGCACACCGAATCCAGCTCCACCGAAATACCGCTGCGCGAGGCGAAGGCCATCTCGGCCAGCGTCGCGAACAGGCCGCCGTCGGAACGGTCGTGGTAGGCCAGCACCAGGCCGGCGTTCTTCAACGCGGTGATGCCCTGCGCGAATGCCTTCAGCGTTTCCGCGTCGATGTCCGGCGCGTGTTCGCCCATCGAGTTGTAGGCTTGCGCCAGCACCGAACCGCCCAGGCGATGCTTCTGCTTGCCGAGGTCGATCAGCACCAGCTCGGTCTCTTCGCCGTCCAGTTGCAGCTGCGGCGTCAGCGTCTTGCGCACGTCGTTCACCGGCGCGAAGGCGGTGGCGATCATCGACAGCGGGGAGATGACGGCCTTCTGTTCACCACTCTCTTCCCAGGTGCTGCGCATCGACAGCGAATCCTTGCCGACCGGGATCGCCAGGCCACTGTCTACGCACAGGTCACGCACGGCCTTCACCGTCTCGTACAGGCGCGCGTCTTCGCCACGGTGACCGCAGGCGGCCATCCAGTTGGCGGACAGCTTCACTTCCGCCAGCTCGCCGATATCGGACGCCAGCAGGTTGGTGATGGACTCGCCGATCGCCATGCGGCCGCTGGCAGCGGGACTCACGCAAGCCAGCGGCGTGCGCTCGCCCATCGCCATCGCCTCGCCGGCATAGCCGTGGAAGCTCAGCGTGGTGACGGCCACGTCGGCCACCGGCACCTGCCAGGGGCCGACCATCTGGTCGCGTGCAGTCATGCCGCCCACAGAGCGATCGCCGATGGTGATGAGGAAGGACTTGGACGCCACCGCCGGCATGCGCAGCACGCGCAGCGCAGCTTCCTTCACGTCGATGTCGCTAACGTCGAAAGGAGGCAGGAAGATCTGCCGCGTGGCGACATTGCGCGTCATCTTCGGCGGCTTGCCGAGCAGCACCTGCATCGGCATGTCGACCGGGTTGTTGTCGAAGTGGCTGTCGCTCACCACCAACTGGCCGTCGGTCGAGGCGGTACCAACCACGGCGAAGGGGCAGCGCTCACGCTCGCACAGGCGCTGGAAGTCCGCCAGGCGCTCCGGCGCAATCGCCAGCACGTAGCGCTCCTGCGATTCGTTCGACCAGATCTCGCGCGGGCTCATGCCCGGCTCTTCGATGTTCACCTTGCGCAGCTCGAAGTGCGCGCCGAGGCGGGCGGAGTCCGCCAACTCGGGGAAGGCGTTGGACAGGCCGCCGGCGCCCACGTCGTGGATGGACAGGATCGGGTTTCCATCTCCCGCAGTCAGCCCGTCGCCTTTCGGGCTCCCCATTTGCCAGCAGCCGTCGATGACCTCCTGCGCGCGGCGCTGGATTTCCGGGTTGCCACGCTGCACGGACGCGAAGTCCAGATCCGCCGCGTTGCTGCCGGTCGTCATCGAAGATGCGGCGCCGCCACCCAGGCCGATCAGCATGCCGGGGCCGCCGAGCTGGATCAGCAGCGTGCCGGGCTTGAATTCTTCCTTGAACGACTGCTCCGACTGGATGTTGCCGACACCGCCGGCGATCATGATCGGCTTGTGATAGCCGCGCACTTCGCCCTGCACCTCCTGCTCGAAGCTGCGGAAGTAACCGGTCAGGTTGGGACGGCCGAACTCGTTGTTGAACGCCGCCGCGCCAAGCGGGCCTTCGATCATGATCTGCAGCGCGGAGGCGATGCGTTCCGGCTTGCCATGCTCCTGCTCCCAGGGCTGCACGGCACCGGGAATTTTCAGATTGGACACCGAGAAGCCAGCCAGGCCTGCCTTCGGACGCGATCCGCGACCGGTCGCGCCTTCGTCGCGGATTTCGCCACCCGCACCGGTAGATGCGCCCGGGAAAGGCGAGATCGCCGTCGGGTGATTGTGCGTCTCCACCTTGGCCAGCAGGTGGGTCAGCTCGGACTTGTAGGTCCACTGCCCGTCGGCATCCGGGTAGAAGCGGTCGACCGTGCGGCCTTCGATGATCGAGGCGTTGTCGGAATACGCCACCACGGTGTGCTGCGGTGTCGCCTTGTGGGTGTCCTTGATCATGCCGAACAGGCTCTTGTCCTGTGGCGCGCCGTCGATGACCCAGTCGGCGTTGAAGATCTTGTGGCGACAGTGCTCCGAGTTCGCCTGCGCGAACATCATCAGCTCCACGTCAGTCGGGTTGCGACCCATGCGGCTGAAGTTCTCGACCAGGTAGTCGATCTCGTCGTCCGACAGCGCCAGGCCCAGCTCGCCGTTGGCGGTCACCAGCGCGGCGCGGCCACCGACCAGGATGTCCACGCTGGTCAGCGGCTGCGGCTCGTAATGCGCGAACAGCGCACGGGCTGCGTCCACGTTATCCAGTACCGATTCGGTCATGCGGTCGTACAGCAACGGCAGCACGGCCTCGCGCTCGCCTGCCGACAGCGCCTTCACGTCCAGCGTGTAGGCCACGCCGCGCTCCACCCGCACGATCTTGCCGAAGCCGCAATTGCGCGCAATGTCGGTCGCCTTGGACGACCAGGGCGAGATCGTGCCCAGACGTGGCGTGACCAGCAGCGCCTGCCCTGCCGGCAGCGCCTCACTGGCCGGACGGGCGTCCAGCAGATCCACCAGCCGGGCCTGCTCGTCCGCCGTCAGCGGCGCATTGACCTCGACGAAATACCAGAACTCGGCAGCCAGGCCACGCAGGCTGCGGACGGAAGACTTGAGGGAATCGGAAAGACGGCCGGCGCGGGCAGCGGACAGGGCCGGCGCACCACGCAGCTTGAGGATGTCGGACATGGGAGAGGGGCTCAGGCAGATCGGCCCGGGAGGGGGCCAGGTCAGTCAAGCGCGCGATTATACCGGACCGCCTCGACTGGCCCCAGACAACCGGATGCGTACTCTTTCGCCCTGAACAGGTGCTTCAGACCCCACGCAGGCTTAGCCCGGGCTGGCGTGTCCGGGCCATCATGCGAAATGGCCTCCAAACCACAAGCGGCACCCCAAGTGTGCCGCTTGCAGACACTGCCAGATCAGTCTTCCGGGGTTTTCAGACCTGCGCGACGCGCAGCTTGCGACGACGTGAAATCTGCAATGCAAGAAGGGCGATGGCAGCCAGGGCCGCGCCTTGCGGCTCGGGGACTTCGCCGTCGACGACCAACTCTGACGGAGTCCAGACGGCATACACATGAAGACTCACGCTGGTGGTGTCCGCTGAAGGCGAAATGCCAACCTGCGCATAACCGTATCCATGATGACCGTAGGCTTCAGACAGACGGTAGGCCTGGTTGAAAACCCAGTTCTGCGCCGCATTCGATGCGAATGGCGTAATGATGTAACACATGCTTGCGTCTTCGCAGCCGTTCACCGACGCCGGCGGCACGTAGAAGTTGGGGTCAAGCGCGTTTGTGAGCAGGCTGAAAAGTGCCTGGCTTGCTGCATCAGCCGACACGAAATCCGTGAACGTGAAACTCGTGCAACCAGCAAACAAGGCGTTGCAGGACCCCTCTACGAACCGGACGTCGTAAAGCGCCCCTGAGACATCCACCCTGTCAGCGCCGACGTACTCGCTGTTCTGGACAAGCAACACGGGTGCCGCAAGAGCTGCTGGCGACGCAAAGACCAGGAGAGAGAACAGCAACGTCCGGAAATGAAACATGAGGGCCTCTGCAAGACAGGAAAGTTGATTGCAGAGCCGAAGCAAATATAGTGCCCCGCCTCGGGCTCGCGCTGGAACTACGCAAATCCAAGTCTTTGGGAGCAAGACGATCAGGATTCGCGAGCCGTGCCTGAATGAGCGTAAAAATCGCCGACATGCGCAAGGTAGACAAACCGGCCATCCTGTCTGTCAGCCCTGACCCACGCGCTACCAGGGCATGGAAACACCCAGTGACGCCCCGTGCGCGTCATACGCCGGGTTGTGATCCCCCGTCCCCTGCCCGTTCGAGACGTGCATCCAGTGGTACTGCAGGTTCAGCGTCGCGGCCTGGCCCAGCTTGAACTGCAGGGCCGGGCCTGCGCGCCACATGAAGTTGTAGCGATCCCCGCCGTACGGGAAATCCTCGCTGTAGAGCAACACCGCGCCGCTCGCCTGTAGCCACAGGCTCGCGCTGTTGCCTTGCCAGGCTGCCCAGCGAACCTGCATGGCAGGGCCTGCGCCCCAGGCGCCCGTGCCGTAGCGTCTATTGACGCCCGCTTCTTCGCGCTCCATGTGGCCGTCCGCATTCGTGAGCGTGAAGCCGAGGCCGTATTGCCAGCGACTACTGTCGGCAGGCTTCTTTCCGAACAGTACGTGGAGGTTGGTGGTGTCGATCTGACGGTCCCCACGGCTGGGTGTCATGTATTCCAGACTGGCTTCCACCCAGGCCGACGCGCGATCGGCCGCAAGGACGCAGGTGCTTGAAAACACGGTAATCAGGCTGCCAGCAAGGGCGGACGCGATCTTCATCGGGGCGGGCGGTTGGTGGAATGAAAGGAGGTTTTAACACGAAGCCCGCACCAGACCGGGACATGGTGTCCTTCTTGGCAAAAAGCGCGACTGGGTTCAGCATGGACGCCCGGCTTTCTGGAGATCGTCTGCATGCCTCGAAACGTCGACAAGCCCGACGCGGAGTGGCGGGCCTCGCTGTCCGCCGAGCAATACCGGGTCGCCCGCCTGAAAGGGACCGAGCGCCCTTTCACCGGTGAATACTGGAACGTGTGGTCACCCGGCGAGTATCACTGTGTATGTTGCGGTGCGACGCTGTTCCATTCGGATCACAAGTTCGATTCAGGCTGCGGCTGGCCCAGCTTCTTCACCGCTGCCGAACCGGACAACATCGAAACGCAGGCCGATTTCAGCCACGGCATGCAGCGCGTGGAGGTGTTGTGCCAGCAGTGCGGCGCGCATCTGGGTCATGTGTTCGAGGACGGCCCGCAGCCGACCGGCCTGCGCTTCTGCATCAATTCGGCGTCGCTGAAGCGCGCGGCCGAAAGGCGCTAAGCGGCCAACCTGGCGCAGACTGGCCTCGATGAACTCAGCCAGCGGTCGTACTTACTGCAACGCCTTCAGCACCGGGGAGGCGAACTCGCGGTGCGCCAGCACGATGGTGATCACGGTCGTGCCGACCAGGAACGCCCAGGGCGACAGCATCCATGCCAGCACGGCCATGCCGAAGTAGTAGGCGCGGATGCCACGATTGAAGTCGTCACCCGCGCTGGAATTGACCGCTGCGGTGCGCTGCGCGAATTGCTCCAGTTCCTGGCTGTCAGCCTCCTTCGGCGGCACGGCCCCCATGAGGATGGACAGCACGTTGAACTGGCGTAGCGCCCAGGTGAACTTGAAGTAGGCGAACACGAACATCGCGAGCAGCACGAACAGCTTCACCTCAAGCAATTCGCGGGTCACCCCACGCGCGAATGGCAGCTCGGACGCCGTGGAGATGAACTGGTCCAGCGCCCCCAGCACAGCGAACAGGCCGGCAATCACATAGATGGACGTGTTGGCGTAGAAGGACACGCTATGCACCAGGTTGCCGACCAGCGCGGCATCCACGATGCGGTTCTCGCGCGTCAGCATCTGCCGTGCCCACAGCACGCGATAGCGATGCCCTTCGGCGAGCAGGGTACGGTCGACGAGGCCGTGGTCGACCACCACGTCGAAGCCGAACCAGCACACCGCGAACCACGCCAGCCCCACCCAGTCCAGCCAGCCGAAGCCGGAGAGGAATGCCGCCAGCGTCATGCCGTGCCTCCCAGCAGGAAGTCACGCACGACGGCGATCTGCTCGCTGGAGAACAGCGTGGGCGCGTGTCCCACTGCGGGAATCTCCACCACTTTCGCCATCGGCCCGCGGCGAGCCATCTCCGCGAAGGTCTCGGCGGTGAGCAGGTCGGACAGCGCGCCGCGTATCACCAGGGTGGGACACTTGATGGTGTCGTAGATCGGCCACAGACTCATGTCGGTGATCATGGGCGTGCTGCGGAAAGCATCACCGATGGCCGGGTCGTAGCGCAGGCGGAACAGGTTGCCGATGGCCTGCACTGAGTGTTCGGTGAGATGCCGCCATTGCGCCGCGTTGTGCTCGCCGAACGATTCGCTCACCTTGCGCACGTAACTCTCGGCTGCCTCCAGTGAAGGAAACTCCGGCGCGCGGCCGACGTATTCGCCGATGCGCCGCAGTGATTCCGCCGTGATCACCGGCCCCACATCATTGAGCACCAGCTTGCGGATCGGCGTCCCCTCCTGTGCCGCCAGCGCCATGCCGATCAAGCCGCCCATCGAGGTGCCTACCCAGTCGACACTTTCCACGTCCAGCCGCGCAATCAGGGTCACCATGTCTGCGACGTACTGCGGCACGGTGTAGCCAACCGGGCTCTTCAGCCAGTCGCTCTCGCCGCGCCCCACGACGTCCGGGCACACGATGCGGTACTGCGCACTGAGTGCCTGCGCCAGGAAGTCGAAATCGCGCGCATTGCGCGTCAAGCCATGCACGCACATCAGCACCCGGGGGTTGTGGGGGTCACCCCACTCCAGATAGGACATGCGATGCAATCCGAGGGGACTCGCGCACTGCACCGAATGCCGGCGCATGCCGGGCTGTGCCGGGGCAGGGCCGAGCCAACTGGAAATCCTGTCGCGCCAGAATGTCATGGTCTTCTCCGTGGATCGGCCAATGTTACCGCCCTTGCCAGTAGCGGTGACGGGCCACGCGCATGGCATCCACCTGCAGGCCCGAGGAGGCGAACCGGAAATGGAGCGCGCCGTGCGCATCCGACCGCCATATTGCCGCGCCTTGCGCCGCGTAGCGCTCAACCACCAGCGGATGGGGATGGCCGAAGCGGTTGCGATAGCCCGTGGTGAAGACCGCGTGCCGTGCCGCAACGGTGTGCACGAAGGCCTCGGTCGACGATGTCCGGCTGCCATGATGCGGCACTACCAGCACGTCTGCACGCAGGCGCTCTGCTTCTGCGCGCAGCAAATCCTGCTCGGCTGCGGCCTCGATGTCACCTGTGATCAACAGGCTGCCGTGCGCGGACGAGACCTTCAGCGCGCAGGAACGGTCGTTGTCCTTCCCTCCTTGCTCTGCACCGGGATGCAGGAAACTGAAGCGCACACCATCGCGCTGCCAGCCTTCACCGCGCCGGCAGTCGAAGTGGCGCGCAGCGACGCTGCGCAGGACATGATCGCCCGGCAGCGAACTGCTCAGCCAGCCCACCGGCATGCCCTGCAGCACGCTGAGCGCGCCACCGGAATGGTCGATGTCGTCATGCGACACGATGAGCCCGTCCAGCTGCCGCGCGCCGACTGCACGCAGGTAGGGCAGCACGATGCGGTCGCCGCTGTCCGCCTCCTCGCTCCAGCGAGCGCCGGTATCGAACAGCCAGTCGCCTTGCGTGGTGCGCAGATGCACGGCAAGCCCCTGCCCCACATCGAGAACACGGGCTTCGAAGCTGCCGACCGGCGGACGCGGCGGACTCCAGCCTAGCAGCGGGACGAAACACAGCAATCCGGTCCAGCGACCCGGAATACCCCGCGGTAGCAGTGCGAACAAGGCGGCCAGCACGCACAGCGCCACCAGCCAGCCAGGAGGCGCCGCCTGCTGCCAGTTCGCAACCGGCAAAGCGCTGAGCCACTGCAACAGCTTCATCAGCACAGAGAGCAGACCATGGGCCATCTCGGCCAGCAGAGGCAACGGCAGCAACGCGAACATCAGCGCCAGCGGCGTAACCAGCAGGCTGACAACCGGTATCGCGACGAGGTTGGCGAACGGTGATACCAGCGAGAACTGCTGGAACAGCCCCAGCAACAAGGGCAGCGTCAGCAGGGTGATGGCCCATTGCGCGTGCAGCCACTGACCAGCACGCCAGCGCAGTCTCGCAGCGACGCCATCCACCACAGCCTCCTCGCCACTGCTCCTGGCAACCACCAGCAATGCCGCCACCGCGCCGAAGGACAGCCAGAAGCCTGCCGACAGGACCGCCCAGGGATCGATCAGCAAGACCAGCATCAAGGCGCAGGCCAGCGCGAAGGACACGCCGCCACGCCTGCGCAGCCACAGTGCCAGCGCGGCCAGCAGCAGCATGTACAGCGTGCGCTGTGCCGGCACGCCGAAGCCCGCCAGCGCCACGTAGCACATGGCCGCCATGGCACCGGCCAGTACCGTGATGCGCTGGGCCGGCTGCAACAGACACAGACGCGCCACGCGTCGCCAAACAGAGCCTGCCATCAAACCCACCAGCGCGGCGATCAGCGTGACATGCAAACCGGATATCGACATTAGGTGCGTAACGCCGGTGCGGGCGAACAGCTCCCACTGGCTTGCAGGCACCGCGCCCTGGTCACCCACGGCCAGCGCCGACAGGACGCCCCGCCACTGTCCGTCGGGCAAGGCGCGCTGAAAGCGGTCGCGCACCGACTGGCGGATCGCCTGCAAGGCCGGGGCCAGCCCCTCGGCTCGCGCTGCAAGCAGGTGGTTGTCGCCAGCCCGCACGTAGCCCACCGCCCGGATGTTCCGTTCGAACAGCCAGGCCTCATAGTCGAAGCCGTGCGGGTTGAGGTTGCCATGCGGGCGCCGCAGCCGTACACGCAGTTGCCAGCGCTCACCGGCGCGCAACACCGGGGTAGTGCCGCCCGCCTGCGCATACCAGGACAGCAACAAGCGCGCGGGCACGCCGGCCGGCACACCTTCTGACGTCGCCTCGGTCCGCAACACGAAACGCCAGCCGCGCTCGGTCTGCTGCGGCAGATCGGCGATGTAGCCGGTGACCGTGAGATCCTGCCCCTCCAGCGCTTGTGGCAAGCCGCCGGCCAGTCGTTCGACGGCACGCCAGTTCGCCCAGCCGAAGCCCGCACACGAACCGAACACCACCAGCATGATGGCAAATGCATGCGGGCGGGAACGGAGCCACCAGGCCGCGACGCCCGCCAGCGCCATGCCACACAGGGCAGGCCATGACGGCGCCAGTGCCGCCTGCTGCTGGCACAAGGCGACGCCGAGCGCGAACCCCAGGGTCAGGAAGAGCATGGCGCATTAGAGCACGCGCCCAGATCCAGCCAGACGGCCTGCCCCAAGGGTGCGTGCCGCGCAAGCACGTCATCGGTCAAGGGACATCCGAGCGTTTGGGCGCACCCTGGGGTTTGGGGGCACCCGAAGGGTTAGGGGTAAGATGCCCCACCATGCGCAAGCTGCTCCGCCCCTATCTTCCCTCCCCCGAGAAGCTGCAGGACCAGGCCTGGAGTCGATTCCTCGGCAGCAGCATCCTCCATCCCCGTCTGTGGCACCTGAACCGGCACTCCGCTGCCGGCGGTGTCGCGGTCGGCCTGTTCTGCGGATTGATCCCCGGCCCTTTGCAGATGCTGGGCGCGGCTATCCTCTGCGCGATCTTCAAGGTCAATCTGCCACTCGCACTGGTGTGCACGCTGTTCTCCAACCCGCTCACCATCGTGCCGCTGTACCTGCTGGCCTACCAACTCGGCGCACTGGTCATCGATGACGGAGGCAAAGGCTTCACGCACCCGCCGGAGCGCGGCGAACTGGAGCTTGTGCAGTGGTTCCAGGCCATCGGGGACTGGGTGATCAGCCTCGGCGCGCCACTCGCGGTCGGTCTCGTGATGCTCGCCGGCCTTCTCGCCGTGACGGGCTACGTGGTGGTCAACCTTGGTTGGCGCATCTACCTCGTGCGGGCACTGCGCAAGCGCAAGCAGGCGCGCGCTGCGCGCGGTCATTGAGCACGTGCACTACGCGCACTGAGGACATACGGAAAGCGCCTGCGGAAAGCCGGGCTGGCCCCTTCCATTCCCATGGCATAGACTGCAGCAACCGCCTCACCGGAGAGAGCCATGCGTACGACGCTGTCCGCTGCAATGCTTGCAGGCCTGATGTTGACCAGCCTTTCCGCCCACGCAGGACGACCGCTCGGCACGGACGATGCCGGTACCGCCGGCGACAGGCAATGCCAGCTTGAAGGCTGGGCTGAAGACGGCGACCACTTCCACGGCTGGACGGTGTCACCCGCCTGTGGCATCGGAGACTTCGAACTCGGCCTTGAGTACGCGCGCAGCAGCGAATCCGGACTCGTCGCCAAGGACGGCGCCATCGCGCTGAAATGGGTGCCCGGCCAACTGGCATGGGGGCCGCTCAAGTTCGGCGCCAAAGCCTTCTACGGTCGCGTGAAGGCCGAGCCGGATGACTGGCGCGGATCGGAAGGTGGCGCCTTCGCGATCATGACCTGGGACATCGCGCCAAGCTGGACTGCCCATCTCAATCTCGGCGCGGCGCGGAACTACATCGACGGCAAGACCAACGGCACCGGCAATGCGGCACTGGTGTGGACGCCGCATGAGCGCTGGCTGTTTTTCGCAGAAGTGCTGGGCACGCAACGCAGCCCGGCCACACAGAACATCGGCTTGCGCTTCTGGGTGATTCCGGAGAAATTCGGCCTCGACCTCACGGCCGGTCGCGATGCCGGCGTCGATGACTCGACCCGTTACACGGCCGGCTTCGGCTGGTACGGCATCTTCGGCGACTGAGCCGGAGAGAAACGCAAAAAGGGGCAGGGAGATCCACTCCCTGCCCCCTGCTTTCTTCAGCGCTGCTTCAAGCTGTCCCTGCGTCCGGAACTAGTCAGCGCAGGCGGAAGCGCGCAACCGCCGCCTGCAGTTCGTTCGACAGACTGGTGAGTTGCTGTGCGGTGGCCGACGCCTGCGAAATCGCCGCATCGTTCTCCTCGGCCATCTGCGCCACGCGCTCTACGCTCTGCGATATGGAGGTCGCTGCGGCGTTCTGTTCGCTGATCGCCACCGAAATGTCGCGCACGGCATGGGTGACGGTCTGCGCGCCCTCCTGGATGCGCTGCATGGCATTGCCTGCGCGCAGGGTTTTCTCGACGCCGCTGCGCACGTGGGCAACGCCTTCCTGCATGGCTTCCACCGCGCGCTGCGTACCTTCACGCACACCCGTCACCACACTGCCGATCTCCTCGGTGGCCTTGCCGGTACGCTCGGCCAGCTTGCGTACTTCGTCGGCCACTACCGCGAAGCCCCGGCCTTGCTCGCCGGCACGTGCTGCCTCGATGGCCGCATTCAACGCCAGCAGATTGGTCTGATCCGCAATCTCGCGGATCACGCTCACGATCTCGTTGATACGTTGTGACTGCTGCCCCAGTGCCTCGATGGCCTGGGCGGAGTCACCGACGACCTGGGCGATATGCTCGATCTCGGCCACCGACTCACCGACGACGGTCGTGCCTTCAGTGGACAGGTCGCGGTTCTGGATGGAGTTCGATTCCGCCGCGTGCGCATTGTTGCCGATCTCGCCGATGCTGACGGTCAGCTCCTCCACCGCGGCGGCCATGCTCGCTGCCGCACTGCTCTGTGCCGAGGAACTGCTGGCGATACGGGCCGAGGTGTCGGCCAGTGCATGCGCTGCCTGCGCAACGCCCTGGGCCGAGCGTTGCGTCGCACCGATGCTGGCCGCAACCGAATCCGCCATGGCGTTGAAGCGGTTTGCCACCTGGCTCAGTTCGTCCTTCGCGGAGAAACGGATGCGGAAGGACAGGTTACCGCCAGCAAGCTGGTCCGCGCCTTCGGACAATTCATGGACCGAGCGTTTCACCGCAGTGAAGAACCCGAGCTGCAACCATGCGAGTACGCCGATGACAACGGCCATCAGCGCAGCTTCGAACACGACCCGCATCTGCCCCGCCCTCGCCCTTGCGTCCAGCCGTTGCGAGATGGCAGGGATGAAGGTTTCGTCGACGTCCTTCACCAGCCGCGCGATCGGCTTGCTGGCCAGCGCGAAGTATTCCGGCGGCGCCATCAGGAAACGCTGGTCGAGGACTTCCATCTGCACCGTGTCACGCACGCTGGTGATTTCCGCCTGCAATGCCTTGTGCAGCTCTTCCAGCTTCCCGGCGAGCTCGGGGTCAGCGCCTTCCGCCAGTGCGATCTGGTCGCTCAGCGTGCCGTAGAAGGCATCCAGCTCACCCATGTTGCGCAGGACTTCGGTTTTCACCATGTCGGGCAACTCCTTGCGCGCCAGGATGCCGGCGCCCATGCCGCGCAGGCGCCCCAGGCGCTCTGCCAGGGCGGGGCCGGTGCTGCTGCTCAGCATGATCAGGTAGTAGGTGTTCGCCTCGGGGTCCAGCGACAGGCCGGAGTCGTCCGCCACCTTGCCGACGAAGCGCAGCACCATGTCGACCAGCCGGGTATGCGCGGCGAAGTTCTCGGCCTGGCCCAGCTTGGCGCCATCCGTCCGCAAGGCACTCCAGCTCTCGCCCACCTTGCGCCACAAATCCCGTGTGGCGGCGTCGTAGCTGTGGCGCTTCAGTTCATCGTCGATGCCCGACAGGGCGTTGCTCACCTCGCCGGCCTTGGCGGCCAGCTGGCCTTGCATCGCGGCATCACCGCCCAGCGCGGCGGAGGTCATGCCCCGGTGCTGCTGGATCAGCGTGACCGCTTTCAGGGCCGGCTGCAGGGTCTGCACGCCTTCCAGCTCGCGGCTGGCGACGCTGGCCGATTCAATGGTTGCGCCGAGATGGCTGGCCGCCAGCCAGGCAATGACGAGCAGCGCGGACGCGCTGATGAGGGCGAACTTCGCTGGATAGCTCAGGCGAGCCATCAGGCGCGTGGCGGGCGCCAGCAGGATGTTTGACAAAGCATCTCTCCGTTGAGGGCGTGAAGCAGTTTTTCACAGTTACCTCGGCTGTTATCGGGAGAGAAACCTTCGACTTGAGGCTCCAGTCTGGCGCATGCGACGCCCCGTTACGGGGCATCGTCATTCGGCGGAGAGCCGCACCAATGCTTGCGCTGCGGGCAATGGCCGATCGGGGCTACCGGGCGTCGATGACGCCGTCCTTGATCGTCAGCGAGCGACTCGTGCGGCGCGCCAGTTCCGGGTCGTGGGTGACGACCACCAGCGCGGTACCCAGTCGCGAATTGAGCTCCAGCATCAGGTCGAACACCGTCTCGGCAGTGTGACGATCCAGGTTGCCGGTCGGCTCGTCGGCCAGGATGCAGCGCGGCTCGGTGACCAGTGCGCGGGCAATCGCGGCGCGCTGGCGCTCGCCACCGGACAGCTCGGCCGGCGTGTGCTCCAGGCGGTGGCCCAGCCCGACCGCCGTCAGCATGGCCTCTGCCTTGGCGTGCGCTGCTGCCTTGTCCATGCGCCGGATGAACAGCGGCATGGCCACGTTTTCCAGCGCGGTGAATTCCGGCAGCAGGTGGTGGAACTGGTAGACGAAGCCCAGCGACTGGTTGCGCATGGCGCCACGCTCCGCCTCGTTGAGCGACGACAGTTCGCGCCCCAGCAGGCTCACCGTGCCGGCACTGGGCGTATCCAGTCCGCCAAGCAGATGCAGCAGCGTGCTCTTGCCCGAGCCGGATGCGCCGATGATGGCCACGGTCTCGCCGTGCGCCACCTGCAGGTCGATGTCGTGCAGCACACGCACCGCGCGCTCGCCGCTGCCGAACTGCTTGGACAGGCCACGGGCCTGCAGGACGACCTCGGCCCCGACGATTCCACCCTTCTCGACTTCACTCATAGCGCAGGGCCTCCGCGGGGTTGATGCGCGAGGCGCGCCAGCTGGGGTACAGCGTCGCGACCAGGGTCAGCACGAAAGCGACGATAACCACGAAGGACACGTCGTTCCACTCCAGCTTCGACGGCAGGTCAGATATGTAATAGACGTCCTTGGCCAGGAACTGGATGCCGAAGGTACGTTCGATGAAGGGCACCACCACATCGATGTTCTGCGCCAGCAGCACACCCAGCGTGACGCCGATGCCCAGGCCGATCAGCCCCATCAAGGCACCCTGGATGACGAAGATGCTCATCACCGAACGCGGACTGGCGCCCAGGGTACGCAGGATGGCAATGTCCGCCCGCTTGTCCTGCACCGCCATCACCAACGCAGACACGATGTTGAAGGCCGCCACCGCGACGATCAGCGACAGGATGATGGACATCACGCGCTTTTCGATCTGCACGGCACGGAAGAAGTTGGCGTGGCTCTGCGTCCAGTCGCTGGCGTAGGCCTCGGCCGGAATCACGCTGCCCAGCTCCATCGCCACGCGACGCGCATCGAAGAGGTCGGTCAGTTTCAGGCGCACGCCGGACACACCATCCAGCCGGTACAGGGTCTGGGCGTCCTGCAGGTGGATCAGCGCCAGGCCCACGTCGTATTCGTACATGCCGGCTTCGAACACGCCGACCACCTTGAACTGCTTGACCCGCGGCAGCACGGCCGCCGGCGTCACCAGGCCCTGCGGCGCAATCAGCGTCACTTTGTCGCCGTACTGCACGCCCAGGGCGCGCGCCAGTTCGATGCCCAGCACCACGCCGAACTCGCCCGGGCGCAGGTCTTCCAGCTTGCCGACCTTCATGTGCTTGGCGAAGTCCGCCACCTTGTCTTCCAGCGCCGGTTCGATGCCACGCACCACACTGCCGCGCACCGCGCTGTCCAGCGAGAACATGGCCTGCTCCTGCACGAAGGGAGCGGCGGCGACCACGTCCTTGCGCTTGGTGGCGATGTCCACGTAGCGCGGCCAGTCGGTCAGCTGGCCCTGGAAGGCCTGGATCTGCACGTGCGAGGCCACGCCGAGGATGCGCGCGCGCAATTCCTCCTGGAAGCCGTTCATGACCGACAGCACGACGATGAGCGCAGCGACGCCCAGCGCGATGCCGGCCATGGACACGAAGGAAATGAAAGAAATGAAGCCGCCCCCGGTACGGTTGCGGCGCCTGGCGCGTACGTAGCGCAGGCCGACTGCGAGTTCGAAAGTCATAGCGGGCTGGATGCTACACTGCCAAGCCTCCGCGAGACAGGAGATTGCTTCCCGGCGCAGCGCCGGGAAGCCGCTCCGACGGCCATCGCCGACCGCCGCTCGCGCCTGTCGGAACCCATGACTTCCCCCTCTGCCCCCCGCGCCCGAATCACCTGCGTGCTGCCCGGCCTCGTCTGGCCGCAGGCCCTGCCCGACTCGCCATTCACGGCTGACGAGCTTCCCGGCCTGCGCGCCCTGCTCGGCCGCCACCCGGCGCTCTTCAGCACTGCCCGCCCCTTCGGAAACTGGCTGGCCAGCCAGTTCGGCACGGACAGGTTGCCGATCGCGGCACTGCGCCGGCTCGGCGAAGACGACACCCCGGACATTCCGCCTGATGAGGACGGCCAGTGGCTGTGCGCAGACCCGATCTCGCTGAACTTCATGCGCAACGCTTTCCTAGCCACTGGCCCGGATGCGCTGGAGATCCGTGCCGAGGAGGCCCGCGCGCTGGTTGCTGCGCTCAACGAAGAGCTCGGCGACGCCGGTCGATTCGAGGCGGTCAGCCCGGCCCGCTGGTATCTGCGCACGTCTGCGCCCGTTGCCGCGCGCTTCTGCACACTGGAAGACGTGGCAGGCAGGCCGGTTGCGCTGTTTCCACCCAAGGGCGAGCGTGCCCGCGACTGGGCGCGCGTCGGCAACGAGGCACAGGTCATCCTGCACAACCACCCGGTCAACCAGCCACGCCTGGATGCACGGCAGCCCGCGTTGAACGCCATCTGGCTGTGGGGTGAGAGCGACGTCGAGGCCCAGACGCAACTCACTGCGCCGGCCGATACGCTGGTCGGCAACGACCCCTTGCTGCGCGGTCTGGCCCGCCGCAGTCGGGCGCTGTGGCTGGACGAAGCCACAGCGCGCAGCCCTGCCCACGGCAAGCATGGTCACACCTGGTGGCTGGACGACCGCCTCTATCGCGCCGCCCTGTCACGCGAAATCGATGGCTGGGCCGCCGCCCTGCGCGCACTGGACGCCGGGTTGCTGCAGCCCCTCTGGCAGTCCTTGCAGGACGGACGCATCGCCGCGCTGGACTTGATCGCCCCCTCCGAGCGCAGCCTGCTGGAAGTACGTGCCGTGCGCACGCCGGGCTGGCAGTTCTGGCACAGCTTCAAACGACCGATGACGGTCACCGCCCTGACGCAACTCCTGCAGAACCCATGACCCGACTCATCGTCCGCGACGTACCACAAGCTTGCGCCAAGACCCTCGCCGGCAGCGGCCTGCATCCCCTGCTCGCCCGCCTGTACGCCGCGCGTGGCGTCAGCGTCCCGGCAGAGCTTGCTGGTGACATGGCCGCCATGCTGCCACCGGATGGCTTGCTCGGAATCCGCGAAGCCGCCGAGGTGCTGGCCGACGGCATCGAGGCGGGTGCCCGCATGCTGATCGTCGCCGACTACGACTGCGACGGCGCCACCGCCTGCGCGGTAGGCATCCGTGCGCTACGTGCCATGGGTGCCGAGGTGCATTACCTGGTGCCGAACCGCTTCGAGTACGGCTACGGCCTGACGCCCGCCATCGTCGAACTGGCGGCACGCATGGAGCCCGAAATCCTCATCACCGTGGACAACGGCATCGCCAGTGTGGAAGGCGTGGCGGTTGCGCGCGCGCTGGGCATGACCACCGTGATCACCGATCACCACCTGCCCGGTGACACGCTTCCGGATGCGGATGTCATCGTCAATCCGAACCAGCCCGCCTGCACCTTCCCCAGCAAGTCACTCGCCGGCGTGGGCGTGATGTTCTACGTGGCACTCGCACTGCGCGCCGAGCTGCGCACGCGCGGCTGGTTCGCCTCCAGCGGCCTGCCGGAGCCCAAGCTCGCCGAACTGCTGGATCTCGTTGCACTCGGCACCGTGGCGGACGTGGTGAAACTGGACGCCAACAACCGCCTGCTGGTGCGCCAGGGCCTGGCCCGCATGCGCGCCGGCCGCATGCAGCCGGGCGTGCGCGCGCTGTTTGCCGCCGCCACACGTGACCATGCCCGCGCCAGCACCTTCGATATGGGCTTCGCACTGGGCCCGCGCCTGAATGCCGCCGGCCGGCTGGCCGACATGTCGCTGGGCATCGAGTGCCTGATCACCGATGACATGGCGCGCGCCATGAACATCGCCCAGCAACTCGACCAGCTGAACCGCGAACGCCGGAGCATCGAGGAAGAGATGCGCGACGTCGCACTCGCAACGCTGGAGATGGAAGGCCTGGAACAGCGCAATGCCATCGCGCTGTTCGAACCCGACTGGCACCAGGGCGTCATCGGCATCGTCGCTGGCCGCATCAAGGACCGTGCGCATCGTCCGACCATCGCCTTCGCCCGCTCCAGCGACGATCCGCACAACGACCAGGGCGAACTGAAGGGCTCGGGCCGCTCGATCTCCGCGCTGCATCTGCGTGACGCGCTGGATCTGATCACCAAGCGCCACCCGGATCTCATCGTGAAGTTCGGCGGCCACGCCATGGCCGCCGGCCTCACCATCCGCGAGCAGGACTTCGCCCGCTTCGCCGCCATCTTCGAGCAGACCGTCGGCGAGTTGCTGGAGCCGCACGAACTGCAGCGCCACATCGAAACCGACGGCGCGCTGGAGTCCGGCTACATGTCACTGGAAATCGCCCGCCTGCTGGAAGGCGAGATCTGGGGCCAGGGCTTCGGCGCGCCGATCTTCGAGGACGTGTTCGAAGTAGAGAACCAGCGCCTGCTGAAGGAACGACACCTCAAGCTGCGCCTGCGCAAAGGCATGGCCACCTTCGACGCCCTGCGCTTCAACTGCACAGACAGCGTTCCGCAGCGCATCCGCGCTGCCTATCGCCTCGCCATCAACGAGTACAACGGGGTCACCAGCCTGCAGTTGATGCTGGAGCACTTCGAGGCGGTTTGAAGTCAACGCGCTCACTCACGGGATACGACGTTCTGCTGAGTGGGATCACCCGCCGCCCGTCTCCGACAAGTGTCAAATAGGACAGGTTCATTGCCGCCCCCTTTCCCGGGGACTAAAATGCCGCGGCATCAGCCTTCGGAGTGACTATGCACTGGTATCTCGTTCACACGAAGCCCAGGCAAGAGAAGAGCGCGCTTGAGAATCTTCTGCAGCAGGGGTACGAGTGTTATCTGCCAACAATCTCGACAGAGAGGCTTCGCCAAGGCGGCCTTGCGGTGGCAGACGAACCGTTGTTCCCGAGATATCTGTTCATCCGGCTTGGACAAGGCGACTCTGCCAAGAGCTGGGGGCCCATCCGCTCCACTCGTGGCGTAAGCCGGCTGGTCTGTTTCGGCACGGAACCCGCTCGCATCAGCGACACGATCATCACAACCCTGCGCATGCAGGAGCTCCAGGCCCACAACCGACCGCAACCGTTATTCCAGACAGGGGAGCGCGTTCAGTTGACCGAGGCACCGTTTGCCGGAATTGAAGGTGTTTTCCATATGGCCGATGGTGAGCACCGCGTCATGGTGCTGATCGAACTCCTGAGCAGACCGGTCACGGTGAAGGCAACGCCCGCCAGTGTGCGCAGGGCACGCTGACCATCCCGATCAGCCCACCTCATCGAGGCCGTTGAGAGTTATGGCACAATGCGGCCCGTTCATCGAAAAGACAGCATTGATCGCGGTCTTTTCGTGTTTGCCGGACTCCCCTGCTGACACTTGTCGCGCTTGCTGATCGTGATACGGCATGGCGGTAGCGTGCCTGAATCCCGTGAGCCGCATCTCCCATGAAACCATTCGCCGCATCCCTGAAGGGGAGACAAGCTTGATGGCACGCGGTTCGTATGACCCGCCACGACCCGGCCAATCCGACAAGGGCAGCGTGGCAGGCAGCCGGGAAAAGCGCCTTCCCGAAACAGCTCGGACCGCACAACTCAAACCACCCTGTGGCTACGAGGCGCCCGGCTCCGGCGAGCTTTCCTGACTCTGTACCTCTTCATTCCGCCGGACGACGACGCGTTATCGCTCCGGAACCAGCACGGACTCTGTAGCAGATGAGTGACTCTCCCAGGATTTATGTCGCGGGCCACCGCGGAATGGTGGGCTCGGCAATTGTTCGTGCCTTACGGCAGCAAGGCCACGATCAGATCCTTACGCGCACCCACGCCGAACTTGACCTCGCCAATCAGGCCGCGGTCGACGCATTCTTTGCTGCAGAGAGGCCCACCCAGGTATATCTGGCTGCAGCAAGAGTGGGGGGGATTCACGCCAACAGCACCTACCCCGCCGATTTCATCTACCAGAACCTGATGATCCAGGCGAACGTTGTTCATGCCGCGCATACGCATGGCGTGCAAAGGCTGTTGTTTCTCGGGTCAAGCTGCATTTATCCGAAGGCCGTTCCGCAGCCGATGCGCGAAGAGGCCATGCTCACCGGAACGCTGGAGCCCACCAACGAACCTTACGCAATCGCCAAGATCGCTGGCATCAAGCTGTGCGAAAGCTACAACCGCCAGTACGGACGGGACTACCGAAGCGTCATGCCGACCAACCTTTACGGTCCGGGCGACAACTACCACCTGGCCAACAGCCATGTGCTTCCGGCCGTGATCCGGAAGCTCCATCTAGCGAAGCTGGCTCAGGCAGGTGACATCGCCGGTATCGAAGCCGATCAGGCGCGTTACGGCGAAATTCCCGCAGATGTCTCCGAAATGATTGGCTATGACCCCGCGCTCCGCCAGATCGTGGGGAATGCGGGCGTCACGCTATGGGGCACCGGTACGCCCTACCGCGAGTTCCTGCACGTAGATGACATGGCAGCTGCCAGCATATTCGTCATGAACCTGGAGAAGGCGACTTACGAGGCGAACACCGACCCCATGCTCAGCCATATCAATGTGGGCTTCGGCAGTGACCTCACTATCAGGGAGGCTGCCGATCGCGTTGCCAGCGTGGTGGGCTACAAGGGCGAGATCCGGTTCGACACCAGCAAGCCTGACGGCACCCCTCGAAAACTCATGGACAGCTCCCGGCTCGAACGACTCGGCTGGAAAGCCGGTATCGACCTTGATGCCGGCTTGCGCCAGGTCTACCAGGACTATGTTCAGGGCCGCGCCTGAACCTCGAAGCACAAGATTCCCAGATACCAAGGAGCGCAGATCATGTCCGACCAGAAAAAGAAAGTTGCTCTCATCACTGGCGTTACGGGCCAGGACGGCGCGTACCTCTCCGAGCTGCTGCTCGACAAAGGCTACGAAGTCCATGGCATCAAGCGCCGCAGCTCACTGTTCAATACAGACCGGATCGACCATCTGTATCAGGACCCGCACGAAAAAGGCCGGCGCTTCATTCTCCACCATGGAGACATGACAGACTCCTCCAGCCTGACGCGGATCATCCAGCAAACCCAGCCGGACGAAATCTACAACCTGGCTGCACAAAGTCATGTCGCGGTCAGCTTCGAAGAGCCGGAATACACGGCCAACTCCGACGCACTGGGCGCACTGCGTATCCTGGAAGCCATCCGCATCCTGGGCCTCGAGAAGAAGACCCGCTTCTACCAAGCATCGACTTCCGAACTGTATGGCCTGGTGCAGGAAATTCCGCAAAAGGAGACGACCCCTTTTTATCCGCGTAGCCCCTACGCGGTGGCCAAGCTGTATGCCTACTGGATCACCGTCAACTACCGCGAGGCCTATGGCATCTACGCATGCAACGGCATCCTCTTCAACCACGAAAGCCCCAACCGTGGCGAAACCTTCGTCACCCGCAAGATCACCCGTGCTTTAGCCCGCATCAAGTTGGGCCTGCAGGACTGCCTGTTCCTCGGCAACCTCGACGCCAAGCGCGACTGGGGGCACGCACGGGACTATGTGGAGATGCAATGGCTGATGCTGCAACAGGAGCAGCCTGAAGACTTCGTCATCGCCACCGGCGTGCAGTATTCGGTGCGCGATTTCGTGAATGCCGCCGGCAAGGAACTGGGCATGAACATCCGCTGGGAAGGTTCTGGCGTGGATGAAAAGGGCTTCTGGGAAAACGCCGGTCGCCCGGCAACGCACATCGTTGAAGTAGACCCGCGTTACTTCCGCCCCACCGAGGTTGAAACCCTGTTGGGCGACCCCTCGAAGGCCAAGAACAAGCTGGGCTGGACGCCTGCCACTACGTTCGACGAGCTGGTTGCCGAAATGGTTAGGGAAGATCTGAAGTCTGCCGAGCGCGACGAGCTCATCAAGCGTCACGGGCACAAGGCGATGGATTACAACGAATGAGCAAACAGGAGACGGTGTTGTCTGCCCGGTCCAGACGAGGACTTGCGTACTGGCAAGAGCTCGCTACTGCGCGGGAACTACTCTTCTTCCTTGCACTGCGCGACATACTCGTAAAGTACAAGCAAGCCGCTCTGGGGTTGGCGTGGGCGGTGCTCAGGCCAGTACTGACCACCGTAGTGTTCACGCTTGTTTTCGGAAAGATTGCCGGCCTTTCCTCAGGCGAAATCCCATATTCATTACTTGTGTTCTCCGGCATGGTTCCCTGGCTTTATTTCGCGGGGACGGTTACCGAATGCGGGAACAGTTTGGTGACCAACTCTGCACTGATCACCAAAGTGTATTTCCCGAGACTGGTGATCCCCATGAGCGGCGTACTGGCCAATCTTGTGGACCTGACGATCACCTCGCTGCTCCTGTGCGCGCTGTTGTTCTGGTTCGGTACGGGTCTCGGCTGGCACATCGTCCTTGCCCCTGTCGTTTTTGCTGTGCTGATCATGCTGACCGTGGGCCTGGGCCTGTTGCTGGCAGCACTGAACGCAAAGTATCGCGACGTTTCGTTCATCCTTCCGTTCCTGATGACCATGGGTGTCTACCTGTCCCCAATCGGCTTCTCGTCGGCGGTCGTACCGGAAAAGTGGCGCACCCTGTTTGGCCTGAACCCCATCGTCGGAATCATTGACGGCTTCCGTTACTCGCTGTTTGGTGACAAGTACCCGTTCCAACCCTGGACCCTGGGATTCTCGTTTGCGGTGGCTGTAGTACTGATTGCAATAGGCGTTTCTTACTTCCGTTCAGCAGAGCGGGAAATCGTGGACATCCTCTAACCTCATGACATACGCCATTCAGGTCGACAACCTCGGCAAGCGCTACATGATCAAGGGGGGGCACAAGCGCCGCCCTGACACGCTGCGCGACGAGATCATGGGACTGTTCAAGAAGAAGGGGCCAAAGGAGACAGCAAGGGAATTCTGGGCACTGCGTGAGTTGGGATTCGAGATCGCGGAGGGCGACAAGGTCGGCATCATCGGCAAGAACGGCGCCGGAAAGTCCACCCTGCTCAAGCTGCTCAGCCGGGTGTCCGAGCCCACCACCGGCCAGATCCGCGTGCGCGGCCGCGTTTCGAGCCTGCTGGAAGTCGGCACGGGCTTCCATCCCGAGCTGAGTGGACGAGAGAACATCTTCCTCAACGGCGTCGTGCTGGGTATGACAAGAACCGAAGTCCGCCGCAAGTTCGATGAGATCGTCGAGTTTGCAGGCGTGGCAGATTTCCTCGACACCCAAGTCAAGCATTACTCGTCAGGGATGTACATGCGCCTGGCTTTCTCGGTGGCAGCTCACCTCGACCCGGACATCCTGATCGTGGATGAAGTGCTCGCCGTCGGCGATGCAGAGTTCCAGAAAAAGTGCCTGGGCAAAATGCAGGAAATCGGTTCCGGCGGGCGTACTGTGCTCTTCGTCAGTCACAGCATGCAATCCGTTACTTCACTCTGCAACAAATGCATCCTGCTGGAGAAAGGCCGAGTGAAGCGCCAGGGGTCCCCTTCCGAAGTGGTCCTCGAATACTTTGGTGGCGGGCACAGCGCAGGCCGGGTTGATTTCGGCTCTCATGGCAGGCACATCGGCGACGCTGGCGTGGAATTGATGTACGGCGAAGTGCTTGACCACGAACATCACCCGGCAGTTGAAATCGACATCCGCAAGGCAGTCCAGATTCGCATGGGATTCCGGATCAAGACCCGTTCGACGAAACAGTACGTCCCGAACTTCCACTTCACCCTGCCTGGCGGTACCTACGCGTTCGTTTCGAGCCCGCAGACCGTAGGCGCCCTCCCTCCCGGCGACTATGAGGCCTGCTGCATGGTGCCGGGAGACCTGCTCAACGAAGGCACCTACTCCGTCGGGTTGGCAATCAGTTCTTTTGGTTCTGCCAGCGAAGTCCACTTCTTCGAGCAAGGGGCGTTGAGCTTCAACGTCAGGGATTCGATGGACGACAGTGTCGGCCGCAGCCATGGTTACGGAAACATCATGCCCGGGGCTGTCCGCCCCTTGCTGCCCTGGACTGTCACGGAGGCAAGATCGTGAAAGCAGTGATTCTCGCCGGCGGACTTGGCACCCGTATATCAGAGGAGACGCACCTCAAACCCAAGCCGATGATCGAGATCGGTGGCAAGCCCATCCTCTGGCACATCATGAAAATGTACTCCGCCCATGGCGTACATGAATTCGTGATCTGCTGTGGCTACAAGGGTTACGTGATCAAGGAGTACTTCGCCAACTACTTCCTGCACATGTCGGACGTCACTTTCGACATGGCGGACAACCGGATGGTCGTCCATCAACGCAAGGCCGAACCCTGGCGTGTCACCCTGGTGGATACCGGCGAAGAAACCCTTACCGGCGGGCGGCTCAAGCGGGTTGCCGAGTACGTGAAGGACGAAGACGCTTTCTGCTTTACCTACGGGGACGGCGTAGCCGACGTGGATATTGCCAAAGCCATCTCGTTCCACAGGCAACACGGCAAACTGGCCACCGTCACTGCCGTTGCGCCGCCTGGCCGCTACGGCGCACTGCAACTTCACGGCGAGCAGGTCACCGGCTTTTCCGAGAAACCGCGTGGCGATGGCGGTCTGATAAATGGTGGATTCTTTGTGCTGTCACCGAAGTGCATCGATTTCATCGACGGCGATCAATCGAGCTGGGAAGGTGAGCCTTTGGTCCGCCTGGCAAGCAGCCAGCAGCTGATGGCCTTCGAGCACGAAGGCTTCTGGCAGCCGATGGATACGCTGCGCGAGAAGAACATGCTCGAAGACCTGTGGGCTTCGGGCAAGGCGCCCTGGAAGGTGTGGTCTTGAACGCTGCCTTCTGGAGCGGCAAGCGGGTCTTCCTGACCGGGCACACCGGCTTCAAGGGAAGCTGGCTGGCGCTATGGCTCACACAAATGGGCGCGCGAGTACATGGCTATGCGCTGGCCCCCAACACTGCTCCCAGCCTTTACGACGTGGCAGGCGTGGCGAGCCATATGTCGGCCAGCACCCTGGCCGACATCCGCGATGGCGAGGCCCTGCGTGCTGCCATGCAAGGCGCCGCTCCCGACGTCGTCTTTCACCTCGCAGCGCAACCCCTGGTGCGCTACTCCTACCAGGCGCCCGCCGAAACGTATGCGGTGAATGTGATGGGCACCGTCAACCTGCTGGAGGCCGTGCGCGCAACACCGGGCATCCGGGCCGTGGTGAACGTCACCACCGACAAGTGCTACGAGAACCGCGAGCGCACAGAGCCTTACACCGAAGACGAAGCACTCGGTGGTTACGACCCCTACTCCAGCAGCAAGGCCTGCTCGGAGCTGGTGACATCGGCCTACCGCCGCTCTTTCATGGAAGGCCTGTCGATCGGCCTTGCCAGTGCACGTGCCGGCAACGTGATTGGTGGCGGTGACTGGGCAAGTGACCGCCTGTTGCCCGACTTCCTGCGTGCCATCGACGCCGGCAAGACATTGATGATCCGCTATCCCGATGCCATAAGACCCTGGCAGCACGTGCTCGAACCCCTGTCCGGCTACCTGAACCTGGCCGAGCGCCTGGCAGAAGACCCGCGCTTCGCCGAGGGCTGGAATTTCGGCCCGCATGACCATGACGCCCGCTCGGTGGAGTGGATCGTCAACACACTGTGCAGTCGCATCGCCGGCGCGCGCTGGCAGCGTGAAGCCGCGCCCCAGCCCCACGAGGCCGGCACATTGAAGCTCGACAGCCGCAAAGCCCACCAGCAACTGGCGTGGCAACCGCGCTGGAACCTGGAGACCGCACTGGACAAGACGGTGGTCTGGCACCAGGCCTGGAAACAGGGCGCCGACATGCATGCCTTCAGCCTTGAGCAGATCAGGACATACCAGGAGGCCGGCTCGGCATGAGCGCACGCTTCGACGTTGCTTCCACGGCCCTGCCTGGCCTGCAGGTGCTGACACGCAAGCTGCTCGGCGACAACCGGGGCTGGCTGGAACGCGTGTTCTGTACCACTGAATTGCAGGAAGTACTTGGCAACCGCCAGGTGCTGCAGATCAACCGCACGCTTACCCGCAAGCAGGGCAGCGTGCGTGGCATGCACTATCAGCATGCACCCAGCGCCGAGATGAAATTCGTATCCTGCCTGCGGGGCGAAGTATTCGACGTGGCGGTGGACCTGCGACCGGCCTCCCCCACCTTCCTGCAATGGCATGCCGAAATCCTGAGTGCCGACAACCGCAAGACCCTTGTCATCCCGGAAGGCTTCGCTCACGGCTTCCAGACGCTGGGCGACGACTGCGAGATGCTCTACCTGCATACCGCTGCGTATGACGCAGCTGCCGAGGGCGCGCTGAACGCCCAGGACCCGGCACTCGCCATTGCCTGGCCGCAGCCGATTACCGAATTGTCCGCGCGCGATGCCGGACACCCCATGATCGAACACGGATTTGCCGGAGTACGTCTATGAAATGCCGTCACTGCGCCAGTGATCTTTCCCTGCCGCTGGTAGACCTCGGCAGCGCCCCCCCATCGAATTTATACCTTACCGAGCGCACCTTGCATGCGCCGGAGAGGTGGTTCCCGCTGCGCGTGCTGGTGTGCCAGCAATGCTGGCTGGCGCAGACGGAGGACTTCGCCCAGGCTGACGAATTGTTCGACGCCGACTACGCCTACTTCAGTGGCTACTCGACGAGCTGGCTGGCCCACTCCGAACGCTACGTGGGCGACATGACAACCCTGCTGGCGCTGGGTTCGCACTCCCACGTCGTGGAAGTGGCGGCCAACGATGGCTACCTGCTGCAGTACGTGCTGAAGCGCGGCATCCCCTGCACCGGCATCGAGCCCACCGCCAGCACCGCGGCCGCAGCGCGCGACAAAGGCATCCCGATTGTCGAAGACTTCTTCGGCACCCGCCTCGCGCAGCAACTTGCCGCGGAGGGCAAGCAGGCCGACCTCATGGCCGCCAACAACGTGCTGGCGCACGTGCCGGACATCAACGACTTCGTAGCCGGGTTCAGCGTGCTGCTCAAAGACAACGGCGTAGCGACCTTCGAGTTCCCGCACCTGCTGCGCCTGCTAGCCGAAACCCAGTTCGACACCATCTACCACGAGCATTTCTCCTACCTGTCCCTCACCGCCGTACAGCGCATCTTCCAGGCAAACGGACTGAAGGTGTTCCGCGTGGACGAACTGCCCACCCACGGAGGCAGCCTGCGTGTGTTCGCGCAGCGCAAGGACACCGGCAAGCGCGCCTGCGAGCCCAGCGTCGCCAGCATGCTGGCTACCGAGACGGCCACCGGCCTGCTGGACGCCGCCCACTACCGCGACTTCCAGGCGCGCACGGACCGCATCAAGCATGAGTTGACGCGCTTCCTGCTCGACGCCCGCCGGGACGGCAAGCGCGTGGCGGCCTATGGTGCCGCTGCCAAAGGCAACACCCTGCTGAACTATGCCGGCATCCGCGCTGATCTGATCGACTTTGTGGTGGACCGCAACCCTGCCAAGCAGGACAAGTACATGCCGGGCAGCCGCATTCCCATCGTGGCGGAAGCGCGACTCCGGCAGGAGAAGCCTGACTACGTCCTGGTCCTGCCCTGGAACCTGAAAGAAGAACTCGCAGCCCAGCTTGCATACATCAAGGACTGGGGAGGCCGCCTGGTGACTGCCATACCGAAACTGGAGCTCGCATGAGCAGCCGCATCCACTACACCAAGCCCTCGATTACCGACCTCGAAGTCGCCTACGCGACTGACGCGGCGCGCAATGGCTGGGGCGAACGATGCTACGAATACATCGGTCGCTTCGAAGAGGCGTTCAGGACGCATCTCAGGGTTCAATATGCAATCGCGACGTCAAGCTGCACAGGCGCGCTGCACATGGGTATGGCGGCGCTCGGCATTGGCCCCGGTGACGAAGTGATCATGGCTGACACCAACTGGATCGCCTCAGCAGCACCTGTGGTGCACCTGGGTGCCAGACCGGTGTTCGTGGACATCCTGGAAGATAGCTGGTGTCTTGACCCCGACAAGGTGGAGGCCGCCATCACGCCTCGTACCCGCGCGATCCTTGCGGTGCACATCTACGGCAACCTCTGCGATATGGGTCGCCTGCTGGCCATAGGCGCCCGGCACGGAATTCCGGTCATCGAAGACGCGGCCGAAGCAATCGGCTCGCAGTACAACGGACAACGTGCGGGCAGCATGGGCGCGTTTGGCAGTTTCTCCTTCCATGGCACCAAAACCATGACGACGGGAGAAGGCGGCATGTTCGTCACCAACGATGCCGCGCTCTATGAAAAAGTGCTGACACTATCCAACCACGGCCGCGCCCGCGGGCAGACAAAGCAGTTCTGGCCCGACATGGTCGGATTCAAGTACAAGATATCGAATATCCAGGCAGCAATCGGTTGTGCGCAAACGGAGCGCATCGAGGAACTCATCTCCAGGAAGCGGGAAATTCTCGGCACCTACTCGAAACTACTGAGTGGGCACGCCGATATTTCCCTCAACCCGGAAGCGCCGGGAAACATCAACGGCGCATGGATGCCCAGTGCAGTCTTCTCGGCAGCCAGCGGCGTCACCCGCGAGCAACTGCAAACCGCCTTTGCAGCGGACAACATTGACGCTCGCGTTTTCTTTCATCCTCTCTCATCGCTTCCCATGTTCGAGGAACGCAGGGAAAACCGACTCTCCTGGGACATCCCGGGACGCGCCATCAATCTTCCCAGCTTTCATGACATACAGCCCGAAGAGCAAGAAAGGGTGGTGGCGGTCATCGATCAAGCGCTTGCAGAAGCCCGCAGAAGAAAATGAAAACTCTGCTGATGTGCGATGCGCTGGTTGGTAGTGCCATCGCGGAATGGCTGCTGCTGAACTATCCCGCCGATCTGGGTGCAATAGTCACTACCAGTGAAAACGACACAAGCCGGGCTGCCCGAAAAAAGAACGTACCGACCTTCGTCTTTGAGTCCGAAGAACAACTGACGGAAGATCTTTCAGGCCTTGCCGCTTTTGACATCGGGCTGCTGGCGTGGTGGCCGAAGCTGGTTTCCCCTTCGATACTCGCGCTGTCGAACGGGGGGTTCCTGAATACACACCCAAGCCTGCTTCCTCACAATCGAGGCAAACACTACAACTTCTGGGCCCTGGTAGAGCAAGTGCCATTCGGTGTCAGCCTGCATTTCGTAGACGCCGGCATAGACAGCGGAGACATCGTCGCGCAGCGGGTCATCCCCTATGGCTGGGAAGATACGGGAGAGACCCTGTACGGAAAAGCTGCCAGAGCCATGATCGAACTTTTCAAATCCGCCTACCCCGACATCAGGAGCGGACAGATCAGCCGCACTCCCCAAGACCTTACTCAGGGCAGTCTGCACTATGCGAAAGACATCAACCCCGCGAGTGTGATTGATCTGGACCAGACATATACCGCCCGAGCCCTTCTCAACCTCCTCCGCGCTCGCACGTTCGCAGGTCATCCGGCGTGCAGCTTCGAAGAGGATGGTCAGGTCTATGAGGTCAGAGTCAACATCGAGAGGAAATCCACATGACGCCGTATCAGAAATTCAAGCAGGAATGCGACCAGGAAATCGAGGCAATCGGCCAGGATGCCGACCTGATATCAGCAACGCGTGCCTGGATAAATCGCGCCAACGAGAAGAAGTATTCGTACCATTTCGAGTGGCTCGGCAGACCGATCATCCAGTACCCGCAGGACATCGTTGCGATGCAGGAGCTTATCTGGAAGGTAAGGCCTGACCTCATCATCGAGACGGGTATTGCGCATGGTGGTTCGTTGATCTTCAGTGCCTCGATCCTGGCGCAGCTTGAACTTTGCGACGCGATCGAAAAGGGAGCCGTACTCGATCCGGCCAAACCATCTCGCATGGTCGTCGGTGTCGACATCGATATCCGCGAACACAACCGTGCCGCAATCGAAGCCCACCCGATGGCGTCCCGTATAAAAATGCTGCAGGGCTCAAGTATCGACCCCGGCATCGTTTCACAGGTCAGGGAGATTGCATCACAGTACTCGCGCGTCCTCGTGTGTCTGGACTCAAATCACACGCACGACCACGTTCTCGGGGAACTCGATGCGTACGCACCGCTTGTTTCGCCTGGAAGCTATTGCGTCGTTTTCGACACCATCATAGAGGACTTGCCGGAGGACAGTTTCCCTGACCGCCCCTGGGCTAGAGGCAACAATCCCAAAACTGCCGTGCACGCTTACCTCCAGTCGAATCCGGATTTTTCGATTGACAGGTCTATGGACTCGAAGCTCCTGATCTCAGTTGCGCCCGAAGGTTACTTGCGCAGAGCCGGCTAAGTAAGTCACTACAATCCAGCCATAAGATGGACGCCACTCACTTCACGATCGTCATCCCCACAAGAAGACGACTCGCTACGTTCAAGCACGCGTTGCAGACATGCCTCAGCCAGCAGTACCCCCGCTTCGAAGTCATTGCGCTGGTTAACTCATGCCCCGAGACTGCACAGTACGTTCTGCAAATGGGGGATGAGAGAGTCCGCTGCATGGAAAGTCACACAGACCTCCCCATGACAGAGAACTGGGAGCGTCTCTTCGATCTGACACTGGAGCCATCTACGTACGTGCATTACCTCGGGGATGATGACGGCTTGCTTCCTGGAGCACTGGAGTGCGCGGACAGAGTCATCAAAAAACATCAATGCTCCGTTCTGAACTGGGAGAAAGCGGAGTACGCATGGCCGGACATTGTTGCTTCGGCCTATCGCAATTACGCGTCGGTGAGACTCTCATCGTCCGTAGAGGAAGTCTGCACAGCACCGTTCCTCGCCTCAGCACACGCAATGGAAACATCCTACAGCGCTGGACCGAGCATATATTCATCCTTCATTCAGCTGCCAATCCTTCGTAAAATAAGGCAGTCGGCCCAAGGCAGATTCTTCCGGTCGTGTTCACCAGACGTTTTCTCAAGCTACGCCATAGCCGCGTCGATTGATCGTTTTACCCGATGCAGTTTCGCTCTATCAGTGAACGGGGCATCAGGAAACAGCAATGGCATAGCCTATATCCACCAGTTCCAGAGCGACGCGTCTGCGCAATTTCGCGCAAGCCGTCCAATACACCCATCTCTGGTGCATGCGCCGAGCGTCTGCATCGCTGAAGCGGATGGATTGCTCACAGCGAGAGACGCTCTTCCTGGCCTGTTTGGGCAGCACAGCTTTAACTTTTTGAGGCTCTTCGCTCGACTGGAAGAAGAGGCGGCCGGCGCTTCTCCAGAAAGGCGCTCCCTGCTCAGGGCAGCGATACATGAAATTTGCGACAAGAACGGACTGGCGAAGCCCTCCGTGCCAGATCATATCGAAAACACCAGCGCGGCAATTCAGCCGGGCCCTGTGTTCGGATATGCGCCCTCTTCATCGCACCTGACTGTTGATTTCGCGCGGATCGGCATCGAGAACGTGGCGGATGCATGCCGCGCAATTGCGATGCTCAACCCGCTCGAAGCATTGCCGCACGATGGCAACGGAGCCGCATCACCGGTTACAACGCTACCAAAAATATCCATTTTTCGCCGCATCGCCAGGAAAGTGGTCAGCCATCTATGAAACTCCTAGAGAGAGCCAAGCACTCCATCCGAGTGAGGCGCGAGCATCGGGAGCACCTGAGACGTAGTCGACAAACGCAGGAGGAATACGGGCAATCTCCGGAGTTCACGCAAGAGTTCAACGCTTTCAAGGCGGCGCATCAAGCGGTAGATCGCAGTGAACCGGTTGAGTGGGATGAGCGCTATCCCTGCCTTCAGGACAAGACGACCGAGACCCCCTTCGACCGGCATTACCTTTATCACCCGGCCTGGGCCGCGCGGGTACTCGCAAGAACGAAGCCGGAACTTCACGTCGATTTTTCGTCCTCGCTCACGTTCTGCACGATGGTTTCAGCCTTCGTCCCGGTCAGGTTTTATGACTTCAGACCAGCACCAATCGTCTTGGACAATCTTGAGTGCGGGCAGGCAGATCTGACCTCGCTTGCGTTTGAGGACGGCGCTTTTTCGTCCATCTCATGCATGCATGTCATTGAGCACATCGGGCTCGGACGTTATGGAGACCCTCTGGACCCCGAAGGCGATCTTAAGGCGCTGAAAGAGTTGATCAGGGTTTTGAAGCCTGGTGGCGACCTGCTTGTCGCTGTGCCGGTCGGGCGAACCAGGGTTCAGTTCAACGCGCATCGGATCTACGATCACGTCGAATTCCTGAGCTACGCGCCGGGAATGAAACTGATTGAGTTTGCACTCATCCCTGACGACCCTGCCCCGGATGGCTATCTACGAAACCCCGAAGACACGTTGGTGCGCCAGCAGAGTTACGGTTGCGGCTGTTACTGGCTGAGAAAAGAAGAATGATCAAGAGATTGTTTAGACGGGTTGCAGGCAAGGCATTTTCCAGACCAACCCCCAGCGTCGGGACCAAGAACGCATCTACTCGGGAGCAATGGCTGGAGACGACGCTCAGCGGACTGCCAGCGGGCTGGCGCTTGCTTGACGCCGGCGCGGGAGAGTGTCAGTTCCGCAAGTTCTGCCAGCACCTGCAGTACGTGTCCCAGGATTTTTCGCAATACACCGGCGCTGGGGATAACGCCGGCCTGCAGACCGGGGTCTGGGACACCTCCCGCATAGATATCGTATGCGATATATCGGACATCCCGGAGCCCGACCAGTCTTTTGATGCGATCCTCTGCACCGAGGTGCTGGAGCACCTGCCAGAGCCGGTGCTTGCGCTAAAGGAGTTCAGTCGATTGCTCCGTCCTGGCGGGCGACTTATTCTCACGGCGCCGTTCTCCAGTCTTACGCATTTTTCGCCCTATCACTTTGCCACTGGATTCAACCGCTACTTCTACCTTCATCATTTGCCGAGGCTGGGTTTCTCCGACGTTGTAATCGAAGAGAACGGAAACTTCTTCGAGTTCGTCGCCCAAGAACTCCATCGCGTAAATGAATGTGCCACCCGCTATGCGGGACAGAGATTAAACGGCAGGGAAGAGCGAGCGGTGAATGTCCTACTCGCAGCATTGGACCGCTTTTCCGCGAGCGATACGGGCAGCAAGGAGCTGCTGAATTTTGATCTTCAGGTAACGGCCATTCGCCAGCCTGATCCACTGAGTGGCGCTCACGTCCAGGACCGATGAAAGTCCTGTTCGCGGTCGAGCTTTACCATCCAAGCGTAGGCGGTGCACAGGTCGTGGTTCGCCACCTGGCCGAGAGGTTGGCCAGTGCCGGGCATGACGTGACCGTGGTGACGACCCGCCTTGCGGAAAGAACGAGCGATACGCACAAGGGCGTGCGCATCGTCGGCTTTGATGTGATGGGCAATCAAGCGGTAGGCATGCGGGGGGAGATTCAGGCTTACCAGGATTTTCTGACCAGTTCCCCGGCCGATGTCCTGTTCATCTATGCCGCACAGCAATGGACGTTTGATGCTGCGATTCCGGTGCTGGGTAAGATACCTTGCGCGAAGGTGTTTGTACCTTGCGGCTATTCCGGGCTGTATCGGCCAGAATACGCGGACTATTACCGGCAGATGCCCGATGCCTTGCGGCAAATGGACGCGGTGGTGTATCACGCCGAATCCTATCGCGATGTGGATTTCGCCAAGGCGCACGGGCTGAGCAATCATGTTGTCGTACCGAACGGCGCGGACACCGAAGAGTTTGACGCCCCCACAGTCCCGGGTTTCCGCTCAGGCATCGGTGCGCAAACGCAGGACGTGCTTCTACTGACGGTAGGCGCCTTTACCGGTTCCAAAGGCCATCAGGAAGTTGCGGAAGCATTCGCTCTGGCGGATTTCGGCGACCGCACGGCCTTCCTCGTCCTGAATGGCAACAGTCCCGGGCGTGACCAGAATTCAGCCTTTTCGCGTCTTCTTTCCCTGGCTCTGGAAATAGGCTGGCGTCGCGCCATTCGTCATCACGTCGCTCATTTTCTGATGCCATGGCGGTACCGCAAGGAAGACCCGCTGCAGACCTGCATCGACGCAATCAATTCCGGACGGTTCGGCAAGAAGAAGATCCTCAAGGTTGACTTGCCGCGCGACCAGCTTGTACAGGCATTTTTGCAGTCGGATCTTTTTGTCTTTGCCTCCAACATCGAGTATTCGCCGCTGGTGCTGTTTGAAGCCTGTGCGGCGGGTTTGCCATTTCTGTCCGTCCCGGCCGGCAATGCGCGAGAGATTGCGGAGTGGACAGGGGGCGGAAGAATTTGCGAGGCACCGGTCGATGAACTGGGTTATTGCCGCGTAGCTCCCGCCGCGCTGGCCCACAGCATCGAGTCGCTGATTGCCGATCCTGCGACGCTGGCGACGTTCTCCCGACAGGGCCAGGCCGCCGCGCGTCAGCGCTTCAACTGGGCAACGCTGGCCCGGGAATACGAGCAGCTCTTCCTGTCATTAGCCAGCCGGTCGCGTCACGCCGAGGCGCCCAGCGCAAGCGCTGAGACTGCGCCGCAAGCTCTCCCACAGCAATGAACAAAGGTGAAATGAGAACCGTATGGTCATAGTCGGCCTCCAGGGTGGCCTGGGTAACCAGCTTTTCCAGTACGCAGCGGGCCGCGCCTTGAGCGAGGCATGGAAGCTACCTCTGGTTCTGGACACGAAGTGGTTCGACGCGGTGGTGGGAATGCCAGGCGTGACTCCCCGCAGCTACGCCCTGACGCCGTTCGGCCTGAGTGCGCGCACGCAGAGTGTGGGTCTGCCAGTGACCTACTCCGGCCGCCTGTGGCGCCTGCTGCGGCCGGTCTCTGGCCTGATTGGCCGCCTGACGCGTGCGCCCCGCGTCGTACAGGAGTCATCGTTTCGCTTTGCCGCCGATGCATTTGGCGAAAAGGGGCCGGTATGGCTGAACGGCTATTGGCAGTCGTGGCGATACTTTGACGGCATTGCCAGCATGCTCAGGGCGGAGCTGGCGACGCCTCGCACGCTCAGCCCCCAATCAGCCCAGATGCTGGCGCAGATCCGGGCTGCGTCTGCACCGGTGTGCTTGCATGTGCGACGTGGTGACTACGTAACCAACCCGGGCGCCGCGAGTTTTCACGGCACCTGCAGCGTCGCTTACTACGAAGACGCCTTGCGTGCGATGCAGATCGACAGTGAGCCGACCTGCTTCGTGTTTTCCGATGATCTTGAGTGGGCCCGCGAGAACCTCCGCCTCCCCTGCCCCACTGTATGGGTGGACGCGAACGGCCCGGACGATGCCCACCAGGACTTGTGGTTGATGGCGGCTTGCCGCCACTTTGTCATCGCCAACAGCTCGCTGAGCTGGTGGGGAGCATGGTTGGGCAGCGCACCCGACAAGCAGGTGGTGGCACCGAAACAGTGGTTCACCGATGCCAGCCGGGACACTTCTGATCTGCTGTGCCCCGAATGGAAACTGATATGAGCGGCAGTGTGGAGATATCGGTTCTGCTGCCGGTCTACAACGGCGCGCCATATATCCGCGAGGCACTGGACAGCGTGCTGGCGCAGGATCATCCGTCGTTCGAAGTGATCGTCATCAACGATGGCTCGACCGATGACACCGCGACCATTCTTGCCAGTTACACCGATGCGCGCCTGCGCATCGTCCACCAGGAGAATGCCGGGCTGGCGGTGACGCTGCATCGCGGCGTGGAGCTGGCGCGCGGGAGGTTCGTGGCCAGACAGGATGCGGATGACATCAGCCAGCCGGGCCGCCTGTCCCTGCAGCACAAGTACCTGCTGGACAGGCCGGACTGCGGCCTGGTGGGTACCTGGTCTCGCATCATGGTGGACGGTGTGGTGACCGACAGGCGCCATACCCACCCGACCAGCAATGGCGAACTGCAGATGTGGCAGGTGTTCGACAACTTCTTCGTGCACACCGCCGTGATGTTCCGCAAGGATGTGGCGTTGCAGGCGGGCAACTACCCACTGGAACCGGAGCACTACCCGCCTGAGGACTTCTACCTTTGGTCGCGGATCGCGCGCATTTCCAGAATCGGAAATATCGACAAGGAGTTGGTCATCTATCGGGAAGTACCCGGCAGCATCAGCAGGGCCAAGGCAGACCTGATCGACAGTCGGGTACGAGCGATGGCGATTGGCAACCTGAGATTCTGGCTGGGCGACGGTTACAACGACGACATGCTGGGCGATCTCGTCCGCGTAGTAAGGCTGAGCGAGAGCCAGCTGTCACATGACTGCGAATGGCAACGCATGCACGGCGCCATCGCGACGCTCGAGCACCGCGTGACGGCCCGCTATCCAGAGGACGCGGCCGACATCAGGGCGGCGGCGTCCGTGTTCAGGCGGCGGTTGTGGCGCATGCGACTCTCGAAAAACCGGGTGCTTGGTAGAGGATTGAGAATCGCAAAGCGAATAGCGAGGGCGGCCATTCCTGGCTGAACAGAGACAGCAGATGAAGATAGACGTAGTCATCCCGGCGTACAACGCCAGCGCATTCATTGAGCGGACGCTGGAGTCCGTACTGCAACAGACGCTGGCTCCGGCATCAATCATCGTGGTGGACGATGGTTCGGCGGACGATACAGCCCGGCTCGCGCGTCGTTTTGCCGATTCGCACCCGGAGCAGAAGATCGTTCTCTTGTCACAATCCAACAAGGGCATCTCAGGAGCGCGCAATGCCGGCCTCAGGGTGGCGACCTCGGAATTCGTTGCCTTGCTGGACGCTGACGATCTGTGGGAACCCCGGAAGCTAGAGCGTCAGGCTGCGCTATTCATGCGCGACGGCGTCGAGAGACTTGGCCTGGTCTATTGCGACTACCGCTTGATCGACGAGCACGGAGAGCCTGTACGCGCCCGCAGTCATACAGGGCCACGTCTGCGGGGCAGCATCCGCCAGGAACTGTGCAAGGGAAACCTGATTTCCGGCAGCGCGAGCGCGGTGTTGATACGAACCAGGGTGCTGCAGGAGGCAGGGCTGTTCGATGAAGCCTTGGTGTGCTGCGAGGATTGGGATCTGTGGCTACGGATCAGCAAGAACTGGGAAGTAGACTTCGTTCCCGAGGTGCTCGTCCGCATCTGTCGCCATAGTCAGAGCATCCAGCTCGACAACCGGAAGATGCTGGAGGGCGATCTGCGTATTGCGGTGAAGCTCTCGGACGAGGGTCTGTTACCCAGCCGACAATGGCTGGCGCTGTTGGGGCGGATGCGATTTCTTTCGATCAGCCTGGCCGATTTCGCAGGCTGTAATCCTCTCTCGGACGTTACCCGCTTGCGATTCTCCCCAGTCATGGTGTCGTCGCTCGGCACACTGGTCATGGCCGCACGAAACATGCGGAAGCGGTTCGGCGATTGCTTGCGTCGCTGGGGGCTACGTGAGCACTGAAGCCGTGCGTGACCAGCCTGCGCTAGCAAAGCAACCAGCGGGCCCCACGGTATCGATCGGGCTCCCGTTCTTCAATGCCGAGAAAACGCTTGCTGCAGCGGTCCGCTCCATCGTCGCGCAGACATTCCAGGACTGGGAGTTGATCTTGCTCGACGATGGCTCATCGGATGAAAGCCTGGCGATTGCCAGATCCTTTTCCGATCCACGAGTCAGGGTGGTGTCCGACGGCGAAAACCGTGGCATCTCGCACCGACTGAACCAGGCCGTTAGCCTGGCACGCGGAAAGTACTTCTTCCGGATGGATGGGGACGATCTGGCCTTTCCGCTGCGGTTACAGCGACAGCACGACTTCCTGGAGATGCACCCGGAAGTGGATCTTGTGGCAAGCAACGCCATTTTCTTCAAAGATGCCGATGACATCCTCGGCACACTGAACGTCTCCAGTCATCACGCGGCCATCGTGGCGCGCCCCCACGCCGGGTTCTACATGCCGCATCCGAGTTGGGCCGGGCGGCTGCAGTGGTTCAAGGAGAACCGCTACGATTCGGACTTCAACGGTGCCGAAGACCAGGAATTACTGTACAGGACGTTCCGCGCCAGCCGTTTTGCGTGCCTGGAGGAACCCCTGCTCTGCTACCGCGAGGTTGGCCGGGACTTCAGCAAGGTGTTCAAGCGACGAAAAACGCTGGCACGGGCGATGCTGATATCAGCGTCTCGACAGGGGCGGCTGGCCGACACCGGACGCGTGGCACTTCTCTTTCTCGCGAAAGTGGCAGCAGACTTCATCAATTTGAAGTTCGGCATCGCCGGTTTGCGGACGCGCTTCCTGCCCGCTACGCCAGCCCATGCCGAAGAGCTTCGTCGCCTGCTGAGGATGGACGGATCAGGATCTGGTCTTGATACCGGAGGCCATGTATGAGCTATCACACGGCCGCACGGCATCCGCAGCCTCAACGCCACCAAGGGTACCGGCCTATTCGCTCGGCAATGGTGCTGGCCCAATGCCAGTTCATCAGCAGCGCAAACACACCGGCAGCATGAAACCGCCATCTCCAAAGATCATCTTCTTCATATCCGTCGACTGGTTTTTCTGCTCGCATTTCATCGAGCGTGCCGTCGCCACCCAGAAGGCTGGCTACCAGGTACTCATCCTGTGCGACGTGGACAGGCACGGAGCGGCCATCGAATCCGCCGGGCTGCGCGTCATCCCGGTACCGCTGGATCGCCGGAGCCTGAATCCGTTCGCGGCTTTGATAACGCTGGCGCGCATCTTCCGGATATACCGCAGCGAAAAACCTGCCCTGGTGCATCAGGTTGCGCTCAAGCCGATCTTGCTCGGCAGCGTCGCAAGCTGGCTAGCCGGCATACCCAGTACGCTCAATGCTGTCGTGGGCGGAGGCTATCTTTTCAATTCGACCAGTATCCTCATCAAGACGATCCGGCCGTTCCTGATCCACTCCCTGGGGTTCCTCCTGAAAAGACGAGGTAACTGGACGGTGTTCGAGAATGCCGACGACCTGAAAGACTTCACGCGGGATGGACTGGCGTCGGAGGCGAAGTCCGCGCTCATCCGCGGCGCAGGTGTTGATCCGGATCGATACCGCACGAGCACGTTGTCGGCCGCGCCACCTGTTGTTGTCGTGACAGCCCGCCTGCTGTGGGACAAGGGCATCGGTGAATTCGTCGAGGCCGCCCGGATGCTCCGCGCGCAGGGCGTGAATGCACGGTTCGCCGTCGTTGGCGGGACAGACCCCGGTAACCGGGCATCCATCGACGAGGCGACCCTGGCCGGCTGGCGCAAGGAAGGCATCGTCGAGTTCCATGGGTACCGGAACGATGTTCCGGACATACTGGCTCAGGCATCCATTGCTTGCCTGCCCTCCTATCGCGAGGGCTTGCCCAAGGCCTTGCTCGAGGCCATGGCGGCGGGTTTACCTTGCGTGACGACCGATGTTCCGGGATGCCGGGAAGCTGTGCGCCATGGAGATAACGGCCTGCTCGTTCCCGCGCGTGATCCGCGCGCCCTGGCAGATGCTCTCAGCATTCTCCTTGGTGACCAGGGCATGCAGAAACGGATGGGCGAGCGCGGGCGGGAGCGGATCGACACGGAGTTCTCGTCAGCCCTGGTCGTGGAGCAGACCCTGGCGCTCTATGAGCAGATGCTCGGCATCCCACGACCCGTTGTCACCGATGCGCCCCCCCATGCGAGCAAGGACTGACATGATCAGGGCACTCGACTTCCTGCTGGCCGCCTTCGGGCTGATCGTCACCCTTCCCCTGACGGCAACCCTCTTCCTGGTCGGGCTGTTCGACACAGGCTCCCCGCTCTTCATGCAGGTGCGTGTGGGCCGACAGCAGCGTCCGTTCACGCTGGTGAAGTTCCGCACCATGACACCCGGTACGCAGTCGGTCGCAACCCACCTGGCAAGTCCGGCAGCCGTAACAAGAGCGGGCGCTTTCCTCCGGCGTTCGAAGCTGGATGAACTGCCACAGCTATGGAACGTGCTCAAGGGCGAAATGAGCCTGGTCGGGCCGCGCCCTTGTCTGCCCAATCAGGATGAAGTCATCGCCGAGCGCGCGGCCCGGTCCGTCTTCGACGTCCGGCCCGGCATTACAGGATTGGCCCAGATCAGGAGCATCGATATGTCCAGACCCCGTGAGCTTGCGGAGACGGATGCGCTCATGATCGAAAGCCTCAGCCTTGTCGCTTACTTCCGGTACATCTTCAGCACGATCACGGGCTCCGGCAGCGGCGACCGCATCCAACCCAAATGAACAAAGCGATCAGGACTGGAGTGCATCGTTGAAGAAGTCCAAAGAGCGTTCTGAAGCATCGTGGTTCGGCATCGGCCTGCACGCCATGCCGACGCCCCTGTTCAAACTGGCGGCCCCGGTCCTGGCGCTCCCACGGACAGCGAAGCGGTTCGTCGCATTGTCTGTCGATCTCGGGCTTTGTGTGCTGACGGTCTGGCTCGCCTACTACCTCCGACTGGGAGAGTTCGTTTCCTTGTCAGGAAACGCCCTGTGGGCTGTTGGCGCCTCGATCGGAATCGCGCTGCCCATCTTCATCGTGTCGGGGCTGTATCGAGCGATTTTCCGCTATAGCGGCTGGCCGGCCCTGCTCGCGGTCGCCAGAGCTGTCGCCATCTACGGCTTGCTGTATGCCTCGATCTTCACCGCGATCGGGATCACGGAAGTTCCCCGTACCGTCGGCATCATCCAGCCCATCCTCCTGTTACTGCTCGTGGGGGCATCCCGAGCGCTTGCCCGGCTATGGCTCGGAGACCAGTACCAGAGCATCCTGAAGCACGCTTCGCGCCCCAAGGTCCTGATCTACGGCGCCGGCAGTACAGGACGTCAGCTGGCGGTCGCAATGGGCAACAGCCCCGAGATGCAGGTTGCGGGCTTTCTCGACGATGACGATCGCTTGCATGGGCATGTGCTGAACGGCCAGCCCGTCTACAACCCTGGCGATCTTGTCAGCCTGGTGCTGGCCCTGAACATCAGCGACGTCCTGCTGGCCATGCCGAGCATTGGCCGCAAGCGTCGTAATGAAATCCTGAGCCAGATCCGCAGTGCCCAGGTCTCGGTCCGCACCCTGCCCAGCGTCACCGATCTGGCTCAGGGCAAGGTCAGCATCTCGGACTTACGGGAACTGGACATCGACGATCTGCTCGGCCGCGAGCCGGTGACGCCGAATCACATCCTGCTGGCAAAGAATACGGTCGGCAAGGTTGTACTCGTCACGGGTGCCGGTGGATCAATCGGCAGCGAGCTTTGCCGCCAGATACTCGCTGTCGGTCCGAGCAAGCTGTTGCTGGTGGAGCAAAGCGAATTTGCGCTCTATGCAATTCACCAGCAACTCGAAGAAAAGTCAGCGGATCGCGAGACCGCCGTCGTGCCCTTGCTTGCCTCGGTGCAGGATGAGGACCGGATGCGCGAGATCATGGCAACTTGGCATCCCGACACGGTCTATCACGCCGCGGCCTACAAGCACGTGCCTCTGGTGGAGCACAACCCGGCTGAGGGCATCAAGAACAATGTTCTCGGCACGCTGCTGACTGCAAGAGCCGCGGCGGACAACGGGGTTGCGGATTTCGTGCTGGTCAGCACCGACAAGGCGGTCCGCCCCACCAACATCATGGGTGCGAGCAAACGACTTGCGGAAATGGTTCTTCAGGCGCTGGCCGCCAGAGGCTCCAGCACCAAGTTCACCATGGTGCGGTTCGGGAACGTCCTTGGGTCGTCAGGTTCCGTCGTACCCAAGTTCAGGCAACAGATCCGCGACGGTGGTCCGGTCACACTGACCCATCCTGAGGTCACGCGCTACTTCATGAGCATTCCTGAAGCCGCTCAACTCGTCATCCAGGCGGGAGCGATGGCCAAAGGCGGCGACGTGTTCGTACTGGACATGGGACAACCAGTCAGGATCATCGATCTGGCATGCAGAGTGATCGAGCTTTCCGGCCTGACGGTCAGAAGCGAGCAGCATCCTGAAGGAGACATCGCGATCGAGATCACTGGCCTGCGCCCCGGAGAGAAGCTCTATGAAGAGCTTCTGATTGGTGACAACGCCAAGCCTACTCCTCACCCGAGGATCATGAAGGCGCATGAGGAATTCATTCCCTGGGCCGATCTCGAAGGCAAGCTGCATGCACTCGAGCTCGCGCTGAACGTCAATGACGTAGGCGTCGTACGTCTGATGATGGAGAGACTCGTTTCGGGCTACACGCCCAACGAAGCAATCGTTGACTGGGTATATCTGGAGCAGACTGCCGAGGCGCAAGCCCTGGGCCTCGGCGGCTAGCAAAAATCTGACGGCACTCGAGTAGCCGGGCCCCTCATGGGGGACTGGCGCACGGGCCTGCAATCACTCCTGACTTAGCGCCGCAGTTCATGCCAATCCGCCTGCCCGGGCGGTTTCCCGACTACAGATAGCTGCATCAGACGGACCGGAATGCACAGGTCGCCGTCATGCACGCATAAACATGGCGCAGCCAGGCATCAGTCATTGGCAACCGCCCTGCCGCTCTTGCGCACAGCCTCCACGCCCTGCCGCGCCAGCGCATCGCATCGCTCGTTCTCGACATGGCCACTGTGGCCGCGCACCCACTTCCACTCCAGCTTGTGGTGGGCGGTCAGTTCATCGAGCTGGCGCCACAGGTCTTCGTTCTTCACCGGCTCCTTGCTGGCGGTTTTCCAGCCGCGCGCCTTCCAGCCCTTGATCCACTCGCTGATGCCTTTCTGCACGTACTGCGAGTCGGTGTAGACGCGGGCCTGCACGGGGCGCTTGAGAGACTGCAGGGCGCGGATGACGGCCAGCATCTCCATGCGGTTGTTGGTGGTGGCCGGCTCGCCTCCCCACAGTTCCTTCTCGGTACCGCCTGCGCGCAGGATCGCGCCCCAGCCGCCGGGGCCGGGGTTACCGCTGCATGCGCCGTCGGTGAAGATTTCGATGGGTTGGTGGTGGGCTTGTTCTGCCTGTGACACTGAACGTCCTTCTGGATCTGTTTGTAGTTGATGTGGCTACTGCCTGGTATGTAGGCGATCTGCGTGGTGATCAACTCGGTGATCAATCTTCTGAGCCACCGGCACCATGGCCTTCTTGCTGCGCATCGACTCGCGCCAGCGCGGCATGATGAGGCGCATGCCCTGAACCCGCTTCACGGCTGGCAGCAGGTATGCGCCACCGGCGATGGGCCACCAGCGGCCGCCCGCGGTGTCCATGAAGCCCCAGCGATGCAGCCAGGCGTCCGACGAAACGGGCGGCGCATGGCAACCGAACATGCTGGGCCGGGCTTCGAAACCGAGCAACTTGAGCCAGTCCTTCAGCCGCGACACCGACAGGTATTGCCCTTGCCAGGGCATCTGGCCAAGGTTGCCGGAGAAGGAACGACGCAGCCCCCACAGACTGTATGGATTGAAGCCGGTGATGACGACGCTGCCCTCCGGCACCAGCACGCGCTCCACCTCGCGCAGGAGTTGATGCGGGTTGTCGGCGAACTCCAGCACATGAGGCAACAGCACGAGGTCGACGCTCTGCGATGCGAAGGGCAGATCGGTGCCGTCGAAACGCACGGAGCCAGCGCCTGCACGCGTGCCGCAACAGAAGCGGAAACTCATGCGGTTGTTGCGCAGCAGGTCAAAACCGGACAGGCCGATCTGCACCGCGTTGAAACCGAACAGATCCGCCACGGCGGTGTCGATCTTGCGTTGCTCCCAGGCCAGCAGGTACTGGCCTCGGGGCGTCTGCAGCCAGGCATCGAAATCAGGATTTGACATCGTGAGACGGGGCGCCAGAATGCACGCATGAATGCCAAGGCGGACATTGTTGCCGAAATCGTCCCGTTGCGCGCGCTGCGTGACAACTACATCTGGGCCCTGCACGAGGGCAGTTCCTGCGTCGTGGTGGATCCGGGCGAAGCCGCCCCGGTGCTGCGGCATCTGGCTGCGCACGGCCTGACGCTCACGGCCATCCTCATCACCCATCGGCACGCTGACCACATCGGTGGCGTTGCGGAAATCGTCGCGCAGCATCCGGTGCCTGTCTTCGGTCCGGGCAGCATTCCCTGCGTGACGCATGCCGTGGGCGAAGGCGATACGCCCTCGGTGCCTGGCCTAGGGCGTCGCTTCGACATCTGGTTCATTCCTGGCCACACCGAGGATCACATCGCCTGGCTGTCGGACGACGTGTTGTTCTGTGGCGACACTTTGTTCTCGGCAGGCTGCGGCAGGCTGCTGGGTGGTACCGCTGCACAACTGCATGCATCGCTGATGCGCTTGCGCACTCTGCCGCCGCAGACCCGCGTGTACTGCACGCACGAATACACGCTGTCCAACCTGCGCTTCGCGAAAGCGGTGGAACCGGACAACGCAGAGCGTGAGGCTTTCCAGGCGCAATGCGAGGCATTGCGCACCGAAGACAGCCCCACCCTGCCATCGACGATTGCGACAGAACGTGCGATCAATCCCTTCCTGCGTTGCGATCTGCCAGCGGTGAGAGGGATCGTCGAGGCGGAAGCAGGCAGTGCACTCGCCGACGATGCGGCTGTCTTTGCTGCGCTACGCGCGTGGAAGGACCGCTTCTAGAGAAAAGCACCCGGACGACTCCGTCCGGGACATGCGTGGCGCAGCATTCAGCGGAGTGAGCGGCCACCCGCGCGGCCGCTCACTCACATCAGGTCCCGGCGCTCACTTTCCGTAGAACCACTGCTGCAACAGTACGGGTGCGGGTGTGGGATAAGTCCAGCCAGAAGGCATCTTGTCGTAGACGTTGACCAGACTGTCCCGGTAGATGCCGGTATCGACCGGCGGGCGCACGGTGCCGATCACCTCGAACTCGTCCGCCGCAAGCTGGAGTATCTGCTTGAACAGCCCGTCTGCTTCGGCCTGCGAACGCGCGGCCAGCCACTGGTCGTAAAGTTGCAGGCGGCGCTTCATGCCCGGACTCGGCTCCTCGCCGAGCTTGCCATCCGACAGGTACCACTTGGCCCACAAGGTGCTCTGTCGTGATTCCTGCGGATGCATCGTCACGAATGCGCGTGGGTTGAGCGTGGCGTCCAGGCCGCCGGGAATCACATCGATACTCAGGTCGTACTGGCTTTTCTCGGCACGATCGAAGAACGGCCCACGCTCCAGAGGATTGATGACCAGTGAAATGCCGACGGCGCGCCAGTGATTGCGCACGACGTCGAGCACGTCGTTCATGGTCTGCTGCGATGCCTGGGAAATCGCCACGATCTCGACGCGACCACCATCCGGATACTGCCGGAACCCCTGGGCATCGCGTGCTTTCAGGCCGAGGCCATCGAGCAGCGCGTTCGCCTGCTTGATGTCGAACGCGGTGTACTGCGTGGCCAGCTTCGCGTTGTAGAACTGGCTCTGCGGCAGCGGCCCGGATTGCCAGGGCGTTCCCTGGCCGACGAAGACCAGGTCGTTCACGTCGCTGCGATTGATGGCGTAAGACAGCGCCTGACGGAAAGGCAGTTGCCGCATCAAGGCGCGCAGCTTCGGGTTCAGCGTGCTCTGGTTGAGCCACAGGCCGGCGGAGTTGGCGTTCACGTTGACCGAGTCGAACGCCTTGTAACGGCCCTTGCCCTGGTTCTCCTGCAGCACCGGCCTGTTCTGGATGCCGGAGGTATGCCGATGCTGGAAGTCGACAGCGCCGGTCACCACGTCGAACAGCAGGTCCTCCACCTCCGCATGGACTTTCATCTCAATGCGGTCGATATATGGCAACTGCTGGCCCTTGGTGTCGACCTGCCAGAAGTACGGGTTGCGCTCCAGCACGACCCGCTTCGACGCGTCGAGATACGGCTCACGGATCACCCACGGTTCCAGCGTTGGCCTGTCCGGGTTGGCATAGCGCGTGCGCACCTCGATGTCTGCGCACTTGAGGCGCATCAGTCCCGTCCAGTCCTTCTGCTTCTCCCTCGCAGCAAGATCGGACACCTGCAGGTTGTAGTTCGGATGGAACTGGCTGCAGTACTTCTTCTGCCACATCGTCGGATGTTGCGCGACGGGCGTGGCCAGCTGGCTCAGGAAGGAAATGTACGGCGCCGGGAACTTGAAGCGCACGGTCTCGGCATTGACGGCTGTCACCGTCGGCGTCTTGTCCTTGATGACGAACATCGATGGCGTGGCCGGATAGAACTGCTTGTTGGCCACCAGGTCGTTCATCGAGAAGACGATGTCCTCAGCGGTGAGAGGATTGCCATCCGACCAGCGCGTGCCCTTGCGCAGGTGGAACGTGAACTCCGTGGCGTCGCTGCTGATCTCCCAGCGCTCCGCCAGGTTGGGCACGACGGCGCTGAAGTCGTAGTTCCAGCGCACCAGCCCCTGGTTGCCGATCAGGCGCATGACGCCGTGCTGATCCCCCGGCCCGCGCAAGCCACTGCGCAGCGTGCCGCCGTACACACCCACCCGCGTCAGTGGCTTGATCACCTCGGGGCGTTCCGGCAGGCGCCGGTCCACGTCGACCAGGCGTCCCTCCTTGACCAGTCTCTCCAGCATCGGTGCCTGCGTATAGGCACCGACCGTCCCTGCAAAACCCGACAACAACAAGGCTGTCGGCAAAACCATGTGCTTCATGCTGCTTGCCTCTGGATGAATGATCCGCGTCACGAGAACGCGGGCCGGAGCATGCTGCCTCCGGCCCGCGCCATTTTCCATGATCCGGTTCAACCGGAACGCATATACATGACGGACGGATGAAGTCTAGTTGCCGCCACCTGCGCCTGTCTGGCAATGTGTGTCAGGGAAACGCGACGATCTCTATCCAGTTCGGGTTCTTGCCACTGGCGTGCCGGCCGATGCTGCGCAGGCTTCCTTGCGCGGGGTCGATCTCGTAGACCGTGATGCTGTCGGTCTTCTGCCCCGCCACCAGCACGTAGCGACCACCCGGGTCGATGTTGAAGCCACGCGGCTGGGTTTCGGTCGGGTAGTTGGCGATGCGGGCAATGCGCCCGCTCTGTGCATCGATGCGGAACGCCGCCAGGGTGTCCGATCCACGCTCTGATGCGTACAGGAACTTGCCGTCAGGCGTCACGTGGATGTCAGCACCCCAGGGCTTGCCGGTGAAACCGGGAGGCAGTGCGGAGTCCGACTGGACGAGCCGCCACTCGGAGGTCTGGCGATCGAGCGCCAGCACGTGGATGCCCGAGTCCAGCTCGTTGAGCAGGTAGGCGAAACGGCCATCAGGGCCGAACACGACGTGACGCGGCCCCGACTTCGGCGGCAACGCAATGCTGGATGGCGTGCGCGGCGTCAGCACACCGGCACTCGCGTCCAGGGAGAACAGCATCACCTCGTCCCCACCCAGGCTGGTCGCCAGCACCGTGCGGTTGTCAGGTGAGGCCTGGACGCTGTGCGCCATCGGCTTCGTTTCTATGACCTGGTGTGCGGCCGCGACACTGCCGTCCGCAGCGATGCGGCTGACGCTGAGCTTGTTACCCCCGTAGGACGCGGCGAACAGCAGGCGGCCCGTGCGGTCGGTGGAAATGTTCGCCATATTGTCCGGCAAGGGGTAGTTGCCGACCGGGCGCAATTGCCCCGTCGCCGGATCGATGGCCAGGGATGCCACACGGAACGGAGCCGTGCGGAGCGACACGAACAGGAAGCGCTTGTCCGGACTGACTGCCATCGGCATGGCGGACCCTTCCACCGGCAATTGCTGCAACGGCGTCAGGCCGCCCGCCGGATCCAGGCGCGACACGCGCACTTCACGACTGTCGGCGTTCGCGACATACACATAGGTGGCCGATGGGCGTGGTGTCGTGGCGCACGCCCCGAGAGCTCCGATCATGATCGCCAGACCTGCGTTCCTCAGAAACCGCAACCTTACCTGAGCGGACATGGACATTCTTCGATCCTCCATCGATTGATCGTTGTGGGAATGCGCCGGACGCCTTCTTCCCGCATGACGCGCCGGCCTCCAGGCGAGGTGCCGGCGAGCTGCGGCTAGGCGATGAAGATCAGGCGCAAGTCATTGACGTTGGTCCGCGTCGGACCGGTGACGATGAGCTGGTCGAGCGCGGCGAAGAAGCCATAGCCGTCGTTGTCAGCCAGCATCCGCTTTGCCGAAAGACCCTTGGCGCCGGCACGCGCAAGACTGTCAGGTGCCAGAATGCAACCAGCATTATCCTCACTGCCGTCGATGCCGTCCGTATCCAGCGCCAGCGCATGGATGCCGGCAGCACCGTTCAGCGCATCCGCCAGCGCGAGCAGGAACTCCGCGTTGCGGCCGCCACGTCCCTTGCCACGCACGGTCACCGTGGTCTCACCGCCGGAAACCAGCACGCACGGGGCCGCGACGGGCTGGCCATGCTGGCGTATCTGGTGCGCGATGGCGGCGTGCACTCTGGCGACGTCGCGTGACTCGCCCTCCAGGGCATTGCCGAGGATCACCGGGGCGATGCCCGCGGCGCGCGCCACGTCCGCGGCGGCCTCCAGTGCATGTTGCGCAGTCGCCAGCACTTTCAGCTCGTGGCCTTCGAAGCGCGGATCGCCGGGCTTGGGCGTCTCGCCACGGCCACTCGCGAGGTGCGCGTGCACGTTGGCCGGCACTGCAATGCCATGACGATGCAGGATGTCGAGCGCATCCGCGCAGGTCGTCGCGTCGGGCAAGGTCGGTCCCGATGCGATGACCGCAGGGTCGTCGCCGGGCACATCGGAAATCAGCAGGGTGACCACGCGCGCCGGTGCACAGGCAGCACCCAGCCGGCCACCCTTGATGGCGGAGAGGTGCTTGCGCACGCAGTTCATCTCGCCGATGGACGCCCCTGAACGCAGCAAGGCACGGTTGATAGCCTGCTTGTCGGCGAGTGCGATGCCCTCGGGCGGCAGCGCAAGCAGCGCAGAGCCGCCGCCGGAGATCAGGCACAGCACGAGGTCGTCCGCAGTCAGCCCCTGCACCATTTCCAGGATGCGGCCCGCCGCTGCACGACCGGCTTCGTCTGGCACTGGATGCGCCGCCTCCACCACCTCGATGTGCCTGCAGTCGGCGCCGTGCCCGTACCGCGTGACAACCAGCCCGGACAGCGGGCCGTCCCAATGCGCTTCGACTGCCTGCGCCATGGCAGCAGCAGCCTTGCCGGCACCGATGACGACCGTGCGGCCTTTCGGCGGCCTCGGCAGATGCGGCGGCAGACAACGCGCGGGCGCCACAGCGGCGATGGCCGCGTCTGCCATCTGGCGCAGGAGTGTTGCGGGGTCAGGTGTCATACGTTGTTGCACCACAAAGCGCTGAATGTGGACGTAGGGTGGGTTCGCGAAGCAACCCACCACGATGCCTCGCAGGCTGACATGTGTATGGCCTGCGCAGACGGTGGGTTGTCGCCGGGTTGGACAATCCAGGCCGAACCCACCCTAAGTCCAGTAATGACTACTGGCCGATCTCGAAGTTGGCGAGCTTCTCCAGCGCGCGCACCATGCCGGAGTGGTCCCACTGCGAGCCACCATTTGCGGCGCAGCTGTTGAACAGTTCCTGCGCGGTGGCGGTGTTGGGTAGCGACACGCCGACCGCGCGCGCGGTGGACAGCGCGAGGTTCAGATCTTTCTGGTGCAGTTCGATGCGGAAACCCGGATTGAAGGTGCGCTTCACCATGCGCTCGCCATGCACTTCCAGCACGCGCGAGTTGGCGAAGCCGCCCATCAATGCCTGGCGCACGCGGGCCGGGTCGGCACCGGCCTTGGCAGCCAGCAGCAGCGCCTCCGCCACGGCTTCGATGTTGAGGGCGACGATGATCTGGTTGGCGACCTTGGTGATCTGGCCGGCACCGACGCCACCCACCAGGGTGATGTTCTTGCCCATCTTCTCGAACAGCGGCTTCACGCGTTCGAACACGGCGTCTTCGCCACCGCACATGATGGTCAGGCTGGCGGCCTTCGCGCCCACCTCGCCACCAGACACCGGCGCGTCGACATACTGCACGCCCTGCTTCGCCAGGCGCGCGGCGAACTCCTTGGTCGCCACCGGCGAGATGGAGCTCATGTCCACCACCACCTTGCCGGCGCTGATGGTCGAGGACACGCTGTTCTCGCCGAACAGCACGGCTTCGACATGCGGCGTGTCCGGCACCATGGTGATGATGACGTCCGCCTTGCTGGCGACATCCGCCGAGTTGGCACAGGCGAGGCCGCCAGCCTGTGTCAGCTCGGCAGGAATGCCGCCCTGGCTGTACAGGAAGACCTGGTAGCCCGCAGCCAGAAGATGAGCCGCCATGGGGTTGCCCATGATGCCGAGACCGATGAATCCGATTTTTTCCATTTGATGCTCCGGGGGAATGATTGGGTTATAGGTGGATGCAGTCACACGTCGTCACGCCCTTCGCGCGCCAGTCCCGCCCTTCGACAGGCTCAGGGCACGAGGCTTCGATCAGGCACGGCCGTTGGCTGAGCCCGTCGAAGCCAACCCGCAGAGACGGGATGTCACTCGCAGCAGGGCGGCAACGACGTGGAGACTGCTCAGGCCGCCTTTACACGCGTTGCCTTCACCTGCTGGAATCTCGCAGCCAGCTGCTCCGACGCGCGCGCCAGCAGCGCAATGTCGGCGCCCACGGCAGTGAAGGTGCAGCCCCAGTCGATGTACTGGCGTGCCAGGTTCTCGTCGCCGGTCAGGATGCCGGCGGGCTTGCCGGCGGCGATGATGCGGGCGACGGTCTGCTGGAAGATGCGCTGCATGTCCGGGTGCGCCGGGTTGTTCAGGTAGCCCATCGCGGCCGACAGGTCACCGGGGCCGATGAACACGCCATCGACGCCCTCCACTGCCGCAATCGCTTCCAGGTTGTCCAGCGCCTCGGCGGTTTCCACCTGCACCAGCACGCAGATCTCGTCCTGCGCACGGGCGTGGTAATCCTTGATGCGGCCGAAGCGCGAGGCGCGCGACAGGCCAGTGAAGCCACGCGTCCCGGCACCGGGGTAGCGCGTCGCGGCCACGGCGGCGCGCGCCTCTTCCGCGGTCTGCACGTAAGGCACCAGCAGCGTCTGCACGCCGATGTCCAGCACGCGCTTGATCAGCACCTTGTCGTTCCAGGCCAGGCGCACCACCGGGTGCGAGCCGCCTTCGGTCAGCGCCTGCAGTTGCTGGTGCAGCAGGAAGGTCTCGTTCGGCGAATGCTCGGCATCCAGCACGATCCAGTCGAAACCGGAGCCACCGATCACCTCGGTGCTGACGTGGTTGGACAGGTGCGACCACAGGCCGATCTGCAGCTCGCGCTGCTGGATCGCACGCTTGAACTTGTTGAGGGTCATTTCCATATCTGCACTCCTCAGGCTGCGACGCGCGACGCCGCTGCAGCGTCCGTAGCTGCAATCTGGGCCATCTCGCGGCTGTAGTGGCGGCTGGCTTCCACCAGCATGCGGGTGTAGGGATGGGTCGGCATCGAGCCGCTGAGCGCTGCACATTCCTGCATGTCGACGATGCGGCCCTGCTGCATCACCGCCACGCGGTCGCACAGGTGGGCCACCACGCCGAGATCGTGCGTCACCAGCAGGTAGGTCAGGCCGTCGCGCACGCGCAGGTCGGCCAGCAGGTTGAGGATCTCGGCCTGCACGGACACGTCCAGTGCGGAGGTCGGCTCGTCCAGCAGCAGGATGCGTGGCTCCAGGATCAGCGCGCGGGCGATGGCCACGCGCTGGCGCTGTCCGCCGGACAGCTGGTGCGGGTAGCGGAAGCGGAAGGAAAGCGGCAGGCCCACCTTGGAGAGGATGGCGTCGATGCGCGCATCGCGGTCGCCGATGCCATGGATGGCCAGCGGCTCGGCCAGCGCGGTCTCCACCGTGTGACGCGGATGCAGCGAACCGTAGGGATCCTGGAAGACCATCTGCACCTTGCGGCAGCGCGCGCGGTCCAGCTTGCGGCCCAGCTTCTGGCCGTGGATCGACAGGCTGCCCTGCCAGTGGTCGTACTGGCCGGCGAGGCAACGCAGCACGGTGGTCTTGCCGGAACCGGATTCGCCGACCAGACCGAAGGCTTCGCCCTCTTCCACCGAGAAATCCACGTCGTACAGCACCTGGTTGGCGCTGGCGCCGATGCCGAAGCTGAGGTTGAGCTTGTCGACCTGGATGGTCGGGCCGTTGGCAGGGGTGTTCATCGTCATTGTCTTTGCCATTTCATCTATCTCCGCTCAGGCCATGGCCCATGCGGGGTCGCGCTGCAGCACCGGCAAGCGCTCACGACGCTCGTCGATACTCGGCAGCGAGGCCAGCAGGCCACGCGTGTAGGGGTGTTGGGCGTTTTCGAGATCGGCCGCGGCTATCGACTCCACGACGCGACCGGCATACATGACCAGCACGCGGTCGCAGAAGCTGCGCACCAGGTTCAGGTCGTGGCTGATGAAGATGAGGCCGAGGCCGCGCTGGCTCACCAGGTCGTCCAGCGTCGCCAACACCTGCAGGCGCACCGACACGTCCAGCGCCGAGGTCGGCTCGTCGGCGATGACGATCTCCGGCTCGGTGATCAGCATCATGGCGATCATGATCCGCTGGCCCATGCCGCCGGATACCTCGTGCGGGTAGAGCTTGAACACGCGCTGCGGCTCGCGGATGCGCACCGCTTCCAGCATGGCCAGTGCGCGCTGGTTGGCTTCGCTGCGCGGCACCTTGTGGTGCGCGAGGTAGGCCTCGGCGATCTGGTCGCCGACGCGCATCACAGGATTCAGCGAGTACTTCGGGTCCTGCATGATCATCGACATGCGACGGCCGCGGATGTCCTGCAGCTTCTTCTCGCTGCAGGTCAGCAGATCGGTGTCACCGAAGCGCAGTTTCTTCGCCTCGATGCGGGCACTGCGCGGATGCAGGCGCAGCAGCGTGCGGCCGACGGTCGACTTGCCGGAGCCGGACTCGCCGACGATGGCGAGCTTCTCGCGGCCCAGGTCGAAGGACACGCCACGCACGGCGTGCACCAGACCTTCGCCGGTGGCGAAGCGCACGTTGAGGTCTTCGACCTGAAGCTTCGGGGAGGTGGTTTGTTCGCTCATGTCCGTACTCCCGATCATTCGCTACGCGGGTCGAGCACGTCGCGCAGACCGTCGCCCAGCAGGTTGAAGGCAAGGCTCACCATCATGATGGCGGCACCCGGCATAGCGACCAGCCACCAGCACTCCATCATGTAGCGACGGCCGGAAGAGATCATCGCGCCCCACTCCGGAATCGGCGGTTGCGCGCCGAGGCCGAGGAAGCCGAGGCCGGCGGCGGTGAGGATCACGCCCGCCATGTTCATGGTGAGGCGCACGATCACCGACGACAGGCACATCGGCGCGATGTGACGCACCAGGATGCGCAGCGATGACGCGCCCTGCAGTTGCACGGCGACCACGAAGTCGGCCTTGCGCAGGCTGAGCGTCTCGGCACGCGCCAGGCGTGCGATCGGCGGCCAGGCGGTGAGCGCGATGGCGATGATGGCGTGGTCCAGACCCGGGCCGAGGGCGGCGACGAAGGCCAGCGCCAGCACGAGGCCGGGGAAGGAGATGAAGATGTCGGTGATGCGCATGAACACCGTGTCCACCCAGCCACCGAAGTAGCCGGAGATCACGCCGACCGCCAGCCCGATGGGACCGACCACGATGGTCACCAGCGAGATGATGTACAGCGTGATGCGCGAGCCATGCACAAGGCGGCTGAAGATGTCGCGGCCATACTCGTCGGTACCGAACCAGTGCTCGGCACCGGGTGCCTGCAGTGTCTTCGACAGGTTCTGCGCGAAGGGGTCATGGGTGGCGATCCACGGGGCGAAGGCGGCCAGCAGCAACAGGCCCAGCACCACCACCAGACCGGCGACGGTCAGCGGGTTGCGGGTCAGGCGGCGGGCGCCGCGTGCGAGGTTCTGGCGCAGTGCCTGCGAGCTGGAACGCGGGGTGCCGTCATAGGCGGCGACGTTTGCAGTTGTAGTTGTCATGGTCGTGGCAGCCATCAACGGGTCCTCGGGTCGAACACCTGGTAGAGCGCGTCTGCCAGCAGGTTCAGGGTGACGAAGATGAGGCCGACCAGCAGCACACACCCCATCACGGCGTTCATGTCGCCCAGCATCAGGCTGCTGGTGAGATAGCTGCCGAAGCCGGGCCAGGCGAACACCGTCTCGATGAGCACCGCGCCTTCGAGCAGGCCACCGTATGCCAGGGCGACGATGGTCAGCAACTGCACGAGGATGTTGCGGAAGGCGTGGCCCCAGATCACCTGGCGCTCGGACAGGCCTTTCACGCGAGCGGTGATGATGTACTCCTGCGACAGCTGGGCCAGCATGAAGCTGCGCGTCATGCGGCTGATGTAGGCCATGGAGTGCAGGCCCAGGATGCAGGCCGGCAACGTGATGTGCTTGATGACGCTGCGGAACACGTCCCACTCGCCCGCCATCGCGGCGTCGATCAGCAGGATGCCGCTGCGCGACTGCACGAGGCCGTCGTAGGCTAGGTCGACCCGCCCTGCTCCGCCGGCCCAGCCGAGCCAGGCGTAGAAGATGATCAGGCCCATCATGCCGAACCAGAAGATCGGCACGGAGTAGCCGAAGAGACTGAGCACGCGCACGATCTGGTCGCCCAGGCGGCCACGGTGCGTGGCGGCGAAGACTCCCAGCGGTACGCCCGCGAAGGTGCCGAGGATGATCGCCACGGTGGCGAGTTCGATGGTGGCCGGAAACACGCGGGCGATGTCGGTGGTGACCGGATTGCCGGTCAGCAGCGCCATGCCGAGGTCACCGTGCAGCAGGTCGCGCAGGTAGTAGCCGAACTGTACGTACAGCGGGCGGTCGAGGCCGAGCTGCAGGTAGACCTGCTGGTAAGTGGACTGGTCGGCGTCGGAGCCGACGATGGACAGCACCGGATCCAGCGGCATCACGCGGCCGATGAAGAAGGTGAGTGTGAGCAGACCGAGCAGGGTCACCGCGACGGTGCCGAGCCGGTGGCTCCAGCCTGCGACGTGGCGCATGCCACCGCCGGACAGGCTCAGGGAAAGTGCAGACATGTGATGTCTCCGGTGAGGGGTGCTTCAGAGAGATGGTCGCAACCCGCCCTGCACGGCCCGCTCCGGGACCGGAGCAGGCTGCGCATAAGGAAACGGCGGGTGGCGGGAAACCCCTCAGCGTTGCTTGGTGACTTCGCGCAGGCGGGTGGTGGCTGCGGGGTGGCCGACGTAGCCGCGGATGTCCTTGCCCATCACGACGGTGTCCACCATCTGCGACACCGGGATGATCGCGCCGACCTGGCTGTCGTAGAGCTTCTGGATTTCCTGGTACATCTCGATCTGCTTCTTGGCGTCCTTCTCGACCTCTGCCTTCTCGATGAGGGCGTTGATCTCCGGGCTGATGAAGGAAGTGCGCCAGCCCTGGAAGTTGGTCAGCTTGGCCTCGTCGCGGTTGTCCGGGTTGTAGACCAGGGCGCGCAGGCTGCTGTGCGGGTGCGGCTCGGCACCGCCACCACCACGACCGACGATGATCTCGAAGTTGCGATCACGCATCGCGCCGTACACCTGGTTGCCCGTACCCGGCAGCACTTCTGCCTGGATGCCGGCCTGCGCCAGCGTGGACTGCAGGTTGGTGGCGATGTTGATGAAGGGCGGATCGGACAGCACGCGGATGGTGGTCTTGAAGCCATTGGGCTGGCCTGCTTCCGCCAGAAGCTTCTTGGCACCTGCCACGTCCAGCTTGTAGCCGGGGTTGGGCAGCGTGGCCGGCAGACCCATCTGCACCGGACGCTGGTGCAGGATGCCGTAGTTGGGCATCACGGTGGTGTTGATGCCGTCGTAGTCGATGAGGCTGCGGATCGCCTGGCGCACGCGCTTGTCGGCGAACTTGCTGTCCTTCACGCTCATCGCCACGTAGTAGATGTTGCCGCGCTTGACGGCCTGCACCACCGCGTTCGGGTTCTTCTTCATCGCCTCGATGTCCGGCACGGACATGCCGGTGGCGATGTCGATGTCACCGCGCTCGATCATCAGGCGCAGGGTCTGCGACTCGGTCATGTTGCGCATGATCACGCGGCGCATCTTGGCCTGGCCGCGCCAGTAGCCGTCGAAGCGGGTCATCATCAGCACGTCCTTGGCGCGCCATTCGTTCAGCACGAAGGGGCCGGAGCCGGCGGCATTGGTGGTCAGCCACACGCGGCCGAGGTCACCGTCCTTCTCGTGCTCCATCACCTTCTTGCGATCCAGTACGTTGCCGCTCACCGAAGTGCCCAGCGTGTAGATCACCATGCGCGGGTCGGTCGGTTCCGGCAGCGTGATGACCAGCGTGGTCGGGTCGGTGGCGCGGATGTTCTGCTCCACGTTCTGCGCGGTGAAGCCGTAGCTCTTCCACGGCGAGGCCAGCGCGAGGTTCAGTTTCAGCACGCGATGCAGCGACCAGGCGGCATCTTCCGCGGTCAGCGGATTGCCGGTGTGGAACTTCACACCGCTGCGGATCTTGAAGCTGATGCTCTTGCCGTCTGGCGCGATGGTCCAGCTCTCCGCCAGGCCCGGCAGGATCTTGCTGGTGTCGACCGGGTCGAGCTCCACCAGCCCGTCATACAGGTTGGCGTTGATTTCGACGACGTCGTTGCCGGTGGCCCCGGCCGGGTCCAGCGACAGCAGGTTGGTCATGCTGATGCCGACGATCAGTTGATCGTCAGGCGTCTTGGCGAGTGCAGGCATGGCCATCAGCGACAAGGCGATGGCACAGGTGCCCAGCAGTTTCGGCATTTTCATGAAGGTCTCCTCACGCTTTTTGTGGTTAGCGATTCAGTAAATCGGGGCACTGCAGGATCAGTACGTCAAAGTCGTATGGGCGGCGATGTAGTCGAAGTTGATGTCTTCGCCGAGGCCGGGCAGTTGCGACAGGTGTACATAGCCCTCCTCGTCCATCGGGTCGGCCAGGCTGTTGAGATAGGCCGGCACTTCGTCGTACTCCAGGAAGGGGTGCAGCAGGCCGCGCTCGTACCACTGGCAGTTCTTGATGGCGGCGCAGACGGCCAGGTTGGCGGCACCGTTGCCGTGCACTTCGCAGTTCATGCCGAAGGCATCGGCCATGCCGGCGACCTTGAGGGTCGGGGTGATGCCCCCGACGCCCGGCACGCCCGCGCGGGTGATGGTGGCGGCGCCGGACTTGATCCACTCGGCGCGCGTGTGGTGCTTGCCGCCCATGTATTCCGGGCCGAGGATGGGAATGTCGAGTTGCTGGGTGAGCCACACGTAGGACGACATGCTCTGTTCGTCCATCATTTCCTCGAACCAGGCGAACTGCAGCTTCTCCAGCGCGCGGCCGATCTTCAGTGCCTCGGTGCGGCTGTACCAGTGGTAGCCGTCCAGCATCAGGTCGATGTTCGGGCCCACTGCCTCACGCACGGCGGCGCAGCACTTGATGTCCATCTCCACACTGGGCGCGAAGGACACCGGCGGCATCCAGGTGTGCAGCTTGATGGCCTTGTAGCCACGGGCCACCAGCTTCTCGGCGAAGGCTGCGTATTCCTCGGGAGTGGAGAGACCGCCCTTCAGTTCGTCGCCGCACATGGTGCTGCCGTAGGCGGGCACCTTGTCGCGATAGCCACCGATCAACTGGTACACCGGCACGCCCAGCTTGCGACCGGCGAGGTCCCACAGGGCCTGGTCGGCCACCGCCATCGCGCGGTCGGTCAGCTGACCGGCACTGCCGCGTTGCCAGTGGGCCAGGTCCTGCCAGATCTGCTCACGCATGAAGGGGTTGGCGCCGACCATCACTTTGCGGAAGAAGGCATCGACCACGTGCTTGCGGACGACCTCCACCGGGCCGAAGGCGTGGCCTTCGCTGCCGTCGTCGCAGGTGATCGTCAGCATGGCCATGCTGGCCTGCTTCTCCGGTCCCGGGTGCGAGTGCCCTGCGGCATCGACCGAGCGCTTGGAGGGATAGGTGAATACGGTGCCGCGCAGGCTTTCAATCTTCATTGGCTCTCCTCAACCGTCTTTTGGTGATGGACTGATGCAGCTCATTGCTGTCAGTCATCATACGAGTTGATCGAATACTAGGAGGCCACAAAAATGCCTGTCAAATCACCGAAACCCTTAGGGGTTTACACGAATGAATACGGTTTTCTCTTCGTAAACAAGCGCATTCAGTACGTTCAAGGGCAGCGCAACTGCTTATGAAACACAAGGTAACGAGTTAAGCTTCACTCCTGCCATTCGTCGTGTCGTGTAATGAGTTTCCCTAGCGCGGGATGACTCATCATACGAGTGACAGGTATGATCCGTATCAAGGATGACAAGTCAGGGAGACAGGGATGCAGAGCCTTCGCCGCCGCGAGACATTGACCGGACAGCTGACGCGCACGATTGCCGAGCGCATCACGTCCGGCAAGTACCCGCTGGGTGAGCGCCTTCCCAGCGAGCAGGAAATGATCGACGAGTTCGGCGTGAGCCGCACCGTCGTGCGCGAAGCCATCGCCAACCTGCGCGCCAACGGCCGCGTCACCACCGTGCAGGGCGTCGGCGCCTTCGTGGTCCAGCAGGACAAGCCGGATGGTTTCCAGATCGATGCCAGCGGCCTGTCGGTCGTGCAGGAAATGGTGTCCGTGCTGGAGCTGCGCATCGCGCTGGAATCCGAGGCTGCCGTCCTGGCTGCGCAACGCCGCAGCGAAGAACAACTTGTCGCCATGAAGGAAGCGCTGGCCGAGTTCAACGACGCTATCGAGCGCGGCGAGGATGCCGTGCATGCCGATATGAAGTTCCACCGGCTGATTGCCGAGGCCACCGGCAACGCCCACTTCCTGAAGCTCTTCAACTACGTGGGCGAGTTGCTGATCCCGCGTGCGCGTCTGCAATCCTTCAAGCTGGACGGCGTGCCGCAGAAGGAATACCTGCAACGCGTACAGCGCGAGCATGAGCAGATCTGCTACGCCATCGAACGCCAGGACTCCGAAGCCGCGCGCGCGGCTTTGCGCATGCACCTGTCCGGCAGCCGCGATCGTCTGCAACGCAGCCTGGCGAAAGCCGCAAGCTGAGCTACACCGTCGCGCGGCACCTGCCACGCGGGTGCCGACGCAGCAATCCGGTTGCAGGCAGCCGGTAAAATGGCGGCGCATCCACTCATGTCTGGCCTTCCCGCCAGATAACTACTCCGCCACTCCGCCTGCCGCATCCATGAACACACCCGCCCGCAACACCAGCCGCCAGATCGACACCATCGTCTTCGACCTCGGCAACGTCCTCATCCCCTGGGACCCGCGCCGCCTGTACCGCAAGCTGTTCGCCACCGAGGCGGAAGTCGAGCACTTCCTCACCGAGATCTGCCCCATGAGCTGGCACAGCAAGCAGGATGGCGGCCGTACGCTGGCGGAAGCCACGGCCGAGCGCCTGGCGCTGTTCCCACAGCACGAGGCACTGATCCGGGCGTTCTACGACCGCATAGACGAGATGTTCGATGTCGCCATCGAAGGCTCGGTCACGCTACTCCACGAACTGAAGGCAAAGGGCTACCGCCTCTATGCCCTCACAAACTGGCCGGCCGAGATGTTCCCGGCCGCGCGCCGCGACTACCCCTTCCTCGCCGAGTTCGAAGGCATCCTGGTGTCCGGTGAAGAGAAGCTGATCAAGCCGGATCACGCCATCTACCACCTGTTGTTCAAGCGCTTCGCCATCGACCCCGCCCGCGCTGTGTTCATGGACGACAGCCCGGCCAACGTGCAGGCATCCCGCGACGTCGGCATGGCGGCCATCCACTTCCAGTCGCCGGAACAGACGCGAGCCGGATTGCGGGAGCTGGGCGTCGAGGTCTGAGCCTGTTCCGCCAGAATCGCGCATGGAGATGAATGGTGTTGGGTTTCGCTGCGCTCAACCCAACCTACATTCAGTGTGTAGCATCGCGCAGCAGCGGTAGGTTGGGTTGAGCGCAGCGAAGCCCAACAGGGACGCCCTCCACGCCCATACCTGCTACGCCAATCTGCGTAGGAGCCGTGCAATCCAGCGCTTCCCCGCCCGCCGCTGCACCGCGATAATCGCGGGGTGAACGCCCCCGACACCTCCTCCGCCCGAACCGGTGCCGATGAAGGCCACGCCGTCCAGCGCGTGGTCAAGATCCGCCGTGACTACAACACCTGGGTCGCCAACGAGACCATCGAGGACTATGCGCTGCGCTTCACGCCGCGCAGCTTCCGCAAGTGGCCCGAGCTGCGCGTCGCCAACACGGCCTTCGGCGCTGCCTCCTTCCTGATCCTGGAAGCGGTCGGCGCCACGCTGATGGTGCAGGCCGGCTTCGTGAACGCCTTCTGGGCGATCATCGCCACCGGCATCATCATCTTCATGTGTGGCCTGCCGATCAGCTACTACGCGGCCCGCCACGGCGTGGACATGGACCTGCTGACCCGTGGCGCGGGTTTCGGCTACCTCGGCTCCACGCTCACCTCGCTCATCTACGCCAGCTTCACCTTCATTTTCTTCGCGCTGGAAGCCGCCGTCATGGCCTACGCGCTGGAACTGGCCTTCGACATACCGCCCTATCTCGGTTACCTCATCTGCGCGCTGGTGGTCATCCCGCTCGTGACCCACGGCGTCACCGTCATCTCGCGGCTGCAAACCATCACCCAGCCGATCTGGCTGATCCTGCTGGCCCTGCCCTTCATCTTCGTGCTGTGGAAGAACCCCGGCGTCATCGGCGAGCTGGCGCACTACGCGGGCGCCGACGGCAAGGGCGGCGAATTCGACATCTATCTCTTCGGCGGTGCGTTGACGGTGGGCATCGCGCTCATCACGCAGATGGGCGAACAGGCCGACTACCTGCGCTTCATGCCGGAGCGCACGAAGCAGAATCGCGTGAAGTGGACGCTCGGCATGCTGATCGGCGGCCCCGGCTGGGTGGTCGTGGGGGTCGCCAAGATGCTCGGCGGCTGCCTGCTGGCCTATCTCGCGATCCGCAACCTGGTGCCGGTGGAAAGCGCGGTGGACCCGAACCAGATGTACCTCGTCGGCTTCGAGTACGTGTTCTCGCGGGTCGACCTCGCGGTGGCGGCCACCACCATCTTCGTCATCATCTCGCAGCTGAAGATCAACGTGACCAACGCCTATGCCGGCTCGCTGGCCTGGTCCAACTTCTTCGCGCGCCTGACGCACAGCCACCCCGGCCGCGTGGTGTGGATGGTGTTCAACACCATGATCGCCCTGATGCTGATGGAGCTGAACGTCTTCCAGGCACTGGGCCAGGTGCTGGGGCTGTACTCCAACATCGCCATTTCCTGGATGGTCGCCGTGGTGGCGGACCTCGTCATCAACAAGCCGCTGGGCCTGTCACCAAAGGGCATCGAGTTCCGCCGCGCCTACCTGTACGACATCAACCCGGTGGGCGTGGGCGCGATGATCATCGCCTCGGTGCTGTCGGTCAGCGCGCACGTCGGCATTTTCGGCCGCGAAGCGCAGGCCTTTGCCTGGGCCATCGCGCTATTCACCCCGCTCGTGGTTTCTCCGCTGATCGCCTGGGCCACCGGCGGTCGCTACTACCTGGCACGCCAGCCGGACGCCCCGCACGGGCGCACCGTTCAATGCGTGATCTGCGAGCGACAGTACGAGACCGACGACATGGCGCGCTGCCCGGCCTACGGCGGGCATATCTGCTCGCTGTGCTGCTCGCTGGACGCACGCTGCAGCGACCTGTGCAAGCCGGACGCGCGCCTGTCGGTGCAATGGACACGCGCGCTGCAACGCATCCTGCCGCGCCGCATCTGGCCCTTCCTCGACACCGGCCTGTCGCACTACCTGCTGCTGATGAGCGTGGTGCTGGGCCTGCTCAGCCTGATGCTGGGACTGCTTTACTACCACGAGCTGGAGACGCTGGCCGGCACGGGGCGCTACACCGTCGACGGTGAAACCCAGTTGCGCATGGTCTTCGTGAAGGCCTTCTTCGCACTGTTCCTGGTGTCCGGCATCGTGTGCTGGTGGCTGGTGCTCACCCACAAGAGCCGGCAGGTCGCGCAGGAGGAGTCCAACCGGCAGACCAACCTGCTGATGCGCGAAATCGAATCCCACCGCCGTACCGACGAACAACTGCAACGCGCCAAGCAGGCGGCGGACGCCGCCAACCAGGCCAAGAGCCGCTACATCACCGCGGTGAGCCATGAGTTGCGCACGCCGCTCAACAGCATCCTCGGTTACGCGCAGATCCTCGACGGCGACCCCTCAATCCCCAACCATCGCCAGCAGGCCGTGCGCGTCATCCGCAAGAGCGGCGACCACCTGCTGTCGCTCATCGAAGGCACGCTGGACATCGCCCGTATCGAAAGCGGCAAGCTGACGCTGGAACAGAAGCCGCTGGATTTCCCGGAGTTCCTGCAGCAGCTCGCGCGCATGTTCGAGCAGCAAGCGCAGGCCAAGGAGCTGGACTTCCGCTTCGAGCACGGCGACATTCCGTCCGTCGTGCGGGCCGACGAAAAGCGCCTGCGCCAGATCCTCATCAACCTGCTGGCGAATGCCGTCAAATTCACGAGCACCGGCGGTGTGGTGTTCCGCCTGCGCTACGCGCGCGAGATGGCCACCTTCGAGGTCGAGGACAGCGGCCCCGGCATAAGTGCCGAAGACCTGGAGCGCATCTTCGAGCCCTTTGCACGCGGCAACGCTGCGCAAAGCGCGGTCGCCGGTGGCACTGGCCTGGGCCTCACCATCGCCCGCATGCTGGCCGACGTGATGGGCGGTGAGCTCACGGTGCGCAGCACATCCGGCACCGGCACGGTGTTCACCGTGCGCCTGTTCCTTCCCCAGCTGCACAACGTGCAGCTGCGCGCACCGCACCCGCGCGGCAAGCGCGTGGGCTACAGCGGCCAGCGACGCCGCATCCTGATCGTGGACAACGAGCAGGTTGACCGCGAGCTGCTGGCCAGCGTGCTTTCACCGCTCGGCTTCGAACTGGACCAGGCGGCGTCCGGCATCGAATGCCTGGAAGTGTTGCCGCGCTTCCAGCCGCAACTCATCTTCATGGACCTCGCGATGCCCGGCATCGACGGCTGGGAGACCATCCGCCGCATCCGCGCGGGGCAACAGGCCGGGCAACTGAGCGACGCACACATCGCCATCATTTCCGCCAACGCCTTCGACAAGGGACTGGAGAACGACGCCGGCATCGCCTCGCGCGACTTCATCCTCAAGCCGGTACGCGTGGATGAACTGCTGGACTGGATCGGCCACCGTCTGCAGATCGAATGGATCTGGGCCGCCAGCGAATCGCCGGCCCCCATCGTCGTGCCATTGCGCACCGACCTGCCACCACGCGCGCAACTCGAGGCGCTGGCCGAGCAGGTGAACCTCGGCTACGTCCGCGGCATCCAGCGCGTGCTCGACGACATCGCCACCGAACCGGCGCACGAGGCTTTCGTCACCCGCATGCGCAGCCTCGTGGCAGAGTTCCAGCTCGACACCATGAACGACATCCTCAAGAGGCACATCGATGGCAGCGCTTGACCGCGCCAACAGCGACATCGTCCTTATCGTGGACGACGTGCCGGAGAACCTCTCCGTGCTCCACGACGCCCTGGACGAATCCGGCTTCACCGTGCTGGTCGCCACCAATGGCGACACCGCACTTGCACGTGCACGCCAGAGCCTGCCCGACATCATCCTGCTCGACGCCATGATGCCGGGCATGGACGGCTTCGAAGTCAGCCGTCGCCTGAAGGCCGACTTCTCGACGCGCCACATCCCCATCATCTTCATGACCGGGCTGACGGAGACCGAGCACATCGTCGCCGCCTTCGACGCCGGCGGCACCGACTACGTCGCCAAGCCGGTGCGCACCGGCGAAGTCATCGCCCGCATCACCACCCACCTGCAGAGCGCGCGCCAGATGAAGCAGGCGCGCAGCGCGCTGGACGCATTCGGCCAGGCCACCCTGTCGATCCACCCCGGCAACCATCGCATCACCTGGCAGACCCCGTTGGCACGCCGCCTGCTGCGTGAGCATTTCGCTACGCATCTGAGCGAAGACGACAACACCGCTCCACCCGCCCTGCTCGACTGGATCGCCGCCACCCGCGCCCGCCGCGCCACGGGCCAGGCCGACAGCACCCCGCTGGTACTCGCCCACGGCGGCAAGCGCCTGATCCTCACCCCGCACGAAGAGACACCCGACGGCGAGTGGCTGCTGGTGCTGCGCGAGGAGTCCGACACCGCCAGCATCGACGCCCTGATCGCCGCCTTCCGCCTCACCATGCGCGAGGCCGAAGTGCTGCACTGGGTGACCAAGGGAAAGACCAACAAGGACATCGGCGACATCCTCGGCACCAGCCCGCGCACCGTGCACAAACACCTGGAGCACGTGTTCGAGAAGCTGGGCGTGGAGACACGGACGGCGGCGGCGAATCTCGCGCTCGGGAAGCTGCAGCGCGGCCAGGCTGAAGGCTGAACGCCTGAGTCACCAGGACAGGACGCCGCATGCTTCATTTCCTTCGCACGCTGATCGGCAGCACACGGAACGCGCCGAATCGCCGGCACCCACACCTCGACCGTTGAGCACGCAGGTGGACGCGGAAGGCGTGAGCCCGTTCCTGCTCTCCGAGCACCTCACGGACAAGGGCGGCATTCCGCTGCTCGACTGGGAGGCAGCAAACACTTGGACGCTTGCCATCCCTGACGAGGCCACCCGTGCCGCGGCATGGACGCAGCTGGAGCGCGCCTGGCTCGAGCGGCTGCAGCAGGCACTCGGCCCCGCTTATTCCCTGCGTGAGACGGATGGGGTGTTCCTGCTATCGACGCTTGCAACCAAGGCAGCGACGGTGACGCTGGACTACATGACCCGGACGCTGAAACGGATCGTCCGCTTGCTCGACGGCATCGCGCAGGTTCCGGAATGGGGCAAGGACATCCTCATCGTGTTCGAGGATGCGGAGAGTTACTACCGCTACGTCTCGCTGTACTACGCGGAGGACGGCGAGTTCGCCCTGAGCGGCGGCATGTTCATTCATGCGGGCTGCGGCCATTTCGCGACGGTGCGTGCAGACCTGAGCACGATCGAGCCGGTCATCGCCCACGAGATGACGCATGGTTGCCTGAGCCACCTGCCGATTCCGGCCTGGTTGAACGAAGGACTTGCCGTGAATACGGAGCAGAAGCTCAGCCCTTCCGGCGCGCCGCTATACACCCCTCAACAGATGCATGCGAGGCATCTCGCGTTCTGGGGCAACGACGAAATACAGGAGTTCTGGTCGGGAAAGTCCTTCCTGCGCGCCGACGACGGCAACATGCTGTCGTATGACCTGGCGCGCATCCTGGTATCCCAGTTCAGTCAGGACTGGGACAGTTTCCGGGCCTTCGTCATCGAAGCCCATGCCGACGATGGCGGGCATACCGCAGCGGCAACCCACCTGGGACTCGATCTCGGAATCGCGCTCGGTTCGATCCTGGAGCGCGACTCCGCAGACGGCTGCGCACCCGACCCGGCGTCATGGTGCGATACGCCAGAGCGCGGCGCTTTCTGACGCACTCCGTACAAAGCGACAGCCTGCCCCCAGGGACGCTTGCCGCCTCGCGGCCCAGCAGCTTCAATCCGGTCCATCGCACACACATTTCACGACGATCGATGATCGCCTTCCTCGTTCGTGGCGCCTTCGTCCTCATGGGCGCGACACTCATTTATGAAACAACGCAGCCAGTCCGAGGGGAGCAGTTGGAGATACTGAGCCGCTCCACCCGGGAGGACTTCGATCCGGAGCCACATCAGGCTGGAGGCACCACCTGGACGCTGACCTTCTCGGGCGGACAGCTCCGCTCATGCAAGGTCGACAGATCCGCCTACGACCGCAGCAAACCCGGGGACAAGGTCGAAGTTTCCTACACGCCGATCCTCAAGCAATGCACTCATATCGCGCGCGGCAGCGACGTCCTGTACGCGGCGAAGAAATGGAAGGCCTTCGGTATCCTGTGCGGCATCTTCCTGATTGCCGTCGCAGTATTCAGACGCAGCAAAGACTGACGACTGCATGACTACGCGAGCGCTCACCATGAAACCCGTCCTTCTCGTCACAGGCGCCAGCCGCGGCATCGGCGCCGCGACGGCCAGGCTCGCCGCCTCACGCGGCTACGCCGTCTGCATCAACTACCGGCGTAGCACCCCGCAGGCTGAAGCGCTGGCAGCCGACATCACGGCCTCGGGTGGTGAGGCCATGCTGCATCAGGCCGACGTTGGCAACGAGGTGGAGGTGCTGGCGATGTTCCGGGCCATCGATGCGAAGCTCGGCCGCATCACCGCGCTGGTCAACAACGCAGGCATCCTGGAGACGCAGATGCGCGTCGAGGACATGGACGCCGATCGCCTTGCACGCACCTTGCAGGCGAATGTCATTGGCAGCTTCCTGTGTGCTCGGGAAGCGGTGCGACGGATGTCGACGAAGCACGGCGGCACGGGTGGCGCCATCGTCAACGTGTCATCGATGGCGGCGCGCCTCGGGTCGCCGAATGAGTATGTGGACTACGCGGCGTCCAAGGGCGCCATCGACAGCTTCACGATCGGCCTCGCGCGCGAAGTCGCGGCAGAAGGCATCCGCGTCAACGCCGTGCGGCCCGGGCTCATCTACACGGACATCCACGGTGCAGGTGGCGAGCCGGGTCGGGTGGACCGGTTGAAAGACAGCCTGCCCTTGCAGCGTGGCGGCCAGCCGGAGGAGGTGGCCGCGGCCATCCTGTGGCTGCTGTCGGATGAAGCCTCCTACTCCACCGGCACCTTCATCGACGTGTCGGGCGGGCGCTGAGCGGGCGCAGGTTCAGCTCACCCACTCATACATCGGGTCGGACGAACCGCCACAGCAGTTGGCGCACTTCCCTCCGCCCCCCGAGCCACCGCAGCCTCCACCTGCGCCGCCTTCCTGCAGTTTGCGCACGCGGCCACGGCGTTCCCATTCGATCAGCGCGAAGCGCACCGCGTCGGTCTGGGTATTGAAGTGAACCGCCAGATCACCAATGCGGGTCCGGCCGTGGGATTGCAGGTAGTCACGCAGACTAAGTAGATCCATATCGAACATTCCTTTCAGGCCGGCACCCAGGCCGGTTTGTTGCGGGCCGCCCACACCAGGCCGACGATCACCGCCAGCCAGGCGATGCCGACAACGGCGAGCGTTACCGTCGCGTTCAGCGGATGTGCGGCAAAGCGGCCGATCTGGTAACAGAGCACGGCAGCCGTATAGCCGACGAAGAAGGTCCAGCCGGCGGTGACGGCCATCCAGCCGCCGCCCAGTTCGTTACGCACCGCGCCGTTGGCGGCGACGCAGGGGGTGTAGAGCAGGATGATCAGCAGGTAAGCGAAGGCGCCGAGTGCGCCATCGAAGCGCGCCTGCATGGCGCTGAACACGCCGGTGGAGGCCTCCAGCTCCTGCGCAGCGGCAGCCTGGTCACTGACGTAACCGACATCGAGGCCGAGTGGGTCGAGCAGCTTGCTGCCCAGCTCCGACAGGTTGTCGGGAATCGTCTGCAGGGCAGCGCCGAGTTTGCTGACGATGCCTTCCTCCGGCTCCTCCGCTGGGGCAGCGGCATCGTCCGCCGCGGTGTCGGCACCGGCATACAGTGCGTTCAGCGTACCGACCACCGCCTCCTTGGCGAGGATGCCGGTGAACAGACCGACCGCCGCCTGCCAGTTGTCCTCGCGGATGCCCATGGGCGCGAACACCGGGGTGATGGTGTGTCCCACCGTGGCGAGTACCGAGGCCTCGCTGTCCTCGTGGCCGAAGCTGCCGTCGGTGCCCATGGAGTTGAGCAGGCTCAGCACCATCACCATCGGCACGATGACCTGGCCGGCGCGTACGACGAAATCGCGCAGCCGGTCCCAGGCGCGACGCATCACGGTGCCGGGTGCAGGTACGTGGTACAGCGGCAGCTCCATGACGAAGTGACCGGACTCGCCCTTCAGCAATGTGCTCTTCAGGAGCAGGCCGGTGAGCACTGCCACCGCAATGCCGATCAGGTACAGCGCGAACACCACGTTCTGGCCATCGTCCGGAAAGAACGCGGCAGCGAACAGCGCATACACCGGTAGGCGCGCGCCACAGGACATGAAGGGCACCATCAGCGTGGTGAGGATGCGGTCGCGGCGATGCTCCAGCGTGCGCGTCGCCATGATGGCCGGGATGTTGCAGCCGAAGCCGACGATCAGGGGCACGAAAGCCTTGCCGGGCAGGCCCAGCGCACGCATCGCGCGGTCCATCACGAAAGCGGCGCGCGCCATGTAGCCGGAATCTTCCAGTGCGGACAACGCGAGATACAGGAAGCCGATGACCGGAATGAAGGTCGCCACCGTCTGCACGCCACCACCGGCGCCATTTGCGAGCAGCACTTTCAACCATTCCGGTGCACCGATGCTCGCCAGCCATCCACCCAGCCCGCCCACCAGTAGTGCCCCGAAAGCCTGGTCGAAGAAATCGATGAAGGCACTGCCCACGTTGATGGTCAGCAGGAACATCAGGTACATCACCGCCAGGAAGATCGGAATGCCCAGCACACGATGCAGCACGATCGCGTCGATGCGATCCGTCAGATGGCGCGACAACTGGCCACTGAAGCTCCGGCAGTCAGCACACACCGCACTGACGAAACGGTAACGCGCATCCGCCACGAGGATGTCGGCATCCACGCCCTCACCACTCAGCACGCGCGCGCGCTGCAAGGCCAGTACGCCGGCCAGCGACGCGCACTGCGCCTCCACGCGGGTGTCGCCTTCCAGCAGAAGGGTCGCCAGCCAGGGCACCTGGATCGCCGGCACGGCAAGTCGTGCTGTGACCGCCTCGGCCAGGGACTGGATGGCGTCCTCCAGCGCAGGCGCGAACACCGGCCCCACGCTGGTGTTGTCGGCGCGTCGCTGGACGATCGCCTGCTTCACGCCGTCGACCGTGCGCCGGCGCGTCGCCACCGCCGGCACGACAGGACAACCCAGCCGGTCGGACAGCGCATGGATATCGATGACCACACCCTGTTCGCTGGCCACGTCGACCATGTTGAGTACGACCAGCACCGGCACGCCGGACTCCAGCAGCTGGGATGTCAGGTAGAGATTGCGCTCCAGATTGGCAGCGTCGACGATGTTGACGATGAAATCCGCCTCGCCTGTCCCCAGGTAGTCGCGTGCCACCTGTTCATCCGCCGATGCAGACGCGGCAGCAACCAGCGAATAGAGTCCTGGCAGGTCGACGACTTCGACCTCCATGTCGTCGAGCGTGAAACGTCCGCTCTTGCGCTCGACTGTCACGCCCGGCCAGTTGCCCACCTGCTGGCGACTGCCGGTGAGCGCGTTGAACAGCGTCGTCTTGCCGCAGTTCGGATTCCCGACCAGCGCGACACGCAGATGCTTCATACCTGAGTTTCCTCAAGGGACTCGACGATCAGCATGTCGGACTCGTGTTTACGCAGGCTCAGCGTGAAACCACGCAGGCGGATCTCATAGGGGTCACCCAGCGGTGCCACGCGCAGTACTTCGAAATGCGTGCCAGGCGTCGCGCCCATGGACAACAGGCGCTGGCGATATGCCTGGTCACCCTCTGCAAGACCCACGATTCGGCCACTGCCGCCGGGTTTCATTGAGCGGATCGTCTTGCTTGCCATGCGCATGCCTCGCTGCCTGTTTGCTAACGAGAGTCATTGTCATCTCTATCCACGACACGGCTGTTGATGAAGCGCAAGCACGGTGGCCGCTCAGTCCTTCTGTTGCGGAATCGACAGGCAGAAAAAAGCGGGTGCCGAAGCACCCGCCAAAACAACATCCCCACATCTCAATTCAATGATGTGCGCCTGGGATGTCGTGCCCACCCGTTTCGAAGCCCAGCACGCCCGGGTCAAGCATTCCGAAGATCATGGCGATGTGCGCCACGATCAGGAACACCGCTACCAGTGCAGCGTGCAGCTTCAGTTTCGTTTCCTCGTCGCCGCCACGCGCAACGAGATTCATGTCCAGCAGCGCCAGCCCGGCCAGCGGAATGACACCCGCCAGGTAGAAGCCGACTGCGATGACATCCGCCGGCCCGCGCCAGCCGCCCCCGCTCGTCAGCGGCACCACGGCCGTGAAGAACAGGTAGACGAACACCGCGCAGAAGTAGAGGCCGCCGGCGATGCTCGCCATGCGGTTGGCCTTGCGTACTGCGCCGGTGAAGCGCCGGGTGAAGAGGATGTACAACTCGGTAATGGCGACGGTCTCGGCCAGAACGACCGGAATCGCCATGAAGAGGATCAGGTTCCATGGCTGGTTTACAGCCAGCAGCTCCATGTAATGCGTCATGGGCATGAGCTTTTCTCCGTAATACGGATTGCAGGTGCAACGCGGCGTCCGCGTTGCGACGAAGCGGAATGAAAAGCTCAGCCACGGGGTGGCCTCGGTTCAGGCAGGACAGCGCGCCCCATCCAGGGCTGCGTGTCGAACGATGGTGCAAGCTGGGTCAGTACCAGCATGGGGCCAGTTCCCACACGACCCGGCAGCGATGACATGCCGCCCGGGCAGCAGCTCATGTCGATATTGCCAGCACAACGGCCGTGCGACGGCTGCGCCACACCCGTCACATCGTCGTCAGATAACGCCGGCGGTGAAGGCACACGCTCGGCAGCGTGCACTGCGTCCGCATGCGTCGCACAACCCTGCAGATGCACCGGCTCGCCCGTTGCTGCCTGCGCCTGTGCAGACAGGCCCGGCAGTACAAAACAGATGAGAGCAAGCGCGCAGCGCAGGACCGCTTTCGACATGGATGCAGCGTAGCCAAGCGCGGCCGGGCGAATTCGATCCAGATCAAACTCCGCCCGAAAACCGTTCAGGGCGATGACATGTCGTTGCGGCAGACGCGACGGCAGAACGCCGCCAGCGCCTGTGCGCTCTCCTCGGGACATACCTGCAGCACGAGATGCGGTGCCGCCAGGTGGACGACCTCGGTGTCGGGACGCAGCCGCTGCACGCGTGCGAGGTTGCTGGCCGGCACCACGTGGTCCTGGTCGCCACGTAGATACATCAGCGGCACCGCACAAGCAGCCAGTTCAGCCTCCACGTTAACGTGGATCAGTTGCCGCACGCGGTGTGCGAACACCTGCGGAGCCACCATCGTCAGCGCTTCGGTCGACAGCGCACTGAGTGCCGGATTGCCATAGCCGCCGAGGCGCCCGCGCATGCGCGCGAAGGCCGGGAAATGGCGGAACGGAAACGCGGGCACCAGATGAGCCGCCCAGTGTGGCAGCCAGTCATAGGGACAGGTGACGAAGCTGGCGCTCAGCACCAGTCCGCGCAGCCCCGCTGGTTGACTGGCCGCGATGCGCAGTGACAGCGGCCCGCCGAACGACTCGCCCAGCAGCACGAAGCTGTCGCTCGCGTGCCTGTCGCGCAGCGTGGCCGTCACGAGGCCCAGCAACTGGTCGTAGCCGAGTGCCTCCTGGGTGGGATAGCTGATCACCACCGGTTCGATGTCCGGCGGCAGTGCCGCCAGCAAGGGGCGGAACAACACGCCGGTGCCATCCAGGCCGGGCAACAGCACGAGCTTGATGCGTGCCTGTGATGCTGTGGGGGTGGCGGGTGTGCTCATGGAGAGGTCGGGTGGCGTAGTTGGAGGAAGTCTGGCCACATGGTGCGACGTGCCGCCTCGGCTGGCAAAGCCCTCGCGAGCCGCCATTGCCCTTGAGGGTAATGAGTCCACGCTCCGCATGGATCGATAATCGCCACCCGGCGCCGGATGCCGATGTAATTTCCGTCGCGCCTGTTGCCGGCACAGCCCACAACACCCGGAGAAATCACATGCCTGCACGCAACATGCTGTCCGCCCTGATGCTGTCGACGCTGGCGGCCTGCGCGACTACGCCGCAACCGGCCGCTCCGTCGGCGGCCGACACCGCTGCCCGCAAGGCACATGCGCTCGTCGAGCAGAACAAGCTCTCCGAAGCGCTACCCCTGCTCAACGAGGCACTGGCAGCCAACCCGGACCATGCCCGCGCAGCCTTCGACCGCGCGATGATCCGCTATGTGCAGGGCGACCTTGCTGGCGCGCTGGGCGACATCGAACACGCCGCGAAGCTCACCCCGCAGGACACCCGCGTGGTGGGCGCCCAGTGCGTCATCCGCGTGGCGAACGGGCAAGCTGCGAAAGGGGCGGAAGCCTGCCGCTCGGCATTGCCGAACCAGACGACGATTCCCATCGTGAATGCGCTGATCTCGCGCGGCCAGGCCAGCCTGCTGATGAACGCCGACCGCGACGCGCTGGCGGATTTCGATGCTGCCCTGCGACTGGAACCACGCGCGGTCCGCGCACTTTATGGCCGTGGCCTGGCACGCAAGAAGCTCGGTGACGCCGCCGGCCAGGCTGACATGGACGAGGCCGTCCGCCGTCTGCCCGGTGCCGGCCGCGAGTATCCGAACGCCAAGTCCTGACGACCCTGGTCACTGCAGGCCATGCGAACACGGCATGGCCTGCCACAGGAACAACGCCGCTCAGCGAAAGAACATGCTGGGCGGCACGCCGAACTGGCGGCGGAACATGGTGGCGAACGCACCCGGGCTGCTGTAGCCGAGATCCAGCGCCACATCCACCACCTTGGCGCCGGCGGCCAGACGCTCCAGCCCGGCGAGCAGTCGGGCCTGCTGGCGCCACTGGCCAAAGCTCATGCCGGTTTCGCGGGCGAACAGGCGCTGCACGGTCTTGGCATCCACGCCCTGCTCCGCCGCCCATTCCGGCACGGTACGCACATCGTCCGGCTGCCTTAGGATCGCATCACAGATGCGCTGCAGACGCGGGTCTGCCGGGCGTGGCAGATGCAGCGGCAGGGTCGGCAGCAGCTCCAGCTCATCGAGCAGCAACTGCATGAGGCGGCCGTCGCGCGAATCCACCTCGTAAGGCAAGGGCACCTCAATGGCGGCGAGGATCAGCTCGCGCAGCAGCGCGGACACCACGATGACCGAACACGCCGGCGGCAGGTTGCCGCGTGCGTCCGGCCTCACGAATGCGGTACGCATGCGCACCGCACCCACCATCCTCACGCTGTGCGTCACGCCGGCCGGCATCCACAGCCCGCGTGTGGGTGGCACCACCCACTGGCCCTGCGAGGTGCTCACCACCATGACGCCATGCTCGGCGTGCAGGAGTTGCGCGGTGGGATGCACATGCTGCGTGGTGACATGGCCCGGTGTGTAGTCCGCGGCGATCGCCGTCACCGGCAGTTCGCTGCGGTCGTAACCCTCGAAGTGGGCAGGCATGACGGCCTCGCCGGGTGCGATCTGCGGCACCTGGACGCCGGGCTTGCGTGGGCCGTGCGAGGCTGCGGGCACGCTTATGTCCTTTTTGCGAAATGTTCATTCCCATTTTCGCAGGACGGGCGCGGTCAAGGCCAGTAGCATCAGCGTTCGCCTGTTTGAAACCCCCAGCAGTCACCGCATCAAGGACGCCCGCCATGTCAGAACGTCTCGTCCCCTCGGTCGCCAGCGCCGGCGCCGGGGCGGACACCGCCGCCGAGCAGACCCGTTTCCGGGTACTCGGCGCGATCAGCTTCTCGCACTTCCTGAACGACATGATCCAGTCGATGATCCTGTCGATCTACCCGCTGCTCAAGGGCGAGTTCTCGCTGAGCTTCACGCAGATCGGCCTGATCACGCTCACCTACCAGATCACCGCGTCGCTGCTGCAACCTATGGTGGGCGCCTACACGGACAAGCATCCCAAGTCCTGGGCCCTGTCGCTGGGTATGGGCTTCACCTTGGTCGGCCTGCTGGTGCTGGCGACCGCGCCGGACTTCGCCACCGTGCTCATTGCGTCCGCACTCGTCGGCACCGGGTCTTCGATCTTCCATCCGGAGTCCTCACGCGTGGCGCGCATGGCCTCCGGTGGGCGTCACGGCCTGGCGCAATCCATCTTCCAGGTGGGCGGCAATGCAGGCAGCGCGATGGGGCCGCTGCTCGCCATCTGGGTGGTGATGCCGCGTGGCCAGGGCGCCATCGCCTGGTTCTCGCTGGCAGCGCTGCTGGCCATCGGCGTGCTGTGGCAGATCGGCCTGTGGTACCGCCGCGAACTGGCGCACATCCAGCGCAAGCCGCGTGCAGCAGTGCTGGACAACGGGCTGCCACGCGGTCGCGTGATGCTGGCCATCGGTGTGCTGCTGGTGCTGATCTTCAGCAAGCACTTCTATCTCGCCAGCCTGCAGAGCTACTATACCTTCTACCTGATCGAGAAGTTCGGCCTGTCGGTGGAGTCGGCACAGCTGCACCTGTTCGTGTTCCTGTTCGCAGTGGCGGCCGGCACCATCCTCGGCGGTCCGATCGGCGACCGCATCGGGCGCAAGCAGGTCATCTGGTTCTCCATCCTCGGCGTCGCGCCGTTCACGCTGCTGCTGCCACACGCCAACCTGTTGTGGACCGAGATCCTCACCTTCATCATCGGCTTCGTGCTGGCCTCGGCCTTCTCGGCCATCGTCGTGTTCGCGCAGGAACTGATGCCCGGCAAGGTCGGCATGGTGTCCGGCCTGTTCTTCGGCTTCGCCTTCGGCATGGGCGGGCTGGGCGCGGCGGTGCTGGGCAAGGTGGCGGATGCCCGCGGCATTTTCTACGTGTACGACCTGTGCGCCTGGCTGCCCCTGCTGGGCCTGCTCACCATCCTGTTGCCGGACCTGCGCAAGCGGGCCTGAACTCCTGAACTACCAGACACATCCTGAACACAGTCTGAACCGTCACCGGAAGCCACCATGTCGCAAGCCCTGCTCTTCACGCCGCTCCAGCTCAAGGACATCACCCTGCCCAACCGCATCGCGGTGTCACCCATGTGCATGTATTCCTGCGAGGACGGGCTCGCCACCGACTGGCACCTGGTGCACCTCGGTAGCCGCGCCAGCGGCGGCGCCGGGCTGGTGATGGCGGAGGCCACCGCCGTGTCACCGGAAGGCCGCATCAGCCCCGACGACCTGGGCCTGTGGGACGACCGCCACATCGAGCCACTGGCGCGCGTCACGGAGTTCATCCGCTCACAAGGTGCAGTGGCGTCCGTGCAGTTGGCCCACGCCGGCCGCAAGGCCAGCACCTGGGCGCCAGGCAAGGGCAATGGCGAAGTGACTCCGGCACAAGGCGGCTGGCAGGTGGTGGCACCGTCGGCACTGCGCTTTTCCGACAGTTACCCGCTGCCACAGGCCCTGGATGCGGATGGCATCGCGAAGGTGATCGCCGATTTCGTGGCCGCCGCGCGCCGTGCGCTGCACGCGGGTTTCGAAGTGATCGAGGTACACGCTGCCCACGGTTACCTGCTGCACCAGTTCCTGTCGCCGCTCGCCAACCAGCGTAGCGACGCTTACGGCGGCAGCTTCGAAAACCGTGTGCGCCTGACCCGCGAAGTGGTGCGCGCCGTGCGCAAGGCGGTGCCGGAACAACTGCCGCTGCTGGTGCGGCTGTCCGCCACTGACTGGGCGGAAGCCGGCGGCTGGGACATCGAGCAGACCATCGCACTGTCCCGACTGTTGAAGGAAGACGGCGCCGATCTGATCGACACCACCAGCGGCGGCATGCTGGCGGCACCGAACATCCCGCTCGGCCCCGGCTACCAGACCGGTTTCGCCGCGCGCATCCGGGCGGAAGCCGGCATCGCCACCGGCGCGGTCGGCCTCATCACCCACGCCATGCAGGCGGAACACATCCTGCATACCGGCCAGGCAGACATGATCTTCCTGGCGCGTGAGCTGCTGCGCGACCCGTACTGGCCGCTGCATGCCGCCAGTGCCCTGCACACCACCACCAGCTGGCCGCGCCAGTACCTGCGTGGCGCACCGCAGGGCTCGACAGCCCGCGCGGCGCGTTCGGTCGACTAGGCCTTCAACAGCCCTCGCAAGCCGGCACCGCCTGCGCGGACGCCGGCAAACCGAACACCCGGTCGAAGCACCAGGTGAACACCATCGTGTAGAGCATGAAGAACACGATGAGGCCGATGTCCATTACCAGGGCCTGCAGCAGCGACACGTCCAGCCACCAGGCGATGACCGGCACGATGAAGAACACCAGCCCGGCCTCGAAGCCAGTCGCGTGCAGGATGCGACGGAACAGCGTGCGCTCGCGGCTGATCTGACGCGCCTCCCAGGCCTCGAAGCCGGTGTTGTAGAGCATGTTCCAGGTGAGCGCGATCAGCGACGTGACCGCGGCGAGTCCGCCCGCGCTCGCCGTGCCGTGGTCCGACACCACCATCACCGCCCCCGTCACCAGCACGATGGCAATCGCCTCGTACATCAGGGCCTGAACGATCTTTCTCTTGAATCCTTGCATGCTTCTCATGCGGCGCCTTTGCCGCAACGGTCTGGTACGGGGCTTGACTTTATGTCAGTCGCACTAACAATGCGAGACAACTGATTTCAGTTTTCCTGACAGAACTGCAGTCAGGCTGCCGCCCTCATGAAACTCTCCAGCGACGCCATCGAGGTCTTCCTCTCCGTGCTCGATCACGGCTCCTTCTCCGCCGCTGCCCGCGCGCTGGGGCGCGTGCCGTCGGCCGTCAGCATGGGCATCGCCAATCTGGAGGCGGAGCTGGACCTCGTGTTGTTCGACCGCAGTGGCCGCGAGCCTGCTCCGACCGATGCGGCCCGCGCCCTGGAACCGCAGGCGCGCCACATGCTGGTCCAGTTGCGCGAGCTGGAAGCGCATGCGCTGGCCCTGTCGCAGGGACTGGAGAGCCGCCTGAGCATTGCCATCGCGCCCGAACTGCTGGGTTGCGACTGGGCGGCACAGCTGGGCACGTTGGTGCAGCGCTATCCGCAACTCGATGTGGAAGTGCTGTGCGCACCACAGGACGACGCCCTGCGCATGCTGCACGAAGGCCGCGTACAGCTCGCACTGGTGTTCGAGCGCAGCCACTTCGATGGCCGCGAGGGCTTCGAGGAAGTCAGCACCGATACGCTGGTCACGGTGCTGGCACCCAGCCACCCCGCCTACGAGAGTGGCAAGGCCTTCCGCACCGACGAGCTCAACGAGTACCGCCAGATCGTGGTGGCCGGTCGCGACGCCGGCCCGACCGAGATGCGCCTGCAGCTATCGCAACGCTACTGGCGCACCGACAACCACGAGGTGGCCATTGCACTGATGCAGGCCGGCCTGGGCTGGGGCATCCTGCCGCACGCGCTGGTGCGCCCGCACATCGCGGCCGGCACGCTGGTGGAGATATCGCTGGAGAATGCAACCGGCATCTTCCGCCTGTGGGTGGACGTGGTGTGGTCGAAGCAGCACCCGCTGGGGCCGGCGGCGCGGATGTTCGTGGACCTGATCCGCAAGGGCGACGAAGCCTGATGCTGCTGTACCTGTGCGATCTCATCGGCGTGGCGGTGTTCGCCGTCAGCGGCGCATTGGCCGCAGGCCGTATCGGGCTGGACTGGCTGGGCGTCAGCATCATCGCGGCGGTGACCGCCATCGGCGGCGGCACCTTGCGCGACATGCTGCTGGCGCGGCCGGTGTTCTGGCTGCGCGACTCGACCTACCTGTACGTCATCCTTGGCGCGACGCTGCTCACCATCGTGTGGGGACATTTCCTGCCCGTCCCGCTCGCTGCCCTGCTGATCGTCGATGCACTGGGCCTGGCCCTGTTCGCACTGGCTGGCGCGCAGATCGCCGAGGACGCCGAACTGCAGCCCATCATCATCGTGCTGGCCGGCACCATGACCGGCGTGG
>JAVHYF010000045.1:18162-32555 GCA_031119205.1 Moraxellaceae bacterium | reverse complement strand
TGGCTGAACGGCATGGAAGTCACCCAGTTCACCTACTTCCAGCAGGTCGGTGGCATCGACTGCAAGCCGATCACCGGCGAGATCACCTACGGCCTGGAACGCCTGGCGATGTATCTGCAGGGCGTCGAGAACGTCTTCGACCTGGTGTGGACGACCTGGGAAGAAAACGGTGCCACGCGCGTGCTGAAGTATGGTGACGTTTTCCACCAGAACGAGGTGGAGCAGTCCACCTACAACTTCGAGCATAGCGACGCCGACTTCCTGTTCACCGCCTTCGGTGCGCACGAGAAGCAGGCCAAGCACCTGATGGAACAGCAGCTCGCGCTGCCGGCCTACGAACAGGTGCTGAAGGCCGCGCACACCTTCAACCTGCTGGACGCGCGTGGCGCCATTTCGGTGACCGAACGCGCTGCCTACATCGGCCGCATCCGCAACCTCGCGCGCGCCGTCGCGCAGAGCTACCGCGACAGCCGCGCCCGCCTGGGCTTCCCGATGGCGCCGCGTGAATGGGCGGAAGAGGTTCTGGCACAACTCGAAAAAGAAAAGAAGGCTGCTTGATGACGACCCCCACGCTCACGTTGTTCGCTGCCCCCCGCGGGGGAGCGGTCTCCCTTGAGACGGCTCTGCGGGAGTGCCTCGCATGAGCAACAAGAATCTCCTCGTCGAACTCTTCGTCGAAGAACTGCCGCCCAAGGCGCTCAAAAAGCTGGGCGAAGCCTTTTCCGGCGTGCTCGCCGACAGCCTGCGTGCGCAGGGCCTCGCCACGGCTGATGCCGTCGTCACCGCCTACGCTTCGCCGCGTCGCCTCGCCGTGCATGTCACCGGCGTCGCTGCGCAAGCGGCGGACAAGGCCGTGCAGCAGAAGCTGATGCCGGTCGCCGTCGGCCTCGACGCCAGCGGCAACGCCACGCCGGCCCTGCTGAAGAAGCTCGCCGCGCTGGGCGCGGACGCCAGCGTGGTGCCCAACCTCAAGCGCCAGTCCGACGGCAAGGCCGACGTGCTGATGCTGGACTCGGTGGTCAAGGGCGCGACGCTTGCCGAAGGCCTGCAGAAAGCGCTGGACGAAGCGCTCGCCAAACTGCCGATCCCCAAGGTGATGGGCTACCAGCTGCATGACGGCTGGAGCACCGTCAACTTCGTGCGCCCGGCGCACAAGCTCATCGCCCTGCACGGCGCCGACGTGGTGCCCATCGCCACGCTGGGCCTCACCGCCGGCCGCGAGACCCTGGGCCACCGCTTCGAAGCGAAGACACCGGTGGTGTCCGTGCGCGATGCCGACAGCTACGCCGCGCAACTGCGCGACGAAGGCGCGGTGATCGCCAGCTTTGCCGAGCGTCGCGCCGACATCGTCGCGCAACTACAGGCCGCCGCCGCGAAGGCTGGCCTCAAGCCGATCGACGACGAAGCCCTGCTGGACGAAGTGACCGCCCTGGTCGAGCGCCCCAACGTTCTCACCGGTCAGTTCGAGGAAGACTTCCTCGCCGTACCGCAGGAATGCCTCATCCTCACGATGAAGGCCAACCAGAAATACTTCCCGCTGCTGGATGCAGCAGGAAAGCTGACCAGCAAATTCCTGATTGTCTCCAACATCAGTCCGGCCGACCCAAGCGCTGTCGTTGGTGGCAACGAACGCGTGGTGCGCCCGCGTCTGGCCGACGCCAAGTTCTTCTTCGACCAGGACCGCAAGAAGTCGCTGCAGGACCGCGTCGGCGGCCTTGCCAGGGTGGTCTATCACAACAAGCTGGGCACCCAGGGCGAGCGCATCGAACGCGTGCGTCAGATCGCTCGTTCGCTTGCGCATGCGCTCCGAGTCGACGAACGTGAGGTTGATCTTGCTGCCACCTTGTCGAAAGCTGATCTGCTGACTGACATGGTCGGTGAGTTCCCTGAGTTGCAAGGCATCATGGGCGGCTACTACGCGCGCCACGATGACCTTGGCGATGTCGTAGCAGACGCCATTGAAGATCACTACAAACCGCGCTTCGCCGGTGACGAACTGCCGCGCAATGACGTCGGCGTGGTCGTTGCGCTGGCCGACAAACTAGAAACGCTGGCCGGCCTGTTCGGCATCGGCCAGTTGCCCACCGGCGACAAGGACCCGTTCGCGTTGCGTCGTCATGCGCTGGGTGTGATCCGTATGTTGATTGAGCGTGACTTGCCGCTCGACGTGAGTGATCTTCTCAACAACGTGCACAGCCGGTTTGCGTCGATCCCGGATTTCAATGGCGCGAACGTGATCAACGCGCTGGCCGACTTCATCTACGACCGCCTCGCCGGCAACCTGCGCGAGCAGGGCTATTCCGCGCAGGAAGTTGACGCCGTGGTATCGCAGCGTCCGCAGCGCCTGGGCGATGTCGCCAAGCGTCTCGCCGCCGTGCGTGCCTTCGCCACGCTGCCGGAAGCCGCGTCGCTGGCTGCTGCCAACAAGCGCGTGGGTAATATTCTGAAGAAAAGTGAAGACCCGACAGCCCGTAAGTTGGATGCCGACTTCGGACCGCAACGGAAGGTGGAAGACAGTCTGCTGAACGAACCTGCGGAGCGGGCGCTCTTCGAGGCGATAGCCAACATTGCGCCCAAGGCCGACGCTGCATTCGCCAGCGGCGACTACACCGCCTCGCTGCAGGCACTCGCCGCGCTGCGCGCGCCGGTGGATGCCTTCTTCGACGGCGTGATGGTCAACGCCGACGACCCGGCACTGCGCAACAACCGCCTGGCCCTGCTGGCCAGCCTGCACGCGGCGATGAACCGCGTGGCGGACCTGTCCAGGCTGTCGGCCTGAGATGGTGAAACGTGAAAGGTGAAAAGTGAAACGGAAACCCCACGACGCCTCTGATCGGTACGGCGCGAGCAGCGCCGCACATTTCACGTTTCACATTTCACTTTTCATAGGCCGTGCCCAGCCATGAAATTCATCATCCTCGACCGTGACGGCGTCATCAACGAAGACTCCGCGCAGTTCATCAAGTCGCCGGACGAGTGGAAGCCCATTCCCGGCAGCCTGGAGGCGATCAGTCGCCTGGAGGATGCGGGTTACCGCGTGGTCATCGCGAGCAACCAGAGCGGTGTCGGACGCGGCCTGTTCGACATGGACACGCTGAACGCCATCAACGACAAGATGGTGCGCGCGGTGAACCACGCGGGCGGTCGCATCGACGCCATCTTCTTCTGCCCGCACCCGGCCGACTCCACCTGCGAATGCCGCAAGCCGAAGCCGGGGCTGTTCAAGCAGATCGCCGAGCGCTTCAACATCGACCTCAACGGCGTGCCCACAGTGGGCGACAGCTTGCGCGATCTGCAGGCCGGCGTCGCGGTGGGCTGCACGCCCTACCTGGTGCTCACCGGCAAGGGCACCAAGACCGCGGTCGATCCCGAACTGCCCGCCGGCACCAAGGTGTTCCCCGACCTGATGGCGGTTGCCCGCCACCTGGTTCCCTGACCCGCGTTTCGAATCACTTTCCGAGCTGGCTTCACGAGACTCACCCATGCACCTGCTGCGCTCCATCCTCTTCGCCCTCCTGCTGACGATCACCATCCCGCCGGCCGCGCTCGTCGCGTTGTGCATGGCGCCGTTTCCGCCGCAGCTGCGCTACAAGGTGATCTCCAAGTGGGCGCAGAGCATGATGCCGCTGATCCGCATCGTGCTCGGCATCCGCTACCGCGTCATCGGTCGCGAGAATCTGCCCGCCGTGCCCTCGGTGATCCTCTCCAAGCACCAGTCGGCGTGGGAGACCATCGCCTTCCAGGCCATCTTCCCGCCCATCGCCTTCGTGCTGAAGCGCGAGCTGCTGCGTCTCCCGTTCTTCGGCTGGGGCCTGGCGCAGATGCCGATCATTTCCATCGACCGCGCCGCCGGCAAGGACGCGCTGCTGCAGGTCGTGGACCAGGGCAAGGCCCGCATCGCCGAAGGCTTCTGGGTAGTGGTGTTCCCCGAAGGCACGCGCGCAGCCATCGGTTCGCAGAAGCGCTACAAGGTGGGCGGCGCCTCGCTGGCCATCGGTGCCAACGCACCGGTGGTGCCGGTGGCGCACAACGCCGGTGAGTTCTGGCGCCGCAATGCTTTCGTCAAGCGCCCGGGCGAGGTGGTGGTCAGCATCGGCCCCGCCATCGACCCCAAGGGCCTCAGTGCCGAAGAACTGAACATCCGCGTCGAAGCCTGGATCGAAGGCGAGATGCGCCGCCTCTTCCCGCATCACTACGGTGATGCCGCCCCCACCGTGCTGTCCTCACTGGCCGACGAGCCGGTGCGGTCGCGGAGCTGAGCCCCGGTGCCGGCGCTGCGCGACCCGCAGACCGGCGACAGCCGCCGCAGCATCCTGCTGGCGGGTCGCAGCATCGACTACACCCTCAAGCGGGCCAAACGCCGGACGCTGGGCCTCACCATCGACGACCGCGGCCTCACGGTGGCCATTCCCCTGCGCGGCAGCATCCGCGATGCGGAAGACTTCATCCGCGAGAAGGGCGCCTGGGTGCTGGAGAAGCTGGACGAATGGGCCCAGCGCGCACCACCGCCGGTGCATGTGCTGGAAGACGGCTCCAGATTCCCGCTGCGCGGCCGCCAGTGCACCCTGCGCATCGTGCCGGACTTGTCGCAACCGCGCTGGCTGGAAGACCTCTACGGCCACGAGCTGCACATCGCGCCCTACCGCGACGGCGTGCTGCGCACCCTGGTGATGCGCGCCATCCAGTCCTACGCGCTGCGCTACTTCAAGGGCCGCATCGAGGAGTACGCCTACACCTTGCAACAGTTCGCGCCGGACATCCGCATCCCGACCGTGCGCCTCACCAACGCCAACACGCGCTGGGGCAGCTGCAGCAAGCTCAGCGGCATCCGTTTGAACTGGCGGCTCATCCACCTGCCCAGCGCGCAGATCGACTACGTGGTGGCCCACGAACTCGCCCACCTCGTGGAGATGAACCACTCCGCACGCTTCTGGGCCGTGGTGGCCGAGATGTACCCCGACTACGACGAGGCACGCGCCGCGCTGCGCGATGCCAATCGCATCATCCCCGCCTGGTAGGCGGCCTTCGCCATCTGTTTCACCGTTTCAAAAGGAGCACCTTCATGCGCGTACTGCACACCATGATCCGCGTCGGCGATCTCGACCGGTCCATCCAGTTCTACACCGAAGTCCTCGGCATGCACGTGCTGCGCCACACCGACTACCCGGATGGCAAATTCACCAACGTCTTCGTGGGCTACGGCCCGGAGACGGAGCACGCGGTCATCGAGCTGACCTACAACTACGGCGTGGAGAAGTACGAGATGGGCACCGGTTTCGGTCACGTCGCGCTGGCCGTGGAGGATGCCTACAAGGCCTGTGCCGACATCAAGGCACGCGGCGGCGTGGTGACCCGCGAGGCCGGGCCGATGAAGCACGGCACGACGGTCATCGCCTTCGTGCAGGACCCGGATGGGTACAAGATCGAGTTGATCCAGAAGGGAACGCTGTAAAGCGTTGGTGTTGGTGTGTTTGAGGTGCGTGCGACGCGCCTCTTACGTTCTTGTCATTCCGGTACGCCCCCACGCACCGTCATTCCCGTGGTTCGTTCCCTGAGCTTGTCGAAGGGATCGAAGCACGGGAACCTACCGGCTCCCGCCGCGCGTTCCGTGCTTGATCGCTACGCCCAGCCGGGACTCGCCCCGGCGGGCGAGGTACTTTCTTTGTGCGGACAAAGAAAGTACCCAAAGAAAGCCGCCCCGCTTCCGCCGCCGTGCTTCGCACGGTCCCCTGCGCTGCGCGCCATGCCGAGCGGCTGCGGAACTCGCGCTTCGCGCTCAGACATCCTCGCCGTCGCGCTACGCGCGATCCCTCGTCACGGCTGTGCTGCTCGGCGGCTGCAGAGGGGACTTGGGGGCGTGCCAATGGCGCCGCGTTTGTCGTCCGGCGTGACGCTTCAACTGCAGCGCGAACTGCGTAGGTGGGTTCGGAGCGAAGCGACAACCCACCGTTCGTTTGACGTTTTACCAGTGCACCGGCTGATGGTGGGTTGCTACGCGAACCCACCCTACGCGAGCTTCGTCATTTCGGCACACCCTCACGCACCGTCATTCCCGCGAAGGCGGGAATCCAGCGACGTTGCCTTTCGTGTCCTGCCGGCTCCCGCCGCACGTTACGTGGTTTATCGCTACGCCGAGCCGTGACTCGCCCCGGCGGGCGAGGTACTTTCTTTGTGCGGACAAAGAAAGTACCCAAAGAAAGCCGCCCCGCTTCCGCCGCCATGCTTCGCACGGTCCCCTGTGCTGCGCGCCATGACGAGCGACTCCGCAACTCGCCCTCAGTCTGTCGCTTTGCTCGGCCTTCGGTGCTCAAACATGCTCGCCGTCGCGCTACGCGCGATCCCTCGTCATGGCTGTGCTGCTCGGCAGCTGCAGAGGGGTATGAGGCTGTGTCAATGGATGCAATGTGCATTTCTTCCGCATGACGTTCGAGGCACTGCGATACGCTTACTGAGCCCAGTGCGGGCGACCGGTTTAATTGATAGTTAGTCCTGGGAGTGCCTTTGGAAACCAAACACCAAGTCTTCGTATCGTCAACGTTCAAGGACCTTATAGAAGAACGCAAAGCTGTTATTCACGCACTTCTTGAGCTTGATTGCATACCTGCAGGAATGGAGCTATTCCCCGCAGCAGACGAGGATGCTTGGAGCCTCATCAAAGAAGTCATCGACGGTTGCGACTACTACGTGCTGATTCTTGCTGGGAAGTACGGGTCCGTCAGCCCGGACGGCGTTGGCTTTACGGAGATGGAGTTCGACTACGCTGCCAGTACCGGCAAACCAATCATCGCGTTCCTACACCAAAACCCTGAAACGTTGCCGGCCGGCAATACGGAGAAGACGGAGGCGCTACAAAAGAAGCTCGATGCGTTCCGCGAGAAAGCGAAGGCGAAACACTGCAAGTTCTGGAGCTCTCCCGAAGACCTCGGCGGCAAGGTCTCTCGAGGTCTAGTGCAGCTTCGCAAGCGTCACCCGTCCCCCGGATGGATTCCGGGCAAATTCGCAGCCTCCGAATCGATGCTTCGCGAGCTACAAGAATTGAGGGCCAAACTGGCTCAGTTTGAGCTCGAGGCTGTACTTACGGTTGCAGCACCACCACGTGACATCGAGACGCTCGCACAAGGCGAAGACCTCGTGGGTGTCACCGTAAAGCTTAAGCACGACTCGAGTAGTACAAGAAAAGAAACAAAGCTCACCTGCACATGGGATCAGTTGCTTTCATATTTCGGACCAACCATGCTTTCTGAGTGCACTGACGAGGAGATGATGGAGCGAGTAAAGCTCGCCTACTACCATGCCATTCCGCCGGAAATCCTCTCTCATAACCCTCTCTCTGGCTTGGTGTTGCCGTACGTTTTTGAAGACAGAATTAGGGTTCAGTTTCAAGCTTTGGGATACATCGCTCCTGGTGAAAAGAAGCGTGCAGTAGCAGACAAGGCGCGCTATTGGCGGCTTACCCCTCAAGGCGAACGTCACATGCTCAACGTACGCGCTGTCAGACGACCCACGTAGAACTTGTAGGGAGCGCTAAACGTAGCGCGACTCTTTGGTTACTTTCTTGCCGCGCAGCTTAAAAAACGGCCTCATCGTTTCGGCGAAGCCAAAGTGACTCGCCCGCCGGGGTGAACTCCCGGCTGGGCTTAACGATCAAGCACGGAACGCACGGCGGGAGCCGGAACACTCCGGTGTGCCGATCCCTTCGACAGGCTCAGGGAACGGCACACCGGAATCACGTCCGCGATAGGTAGAAGGGGCAGAAGGGCGGACTACCCTGCCCGCGCCAGAAACTTCGCGAGCGCGCGCCCTGTATGCGTCTTCGCCTTCACACACTTCGCCACCGGCCCGGCGAAGACGATCTTGCCGCCACCGTCTCCACCCTCCGGCCCGAGGTCGATGATCCAGTCGGCTTCGGCCATGACATCTAGGTCGTGCTCGATGACCAGCACCGAGTTGCCGGCGTCGACCAGACGGTGCAGCACCAGGATCAGCTTCTCCACGTCCGCCATGTGCAGGCCGACCGTAGGCTCGTCCAGCACGTAGAGCGTATGCGGCGTCTTCGCGCGGCCGCGGGTGGCACCGTCGGGTTTCACCTTGACCAGTTCGGTGACCAGCTTGATGCGCTGCGCCTCGCCGCCGGACAGCGTGGGTGAGGCCTGGCCCAGCGTCAGGTAGCCGAGGCCGACGTCCTGCAGCAGCTTCAGCGGATGCGAGATGGACGGGTGGGCGGCGAAGAAGTCGACGGCTTCGTCGACCTCCATCGCCAGCACGTCGGCGATGCTCTTGTCGCGCCAGGTGGCGGTCAGCGTGTCGGCGTTGAAGCGCGCGCCGTTGCAGACGTCGCAGGGCACCTTCACGTTGGGCAGGAAGTTCATCTCCACCGTCTTCATGCCCTGGCCTTCGCAGGCGTCGCAGCGGCCGCCGCTGGTGTTGAAGGAGAAGCGGCCGGGGCCCCAGCCGCGCAGGCGGGAGGTTTCGCTGTCGGCGTAGAGCTTGCGCACGGCGTCCCAGAAGCCGATGTAGGTGGCGGGGCAGCTGCGCGGCGTCTTGCCGATGGGGGTCTGGTCGACCTCCAGCACGCGGCCGATCTGGTCCCAGCCTTCGATGGACTCGCAACCGAAGATGTCGACCTTGCTGCGGCGGTTCTTGCCGGCGTTGGCATCGACGACGAGGCGGCGCAGGTTGGCGTGTAGCACGTCGCGCGCGAGCGTGGACTTGCCGGAGCCGGACACGCCGGTGACGACGGTGAGGCGGCCGAGCGGGATGCGGGCGTCCACGTCCTGCAGGTTGTGCAGGCTGGCGCCGCTGACTTCGACGACGGGCGTCTCCGCGTCCACCTTGCGCGGGGGATGCAGCGGGTGGATCAGCGGCTGGCGCAGGCAGCGGCCGGTGGTGGATGCCTCGATGGCGATCAGTTCGTCCGCCGTGCCCTGCGCGACGATGTGGCCGCCGCGTGTGCCGGCGCCGGGGCCGAGGTCGATGACGTGGTGGGCGCGGCGGATGGTGTCTTCGTCGTGCTCCACCACCACCACCGTGTTGCCCTTGTCCTGCAGGGCATGCAGGGTGTCGAGCAGCAGGTTGTTGTCGCGCGGGTGCAGGCCGATGCTGGGTTCGTCCAGCACGTAGCAGACGCCGCGCAGGTTGGTGCCGAGTTGCGAGGCGAGGCGGATGCGTTGCGCCTCGCCACCGGACAGCGTGGGCGCGCCGCGTTCCAGCGTCAGGTAGCCGAGGCCGACGTCGCGCAGGAATGACAGACGGCTTTCCAGCTCGGCGAGGATGTCGCGGCCGATCTCGGCTTCACGTCCGTTGAGCTTGAGGCTCTTCACCCACTCCAGCATGTGGGCGACCGACAGTTCGCTGTAGTCGGCGATGCTGCGGTCCTTGAATTCGACGGCCAGTGCGTTGGGGTTGAGGCGTTTGCCCTCGCACACCGGGCAGGTCTCTTCCTCTTCCGCGTCGGGGTCGTCCTGGTTCAGGCCGGCGAACTCCATTTCGGTCTGGTCCAGCTCCGGGTCCTTCAGCCACTTCGCCAGCTTCACGCCGGTGCCGCAGCATTCCTCGCACCAGCCGTGCTTGGAGTTGTACGAGAACAGGCGCGGGTCGAGTTCCGGGAAGCTCTCGCCGCAGGTAGGGCAGGCGCGCTTGGTGGAGAACACTGTCGCGTCGTTGTCGCTGTCCACCAGATACAGCACGCCCTTGCCATAGGCCAGGGTGTCGCTGATGGCTACGCGCAGGCTCTTCTCGTCGCGCGGCGACACCTTGAGCGTCACCAGCGGCAGTTCGATGTTGTGTTCCTTGAAGCGGTCAAGGCGCGGCCAGGGCTTGGTGGCGATCAGCTCGCCGTCCACGCGCAGGTGGCTGTGGCCTTTCGCCGCCATAGTCTTGGCGAGGTCGGTGTACAGGCCCTTGCGGCCGACGATCAGCGGGGCGGCGAGGGTGACGGTCTGGTTCTTCCAGTCGCGCAGGATGCGCGCGGCAATCGCGTCCTCGCTCTGCGGCTCGATGGCGTCGCCGTGCTGCGGGCAGTGTTGGGTGCCGAGCTTCACGAACATCAGGCGCAGGAAGTGGTGCACCTCGGTCAGCGTGCCCACCGTGCTCTTGCGGCCGCCGCGGCTGGTGCGCTGCTCGATGGCCACCGTCGGCGGAATGCCGAAGATGGCATCCACGTCCGGCTTGGCGGCCGGCTGTACGAACTGGCGCGCGTAGGCGTTCAGCGATTCCAGGTAACGGCGCTGGCCTTCCGCGAACAGGATGTCGAAGGCCAGTGTGGACTTGCCCGAGCCGGACACGCCGGTCACTACCGTGAAGCGCTGGTGCGGGATGTCGACCGAGACGTTTTTCAGGTTGTGCTCGCGGGCGTGCACGATGCGGACGGCGTCCGGCGTGGCGGGGCGGTAGCGCACGGAGGGCTCGGCTGCCCGTAGGGTGGGTTCGGAGCGCAGCGACAACCCACCGCCTTTCTTCGCAGCCTTGCCGGTGGTGGGTTGCCCTGCGGGCGAACCCACCCTACGGGAACCATCCGTACTCGCGACGCCGATGGCATCCAGATACTCGGCAAGTGCGTGCCCCGTGTAAGTGTCCGCCTCCCGCAGCTGCGCGGCCGTGCCTTCGAACATGATCTGCCCGCCCGCATCGCCACCTTCCGGGCCGAGGTCGATGACCCAGTCGGCGGCGGCGACGATGTCCAGGTTGTGCTCGATCACCAGCACCGAATGGCCGGCTTCCACCAGGCGCGACAGCGCGCGCAGCAGCTTGGCGACGTCGTCGAAGTGCAGGCCGGTGGTGGGCTCGTCGAAGAGGAAGAGCAGGGAGTCGGCGGCTTTCTTCGCTGTCGCCTTGCCAGCGGTTTTCGCTGCCGTCTTCGCGCCCTTGCGATGCAGCTTCTCGTAGGTCGCGGCGAGGTGGCCGGCGAGCTTCAGGCGCTGCGCCTCGCCACCGGACAGGGTGGGCACCGGCTGGCCGAGAGTGAGGTAATCCAGGCCGACATCGATCAGCGGTTGCAGCGCGCGGGCCAGCTCACCATCCCCCGCGAAGAATTCCAGCGCCTCGCGGATCGTCATGTCCAGCATGTCGGCGACTGACTTGCCGGCGATGTGCACTTCCAGCACTTCGGGGCGGAAGCGTTTGCCGTCGCAGTCCGGGCAGCGCAGGTAGACGTCGGATAGGAACTGCATCTCGACGTGTTCGAAGCCACTGCCGCCGCAGGTGGGGCAGCGGCCGTCGCCGGCGTTGAAGCTGAAGGTGCCGGCGGTGTAGCCGCGTGCCGCCGATTCGTCGAGCGCGGCGAAGCGCTTGCGGATGGCATCCCAGGCGCCGACGTAGCTGGCCGGGTTGGAGCGCGCGGTCTTGCCGATGGGCGACTGGTCCACCATCACCACGCCGGTGATCTCTTCCAGCCCCTGCAACGAATCGAATTCGCCTGGTGCCTCGGTGGCTTCGCCGAAGTGCTTCTGCAGCGCGGGGTAGAGCACGTCCTGGATCAGCGTGCTCTTGCCGGAGCCGGACACGCCGGTCAGCGCGACGAAGCGGCGCAGCGGCAACGACAGGGTGACTTCGCGCAGGTTGTGCTGGCGGGCGCCACGCAGGGTGAGGCGCGGCGTCCAGTCGGCGATCTCGCGTGCGGTCAGGCCGGCGTCCACGCGGCGATGGCCGCCGAGGTATTGCGCAGTGAGCGTGTCGGTGCGCGCGCGCAAGTCGTCCGGCGTACCCCAGAACACGATGTCACCGCCCTGCTTGCCGGGGCCGGGGCCAATGTCGAGGATGCGGTCGGCGGCGAACATGACGGCGGGATCGTGCTCGACGACGATCAGCGAATTGCCGGCGTCGCGCAGGCGGTGCATCACGCCGTTGATGCGGGTCATGTCGCGCGGGTGCAGGCCGATGGAGGGCTCGTCCAGCACGAACAGGGTGTTGACCAGGGAGGTGCCGAGCGCGGTGGTGAGGTTGATGCGCTGCACTTCGCCGCCGGACAGCGTGCGGCTCTGGCGGTCCAGCGTCAGGTAGCCGAGACCGACTTCGCCGAGGTAACCCAGCCGGCTCTTCAGCTCGTCCATCAGCAGGACGGTGGCCTGGTCCAGCGGGGTGGGCAGTTTCAGCGCGAGGATGAATTCGCGCAGGCGCTCCACCGGCAGCAGCATGGCCTCGTGGATGTTGAGGCCGGGCAGGCGCTGCAGGGCGGCGTCGGACATGGTGACGCCGCGCGCGCGGAAACGCTTGAAGGGCTGGGAAGGGGGAAGGGAGAAGGGGGAAGGGTGGGTCTGCGCAGGCGCGGAGGTTTGCTCCTCCCCCGGCAGGGGGAGGTCGGGAGGGGGCATCCCTCTTCCCTCTTCTCCCTTCTCAGGACGCATCGCGTCCTCACCGCCGACGCGCCACAGCAGCGATTCGGTTTTCAGGCGCGCGCCTTCGCACACCGTGCACGGCGTGTACGCGCGGTAGCGCGACAGCAGCACGCGGATGTGCATCTTGTAGGCCTTGGTTTCCAGCCAGTCGAAGAAGGCGCGCACGCCGTACCACTTGCGCGTGCCGGTCTTCTCCCAGCTGACCCATTCCGGGTCGCCCTCGAAGACCCACAGGCGATGCTCTTCCGGGAGATCGCGCCAGGCGACGTCCATCGCAACGCCGTGCTTCTTCGCATGCTTGGCGAGGTCGTCCTGGCATTCGCGGTAGCTGTCGGTCTGCCAGGGCTTGATGGCACCGCCGGCAAGCGTCTTCGATTCGTCCGGGATGACCAGGCCGGGGTCGACGCCGATGACGCGGCCGAAACCGCGGCAGGCTTCGCAGGCGCCCACCGCGCTGTTGAAGGAGAACTGCGCCGGCGTCGGGTCGGCGTAGTGGATGTCGCAATCCGCGCAGTGCAAGTCGGCGGAGAACTTCCATTGCGTGCCGTCGGCGTCGATGCGCAGGCGGCCATTGCCGAGCTTCAGCGCGCTCTCCACCGCCTCCAGCAGGCGCGACTGTTCGACGTTGCCGGCGCGGAAGCGGTCGGTGGTGACGGCCAGCCATTGCGGCTCGCTGTCGGCCTCGATGCGGGCATAGCCCTGGGCTTCCAGCGCGGCGCGGATCTCGGCCTCGCTGAAGTTGTCCGGGATGCGCACCGGCGCGATGACGGCGAGGCGCGGGTCGCCGGCCTGCGCGGCGCGCTGGCGGATGCTGGCGGCGATGTGGGCCGGCGTCTCGCGGCGCACTTCCTTGCCGCAGTTGCGGCAGTGCAGGTGCGAGCAGCGCGCGAACAGCAGCTTGAGGTGGTCGTTCAGCTCGGTCATGGTGCCGACCGTGCTGCGCGAGGTGCGTACCGGGTTGGTCTGGTCGATGGCGATGGCCGGCGGCACGCCTTCGATGGCGTCCACCTGCGGCTTGTCCATGCGGTCCAGGAACTGGCGCGCGTAGGGGCTGAAGGTCTCCACGTAGCGGCGCTGGCCCTCGGCGTACAGCGTGTCGAACACCAGCGAACTCTTGCCCGAGCCGGACGGCCCGGTGACGACCACCAGCTCGCCGGTGGGAATGTCCAGGCTGAGGTTCTTCAGGTTGTTCTGGCGGGCGCCGCGGATGCGGATGGTGGCGCGGTCGGCGGAAGCGGGTACGTACTTGGCTGCGGGCATCGGAGACGTCGGACGGAACGGGTGAACAGCGGGGCGGGAAGCCGGAAGTCTACTGCCTGCTCATGCCATTCCGGCTGTCAGGAGGCGCCTTGCTGCAAGTCTCCTGACAGAAATGCGCATGGCATCGCCGCGGCGGTCAAGGCGCTGTCAGTCGAGGGCGCCTGTTGCGCCCACCCCGATGTGAGGGCTATGGGTGGGCGCAGGGGGCTGTCAGTGGGAGGCGGCGCGCTTGCGTGTGCGGCCGGGCTGCTTACCGGCCGCGCTTTCCACGCCTTCCACGCTCTCCGCGCCGTCGCCCTCGTCCCCGAGATCTTCTCCGTTGCTCTCCGGCTGCCAGGGCAGCTCGATGACGTGCAGGCGCAGCTTGCGGCCGCCCGGCACCTGCCAGTCGATGCGCTGGCCGACGCGCAGGCCCAGCAGGGCGCTGCCGACGGGGGTGAGCACCGACAGGCGGGGTACGTCGGTCTTGTCGGCATCCCAGGGGTAGCTGAGCACGTACTCGAATTCTTCGGCCTCCGGCTCGAAGGTGAAGCGCACGCGCGAGTTCATCGTCACCACGTCGGGACGCACGCTGCGCGGCTCGACGATGTCGGCGCGCAGCAGTTCGGACTCCAGGCCTGCAACATCCTGGCCGCGTGCCTGTGCAAGATGCACGACACGGTCCAGGCGGGCGTAGTCCAGGCTGGTCAGGGTGATGGCAGGCTTCATAGTGGAGACATCTCCTCGTGGTTGCGGCGCACCTGAAAAAACGGCGCGCCAAAAAGAAAGAGGGGGCTGTTTCCAGCCCCCTCTTTCCCGAAA
>JAVHYF010000045.1:0-18062 GCA_031119205.1 Moraxellaceae bacterium | reverse complement strand
AAACGGCGCGCCAAAAAGAAAGAGGGGGCTGTTTCCAGCCCCCTCTTTCCCGAAACGGATGGACTGTGCTTACTTCACGCGCGCCTTGTACTCGTCGGTGCGGGTGTCGATTTCGATCTTGTCACCGATTTCGACGAAGGCCGGCACCGGCAGTTCAAAGCCGGTGGCCAGCTTGGCGGGCTTCATGACCTTGCCGGAGGTGTCACCCTTCACGGCGGGTTCGGTGTAGGCCACTTCGCGCACCACGGTGTTGGGCAGTTCAACCGAGATGGCCTTCTCGTTGTAGAACACCACTTCGCACTGGAGGCCGTCTTCCAGGTACTTCAGTGCGTCGGTCATGTTCTCGGCTTCGATCTCGAACTGGTTGTACTCGGCGTCCATGAAGACGTACATCGGATCGGCGAAGTAGGAGTAGCTCACTTCCTTGCGGTCCAGCTGCACGACTTCGAACTTGTCGTCGGCCTTGTAGACCGATTCGGACGGCGCGCCGGTCAGAAGGTTCTTCAGCTTCATCTTGACGACGGCGGCGTTGCGGCCGGACTTGTTGTATTCGGCCTTCTGCACGACCAGGGCGTCAGCGCCCACCATGATCACGTTGCCGGAGCGGAGTTCTTGAGCGGTTTTCATCGGAGTACGGGTATAAGAAATTCGGTGTGTTCGGAACGGGCGGATCTGGCGGGACGCTTGGGCGAACCTTCTGGTGGAACCCTGTGGAACTACAGGGCCGGATCCGGAAAACCCATTATTTTAGCAATGAGTTACAGAAATCCGCTAGCTGCCGGGCGAGGTCGGGGCGGGCGGCGAGCCGGTCGTCCCAGCCGGCGGCGTGGCGGGTCAATGCAGGCAAGGCCGCCAGCAAGGCCGGCCAGGGCGGGGCAAGCGTATCCGCAGCGCCGTTCCAGCTTTGCCAGAAGCTCCGCAAAGTCTGTTCTGCGTCAGCTTCCAGCCCCACCACGTAGCGCTGCAGGAAGGCCTCCAGCTTGACGAGATGGGCTGCCTCGCGCTGCGGGTAGATGTGCCACACCAGCGGGCGACGCGCCCATTGCGCCCGCACGAAGGAGTCCTCCCCGCGCACGAAGTTGAGGTCGCAGGCCCACAGCAGGCGGTCGTAGTCCGCGTGGTGCAGGAAGGGCACGACCACCAGGGTCAGTGTGCCGCGCCGCAGGATGCTGCCGGCGGCGAGGCTTTCGTCGCCGGCCCAGTGCTTAACGCCGGCCAGGGCGCGGCCGACCGGCACGGCACAGAACACCGCCTGCGGACCGCTGGCCCAGGCACTCAGCAGGCCGGGCAGGGCGGCGTTCTCGTAGGCGAACAGCGATACCTTGAGTGCACCCTCCGGCGGCGCCGTACCAGCGTGTTGCTGCCAGAAGGCCGTTTGTGCCGGGGCGCTGGCCTGGAAGGCGTCGCGCACGGCGGCGATGTCCGCCTCGCGCAGCAGCCCGCCGGTGGCCGGCGTGAAGCCCGGCGAGAAGAAGTGGCTCTGCAGCGGCAGGCGCGGGTGGGGCGAGCCCAGCTTGTGCACGCCTTCCACCCAGGACTCGGCGCTGAGGTAATCCAGGTTGATCCACACCGGCCGCGGCTGGCGCTCGGCCATGCGTTGCTCGAAGGCTTCGCCCAGCGCGCAACCGAAGGCTTCCACCACCACGTCACCGGGCACCGCACCGGCCGGGGCGGCGGGTGTCCAGTGCAGGATGTCGACGCCTTCCAGCGTCTGGTGCGCCAGGCCGGGCTGCAGGCGCGGCTCCAGCAGGGCGAAGCTGACCGGATCGTCCACCCACAGGCGCACACGCAGGCCGTGTTCCTTGCGCAACTGGCGGGCCAGGCGCCAGCTGACGCCGATGTCGCCGAAGTTGTCGACGACGCTGCAGAAGATGTCCCAGTGTGCTGCGTGCATGGGCGGGGATTGTGTCGCAGCGCGTCGCTTTGCGTGCGCAGCAAATTTGTCTGACAACTTTGCGGGGCGCTATAATGGCGGGGTGAGTTTTCGCCGCTTCCCGCCGCAGCTGTATGCGCTGATGGCCATTGCCCTGTTGTGCCACGTCACCATGTCCGGTGGCCGCGTCACGGCAGGTCTGTACGTGCTGCGGGCAGGGTATTCCGAAGCCTTCGCCGGCGTGCTCTTCGGGCTGTACAGCCTGCTACCTGTCCTCATTTCCCTGCGTATCGGCCGTCTGGTGGACCGCGTCGGCGTCACGCCCGTGATGCGCGGCGCACAGGCTGTGCTCCTGTTTGGCTTGCTGGTGCCGGTGGTGTGGCCGGGCCCAGCTGCGGTGGTGGTCACCGCACTGGCTGGCGGGCTGGGTTTCAATTCCTTCATGCTGGCGGCCTTCGTGCTGGTCGGCCAGGCATCTGGCGGCGACCGGGCGCTGCGCACCAGCATGTTCGCTTGGGTGATGATGAGCAATTCGGTGTCGGCGATTTTCGGCCCGGCGCTGGCGGGAACGCTGATCGACCACGGCGGCTTCCGCATCACGTTCGCAGTGCTGGCGGCCATCGTCGGCAGCGGTCTGGTGGCAGGGCGTTTCGTGCCGCTGTCCCTGCCGGGAGAAACGGTGGGGGCGGACCCCGGCCAGCCGCGCAGCATCTGGCTTTTGCTGCGCGAAGAGAAGGACATGCAGCGGGTGCTGATGGTGAGCGCCCTGCTGGCGGTGGGCTGGGACGCCTTCCAGTTCCTGGTGCCGGCGATCGGCAACCAGCGTGGCTACAGCGCCACGCAGATCGGCCTGATCATGTCGGCTTTCGCCGTCGGTGCCTTCGCGGTGCGGCTGGTGTTTCCATGGCTCACACGCCACGTCGGCGAATGGCGTCTGGTCGTCACGGCATTGCTGGTCAATGCCGTGGCTTTCGCTTTGATGCCGGCGTCGGTATGGCCGCCGCTGATGATGACGCTGGCCTTCATCCTCGGCTTCTGCACCGGTGGCGCGCAGCCCAGCGTGCTGTCGCTGCTGCATCAGTCGGCACCGCCCGGCCGCGCGGGTGAAGCCATCGGCCTGCGCGCCACCATCAACCACTTCACCGGGCTGACGTCACCAACCGTGTTCGGCACGGTGATGGCGGTGGCAGGCGCCTGGATGGGATTCGGCGCGGTTGCCATTACCATGCTGGGGGCCGCGCAACTGGCGCGCCGCGGAGAGCATCCGCCGGCGCCATGAGGTCCGGTATCTCCCGCTCCCGTCGCTTCGCATGAATCTTTCATGAACCAGTTCGCCCCCGCTGACCTCACCCCGCTGAACACCCTCGGTCTGCGCAGCCATGCGCAGGCCTTCCTGCGTATCGACCGCGTGGCGCAACTGGAAGCGCTGGCGCTCGGCCGGGCCTTCATGGACGGGCCGGTGGTCGTGCTGGGCGGTGGCAGCAACATTGTGGCGCCGGAGGAAGTGCATGCGCGGGTACTGCAGATGGCGATCCATGGCCGCGAACGTGTCGGCGAAACCGCGAACCACTGGCTGGTGCGTGCCGGTGCGGGCGAGGTGTGGCATGACTTCGTGCGCTGGACGCTGGAGCAGGGCCTGCCGGGACTGGAAAACCTGTCGCTGATTCCGGGGACGGTGGGTGCTGCGCCGATCCAGAACATCGGCGCCTACGGGCTGGAGCTGGCGAGCCGCTTCCACAGTCTGGTCGCAGTGCATCTGGACGGCGGGGAGATGCGTACCTTCACCGCTGCCGATTGCCGCTTCGGCTACCGCGACAGCGTGTTCAAGCATGCCGACGGCCTGCGCTGGGTGATCGTGTCGGTGACCTTCGCGCTGCCGCGCCGCTGGCAGGCAGTGACCGGCTACGCCGATGTGGCGCGCGAGCTGGAGGGCATCGCCGAACCGACACCGCTGCAGGTGTCGGATGCCGTGGTGGCCATCCGCCGTCGCAAGCTGCCGGACCCGGCGCAGATCGGCAATGCCGGCAGCTTCTTCAAGAATCCGGTGGTAGCGCCCGCGCAGCATGCGGCCCTGGCGGCAAGTCATCCGACCCTGCCGGCGTATCCGCAAGCTGATGGCACGGTGAAGCTTGCGGCCGGTTGGTTGATCGAGCAGGCCGGCTGGAAGGGCCGTAGCCTCGGGCCGGTGGGCATGTACGAGCGGCAGGCGCTGGTGCTGGTGAATCACGGCGGCGCCACGGCGCAGGATGTGCGGGCACTGGCGCAGTCGGTTCAGGCCGACGTGCTGGCCCGCTTCGGCGTGCGGCTGGAGCCGGAGCCGGTGTTCCTGTAGCGCTGTTGCGGGCCTTGAGCCGGCTCAGAGCTGGCGCAGCAGCCAGGCGTCCAGCGCTTCCTCGTATTCCTTCTTGAGGCGCTGGTGGATGGTCCACACACAGGCATCCCCGCATTCGTTGCCACAGCAATCGAAGACGTCGGGCTCGCGGGGCGGTTGCGGGCGCGGGTCGTCGGCGGGCGAGGCGGGGGCGGGCGGCTGGGAGTCTTGCTGCATGGCCGGGATTTTACTGCGCCTGCCTGAGCGGGCAGTCCGTCGGACTGAAGAATCACGCCAGAATGCCGATCCAGACTCATCCTCGTTCCTGTCCTGCCTATCCGCCATGAAGCTCCGCATCCTCTCCGCCGCTGCCGCGCTGCTCACCTTCCTCGCCTTGCCTGCCACCGCCCAGATGGTGCCTCTGCAGGAGGGTGACGTCTCCAGCGCCTGCGGCTGCCGCTTCGGCTCCGACGCGCCGGGCAAGCCGACGCTGGTGTTCTGGAGCCAGGAGGACAAGCGCGAGGCGGTGTTGCGTACCGCCAAGGGGGTGCAGAAGCTCAGCTTCTACGGCGAGAAGTACATTCCCGAGCAGCGCGAAGTGCCGCGCGCAGGCGACCGCTTCACCCTGCAGATCGCCAACGGTGACACCAATGTGCAATGGCTGGGCACCGTGACCAGCAGTTGCTCGCCCAAGGCCAAGCGCTGTACCGGCACTTCCTACAAGGGCCGCCTGGTCGTGCTGTGGGACGGCAAGCGTCGCGAGCAGATGGATGCCTGGGGCCAGTGCTTCTGCCCGGCACCCTGAGGGCGCCCATGGCGCTGCTGCTGTGCAGGGCGGCCTGACCCGTGCGGCGTGTAGAATCCCGCATCCTTTTCAACGTGCAAGGGTCTGGCTGTGCACATCGTTTGCCTCGACATGGAAGGCGTACTCGTCCCGGAAATCTGGATCGAGTTCGCTGACCGCACCGGTATCCCGGAACTGCGTCGCACCACGCGCGACGAGCCGGATTACGACAAGCTCATGAAGTACCGCCTGGGCATCCTGGCGGACCGCAAGCTCGGCCTGCCGGACATCCAGGCGGTGATCGCCGAGATGGGCCCGATGCCCGGCTGCAAGGAGTTCCTCGACGACCTGCGCCGCGACTACCAGGTCGTCATCCTGTCGGATACCTTCTACGAGTTCGCCAAGCCGCTGATGGTGCAGCTGGGCCAGCCCACGCTGTTCTGCCACAAGCTGGAAGCGGATGCGAACGGCATTCTGGTGAACTACCACCTGCGCCAGCCGAACCAGAAGCAGAAGGCAGTGGAAGCGTTCCGCGGGCTGAACTTCAAGGTCATTGCTGCCGGTGATTCCTACAACGACACCACCATGCTGGGCGCCGCACATGCCGGCATCCTGATGCATCCGCCGGAAAACGTGGTGCGCGAGTTCCCGCAATACCCGGTGGTGCGCAGCTATCCCGATCTGCGCGCCGAGATCGACCGCGCTTCGGCGCGCATCTGAACGCCGCGCCCATGCCGCACCTCGTCATCGAGTACACCGGCAACCTGGGCGCAGCCTTCGATCCTGACGCCGCGCTGCGCGCGGCCAACGCCAGCCTGATTGCCAGCGGCGTTTTCGAGCCCGACCACATCAAGAGTCGCGCTGTTGCACTGGCCCACTTCCGCGTCGGCGATCACGACGCGGGGCAGGCCTCGGGGTACGCCTTCATCCACGCCGAACTGCGCCTGCACGACGGGCGCAGCGTGGAAACCCGCCAGGCACTCGGGCGGGGTGTAGCAAATGCTTTGCAGTCTGTCTGCCGCGACAAGCCCGGCCTGCATGTTCAGATCACGGTCGAGGTGCTGGAGCTTCAGCGCGCGTTCTACATCAAGGCTGGATCTGAAGGCTGATTCCAAAGCCAGGATCGCGGCCGCTCTTCCCGAGCCAACCATGCAAACCCAACGTTTCTACACCCTCACTGCATCCTGCCCCGACCGCGTCGGTATCGTGGCTCGCGTCTCGAACTTCATCGCCGAACATGGCGGCTGGATTCTCGAAACCAACCTGCATGCCGAGCACGAGAGCAAGCGCTACTTCATGCGCATCGAAGTGAAGGCGGATTCACTGCCCTTCCTGCTCGCCGAATTCCGCGAACGCTTCGCGCCGCTGGCCCGCGAGTTCGGCATGGAGTGGAAGATCACCGACAGCGCGGTGAAGAAGCGCGTCGTGTTGATGGTGTCCAAGCAGGAGCACTGCCTCTACGATCTGCTGGCACGCTGGCAATCGAAGGAGCTGGACATCGAGATCCCCTGCGTGATCTCCAACCACGACACCTTCCGCGGCTTCGTCGAGTGGCACGGCATTCCCTTCCACCACGTTCCGGTGACCGCGGAGAACAAGACGGCGGCATATGCCGAAGTGCGCCGCATCGTCGATGACGTGCGTGGTGATTGCGTGGTGCTGGCGCGCTACATGCAGATCCTGTCGCCGGAACTGTGTGCGGCCTATCCGGGGCGCATCCTCAACATCCACCACAGCTTCCTGCCCAGCTTCGTCGGTGCCAAGCCTTACCATCAGGCCTTTGCCCGCGGTGTGAAGCTGATCGGCGCGACTTGCCATTACGTCACCGCGGAACTGGATCAGGGACCGATCATCGACCAGGACGTGATCCGCGTGGATCACTCCGACGGTGTCGAAGACATGGTGCGTTACGGCAAGGACATCGAGAAGGCAGTGCTGGCGCGTGGGCTCCGTTACCACCTTGAAGATCGCGTACTCGTACACGGCAACAAAACCATCGTCTTCAGGTGATCGGCCGCCACAGCCTTTCTGGCGTTGTTGCACCGCCTTGCCGTACCGACGTGTACTGTCTGCGGCGGCGCGCCTAGCCAGAAAGGCTGTGGCGACCGATCACTCCGCGACGGGAGGTGGAAAAAACAAAGGCTTCGGGATCTGATCCGAAGCCTTTGTTTTTTGCAGCAGCGAAGGGCTGTTACTTCCCCGGATAGAAGCTCCGCCCCTCCGCCTGCACCACTACTTCGCTGCGCTTGCCGTCCTGCTCGATCTGCAGGGTGATGGGAATGCGTTCGCCGGCGTCCACGCCTTTCTTCAGGCCAACCAGCATGATGTAGCTGCCCAGCGGGATCAGCTTGTAGGGTTTGCCGGGCGGGATTTCGATGCGCTCGACGCGCTTCATCGTCATCAGGTCGCGCCCCTCGGGCATCTGCATTTCATGCAGTTCGACCTTGTCCGCACGCGGCGAGCTGGCGCCGACGATGGCGGTGGCGCGTGGGGTCTCGAACACCATGTAGGCGGGGCTGTTCTTCTGGCCGGTGACGGTGCCGCGCACCCAGGCCTCGCTGATGCGCAGATCGGCTGCCTGCGCCAGTCCGTGTATACCCAGTGCGGCGATCAGCAGAAGGGTGCGTGCGCGCATCGTGAAACTCCGTGAAAAGCGTGATTTTACCGCTCCCGGCAGCGTCTGGACGGCGGCAGGGCCCACTCAAGTTCATGGCATGATGTGACGATAAAAGCCTGATCGACGTATCGTATTGCCTCCAGGGCAAGACCGTGTCGGTTGAGCCTGGAGGAGGCCAATGGAGTCCAACCCGCAGCATGACGACGAACTGGTGTTCGTCAGCGATGACGGCGATGTGTCACCGGTGGAGGAACCGGTGCAGCGCGCCGCATGGCGGGTATTGATCGTCGACGACGATCCGGACGTACACACCACCACCACCTTCGCCTTGCGCGGCACCCAGGTTCTGGGGCGGCCGCTGCAGTTCATGCATGCCAATTCCGCGCAGGAAGCCTGCGCGATCTTCGAGCGTGACCGCGACATCGCGGTAGTGCTGCTCGACGTTGTCATGGAGCAGGAGGATTCCGGCCTGCAACTCGTGCGCAGGATCCGCGAGCAGTACGGCATGCAGGAGACACGCGTCATCCTGCGCACCGGCCAGCCCGGTTATGCGCCCGAGATGGAGGCGATCCGTGACTACGACATCAACGACTACAAGACCAAGTCGGAGCTGACGCGCAACAAGCTGTACACGACGCTCACCTCATCGATCCGCTCCTACGACCAGATCCGCACCATCAATGCCGGCCGTCGCGGCCTGGACATGGTGGTACATGCCACCAGCGAGCTGCTGGCCCTGTCGGGCATCCGGGACTTTGCCCAGGGCGTCATTACCCGTGCATCGGGTTTCGTGCGCGGCAAGCCGGACGGATTGATCTGCATCTGCCGGCCGCCGGAGCTGCGCGACGACAGTCACGACGTGGTGGTAATCGCTGCCATCGGCCGCTATGCCAATGTGCTCAACCGGCCGCTGACCCAACTGGCTGATGCTGTGGCACGCGACGCGCTGGAGCGCTGCCTGCGCGAGGAACGTCATCTCTTCGAGCCTCGTGGCACGGCGCTGTTCTTCCGCAGCCGCGAGGGCCGCAACATGGCGGGCTGGCTGGATACGCAGGACATCGTGGAGGGCGACCATCGCCGGCTGCTGGAACTGTTCTGCTCCAACGTATCCATCGGCCTCGACAACACACTGCTGTTCTCCCAGCTGCATAACTACGCGTACTTCGACGCCCTGTCGCAATTGCCCAACCGGCGCAGCCTGATCCAGAAGCTGGACGAGTATCTCGGTGGTGCGGAGCGGGGCATGCATACGCTGGTGCTGGTGGATATCGACAACTTCGCCGAGACCAACGATGCCCTCGGGCATTACTTCGGCGATCTGCTGCTGCAGGCCGTGGCGGTGCGCCTGCAGCTCGCGCTGGGGCGCGAATGTGTGCTGGCCCGGGTGTCCAGCGACACCTTTGCCCTGCTGGGACGTACCGAGCAACTCATGCCGGTCAGCCTGCAGGCACTGTTCCGCGAGCCCTTCGTCATCGAGAGCCAGGAGCTGATGGTGTCGGTGACCATGGGCATCGCCCACCTGACCGATATCGAGGGTAACGGCAGCGATGCGCTGAAGGACGCCAACATCGCCCTGCGTCGCGCCAAGATGGGTCATCGTGGCGAGTACAGTTTCTTCACCCGCGACATGGCGGTGGAGATCCGCGAGCGGGTAAAACTGCTGCAGGCGCTGCGCCAGGCCATGGAGCGGCAGCGCCTGTTCCTCATGTACCAGCCGCAGATCGATCTTGTCAGCGGCAAGCCCTGCGGCATCGAAGCGCTGTTGCGCTGGCGCGGCGATGACGGCCGCATGATCGAGCCGGATCGCTTCATCCCCATCGCCGAGCACTCGGGGATGATCATCAACATCGGCGAGTGGGTGTTGCGTCTGGCGTGTTTCCAGCAGGTAGATCTCGCACGGCGTGGTTTCGACAAGCTGCGTGTCGCGGTCAATGTGTCGGTCAGCCAGTTCCGCCACCCGCGCTTCATTCCTTCCATCGTCGCTGCGCTGAAGGACAGTGGGGCGGACCCGGCACGCATGGAGCTCGAGATCACCGAGTCGATGGCGCTGGAGGAGGCAGACTTCATCAACCGGACGCTGGACGACATCAAGGCGCTGGGTGTGAAGATCGCCATCGATGATTTCGGCACCGGCTTCTCCTCGCTGTCTTACCTTCAGCGGTTGCGCGTGGATCGCCTCAAGATCGACCGTGCCTTCGTCACCGACATCGTGGGTGACGAGCGTGCCGGACGCATCCCGGAACTGGTCATCCAGCTCGGCCAGAAACTCGGGCTCGCGGTGATCGCGGAAGGCGTCGAGACGGCAGACCAGGCCGATCTTCTGCGCCGCATGGGCTGCCACGAAGCCCAGGGTTATCATTTCGCCCGCCCGCTCGAGACCGACGCCCTGCTGGACTGGCTGAACCACCACTCGGCGGCTTCGTCGAAGTGAGAATTTCCGGGGGATCCAGGCGCGCATGCAGGAACAGGGAGGCATGAAAGGGCTCACCGTGCGGCGCGCTGTCGTCCTGGCCGTGCTGCTCGGCGTGCTGTTGCCTGCTCTCGTTGTCGGCATGTATCTCGCCCGCGTGCTCTACCAGGACACGCTGCACTCCGAGATGGCTCGCGCCATGAAGCACGAGACCGACGTGCTGGCGCTGGGCGTGCGCGAAAACCTGTGGGCACTCGATGGTGAAGCCGCGTCGGCCCTGGTCGACGCGGTGATGCGTAACGAGGCGCTGGTGCGCGTCGAGATCCTCGACCCCCAGCTCGGCCGCTTCGTGTTCCGCGACGTGCCGGAGCGTCGCGTCGGCAACGTGAGCGAGGGCGAGCAGGCGATCGTGCACCGGGGCGAGACAATCGGCCGCGTGCGCGTCGAGATGTCGGACGCCGTGCTGGCGGCACAGCTCCGTTCGCAGCTGGCCCTGCTTGCCGGCATGCTGGCGCTGCAGGTCGCTGGCAGCGTGATCCTGATCCTCATCGTGCTGCAGCGTCGTCTCGGTCAGCCGCTGGCGCACCTGTCCGCCGCAGCCACGCGGCTGTCGCGCGGCGAGCTGGACACGCCCATCCAGCCCCAGCGCGAGGATGAGATCGGCGAAGTGGAATCGCGCCTGGAGGTGACCCGCCAGGCCTTGCAGGGTTTCGTGCGCACGCTGGAGCAGAAGAACCAGGCGCTGGAGGTCGACCTGCGCGAGCGCATGCGCGTGGAGGCCGCCTTGCGTGACCGCGAACAGCGGCTGCGTGCCTTCGTCGAGCAGAGCCCGTTGGCGGTCGTAGAGTTCGATCTGGGCTGGCACATCCTCGACTGGAACGACGCCGCGGTGCGCATCTTCGGCTGGCGGCGCGAGGAGGTCATCGGCCGTCATGTCAGCCTGCTGGTCAGCGAGCGCGACAGGGCGGAGGTTGCCGTGATCATGGAGCAGCTGCACGCCGGTACCGGCGGCTGGCGGCACAAGAGCCACAGCCTGCGCGCAGATGGCTCCGAGGTCATCTGCCAGTGGTACAACAGCATGATCCGCGACGGCGCCGGCGTGGGCCAGCGCTTCCTGTGCATGGCCGAGGACATCAGCGAGCGCCAGCGCGCCGACGACGAGCTGCGTCGCCTTGCCACCGTCGTGCGTCTCACCACCAACCTCGTGGTGCTGACGGATGCGGAGGGCCGGGTCGAATGGTTCAACGAAGCCTTCGCACGCCGCTCGGGTTACGCCGCCGAGCAGATCCGCGGCACCAGCCTCGTTGAATTGCAGCGCGACGAGCATACGGACGCAGCGCAGATCGAGGCGTTGTCGCGCGCCCTGCTGCAGGGCGTGCCGCTGCGCGAGGCCGAGATGCTGTGCAGTAGCAGGCATGGCGAGCGCTACTGGGTGTCGCTCGAACTGCAGCCGATCAGGGATGCGGATGGCATCCTCCAGCAATGCGTCGTCCTGCAGACCGATGTGACTGACCGACATCGCACGACGCAGGCCCTGCGTGGCATGGCGCGCATCGGTGCCAGTCACGAGCCGCTGGAGTTCCTGTCGCATCTGGTGAAAACCGTGGCGGCCGGCACCGATGCCGACGCGGCTTACTTCGCCCTGCGGCGTGACGACAACGAGGATGTCGCGGACGTCGTGACAGCCTGGGCGCCTCCGGGCTGGCCGGTGCGGACCGGTATGTTCCACTGGGCGGGTGTTACGGTGGAAGCGGTGAGCACGCATCGCATGCTGGTGATACCGGCGCACGGCCGCGAACGCCTGCGCAACGACGCCGTGTTGCGCGGTTGCGAGCGTCTGGAGTCGATGGTGGCGGTAGCCGTGGAGGACGGTGGTGGTCGCGTGGTCGGCTATCTGGCAGCGCTGTTTGCGGTGCCTTTGCAGAGCCCGGACGAAGTCCATTCGCTGATAGAACTCGGAGCCGCCCGCGCGGGGGCAGAGTTCTCCCGCCTGCGCGCCCAGGATGCTCTGCGGCACAGCGAGCAGAAGTTCTCCACGATCTTCCAGCAGTCGCCGATCGCACTGGCCCTGCAGCGTCGCTCCGACGGCCGCTACCTCGATCTCAACCCGGCGTACACCGATACCTTCGGCTTCGCGCGCGAGATGGTCATGGATCGCAGCGATGAAGAGATCGGGCTCTATGCGGACCTGGAACAGCGCGAGCGGGTGCTGGCGGTGTTCCAGCGACAAGGCCAGGTGTCAGGCGTGGATGTCCGCATGGTGACGGCCGATGGACAGCTACGGGACTGCCAGCTGCACTTGCGCAGTGTCTTCATGAACGAGCCCTGCGTGCTGATGGCGGTAGTGGACGTGACCCCGATGCGTGACGCGCAACGTCAGGTCGAGGAGCTGAACGCCTCGCTGGAGCAACGGGTCGTGGAGCGCACGCGTGCGCTGGCAGATGCCAACCGCGACCTGGAAACCGCGCTGGCCCGTCTGCAGCAGACGCAGAGCGAACTGGTGCGCTCCGAGAAGCTTGCTGCGCTGGGGTCGCTGGTCGCCGGCGTGGCGCACGAACTGAACACGCCCATCGGCAACAGCCTGATGGTCGCCAGCACCCTCCGCGACATCGGTCGTGAGTTCCGCGGACAGGTAGAGCGTGGTTTGCGCCGCTCGGAGCTGGATGGCTTCATGCAGGAGACCGACTCCGCCTCCGACATCCTGGTGCGCAACCTGCAGCGTGCCGGTGAGCTGATCGTCAGCTTCAAGCAGGTGGCAGTCGACCAGACCAGCTCCAAGCGACGCCAGTTCGATCTGCGCGAGGTGGTGAACGAAATCGTCGTGACCCTGCAGCCCACCTTCCGCAAGACGCCATTCGAGATCCGCAGCGAGGTGCCGAAGGGCATCCTGCTCGACAGCTATCCCGGCCCCTTCGGCCAGGTGGTGGCGAACCTGCTGCAGAACACCGTCATCCATGCCTTCGAGGGGCGCGAGGAGGGCGCGGTGACGCTGGACGCGACCGTGGTCGGCGAGACCGTGGTGTTCCGTTGCAGCGACAACGGCGTGGGGATCGCCGCTGCGCACCTGAACAAGATCTTCGATCCGTTCTTCACGACCAAGCTCGGCACCCAGGGCACCGGGCTCGGCCTCAACATCGTTCACAACATCGTGACCGGCGTACTGGGAGGTGAGATATCGGTGATCAGCGAGCCGGACATCGGCACTGTGTTCACCATGCGCCTGCCGCTGAAGGCACCTGTCGAGCCGGACGAAGAGCTAGCCTGAAGAGGCCTGCGGCCCTGGTTCAGTCGGAGCTGGCCGGTTCGCAGCGGGCCAGGTTGCCGTCCTGCGCCAGCCAGCGTTGCAGCAGATGCATGATGTCGGCATCGAAGCGCCGGGCGCGGTCCTCGTCGACGCGACACCATCCGTCGAACTCGAGCGTGGTCTGCAGACCGTTGGCTTTGGATTCCTCGTGGATGCTGATCGGGCCGGCAAACGGCCAGTCACGCTGGCGCAAAGGCGTCAGCACCTCGCGCAGCCGTGCATCATGAGCATCGGTGCTCTCCACGCCGGCACAGACGCCCTGGCAGCGCTTCAGCAGATGTGCCTGGCAGGGGCCGGGGCCGGATCGCTCCAGTCCGACGCGCTGCGGACACAGGCGCGCGCGCGCGATCAGGGGGCGCAACACCATCAGCGCTTCGCGTTCGCCCCGGAAGCAGCCGAAGACCTCCCCCCACTCTTTCGGGTCGCTGCCATTGAGGTCGATGAGTTCGAGCACGCCTCCGGCACGGCGCGCGTCCAGTCGCCAGGCGAGTGCTGCGCTCGTGCTGCGCGCAGCGAGACGCCGCTCCAGCGAGAGCTCCAGCAACTGCGCGGACAGATCGCCGGCGCAGGGCTGCGCATCGACGGCATGCACCTTGGCGACCTGCTTCTTGCTGCGCATGTCGTTGGCGGTGAACAGCCCGAGTACTTGAGGCCGCAGGCTGCGTGCGCGGCCGATGCGGATCAGCTCACCGCTGGCGCCACGCAGCATGAAGACACCGGGGCCTTCCGGCAGACCTTCGACATCACCCTGCGGCAGGCGCGCCACCTTGGTCGGACCGGAGAAAGCACGGGCCCAGGCCAGGCGCAGGCGTTCGGTGTCGTGGGTGCTTCGAGAGTCCTGCAGGAAGCGCCACACGATCTCGGCGTCGTCCATCGCGCGGTGGCGCGAGACGACGCTGTAGCCGCCGCGCGCGATGATGGCGTCCAGCCCGTGGCGTGCATGCTCCGGATTCAGTGCGCGCGAGAACTTCACGGTGCACAGCACCGAGGGTTCGAACTTCCTGTCCAGCCGCGCGAAGGCGTTGCTCAGGAAGTTGAAGTCGAAGCGCGCGTTGTGGGCGACGAAGATCGCGCCGTCGCATTGCTCGGCGACCTGCCGCGCAACGTCCGCGAAGTCAGGTGCGTCACGCACCATCTCGTCCGTGATGCCGGTGAACGCCTGGATGCGCGGCGGGATCGGCATGCCGGGATTGACGAGGCTGCTCCAGCGCGAAATCAGCTGATCGCCTTCGGTAACGAGGATGGCGACTTCGGTGATACGGTCGAGCTTCGGGTCGCCGCCTGTGGTTTCCAGGTCGACGATGGCAAGGCGGGGGTAGTCCATGCAGGGAGGTGCCGGCGGTATGGTGCCGCCGGCGTCAGCGTCAGCCCTGGTTCAGGTCGGTCTGGTAGGGATAGGCCTTTTGCGGCACGTCGGAGTCGAGGTTGTCGCGACGGGTCTGCAGGTCCTGCGGCTTGTCCCACCACAGCGCACGGCCCTCGCGCTGCTGCTCGCGCTCTTCCGGGTGCTTGTCCAGAAACTCGCGCATGAATTTGGTGAAGTCGGATTCGTACAGGGCCATGAAAAACTCCGGCAAAGGTTCAACGTGATCGGTCGGCGGGCGCGCTCGGCCTGGCATCGCCGCGCAGGCGCGTGATGCGCACCACGTCGGGGATGCGGCGCACGCCGCGCATGATGCTGGCAAGGTGGATGCGGTCGCGCACCTGCAGCGTGAAATAGATGGTGGTATGGGCGGCGCGCTCGTTATCCATGCTGACGTTCTGGATGTTCGAGTCCTGGTCGGCGATGGCGGCAGCCACACGGGCCAGCACGCCACGGCGGTTGTCGGCCAGTACGCGGACGCTGACTTCGAACAGGCGGTCGCCACCGGTTTCCCATTCCACCTCGACCCAGCGGTCGCGCTCGGAAGAACGGTTGCGCGTCAGGGTGGGGCAGTCATTGACGTGGATCTCCAGCCCCTGGCCCTTGCGCAGCATGCCGACGATGGGGTCGCCCGGGATCGGTCGGCAACAGCGCGCCATCTGCACGGCCATGCCTTCGCCGCCATGGATGAGGATGGGGCTGGTGTTGCGGCTGCGGCCGGCTTCTTCGCCTTCGGCTGCGGCCAGCTCGTCCTGCAGGTCACCAAGGCGGCGTGCCACCACGGCGGCCAGGCGCTTGCCGAGGCCGATGTCGGTCAGCGCATCGGCGCGCGTCTTGATGCCGTTGTCCTTGAGAAAGCGCTCCCAGGCGGTGGCGCCGATGTCCACCAGCGTCAGGCCATGGGTGCGCAGGGCTTGCGACAGCAGGCGCTCGCCCAGTGCGGTGGCTTCTTCGTGTTGCGCGGTCTTCAGGAAATGGCGGATCTGCGCGCGCGCCTTGCCGGTGCGTACGTAGGACAGCCAGGCAGGGTTCGGGTTGGCGTGCTGGGCGGTGACGATCTCGACCTGGTCACCGTTCTTAAGCTCGGTGCGTAGCGGTTGCAGCTCGCCGTTGATGCGGCAGGCCACGCAGCGGTTGCCGATGTCGGTGTGGATCGCATAGGCGAAATCCACCACCGTGGCGCCGCGCGGCAGGTTGTAGATCTGGCCCTTGGGCGAGAACACGAAGACGTCGCCCGGGAAGAGGTCGATCTTCACGTGTTCCAGGAATTCGCTGGAGTCGCCCGAGGTGGTCTGCAGTTCGAGCAGCGACTGCAGCCAGTTGTGCGTCTTGCGTTGCAGGTCGGTCAGCGTGGCCGATTCGTCCTTGTAAAGCCAGTGCGAGGCCACGCCACTCTGGGCGATGGCGTGCATCTCGAAGGTGCGGATCTGCACTTCCACCGGCGTGCCGAACGGCCCGATGACGGTGGTATGGACGCTTTGATAACCGTTGGCCTTCGGGATGGCCACATAGTCCTTGAATTTGCCCGGTACCGGCTTGAACAGTTCGTGCAACGCACCCAGTGCGAGGTAACAGCTCGGTACGTCCTTCACGAGGATGCGGAAGCCGTAGATGTCCAGCACTTGCGAGAAGGACAGGTGCTTGTCGACCATCTTGCGGTAGACGCCGAACAGGTGCTTCTCACGGCCGAAGACTTCGGCTTCCACCCCCCACTGCGGCAGGCGTTCCTGGATGCTGGTCAGCAGCCGCGTCACCAGCTCGCGGCGGTTGCCGCGCGCGGTACGCAGCGCCTTGGCGAGCACACGGTAGCGCAGCGGGTAGGTGTGCTTGAACGACAGTTCCTGGAGCTCGCGGTACAGCGTGTTGAGGCCCAGGCGATTGGCGATCGGCGCGTAGATCTCCAGCGTTTCCCGGGCGATGCGGCGGCGTTTGTCCGGGCGTACCGCGTCCAGCGTGCGCATGTTGTGCAGGCGGTCGGCGAGCTTGATGAGGATGACGCGGACATCGCGCGCCATCGCCAGGAACATCTTGCGGTAGTTCTCGGCCTGCGCTTCTTCGTATGAGCGGAACTCCAGGCGGTCCAGCTTGGAGACGCCGTCGACCAGATCGGCCGCCACCTTGCCGAACTGCGCGGCGATATCGCTCTTGGTGACGTCGGAGTCTTCCATGACGTCATGCAGCAGGCCGCCGATCAGTGCATGCACGTCGAGGTGCCACTGCGACAGGATTTCGGTGACCGCCAGCGGATGCGAGACATAGGGCTCGCCGCTGATGCGGAACTGGCCTTCGTGGGCGCGTACCGACAGCTCGAAGGCGGCGCGCAGGCGCTCGATGTCGTCGTCGCGCAGGTAGCGCGCGGCGATCTCGGCGAGGCGGGAGAACTCGACTTCGTCGGCCGGGCCGGTCGAGGGATTGCGGTCGCGCTCCTCCTCGTCGGGCTGTTGCAGGCTTCCGTCGAGGACAGTCAGGCGCGGCCGGGCGGGCACGTTGGGAGCGATACCGGGGGGGCTGGCGACAACAGGCGGGACGGAGGGGATCGGTTCCATCGTCTCACCTGTTGCCGGGGGCTACATTACCTTGCGGACCAGTCAGGACTGGCTGCTGCTGTTGGTGCTGCGGGTCAGGATCTCGATGCCGACCTTGCCGGCAGCGATTTCGCGCAGCGCGGTGACCGTGGGCTTGTCGCGATCGACGTCGACCTGCGGGGTGCTGCCATTGGCGATCTGGCGGGCGCGGTAGGTCGCGGCCAGGGTCAGCTGGAAGCGGTTGGGAATGCTTTGCAGGCAGTCTTCGACGGTGATGCGGGCCATGGTCAATCCTTGTCCAAGAAATCAAAAGCTTGCGGGTTACGCGCACGCGCAGCGGGCAGTCTCAGGCGGGCCGCGCGCACTGCTGCGCGCATGTCGTCGAGTGCAACCTGCAAGTCCTTGTTAATTATAACGTAATCAAAGTCCTTCACACGGCGCATCTCATCGCGGGCAGCAGCCAGCCGGCGGGCGATCACTTCCGGGCTGTCAGTGCCCCGTCCGCGCAGGCGCGACTCCAACTCGGCGAAGCTCGGCGGCAGGATGAAGATGCCGGTGGCTTCCGGGAATTTCAAGCGCACCTGCTCGGCACCCTGCCAGTCGATTTCCAGCAGCACGTCGTGTCCGGCGGCCAGTTCGCTGCGCAGCCAGGAGGCCGATGTCGCGTAGTAGTTGCCGTGGACGTGCGCCCATTCCAGGAAGTCGCCGTGCTCGCGCATCGCAAGGAAGCGCTCTTCATCAACGAAGTGATAGGCCACTCCGTTGACTTCACCTGCACGCGGCTTGCGGGTGGTGTAGGAAACGGACAGGCGGATCTCGCGATCGGTATCCAGCAGGCCGCGCACCAGCGTGGTCTTGCCGGCACCGGACGGGGC
>JAVHYF010000044.1 GCA_031119205.1 Moraxellaceae bacterium | reverse complement strand
CGTGAAGGCGGTCGTACCGTCGGCGCCGGCGTCGTCGCAAAGATCATCGAGTAATTGATGTACCCCGGGAGCGTGGCGTATGCTGCGCTCCCTTGTTCTTTCCGCTCTTTGTCGCTCTTTAAGGAACTGACATGCAGAACCAGAAGATCCGTATCCGCCTGAAGGCTTTTGACTATCGCCTGATCGACCAGTCCGCCCTGGAAATCGTCGACACCGCGAAGCGTACCGGCGCCGTTGTTCGTGGCCCCGTTCCGCTGCCCACCAAGATCGAACGTTTCAACGTGCTGCGTTCGCCGCACGTGAACAAGACCTCGCGCGACCAGTTCGAAATCCGCACCCATCAACGCCTGATGGACATCATCGACCCGACCGACAAGACGGTCGATGCGCTGATGAAGCTGGACCTGCCCGCCGGCGTGGATGTCGAGATCAAGCTGCAGTAATGAAGCAGGCAAGGGGCAAAGCAACTGCCTCTTGCAAGCAATGAAAAATCCGGTATAGAATGCCGGGCTTCGCGCACCGGGTGTCCGGTGCGTAGGTTTTTTTTGGCTGACCCGGTCAATCGTAACCGGGTCGTTGGAGAACAAACATGAGTCTAGGCCTTGTCGGTCGCAAGGTCGGCATGACTCGCGTCTTCGCTGAGGATGGTGCATCCATCCCGGTGACGGTGCTTGACGTGTCGAACAATCGCGTGACCCAGATCAAGACGCCTGAGGTGGATGGTTATTCCGCCGTTCAGGTGACCTATGGCGTTCGTCGCGCCTCTCGCGTTAACAAGCCTCTGGCTGGTCATCTGGCCAAGGCGGGTGTGGAAGCGGGCAGCGTGCTGCGCGAATTCCGCGTCGAGGGCGAAAAGCTCGGTGGTTACAAGCCGGGCGACGTCATCAGCGTCGAAATCTTTGCTGTCGGCCAGAAGGTTGACGTGACCGGTACCTCGATCGGTAAGGGCTTCGAGGGCACCATCAAGCGTCACAACTTCGGTTCGCAGCGTGCCTCCCACGGCAACTCCCGTAGTCACAACGTGCCGGGTTCGATCGGTATGGCGCAGGATCCGGGTCGTGTTTTCCCCGGCAAGCGCATGTCCGGTCACCTGGGTGATGTGAAGTCCACCGTGCAGAACCTGGAAGTGGTGCGCGTCGATGCCGCCCGTGGTCTGCTGCTGGTCAAGGGCGCGGTTCCGGGCTACGACGGCGGTGACGTCGTTGTGCGTCCGGCAGTGAAGGCTTGAGGGGAGCGCCATGGAACTGAAGCTGATTAACGATCAGGGTCAGGCGTCTGCCAGTCTGCAGGCCTCGGACACCGTTTTTGGTCGCGAGTACAATGAAGCGCTGGTGCACCAGCTGGTGGTGGCCTATCAGGCCAATGCCCGCTCGGCCAACAGTGCCCAGAAGGATCGCGGCGAAGTCAAGCACACCACGAAGAAGCCGTTCCGCCAGAAGGGTACGGGTAATGCTCGTGCCGGTATGAGCTCCTCGCCGCTGTGGCGTGGTGGTGGTCGCATCTTCCCGAATCGCCCGGATCAGAACTACACGCAGAAACTGAACCGCAAGATGTATCGCGCCGGTATGGCGTCGATCCTCTCGCAGCTGGTGCGTGAAGATCGTCTTTCGGTGGTTGAGAGCCTGAGTCTCGAGGCGCCGAAGACCAAGCTGCTGGCGCAGAAGCTGAAGGGTTTTGGTGTGGAGTCCGTGCTGGTCATTACTGACGAGCTGGATGAAAACCTGTTCCTGTCGTCGCGCAACCTGCCGAACGTGCTGGTGCTCGAAGCCCACGAAGCCGATCCGGTTTCGCTGGTGCGCTTCCAGCGCGTGCTCGTGACGCGTGCCGCGATCGCCAAGATCGAGGAGATGTGGCAATGAGCGTGAGCCAAGAACGTCTGCTGCAGGTGCTGCTCGCACCGCAGATCTCGGAAAAGGCAACTGCTGTTGCCGAGAAGAACGAGCAAGTGATCTTCCGCGTGGCCTCCGATGCCACCAAGCCGGAGATCAAGGCCGCGGTCGAGCTGCTCTTCAAGGTGCAGGTCGAGTCCGTGCAAGTGCTGAATGTGAAAGGCAAGACCAAGCGTTTTGGCCGCATCACGGGTCAGCGCAAAGGTTGGAAGAAGGCTTTCGTGTGCCTGAAGCCGGGCCAGGAAATCAACTTCGTCGACGGGGGGGCTGCTTAAATGCTGGTCAAGGTCAAACCGACTTCTCCTGGTCGCCGCGGGGTTGTCAAGGTCGTCAATCCGAACCTGCACAAGGGTCGCCCGGAAGCGTCGCTGCTTGAAAAGCAGTCGAACACTGCTGGCCGTAACAATAACGGCCGCATTACTACCCGTCACAAGGGTGGTGGTCACAAGCAGCATTACCGCGTGGTCGACTTCAAGCGCAACAAGGACGGCATCCCGGCGAAGGTCGAGCGTATCGAATACGACCCGAACCGCACCGCCAACATCGCGCTGCTGTGCTACGCCGATGGCGAGCGTCGCTACATCATCGCCCCCAAGGGTGTTACCCCGGGCCAGGAGCTGATCTCCGGTTCCGAGGCGCCGATCAAGCCGGGCAATGCCCTGCCGATCCGCAACATCCCGGTGGGTAGCGTGATCCACTGCATCGAGATGCTGCCTGGCAAGGGTGCGCAACTGGCGCGCTCGGCAGGTACTTCCGTGCAGCTGCTGGCTCGCGACGGTGCTTACGCCCAGCTGCGTCTGCGCTCCGGCGAAATCCGCCGTGTGCATATCGAATGCCGCGCCACCATCGGTGAAGTCGGCAACGAAGAGCACAACCTGCGCAAGATCGGCAAGGCCGGTGCCCAGCGCTGGCGCGGTATCCGTCCGACGGTTCGTGGTACTGCCATGAACCCGGTGGATCACCCGCACGGTGGTGGTGAGGGTCGTACGGGTGAGGGCCGCGTGCCGGTCAGTCCGTGGGGCCAGCCGACCAAGGGTTACCGTACCCGCAACAACAAGCGCACGGACGTGATGATCGTCCAGCGCCGTCACAAGCGTTAAGGGGTAGTCAATGGCTCGTTCTGTCAAAAAGGGTCCGTTTGTCGACGCCCACTTGATCAAGAAGGTCGACGCTGCGGTGGGCGGTTCGGACAAGCGCCCGATCAAGACCTGGTCGCGTCGCTCCACGATCCTGCCGGAGTTCGTCGGTCTGACGATCGCCGTGCATAACGGTCGCCAGCACATTCCGGTGTATGTCACCGAGAACATGGTTGGCCACAAGCTCGGCGAATTCGCGCTGACGCGTACCTTCAAGGGTCACGCTGCCAGCAAGAAGGCGAAGAAGTAAGGAATGAACATGGAAACCAATGCCATTCTGCGCGGTGTTCGCCTGTCGGCCCAGAAGGGTCGCCTGGTGGCCGACCTAGTTCGCGGCAAGTCCGTCGAGCAGGCGCTCAACATCCTGACGTTCAGCCCCAAAAAGGGTGCTGGCATCGTCAAGAAGGTGATCGAATCCGCCATCGCCAACGCCGAGCACAACGACGGCGCCGATATCGACGGCCTGAAGGTCAAGACCATCTACGTCGAGAAGGGTGTCGTGCTGAAGCGTTTCACGGCACGTGCGAAGGGTCGCGGCAATCGCATCACCAAGCCGACCTGCCACATTTTTGTGACTGTTGGGGAGTAAGGGAGCGTATGGGACAGAAAATCCATCCGACCGGTTTCCGCCTCGCGGTAACCCGGAACTGGGGCTCTCGCTGGTTCGCCAACAGCCAGGGCTTTTCGAAGATGCTGCTCGAGGACATCAAGGTCCGTGAGCACCTGAAGAAGAAACTGGCGCACGCCTCCGTGGGTCGCGTGCTGATCGAGCGTCCGGCCAAGAACGCCCGCATCACTGTCTACTCGGCTCGTCCGGGTGTGGTGATCGGCAAGAAGGGTGAGGACATCGAGCTGCTCAAGGCCGATCTGCAGAAGATCATGGGCGTGCCGGTGCATGTGAACATCGAAGAAATCCGCAAGCCGGAAGTCGATGCGCAACTGATCTCCGACTCGATTGCCCAGCAACTCGAGAAGCGCATCATGTTCCGCCGCGCGATGAAGCGCGCGATGCAGAACGCCATGCGTCTGGGTGCCCAGGGCATCAAGATCATGAGTTCGGGTCGTCTGAACGGTGCCGAAATCGCACGTACCGAGTGGTATCGCGAAGGTCGCGTGCCGCTGCATACCCTGCGCGCCGACATCGACTACGGCTTCTCCGAAGCGAGCACCACCTACGGTCAGATCGGTATCAAGGTCTGGGTGTACAAGGGCGAGATGCTCGGCAAGGGTGAACAGCCCGCCGTCGTCGAAACCCCCGAAGACAACAAGCGTCCCCGTCGTGCCCCGCGTGGTCCCGAAGGTGACAAGCCGGCCGGTCGTCGTACCGTGCGTCGTGGTGCCGGCGTGAAGACAGCAGGAGCGAGCGATGCTGCAGCCGAATAGAAGGAAGTATCGCAAGGAGCAGAAGGGCCGTAACAAGGGTCTCGCGACCCGCGGCGCCAAGGTCAGCTTCGGCGAGTACGGCCTGAAGGCCGTTGCACGTGGCCGCCTGACGGCCCGCCAGATCGAATCGGCACGTCGTGCCATGACCCGTCACATCAAACGTGGCGGCCGCATCTGGATCCGCATCTTCCCGGACAAGCCGATCTCCAAGAAGCCGGCCGAAGTCCGTATGGGTAACGGCAAGGGCAATCCGGAGTACTGGGTTGCCGAGATCCAGCCGGGCAAGGTGCTGTATGAAATGGACGGTGTGGACGAAGCCCTGGCGCGTGAAGCATTCCGCCTGGCTGCGGCCAAGCTGCCCTTGGAGACCGTGTTCGTGACACGGCAAGTGGGGTAATCGACATGAAGGCTACTGAACTCCGGTCCAAGAGCAACGAGGACCTGCAGAAGGAGCTGATCGAGCTGCTGAAAGAGCAGTTCTCTCTGCGCATGCAGCACGCGACCCAACAGCTGAGCAATAACGCCCAGCTGGGCCGTGTGCGCCGCGACATCGCGCGCGTGCGCACCATCCTGCGTGAGAAGGCGGTTGCATAATGAGTGAACAGGTCCAACAAAGCGTCAAGCGCACCGTCGTCGGTCGTGTCGTCAGCGACAAGATGGACAAGACGGTGACCGTGCTGGTCGAGCGTCGCGTGAAGCACCCGCTGTATGGGAAGGTGATCGTGCGTTCGAACAAGTACCACGCTCACGTCGACAACGGCGTGGCCGCTGCCGGTGATCTGGTGGAAATCGAAGAGTGCCGCCCGATCTCGAAGACCAAGACCTGGCGCGTGACGCGCGTGGTCGAAAAGGCTCAAGCGTAATTTCTTACGCAAGGGCTTGCCAAGATTGGAAAGCTCGCGCATAATGCGCGGCTTTCCGTTCTGCCGGATTCTTCTTCGGCAGATCACTTTTCCCGGACGGGATCCAAGACTGGGCGTTGCTTCGGTAGCGGCCAAGTTGGATGGAGTTGAAAAAACATGATCCAAATGCAGACGATCCTCGACGTCGCCGATAACACTGGCGCGCGCTCGGTCATGTGCATCAAGGTGCTGGGTGGTTCCAAGCGTCGCTATGCCGGCGTGGGTGACATCATCAAGGTCAGCATCAAGGATGCCGCGCCGCGTGGCCGCGTTAAGAAGGGTGACGTTTACAGCGCCGTGGTGGTGCGTACCGCCAAGGGCGTGCGCCGTCCCGACGGTTCCCTGGTCAAGTTCGACAGCAATGCTGCGGTGTTGCTGAACAACAAGCTCGAGCCCATTGGCACTCGTATCTTCGGACCGGTTACGCGTGAATTGCGTACCGAGCGCTTCATGAAGATCGTGTCGCTGGCCCCGGAAGTGCTGTAAGGAGCCGTCATGGATAAGATCAAGAAAGGGGACGAGGTCATCGTCCTGACCGGCAAGGACAAGGGCAAGCGCGGTACTGTCGCGCGCCGTGTCGATGCCGAGCGTGTGGTCGTGGAAGGTGTTAATCGCGTCAAGAAGCACGTCAAGCCGAACCCCATGAAGGGTGAGGTTGGCGGCATCGTCGAGCGTGAGGCGTCCATCCACATTTCCAACGTCGCGCTGTTCAATCCCGCGACGCAAAAAGCTGACCGCGTCGGTATCAAGACGCTTGAAGACGGCAAGAAGGTCCGTTTCTTCAAGTCGAACGGCGAACTGGTGAAAGCGTAAGGAATCGCGATGGCTCGTCTTCAAGAATTCTACAAGTCGACCGTGGTGCCGGGTCTGCGCGAGCAGTTCGGTTACAAGTCGGTCATGGAAGTGCCGCGCATCACCAAGATCACCCTGAACATGGGTGTGGGTGAGGCTGTGGGTGACAAGAAGGTGCTGGAGCATGCGCTGGGCGATCTGGTGAAGATTGCCGGCCAGAAGCCGGTCACCACCAAGGCCAAGAAATCCATCGCCGGTTTCAAGATCCGTGAGGGTTACCCGATCGGCTGCATGGTGACCCTGCGTGGTCCGCGCATGTTCGAGTTCCTGGATCGCCTGGTGACCATCGCCATGCCGCGTATCCGCGACTTCCGTGGTATCGCTGCCAAGGGCTTTGACGGTCGCGGTAACTACAACCTCGGCGTGAAAGAGCAGATCATTTTCCCCGAGATCGAGTACGACAAGATCGATGCGCTGCGTGGGCTGAACATCAGCATCACCACCACCGCCAAGACGGACGAAGAATGCCGCGCGCTGCTGGTTGCATTCAAGTTCCCGTTCAAGAACTGAGGCTGACATGGCAAAACTGGCTTTGATCAATCGCGAAGAAAAGCGTGCCAAGACGGTGGCGAAGTACGCCGCCAAGCGTGCTCAGCTGAAGGCGATCTTTGAAGACGTGAACAAGTCCGACGAAGAGCGTGCAGAAGCGCGTCAGAAGTTCAATGCGCTGCCGCGCAACTCCAGCCCGTCGCGCCAGCGTAATCGCTGCGAGCTGACCGGTCGTCCGCGTGGCGTGTTCCGCAAGTTCGGTCTGTGCCGCAACAAGCTGCGTGAAGTTGCATTCCGCGGTGAAGTGCCTGGCATGACCAAGGCGAGCTGGTAAGGGGGTATAGAAATATGAGTATGTCCGATCCGATCGCCGACATGCTGACGCGCATCCGCAATGCGCAAGCATCGCAGAAGAGCTCGGTGGTGATGCCGGCGTCCAAGCTGAAGGCTGCCATTGCAGCTGTGCTGAAGGACGAAGGCTATGTGGAAGATTTCGTGGTGCGTGGTGATGGTGCCGAGCGCGTGCTCGACATCGCACTGAAGTACTACGCTGGTCGCCCGGTCATTGACCGCATCGAGCGTGTGAGCACGCCCGGCCTGCGCGTGTACAAGGGCAGCAATGACCTGCCGCGCGTCATGAATGGCCTGGGTGTTGCCATCGTGTCGACGCCGCGTGGTGTGATGACCGATCGCCGTGCCCGTTCGCAGAACGTCGGCGGCGAAGTGCTGTGCATCGTGGCGTAAGGAGAGACCGATATGTCACGCGTAGCTAAAAACCCCGTAGTGCTGCCGGCTGGCGTGGATGCGAACATCGCGTCCGGCGAGCTGACCGTGAAGGGTCCGCTGGGTTCGCTGAAGCAGCGCCTGCACCCGTCCGTGAGCGTCGAGAAGGAAGGCACGAGCCTGGTCTTCAAGGCGGTGGCGGGTGGTGTCAACGGCAATGCACTGTCCGGTACGACCCGCGCGCTGGTGAACAATATGGTCATCGGCGTGAGCAAGGGCTTCGAGCGTAAGCTGAACCTGGTGGGCGTGGGCTATCGTGCCCAGGCTCAAGGCGACAAGCTGAACCTCACGCTGGGCTTCTCGCACCCTGTGGTGCACCAGATGCCCGCTGGCGTGAAGGTGGAGACGCCTAGCCAGACCGAGATCATCATCAAGGGTGTGGACAAGCAGCAGGTTGGCCAGGTGGCCGCCGAAGTGCGTGCTTACCGCGCTCCCGAGCCCTACAAGGGCAAGGGCGTCCGCTACGCGGATGAGGTGGTGGTCATCAAGGAAACCAAGAAGAAGTAAGGCGGACGGCTATGAACAAGAAGGAATCTCGTCTGCGCCGTGCGCGCAAAACCCGCGCCCGTATCGCGGAGATGAAGACGGTTCGTCTGACCGTGTTCCGTTCCAACCTGCACATCTACGCCCAGGTCATTTCGGCCGACGGTGGCAAGGTGCTGGCGACGGCCTCCACGGTCGAAGCGGACGTGAAGTCGCAAGTCAGCAACGGCGGCAACGTCGGTGCGGCCCAGGTCGTCGGCAAGCTGATTGCCGAGCGCGCCAAGGCGGCAGGTGTCGAGACGGTCGCATTCGATCGTGCCGGCTTCCAGTACCACGGTCGCGTGAAGGCGCTGGCGGAAGCCGCGCGTGAAGGCGGGCTCAAGTTCTAAGCGAGTGAGTGATGGCTAAACAGCAAACCAAGAAGGTGCAGGCGTCCGAGGAACGTGACGACGGCTTGCGCGAAAAGATGGTGTCGGTCAACCGCGTCACCAAGGTGGTGAAGGGCGGCCGGATCCTGGGTTTTGCCGCGCTCACCGTGGTCGGTGATGGCGATGGCGCCGTCGGCATGGGCAAGGGCAAGTCGCGCGAAGTGCCGGTGGCGGTGCAGAAGGCGATGGACGAAGCCCGTCGCAAGATGGCCAAGGTCGCCCTGCGTAACGGCACCCTGCAGCACACGGTGATCGGCAAGCACGGCGCAGCCGTGGTGCTGATGCAACCGGCTCCGACCGGTACCGGCATCATCGCGGGCGGCGCCATGCGCGCTGTCTTCGAAGTGATGGGCGTGACTGACGTGATCGCCAAGTGCATCGGCTCGACCAACCCGTACAACGTGGTTCGCGCCACGCTGAATGGTCTGTACGCCACCAGCACGCCGGCCCAGATCGCAGCCAAGCGCGGCAAGACCGTCGAAGAAATCCGGGGTTAATCATGGCTGACAAGAAGATTCGCGTCACGCTCGTCAAGGGCCTGATCGGCACCAAGCAGGATCACCGCGCCACCGTGCGTGGCCTGGGCCTGCGTCGTGTGAACCACACTGTTGAACTGGAAGACACCCCGGCCGTGCGTGGCATGGTGAACAAGGTGGCTTACCTGGTGAAGTGGGAGTCCTGAGCATGGAACTGAACACCATCAAGCCCGGTGAGGGCTCCAAGAAGTCGCGCCGCCGCGTCGGTCGTGGTATCGGCAGCGGCTTGGGCAAGACCTGCGGCCGCGGCCACAAGGGTCAGAAGTCCCGCGCCGGTGGTTTCCACAAGGTCGGTTTCGAAGGCGGTCAGATGCCGCTGCAGCGTCGTCTGCCGAAGCGTGGCTTCGTGTCGCTGACGGCTGCCCGCAACGTCGAAGTGCGTCTGTCGGAAATCCAGCAACTGCCGATCGAAGACATCGATCTGCTGGCGCTGAAGCAAGCCGGCATCGTAGCGATCGACGCGCTGTCCGCCAAAGTGATCCTGTCGGGTGAGATCTCCCGTAAGGTTGTGCTGCGCGGCATCGGTGCAACCAAGGGCGCTCGTGCTGCCATCGAGGCGGCCGGCGGTTCCGTGGCTGAATAAGTACTGACTGGGGCTGACGCTAAGTGGCGACGCAACCTGGAGTCCTCGGCAAGACCGGACGATACGACGATCTGAAGCGCCGGCTGTGGTTCCTGCTGGGCGCATTGATCGTCTATCGGATCGGCGCGCACATCCCCGTGCCGGGTATCGACCCGAACGAGCTGGCCCGTCTCTTCGATTCACAGAAGGGCGGCATCCTCGGCGTGTTCAACCTGTTCTCGGGCGGTGCGCTGTCGCGTTTCACGATCTTCGCGCTGGGGATCATGCCGTACATCTCGGCGTCGATCATCATGCAGTTGCTGGCGATTGCTTCGCCGCAGCTGGAAGCGCTGAAGAAAGAGGGTGAAGCAGGGCGCCGCAAGATCACGCAGTACACGCGCTACTTCACGGTGGTGCTGGCCTTGTTCCAGGCTGTCGGTATTTCGATCGCGCTGGAGCAGCAACCGGGTCTGGTGACCGATCCGGGTGTCATGTTCCGTCTGACCGCGGTAACGACGCTGGTGTCGGGCACGATGTTCCTGATGTGGCTGGGTGAGCAGATCACCGAGCGCGGTCTGGGCAACGGCATCTCGATCATCATCTTTGCGGGTATCGCGGCCGGTTTGCCGAGTGCGATCGGCGGCCTGTTGGAGCTGGTGCGTACTGGAGCGATCCATCCGCTGTGGGCACTGTTCATCGTTGCGCTTGTGTCGCTGGTGACCGCGTTCGTGGTGTTCGTGGAACGTGGTCAGCGCAAGATCTTGGTGAACTACGCCAAGCGTCAGGTCGGCAACAAGGTGTACGGTGGCCAGAGCTCGCATCTGCCGCTGAAGCTGAACATGGCAGGTGTGATTCCGCCGATCTTTGCATCGTCGATCATCCTGTTCCCGGCGACGGCTGCACAGTGGTTCGGTTCGTCGGAAAGCATGCGCTGGTTGCGGGACATCTCCGCCACGCTGTCGCCAGGTCAGCCGATCTATATCCTGCTGTACTCGGCCGCGATCGTGTTCTTCTGCTTCTTCTATACCGCGCTTGTCTTCAATTCGAAGGAAACCGCGGACAACCTGAAGAAGAGCGGGGCCTTCGTGCCGGGCATCCGGCCTGGTGACCAGACTGCGAAGTACATCGACAAGATCCTGATGCGCCTGACCCTGATCGGTGCGGCGTACATCACGGCGGTGTGTTTGATCCCCGAGTTCCTGATCCTGAAGTGGCAGGTGCCTTTCTACTTCGGCGGAACCTCGCTGCTGATCATCGTCGTGGTAACCATGGACTTCATGACGCAGGTGCAGGCGTACATCATGTCTCATCAGTACGAGAGCCTGCTGAAGAAGGCCAATTTCAAAGGTGGCTTCGGGTTACCTGCGAAGTGAAAGTCGATGAGCAAGGAAGATGTCATCGAAATGCAGGGCGAAGTGACCGAGAACCTGCCGAACGCGACCTTCAAGGTCAAACTCGAAAATGGTCATGTGGTTTTGGGTCATATCTCCGGGAAGATGCGCATGCACTACATCCGCATCCTGCCGGGGGATAAAGTGACCGTTCAGCTGACGCCTTATGACCTGTCCAAAGGTCGCATCGTGTTCCGCTCGAAGAACTGAAGTCAGCTGGGTTTTTGAGGAGTGATGAAATGAGAGTGCAAGCTTCCGTGAAGCGGATCTGCCGCAAGTGCAAAGTGATCCGTCGCAAGGGTGTGGTGCGTGTGATCTGCGAAGATCCGCGCCACAAGCAGCGCCAGGGTTGAGGCGCGGTTGCTGTTGTCGTATAATCTAACGTTTCGCTTTTTGCGGCGTTCGTGTAATTAAAGGTTGAGCTCATGGCCCGGATTGCTGGTGTCAACATCCCGAATCACAAGCACGCGGAAGTCGCGCTGACTTCCATCTACGGCATTGGCCGTACCCGTGCCCAGAAGATCTGCGACGCAGCCTCCGTGCCGCGCAGCGCAAAGATGAAAGACCTGACCGAAGACCAGATGGAACGTCTGCGTGATGAGGTGGGCAAGTTCACCGTCGAGGGTGATCTGCGTCGTGAGATCACCATGAACATCAAGCGTCTGATGGACCTCGGTTGCTACCGCGGTGTCCGTCACCGCCGTGGCCTGCCGGTGCGCGGTCAGCGTACCCGTACCAATGCCCGTACTCGCAAGGGTCCGCGCAAGACTATGGCTGGCAAGAAGGGTTAATTAGAACATGGCTAAGACTGCTGCGAAGGTCCGCAAGAAGGTCAAAAAGAACGTTGCCGAGGGCATTGCCCACGTGCACGCGTCCTTCAACAACACGATCATCACGATCACCGACCGTCAGGGCAATGCCCTGTCGTGGGCGACGTCGGGTGGCGCAGGCTTCAAGGGCTCGCGCAAGAGCACCCCGTTTGCCGCTCAGGTCGCCGCCGAAGCTGCCGGCAAGGTAGCCCAGGAATGTGGCGTGAAGAACCTGGAAGTGCGCATCAAGGGCCCGGGCCCGGGTCGCGAGTCCGCTGTGCGTGCATTGAACGCGCTGGGTCTGAAGATCACCTCGATCACGGACATCACGCCGGTTCCGCACAACGGTTGCCGCCCGCCCAAGCGTCGTCGTATCTGACGCAGGCAAGAGTCAGGCTCGCGACCTGCAAGTAGCTGGTTCGCGAGCCGTGCTGGTTTCCGAGAGCCCGGAAACAATGCCGCTGCCGGCATAAGCACACAAAGGATTTACCGCATCGAGTTGTCGCCGACTGCCAACGAGCTCATGGTCGGCTGACACTGGCGCTAACCTGCGAATCTCGTGCTGAAGAGAGGGATCGTCAATGGCGAGTAGTAATTTGCTGAAACCCCGCATCATCGATGTCCAGAGCATTTCCCCGGTTCACGCCGTGGTGGTGATGGAGCCGTTCGAACGCGGTTTCGGTCATACCCTGGGCAATGCCCTGCGTCGCATCCTGCTGTCGTCGCTGCCTGGCTACGCGCCGACGGAAGTGACGATCGACGGCGTGCTGCACGAGTACTCCACGCTGGATGGCGTGCGGGAAGACGTGGTCGACATCCTGCTGAACCTGAAGGGTGTCGTGCTGAAGCTGCACAACCGTGGTGAAACGGTACTGCGTCTGTCCAAGAGTGGCGAAGGTGTTGTCCGTGCGGGCGATATTGAAGCGACTCACGATGTCGAGATCATCAACCCGGAGCATGTGATCGCTCACCTGGCACCGGGCGGCAAGATCGACATGCAGATCAAGGTCGAACAGGGCCGCGGCTACGTGCCGGGCAATGTGCGTCCGTTGAATGGTGACAACAAGGTCATCGGCCGTATCGTGCTGGACGCTTCGTTCAGCCCGGTTCGCCGTGTGAGCTATCAGGTTGAAAGCGCTCGCGTCGAGCAGCGTACCGACCTGGATCGCCTGGTCATCGATCTGGAAACCAACGGTGCTGTCGATCCGGAAGAAGCGATCCGCTACGCCGCGCGCGTGTTGATGGATCAGCTGTCGGTGTTCGCCGACCTGGAAGGCACGCCGGTGGCTCAGGAAGTGCAACGTGCGCCCAGCATCGATCCGATCCTGCTGCGCCCGGTGGACGACCTGGAACTGACGGTGCGTTCGGCCAACTGCCTGAAGGCCGAAAACATCTATTACATCGGTGATCTGATCCAGCGCACCGAGACCGAGCTGCTGAAGACGCCGAACCTCGGCCGCAAGTCGCTCAATGAAATCAAGGACGTTCTCGCTTCGCGTGGCCTGACGCTGGGCATGAAGCTCGAGAACTGGCCGCCGGCTGGCCTGGAAAAAGTCAGCTAAAGCTTGCAAAGAGATAGGAAAGAAAAATGCGTCACGGTAACGGTCTGCGGAAACTGAACCGCACTAGCGCACATCGCTCGGCGATGCTGCGCAACATGGCGAACTCCCTGCTGAAGCACGAGGTCATCAAGACCACGTTGCCGAAGGCCAAGGAACTGCGTCGTGTCGTCGAACCCCTGATCACGCTGGGCAAGAAGCCCAGTCTGGCGAACCGCCGTCTGGCTTTCGACCGCACCCGCGATCGCGACATCGTCGGCAAGGTGTTCGAAGTGCTGGGTCCGCGCTACGCTGGCCGCAATGGTGGCTACCTGCGCATCTTGAAGTGCGGCTTCCGCGTCGGCGACAATGCTCCGATGGCTTACGTCGAACTGCTGGACCGTCCGGAAGCGGACGTGGCCGACGCAGCGTAAGTGGTCCCGCGGCAGCCTTCCGGCTGCCGGCAGGAAGCGAAGCCTCAACAAAAAAGCCCGCGATCAGCGGGCTTTTTGTGTTTGTACCGCCGGCCGGGCAGGCCGGGGCGCGGTGTGATCGATCAGCCCGCAGGAACAGAGGCCCCGGCTGCGGCCAGGGTGCGCGCCAGGTAATGCCCGGTATGGCTTGCAGTATTGGCAGCCACCTCTTCCGGTGTGCCGGAAACCAGGATCTGTCCGCCACCGGCGCCGCCCTGCGGTCCGAGGTCGACGATCCAGTCAGCGGTCTTGATGACATCCAGGTTGTGCTCGATGACCACGATGGTGTTGCCGTGATCGCGCAAGCGGTGCAGCACGGTCAGCAGCAGCTCGATGTCGTGGAAATGCAGGCCGGTGGTTGGCTCGTCGAGAATGAACAGGGTGCGGCCGGTATCGCGCTTCGAGAGTTCTAGCGCGAGTTTGACGCGCTGTGCCTCACCGCCGGACAGGGTGGTGGCGCTCTGGCCGAGGCGGATGTAGCCGAGGCCCACCTCCATCAGCGTGTCGAGCTTGCGCGCGACCGTCGGCACGGCGTCGAAGAAGCGCTGGGCTTCTTCCACCGTCATGTCCAGTACGTCGGCAATGGTCTTGCCCTTGTAGCGGATCTCCAGCGTCTCGCGGTTGTAGCGGCGGCCGTGGCAGACGTCGCAGGGTACGAACACGTCAGGCAGGAAGTGCATCTCCACCTTGATCATGCCGTCGCCCTGACAGGCTTCGCAGCGACCGCCCTTGACGTTGAACGAGAAACGGCCCGGGCCGTAGCCGCGGCCGCGCGCTTCAGGCACACCGGCGAAGAGCTCGCGGATCGGCGTCAGCAAGCCGGTGTAGGTCGCCGGGTTAGAGCGTGGCGTACGGCCGATGGGAGACTGGTCGACGTTGATGACCTTGTCGAAGAACTCCAGTCCGGCGATCTCGTCATGTGGCGCCGGGTCGGTGGACGAGCCGTAGAGATTGCGCGCGGCCATGGCGTACAGCGTGTCGTTGACCAGCGTGGACTTGCCCGATCCCGAGACGCCGGTCACACAGGTGAACAGGCCTACCGGGATCTCCAGGGTGACGTTCTTGAGATTGTTGCCACGCGCTCCGGTGATGCGCAGCATGCGTTCCGCATCCGGCTTGCCGCGCTTCTCCGGCACCGCGATGACCTTGCGTCCGGACAGGTAGGCGCCGGTGACCGAATCGGGATGATCGATCACCTCTTGCGGGCTGCCACTCGCGACCACCTGACCGCCGTGCTCGCCTGCTGCGGGACCCATGTCGATGACGTGATCGGCCATGCGGATGGCATCCTCGTCGTGCTCCACGACGATTACGGTATTGCCGAGATCGCGCAAGCGGCGCAGGGTGTCCAGCAAACGGTCGTTGTCGCGCTGATGCAGGCCAATGGAGGGCTCGTCGAGCACGTACATGACGCCGGTGAGGCCGGAGCCGATCTGGGAGGCCAGGCGGATGCGCTGCGCCTCACCGCCGGACAGCGTGTCGGCCGAGCGATGCAGGCTCAGATAGTCGAGGCCGACGTCGACGAGGAACTGCAGGCGAACGGCGATCTCACGCACGATCTTGTCGGCGATCTGCGCGCGATGGCCGCTGAGTTGCAGGCCGTCGAAAAACTGTTGGCAATCCGCGATGGAAAGTATGCTGATCTCCGGCAGCGAGCGCTCGCCGATCAGCACGAAGCGCGCTTCGCGGCGCAGCCGGCTGCCCGCGCAGATCGGGCAGGGCCGGTTGGAACGATACTTGGCCAGCTCCTCGCGCACGACGATCGAATCCGTTTCGCGGTAGCGGCGTTCGAGGTTGGGGATGATGCCTTCGAAGCTGTGCTCTTTCGTGACGGTGCGGCCGGATTCCGACAGGTACTTGAACGGGAGCTTCCGCGTGCCGGATCCATGCAGGATGACTTCGCGCGCGTTGTCGTCGAGTGCCTCGAAGGACTGGTCGATGTCGAAGCCATAGCCGGTCGCCAGGCTCTGCAGCATCTGGAAGTAGAACTGGTTGCGGCGGTCCCAGCCGCGGATGGCGCCCGCTGACAGCGACAGCTCGGGATGGGCTACGACACGTGTCGGGTCGAAGAACTCCTGGGTGCCCAGACCATCGCAGCTCGGGCAGGCGCCGACCGGGTTGTTGAACGAGAACAGGCGGGGTTCCAGTTCCTGCACGGCAAAACCGCAGACGGGGCAGGCGTAGCGCGCGGAGAAGACATGCTCCTTGCCGCCGTCCATTTCCATCGCGATGGCGCGTCCCTCTGCATGCGCGAGTGCGGTCTCGAAGCTCTCGGCGAGACGCTGGCGGGAGTCGGGACGCAGCTTGATGCGGTCCACCACGACGTCGATGCTGTGCTTGCTGTTCTTCGCCAGCGCAGGCAGGGCATCGATCTCCACGATTTCGCCATTCACGCGCAGGCGCACGAAGCCCTGTGCGCGTAGCTCGGCGATCAACTCCTCATGCGTTCCCTTGCGATCGGCCACCACCGGCGCGAGGATCATCAGCGCCGTGCCTTCGGGCAAGGCCAATACGTGGTCGACCATCTGCGAGACGGTCTGGGCCTCCAGCGGCAGATGGTGGTCGGGGCAATGCGGCGTGCCGGCGCGCGCATAGAGCAGGCGCAGGTAGTCGTGGATCTCGGTCACCGTGCCCACGGTGGAGCGCGGGTTGTGGCTGGTGGCCTTCTGCTCGATGGAGATGGCCGGCGACAGACCCTCGATCAGGTCCACGTCCGGCTTTTCCATCAGCTGCAGGAACTGGCGGGCGTAGGCGGACAGGCTTTCCACGTAGCGGCGCTGGCCTTCCGCGTACAGCGTGTCGAAAGCCAGCGAGCTCTTGCCCGAGCCGGACAGTCCGGTGATGACCGTCAGCTGGTTGCGCGGCAGGTCGACGCTGATGTTCTTGAGGTTGTGGGTGCGGGCCCCGCGAATCCTGATCCAGTCCATGCTTGCGCGCGAGTGTGAGCAACCCGGTACTGTAGCAAGTGGCTGCAGCACGACCAAGCCTGATGTTGCAGCGCGTCCACGGGATTGGCAGATCGGCCCTGAGTGGCTCTGCTAAAATCCGCCGATTGCCCGCCGTCACGACACCGTTCCCCTACATGGCCGAAGCCTTTCCCCCGCAAGACCGCATGAGCCGCAGTGAGCTGCGTGCCGGGGCTGCGCTGGCGGCGGTGTTCGGTCTGCGGATGCTGGGCTTGTTCATGGTCCTGCCGGTGCTGTCGCTGTACGTGCGCGACCTGCCCGGCGGCGACAGCCTGGCCTGGGCTGGGATCGCCCTGGGCGCCTTCGCGCTGACCCAGGCACTGTTCCAGATTCCTTACGGACTTGCGTCCGACCGCTGGGGCCGCAAGCCGGTGATCGTTGCCGGCTTGCTGTTGTTCGCCTTCGGCAGCGGGCTGGCGGCTTGGGCGCCGACCATAGAGTGGATGATCGCTGCGCGCGTGCTGCAGGGAGCCGGAGCCATCTCCGCCGCCGTGTCGGCGCTGGCTGCCGATCTCACGCGCGAGCAGCATCGCACCAAGGTCATGGCGATGATCGGCGCGTCCATCGGCGTCGTTTTCGCGGTGTCGCTGGTGGCGGCGCCGGCCCTTTACGCGTCCGTCGGCATGCCGGCGATGTTCGCGGGCATCGCGGGACTGGCCCTGTTGGCGATCGTGGTGGTGTGGCGCATCGTGCCGAACCCGCCCGCACTGGCGAAGCAGGCCGGCCCGCTTCCCCTGTGGCCGGTGCTGAGTGATGGCCAGCTGTGGCGATTGAATTTCGGCATCTTCGTCAAGCATCTGACCCAGATTGCGCTTTTCCTCGTCATACCTCGCTTGCTGGTCGATCTGCACGGCATGCCGGCTGGTCGGCACTGGCAGCTGTACCTGCCGGTCGTGCTGGTGAGCTTCGTGCTGATGGCGCCGGTGATCGTCGTGGCCGAGAAGCGTGGCTGGATCCGCCAGGTGTTGCTGGGCTGCATCGTTCTGCTGGCCGTATCGCAAGTCCTGCTGATCCTCGGCTACACAGACTTCCGCCTGCTGGCAGCTGCCTTGCTGGTATTCTTCCTCGCGTTCAACATCCTGGAAGCCAGTCTGCCGGCGCTCGTGTCGCGCATGGCGCCTGCCGGAACCCGGGGTTTTGCGCTGGGCGCCTTCAACACTGCGCAGGCGCTGGGCGCAGGTTGCGGCGGCGTGCTGGGTGGCTGGCTGGCGATGAATCACGGCCCGCGTGCAGTGTTCGTCGCGGCGCTGGTGCTGATGCTGGTGTGGCTGGTGTGGGCGCGCTCGATGCGCGTGCCGCCGCTGTCGGATCAGCGTGAATATGCATTGCCGCCCGAAGTGGATCTCGACACGGCGAGCGAGGAAATCGGTCGCCTGCCCGGCGTGCGTGAAGTGGCCGTCGAGCCGGAGCGCCGCGTGGCAAGATTGAAAATCAACCCGGAGCGCTGGGACGAACGTCTCATGCTCCGGTACATAGGAGGAGAAGCCTGAATGGCCTCGGTCAACAAAGTCATCCTGATCGGTAATCTGGGACGGGATCCTGAAACCCGTTACGCGCCCAGCGGTGATGCGATCTGCAATATCACGGTAGCGACCACCGACAGCTGGCGCGACAAGTCCAGCGGTGAGAAGAAGGAACAGACCGAATGGCACCGCGTGGTGTTCTTCGGCAAGCTTGCCGAGATCGCCGGCCAGTACCTGAAGAAGGGGCGCCCGGTGTACGTCGAGGGCAGCCTGCGTACCCGCAAGTGGCAGGACAAGGATGGCCAGGAGCGTTACACCACCGAGATCCGCGGTGACGTGATGCAGATGCTGGGCAGCCGCGAAGGCATGGGTGGTGGTGATTCCTCGCGCGGTGGTGATGACTACGATGCACCGCCGTCGCGTCCTGCCAGCCGGCCGGCGCCCGAGCGTAGCAGCAGCAATTCCAGCCCGGCATCGTCGGGTTTCGGTGATTTCGAGGACGATATTCCTTTCTGAGGACTGAATGCCCATGGCTGACGTGTCGCAGGTCAATACCAAGCCCGAACGCGAGTACTGCAGCACCAGCGAAGCAGCACAGATGCTGGGAGTCTCTCTCGGAACCGTGCAGCAAATGGTCGAGAACGGTCTTCTCGACGCATGGAAGACGGCGGGCGGCCATCGCCGCATCCGCATCACATCGGTGGAGGCCTTCCTGCGCAAGCGCCAGGCAGGCCCGGTCCATGTCGGCGGCGCAGTTTCGCTGCGCGTGCTGATCGCCGAAGACGATCGCATCATGCAGGCGCTCTACGAGCGCACGCTGGCGAACTGGGAGTTGCCGATCGATGTGAAGATCGTGGCCAGCGGTTTCGAAGGCCTCATGGAAATCGGCCGCAATCCGCCGGATCTGCTGGTGTCCGACCTGGTGATGCCGGGGCTGGACGGCTTCGCGATGATCCGCAAGCTGCGTTCCGAGCCCGCGCTGGCGCAAATGGATGTGGTGGTGGTCACTGGCCTGACGCCGGAGGACATCGACGAACAGGGGGGCCTGCCTGACGACGTCATCATTTACGGCAAGCCGATTCCCTTCAAGGAACTGAAGGGTTACGTGCAGGCCAAGCTGGTGTCATTGCAGAAGCGCGCACGCGCCTGAGCCCTTACTGCACTGAAACAAAAGGCCGCTTACGAGCGGCCTTTTGTTTTGCCTTTCGCAGACGGCCTCATGCGAGCGTAGCCAACGCGCTGCGCATGCGTTGCAGCGCCTGGGCCAGCAAGGCCGGGGGGCAACCGAAGTTCAGCCGCAGGAACCCCGGCGCACCGAAATCCTTGCCATCCGACAGCCCCACGCCGTGCTGCTCGAAGAACGCAGCGGCGTCGCTCACGCCGTGACCGGCCAATGCCCGGCAATCCAGCCAGGCGAGGTAGGTGGCTTCGACCGGCGTCGTCGTCAGTCCGGGCATGGCCGCGACTGCGTCCTGCACGGTATGCGCGTTGTCGCGCAGCTGCGCGATCAATGCATCGAGCCAGGCATCGCCGTCACGGTAGGCTGCTTCCGTCGCCACCAGGCCCAGCACGTTGAGATGGGGCACCAATCCCTGCATGGCATGTTGGTAGCGACGACGTAGCGGCGCGTCGGGAATGATCGCGAAGCCCGCATACAAGGCCGGGATGTTCCAGGTCTTGGACGGCGCCATCAGCGTGATCGTCCGCCGGGCGATGTCCTCGTCCAGCGAAGCGAGTGGCGTGTAGGGGCGCTGTGGATCGAGCACCAGCCCGCAATGGATGTCGTCACTCATCACCAGCCAGTCGTGCTGCTCGGCCAGCGTGGCGATGTGTTGTAGTTCCTGTCGCGTCCAGCTGCGCCCCACCGGGTTGTGCGGGTTGCACAGCATCAGCATGCGGGCCTGCGAGGCCTGGGTGTGCAGATCCTCCCAGTCCGGGATCCAGGACTCGCCGACCTGCAGCAGGTCGCTGCGCAGCAACTTGCGGCCCGCGAGCCGGGGCGAAGACAGGAAGGGCGGGTAGACCGGCGTCATGGCAAGGATGCCGTCGCCTGGCTCGCCAGCCAGATGGCTGGCCACATTGAAGCCAGTTACGACGCCGGGCAACCACACCAGCCAGTCGGCGTCGATCTGCCAGCCGTGATGCCGCGCAATGCCGTCGACGACGGCATCGGTCAGCGAAGGCCAGGGGTGGGCGTAGCCGAATACACCGTGGGCGATACGTGCCTGCAAGGCTTCGAGCACCGGCTGCGGTGCGGCGAAATCCATGTCCGCCACCCACAGTGGCAGCACGTCGCGCCCGGCATAGCGCTGCCACTTGATGCTGTCGCTGCCGCGCCGCTCAGGGCTGCGCAGCAGCGAGGCGCCGTCGTCCTGGCTCACACCGACAGGTGTTCGAACAGCACGGTGGACAGGTAGCGCTCACCGAAGCTCGGGATGATCACCACGGTCGTCTTGCCCGCGTTTTCCGGGCGACTCGCCACGTGGAGCGCGGCTGACACCGCTGCGCCGGACGAGATGCCGACCAGCAAACCTTCCTCGGTCGCGAGGCGGCGGGCCATGTTCAGCGCATCTGCGTTCTGCACGCGCACGACTTCGTCATAAACCTTGGTGTTCAGGATGGAAGGCACGAAGCCGGCGCCGATGCCCTGGATCGGGTGCGGACCGCGCTGACCACCAGACAATACCGGGCTCGCATCCGGCTCCACCGCGAATACCTTCACGCCCGGCTTGCGTGCCTTGAGCACTTCACCCACGCCGGTGATGGTGCCGCCGGTGCCGATGCCGGCGGCGAACAGGTCGACATTGCCGTCGGTGTCGCGCCAGATCTCTTCAGCCGTCGTGTTACGGTGGATTTCCGGATTGGCGGGGTTGTCGAACTGCTGCGGCATGAAATAGCGCGGATCACTGGCTGCCATGTCCTCGGCGCGCTTGATTGCACCCGGCATGCCTTCGGGCCCCGGCGTCAGTACCAGCTCGGCACCATAGGCCTTCAGCAGCAGGCGGCGCTCGCGGCTCATCGTCTCCGGCATCACGAAGCAGCACTTGTAGCCGCGCGCTGCGCACACCATTGCAAGGCCGATGCCGGTGTTGCCGGAGGTCGGTTCCAGGATGATCGTGTCCGGCGTGATCTTGCCGGCCTTCTCGGCCGCGTCGAGCATCGCCGCCGCGATGCGGTCCTTCACGCTGTGTGCCGGGTTGTAGAACTCCAGCTTCGCCAGCACCGTGCCCTGCAGGCCGGCGGTGACGCGATTGAGGCGGACGAGCGGCGTGTTGCCGATCAGTTCGGTGACGTTGTTGGCGACGCGCATGGCGAACCTCCGTGAATGGACTGACGCCGATTCTAGCGCCCGGTCATTGGCGACTTCGACCGGCTTCCGCCGTCATCGGGCGGGGTAAAGCTGACGGCAGTCAAACTCTGGCCGTTCTCCGGTCCGGGAGTTCAGTGTGTTTCGGGGGGCTTCGCGTTGCGGGGGCGCTCAGCTCTTGCGGATGCGGTCGACCAGCGATGTCGTCGAGCGCTGGTGCTCGAAGGGGATGGAATGCACGCTGCCGCCCCAGCCGATGACTTCCTTGTAGCCGACGATCTTGTCGACCGGCCAGTCGCCACCCTTTACGAGGATATCCGCATGGCATTCCAGGATGCGGGGTAGCGGGTTGCCGTCCTCGAACCAGGTGACGAGGTCGGCGCAGCGCAAGGCGGCAATGACGGCCGCACGATCGGCCAGCGTGTTGAAGGGGCGGTCTTCGCCCTTGCCGAGACGGCGCACCGACTCGTCGGTGTCGAGTGCGACGACGAGGCTTGCACCCAGCGCGCGGGCCTGCGTCAGGTAGGTGACGTGGCCGCGGTGCAGGATGTCGAAGCAGCCGTTGGTGAACACCAGCGGCCGCGGCAGGCGGGCGATGGCCTCGGCCAGCGATTCGGGCGCGACGATGCGGGACTCGAATTCCGGCCGGGCATACGACATGGACTCAGGCCAGGCGGCGGAAGACCAGCGAGGCGTTGGTGCCACCGAAACCGAAGCTGTTGGACATGACGGTGTTCAGCTTCACGCCGTCGCGGCGCTCACGCAGGATCGGCAGGCCTTCGGCCAGCGGGTCCAGGGTGTCGATGTTGATCGACCGGCAGGCGAAGCCATGGGTCATCATCAGGATGGAGTAGATGGCCTCGTTAACGCCTGCAGCGCCGAGAGCGTGACCCGTCATCGACTTGGTGGAACTGATCAGCGGAGCTTTGTCGCCGAACACGGCGCGCACAGCTTCCAGTTCCTTGGTGTCGCCCACCGGCGTGCTGGTGCCGTGGGTGTTCAGGTAGTCGATCGGTGTGTCGACGCTGGCCAGTGCCTGCTTCATGCAGCGCACCGCGCCTTCGCCGGAGGGTTGCACCATGTCATAGCCGTCCGAGGTGGCACCGTAGCCCACCAGCTCGGCGTAGATGCGCGCGCCGCGTGCCTTGGCGTGTTCCAGTTCTTCCAGCACCAGCACGCCACCACCACCGGAGATGACGAAACCGTCACGGGCAGCGTCGTACGCGCGTGATGCCTGTTGCGGACGATCGTTGTAGGTGGAGGACAGGGCGCCCATGGCGTCGAACAGCACGGTCATCCACGGGTGAACTTCTTCGCCGCCGCCGGCGAACATGACGTCCTGCTTGCCCCACTGGATCATCTCGGCGGCGTTGCCGATACAGTGCGCGCTGGTCGCGCAGGCGGAGCTGATCGAGTAATTCACGCCGCGGATGCCGAATGGCGTCGCCAGGCAGGCCGAGGTCGTCGATGACATCGTCTTCGGCACCATGAAGGCGCCGACACGGCGGATGCCCTTGGCCTTCAGCAGGTCGACGGCGTCCACCTGGTTTTCCGGCGAACCACCACCCGAGCCCATGATCAGGCCGGTGCGTTCATGCGACACCAGTTCCGGCGGCAGGCCGGCATCGGCGATCGCCTGCTGCATGGCGATGTAGTTGAACGCCGCGGCGTCCCCCATGAAGCGCAGGGCCTTGCGGTCGATCAGTGCTTCCTTGTCGATCTTTACCGGGCCATGCACGTGGCTACGGAAACCGAGTTCGGCCTGCAGTGGGTTGAACTCGATACCGCTGCGGCCTTCGCGCAGCGAGGCCAGCACTTCGGCCTGGTTGTTGCCGATGCTGGAGACGATGCCCAGACCGGTGACGACGACACGACGCATGATGTTCCGGTATTCCTCAGAAATTGTCGGTGGAGGTGAACAGACCCACCCGCAGGTCATTGCCTGCATAGATCTCGCGACCGTCGACTTCCATGACGGCGTCTGCAATGCCCATCACCAGCTTGCGCAGGATCACGCGCTTCAGGTGGATGCGATACGTAATCTTCTTTGCCGTCGGCAGCACCTGGCCGGTGAACTTCACTTCACCACAACCCAGTGCGCGGCCGCGGCCGGGGCCGCCCATCCAGCCGAGGTAGAAACCGATCAGCTGCCACATGGCATCCAGGCCCAGGCAGCCGGGCATCACCGGATCGCCTTCGAAGTGGCAACCGAAGAACCACAGGTCGGGCCGCACATCCAGCTCGGCGATCAATTCGCCCTTGCCATAACGACCACCTTCTTCGCTGATGTGGGTTACGCGGTCGATCATCAGCATCGGCGGCAGCGGTAGCTGCGCGTTGCCGGGGCCGAACATCTCGCCGCGCCCGCAGGCGAGCAGGTCTTCATAGGAGAAGCTGGAGGGTTTGCTCACGATCGGAATGCCTTCTGGAGGAGGGAGCAGCGCGGGCGGGCAAGCAAGGCCGGCCTGCTGCAGGGGTGGGCGAGTATATCGCAGCTCCCGTGCAAGCCCTTGCTCCAGCGCAGCAATGTCCGCCCCGCAATCCATTCGCAGCCGTATGGATTCCTGCCCGGCAACTGTTTCATGGCTCACGGTGCAGCCTAACCATGGCGTGTGACGTCTTTGCTGCGGCGTTGTTCCGGAAAGCGGATCACAGGTCGGGCATCGGGGCCTGGCCGATCGGCCCTGCCACATAGGTAAATGTGCACCTGTTCCGGTTGACCCCTCATCCATACGGGGTTGTAGCGAGGCCCCGCGGCAGCGTGAAAACGTTTTTCACACTCTTCCGGCGCAGCCTCGCTTTGCGGTAACCTTCGCCATCCAGTTTGCCGGGCCCATGGACTGCCCGGTTTCCCAGGGGACGCTCAGTGAATCCATTCGCCCGCAACATCCTGTTGGTTGACGACCATGCCTTGCTGCAGCACGCCTTGTCGGCGATGCTGGAATCGCAGTTGAACGGTGGCGAGATCGTTTGCGCGGCAACCGGACAGGAAGCGGTGAGTGCCCTGCGCAGCGGGCGCAGTTTCCACCTCGTCCTGCTCGACCTGAAATTGCCCGACAGCGACGGTCTGCGCCTGCTGACCCTGCTGCGGCGCGAAGCCCCCGGCGTGCCGGTGGCCGTCTTTTCCGGGCAGGATGCGCCGATCTATCGCCAGCTGGCCCGTGAGGCGGATGTCGATGGCTTCCTCAGCAAATCCATGGCGCCGGCCGCGCTGGTGGAAGGGGTCAAGACCCTTCTTGGCGGTCGCCGATTCTTCGACGACGCTGGCCAACGCAACGCCGCTGGCGACAACCGCGCGCGCCCGAAGCTCAGCCCCAAGCAGGAACGGGTGCTGTGCTGCCTGATGGAAGGCCTGTCGAACAAGGAAATCGCGCAGAAGCTCGATCTCTCCGAGCGCACGGTCAAGATGCACCTCACTTCGGTCTACCAGGTGCTGGGTGTGAATACCCGCTCGCAGGCCATCCTGGTTGGCCAGACGCTGAATCTCTCTATGCCGGACGAAGACAGCTAGGACACCGCCATGCCCATCGAGGCCGCCCGTCTGCGTGTGCTGAACTGGCTGCTCCTGTTGGGCGTTGCCGGCATTGTGGTGGTGGTGGCCGGCTTGATGGCCGACGTGGACATCATGGTCTGGCTGGGCCTCATCGCTGCGGCATGCGGCATCGGCTTGGCGTGGTCGGGGCTGCAGGCGGATGGCGCGGCTGCGATTGTGCCGACGCCGCAGGATGCTGCCGCCAGCGAGGACGTGCGCTTCATCTCCACGGCTGGCCACGATCTGCGTCAGCCCATCCAGGCCATTTCGCTATTCGCTGCGACGCTGGCAGCGCACCCGCTGCCCGAGAACACCCGCAAGCTGGTCGGTCAGCTCGATGAAGCTGCAGCAGCCTTGTCCGAGTTGTTCGAAGCCGTCATCGCATACGCCAAGGTCGAGTCTGGTCGCGTGGAGCTCGCCGTGCAATCGATGCCGGTCGGTGACGTGCTGGCAGCTGCCGTGGCGGAGCATCTCGAAGATGCGCACGAGCGCGACCTGCACCTGCGTCAGGTGGCCTCGGGAATCCTGCTGCGTGCCGACCCGGTGCAGCTGCAGCACGTGCTGTCGGCCATCGTCCAGCATGCGCTGCGCACGACTGCGCGCGGCGGGGCGGTGCTGGGCTGCCGCCGTCGTGGCGCCTGGGCCGCGATCGAGTTGTGGGACAGCGGCAACGGGCTGCAGCCCGAACAGCTCGACAAGGCGCTCACGCCCTTCGCGGCAAGCTGGCAAGGCCTGCCCGATCGTGGCCTCGGCCTCGCGAAGGCGGCGAAGGTGGTGGCCTTGATGGGTGGGCAGATGCAGGTGGCCAGTCGGCCCGGTCGTGGCAGCCTGTACCGCATCCTGCTACCGCGCGCCTGAAGCATCCGCGATACCAATGAAAACGCCCGCACTGGTTGCGGGCTTTTTCATGGCTGCGGGCGATAACCGCCTGCGTGACTGCTCCCAGCTACATCGTGCCGCCGCCATCGCGACGGCCACCGTCCGTGCCGCTCGCATCCGGTTTCGGCGGTGGTGGGTCGAGCTGCTTCGCCTGTTCGGGCGTGATGATCTCGAAGGCGTGCACCACCTTGCTGACCGCGCGGGTGTTGCGTGCGACCTCGATGGCGGTGTCGGCCTCCTTCTGGGTGACCAGGCCCATCAGGTACACCACGTTCGATTCGGTCACCACCTTGATGTTGTTGGCGGCCACGTCCTTGCTGTCGATCAGGCGTCCCTTGACCAGCGTGGTAATCGCCGTGTCATTGCTGTACTTCTGCATCGAGCTGTTGACCGGCGGCGTAACGACGACGAGATCGTTCACCACGTTGCGCACGTTCGGAATGCCGCGGATCGCCTGCTCGATACCCGTGCGGGTCTCTTCGCTGTCAACGCGACCGGTGAGCAGCACCCAGCGGTTGAATGAGGTCACCGAGGAACTGGCGCGCGCGCCGAACTTCGATTTGATCTCGCTGGTGCCCTTCACTTCGATCTCGCTGTCCTCCAGCTGTACGCCGTAACTGCGGCGGTCCAGCGATGCCGTGACGCCGGTGGCGGCGCCGGCCACCACGATGGGGACGCAGCCCTGCAGCAAGGGCAATGCGACCAGTACGGCCAGCAGGGCAATACGTCGCAACGGTTGCAATGACTGCAACGGACTCAGAATTCGACTCAAGATTCTTCTCCCATCAGCAAACAATCGATGCCATCGCACAGGCAGTGCAGTGCGAGGGTCTGTAATTCCTGCGCACGCGCCAGGCGCGTGGCCGGTACCTGTATATGGACGTCCTGGCTGCCGAGGAGTTCGCCCGCGCTCTCGAAAGCCAGCGCGTCGAGCAACACGACGGCGATCTCGCGCTGGTGGGCTGCGTCGATCACCGTGGCGAGCGCGCCGATGTCGCCGGGACCGCCGATCGCCAGCAGCACGTCGCCAGCATGGCCCAGCGCGCGTAGCGGTTTGGCGAAGATCTCGTCCGGCGTGTAGCGCGCCATGCCGGCGCACGAGGCGGTGGCGTCGCCGGCCAGCAGCAGGGCTGCAAGTTCCGGGCGTTCGCGCTCGAAATGGCCGGTCAGGAGCGCACAGCCGTATTGCGCGAGTGCCATGCCGCTGCCCTGACCACAGGCCAGCAGTTTGCCGCTGGCGAGCAGGCTGGTGACGATGAGTTCGGTGGCAGCGGCGATGGGCGCCGCAAGGACCTCCACGGCTGCCTCGGTGCTGCGGGCGCTGGCCTCGAACTGCTGGGCAACGCGTGCGATGAGATCCATGCGCGATCCCGTGATGACACTTCAGGTGGCGCGCATGGTAGCACGCGACCCGGGTGGTCCCGGGCCGCGTACAGGTGGCGGCGATCAGTCCGTCTGCAGCTTGTTGTTGCTCAGCAGGTTCTGGATGATGGTGTTGTCGTTCAGCGTACCGCCACTGGTCAGATCCACGCCCTGCAGCACGATGGTCTGGTCGACCGCGCCGGTGTTGTAGCCGCTGGAGAAGCCACCACTGCTGCTGATCTGGACCGTGGTGTTGCCACCGCTGGTCTCGAAGTGCAGGTAGTTGCTCAGCGTGCCGGGGTTGGTGCCGGTGTGCTGCTCGCCCTGCAGCAGATCGCGCAGATCGAGGATGTCGCCACCGGCTGCCGGGCTGGCGTTGTTGAAGTCCGTAATTGTGTCGATCGCCGGCGTGCCGGGCGCGCCACGATCCGCCAGGCTCCACACGAAGACGTCGGAGCCGGAGCCACCGGTCAGCATGTCGTTGCCAGAACCACCGACCAGACGGTCGTTGCCGGCGCCGCCATCCAGCACGTCGTTACCGGCACCGCCGAACAGGAAGTCGTTGCCGTCGCCACCGCTCAGGTTGTCATTGCCCAGACCACCATCCAGCAAGTCATGGCCTGCAAGCCCGCTCAGCGTGTCGTTGCCATCCAGGCCGAAGAGCTGGTCGTTGATCGCCGAGCCGGTCAGCGCATTGCCGGCGTCGTCGCCCGCCGTCGCGTTGTTGTAGCTGCGCAGCGTCAGCGTGGAGCTGGAGCTGTCGCCGTCGCTGTCGGTCAGCGTGTAGCCGATCTCGGTCGGGGCGATGACGCTGGTGGAGGTGTCGTCGTTGATGTGCTGGAAGCGCAGGTCGGTGATGCGTGCTTCCGCATCGCTGGACGCCTGGATCTCGATGCGGCCGACGTTGCTGTACTGGGAGGGCAGCGTCACGAGTCCTTCGGACTGGCTGACGAAAGTGCCCAGCAGGTGACCGTCTATGTGGTAGATCGCGTAGGACAGCGAGGTGCTGCCACCCTGAGCCGCGGTGTCGCCGAGGTTGCTGTTGTCGACATTCACCGTGAAGCTGATGCCTTCCACGCCGTGCGAATGGATCGCCGTGCTGAAGGTGAAGATCATCGTCTCCAGCCCGTCCAGGCTGCGGTTGTTGGTGGTGCCGTCGCTGCTGGTCGCCGTGCTCACCACGCCGCGGCCGGTCACGCCGGCGCCGTCGTTGGCGGTGCCGGACGGGTTGTAGTAAGTGATCGTCGCGTTGTTGCCGTTCTCGTCGCGGCCGCTCACGCTGACCCCTGTCGCCGCCAGCGGCGCGGTATTCAGGTTCACCGTGGTGGTGGCATCCACACCCGGATTCGGGCGGCTGGCCGTCGGCGGTGCGTAGTTGTAGTAGCCATCGCGGTTGAACACCAGGCTGCTGCCGTTGCTGGCGTGCGTCCAGCTCAGCTGTCCGCTTGCATTCACCGTGAAGCTGCCACCCAGTGCGCTGCCGCTGCTGGCCGCAGCCAGGTTGAAGGTCTGTCCCTGGAAGACGATGGAACTCACGCGCGCGCCATCCACAGCCGTGTCGGCACCGGGACCCTTGGACGTGAAGTCCGTGGTCAGCGTGCCCTCGTTCAGACCACTGTCCGTGCCCAGACCGCTGATGACGTTGCCGGAGTAGGACGTGCTGTTCGGGGTCAGCGTATCGAAGTCCGGACGTGCCACCGGCTTGCCGTCGACGATGCTGAAGTTCAGGTTGGTCGCCGGAGTTACGTCACCGTCACCGTCGCGACCCACGAAGGACAGCGAGAAGCGGGTGCCTTCGGACGCGGCGCTGCCGGTGTAGTAGGTGTAGTTGCCGGTCGCGAAGTTGAAGTTCAACGTGCCGTAGGTGAAGCCGCGGGCAGACGTCAGCGACAGCGTGTCACCGGTGATCGGCGAGCCGCTCGGGTAGCCACCGGTCCAGCTGATCTGGTTGGTGCTGGCGTTGTAGTTGAAGGTGACGTTGGCGTTCGGCACGCCATCGGCGTTCGTATCCAGCTGCAGGGTGATCGACTGGATGTAACCACCGTCGGCGCCCAGCGCACTGCCCACGCCGCTGCTGGCGCTCCCTACCACGTTGCCGCCGTAGGAGACCGGGACCGACGTGGTCAGCGTGGCCGACAGGTCATTGAGGTCCGGCACGATGATCGCGGTGTCGCGGGTACCGCTGTTGTCTGCATCCACGTTGTGGATGGTGTTGAGTGCAGCGGAGCTGGAGATGCCGGTGCCCACGCCGATGGCATACGACTTGACGCCGTTGCTGGCGGTGAAGCTGTCCCAGGTGCTCACCGCGGTGTTGGTGTTGCCGCTGGTGGGCGCGCCGTCCGAGATGAAGTACGAGATGTTGGTCGTGCTGCCGCTGGGTGTGCCGAAGGCGGTGCGGGCGGAGGCCAGGCCGGCCTCGTAGTTGGTACCACCCGTGGACGACACCGCGATGCCGTTGATGGCGGCGATCAGCGTCGCCTTGTCGGTGAAGGCATTGCCACCGTTGAGGATGCTGCCGCTGGGGCCGAAGGTGACGATCTTCACCGCCACGCTGGAGGCCTGGTCGAAGTACTCGCTCACCAGGTCGATCATGGCCTGCTTGGCGAGATCCAGGCGGGTGCTGACGCTCGTGCTGCCGTCGGCATTCTCGTCCTGGATCTGGCCGCCGGCTTCCGCCAGCGTCATGCTGCGCGAGACATCCAGCACCAGCACCAGGTTGTAGGACGGCATGTTCGACTCGGTGACCTCCACGTCACGCGTGAAGGCTTGCGGGCGATCATCGACGATGGTGACCTGCAGGCTGGCGCTACCGAGGTTGGACGTGTAGCTGATGGCGCTGGTCAGGCTGTTGTTGTTGGCCGCTGCGCTGTGGTTGGCCGCGTTCAGCAGGGTGTAGGTGTAGTCACCCACGCCGGCGCCGGTCACGTCCACCACCACGTTGCCCACCGTCACGCCACCGACGACGTGATTGACGCCGACATAGCCGGCGCGCGCGTCGGTGTCGTTGGCCGAGCCGTCGGTCACGCCGCCCACGTTGGAAATGCTCAGGCCACCCACGCCGTCGTTGGACAGCAGGTTGCCGCTGATGACGCGGTTGCCGCCCCCGGTGCCGCCGGCCAGTGCGCTCTCATGCACCGTGATCAGGTCATTGTTGGCCTGGTAGGTGGTGATGCTGGCCGTCGCGGTACTGGTCTGGCCGTTGCTGTCGGTGATGGTGTAGGTGAAGTTGCCGGTGCCGGTGCTACTCGGCGTGTAGGTCCAGGTACCGTTGCCATTGTTCACCAGGGTGCCACCGGAGGCGGTGCTCACACTGGTGATGCTCGCGCCGTCGTACAGCGTGTCGTTGGCGAGCAACTGGCCGCTGGTGATGGTGATCGGCTGCCCCATCTGGGTGTTGAAGTTGTCGTTCGCAGCCACCGGCGTGCCGGCGCTGTAGACCGTCAGGTTCACCGTGGTGGTGGCCGAGCCGCCCAGCGCTTCGGTGCTGGTCACGCTGGCGGTCAGCGTCATCGATGCCGTGCCGGCCGGCACGTTCATGGTCAGACCTGCTAGTTGCGCAGGCGTCAGCACCCAGGTGCCGGCGCTGGGCGAGGAACCGGCGCTGAAGCTCACACCACTGGCCAGGCCCGTGATGGTGATGCTGGACAGCGTTTCGCTGCCATCGATGTCGGTCAGTGCCGTGGCCAGGCTCACCGGCCAGGTGTCGTAGGTCGTGGTGGTGACCGTCGTGCCGCCGCTGAAGCTCGTGCCGTCACCGAAGATGATGTCCTCGATGTTGTTGGCCACGCCCCAGTTCTTGCCGGTGGCGCTGTCCGTGATCGACACGTTGTCGTAGCCGTTGTAAGCGCCGTTGTGATCCACCGCATACGTGATGGTGTAAGCGCTGCGCGGCTTCTCCAGCACGATGTAGTCGCGCGCATCGGTGGCCAGTGAACCGTTGCCGTTCACGCCATTCACGTTGGACGACTGGGTGAACACGAAGATGTCGCCCTGTGTCGTCGTCCCGTTGGCATTGCCGCCGGCTGCCGCGAAGTCCGCGGTCTGCCACAGGCGCTGGCCACTGCTGATCTGTATCACCCCGTCGATGATGGTGAAGCCGCCGCTGGTGCCGGAGCCGCCAGCGACCACGACCTGGGTGTGCGTCACCGGCACGCCGGAGGTCATGCTCAGCGTCGGTGCGTCGGCCACCGGTGTGATGTCCACGCGCATGGTGGCGGTGTTGCCGGTGGCATTGGCGGCGGAGCCGTCGACCGGCGTGTAGGTGAAGCTGGCGTAGTCGGCCTGGCGGTTGCCGGTGCTGCTGCCACCGTAGCCGTCGGCGCCGGATTCGTTGCTGTCCGGCACGAAGCGCAGGCGGCCCGCGGCAACGTCCGCCTGCGAGACCAGCTGGTTCACCGTGGCGCTCACCCAGCTGCTGCCGTTGTAGTACTGCAGCACGCCGTCGGCAGGCAGGCTGCCGATGCGGATGGCCGGTGCCGGGCCGCTGTCCACGTCGGTGACGTTGAATTGCGCCCAGGAGAACACCAGCGGCGAATCCTCGCTGCCGGTGACGGCGCCGCCGGTGGTGGTGGGGGCGTCGTTCACCGCGGTGACGGTGATGTTCAGCGTCGAGGTGTCGCCGCTGGAGCCATCGGTCATCGTGTAGGTGATGGTCGGCACCGTGCCGTTGTAGTTCGCGGCCGGCGTGAAGGTGTAGTTGCCGTTGGCGGCGATGTTGATCGTGCCCACGCCGCTGATGCTCGCCGTCTGGCCGGCGTTGAACGTGCCGGACACGCCGGCGACGACGAAGCTCGTCACCGTGACCGGACCGTCCACGCTGCTCGTACCGGTCAGCACGCTGCCGGTGGCGACCGAGTCCTCGGCGATGGTCACCGTCTCGTTGGCGTCGGTGAAGGCATCGTCCACCGGGGTGACGGTGATGTTCAGCGTGTTGGTGGCAGAGCTGGTGCCGTCGGTGGCGGTGTAGGTCACCGTGGGCACGCTGCCGTTGTAGTCGGCCGCAGGCGTGAAGGTGTACGCGCCGGTGCTGTTCATCACCAGCGTGCCCACGCCGGCGATCGTCGCGGTGTTGGATCCACCGGCTGTCACCGCATAGGTGGTGCCGTTGACTACGAACTGGGACACGCGCAGCGGGCCGTCCGGATCGCTGTCGTTGGTGAGCACGTTGCCGCCCGTCGCAGCGGAATCCTCTGCGATGGTCAGCGTGTCGGCTGCCGTGACAGTGGGGTCGGCCACCGGTGTCACGCTCAGCGTCAGCGTGCTGGTGGTGGTCACCGTGCCGTCGGACACGGTGTAGGTCACGACCGGCACTGCACCGTTGTAGTTGGCGGCCGGCACGAAGCTGTAGCTGCCGTTGCTGTTGAGCGTCAGCGCGCCGATGCCGGTGATGGTGGCGGTCTGTCCTGCGGTGAAGGTACCGGCCACGCCTGCCACGGTGAATTGCGTGACGGTCAGCGTGTTGCCATCGACGTCGCTGTCATTGGCCAGCACGCCGTTGGCGGCGGTCACCGTCAGCGTGGTGTCCTCCGCCGTGGTGTTGGTGTCGGCCTGGCCGACCGGCGCGTCATTCACCGGTGTCACGGTGATGTTCAGCGTGCTGGTGGCAGAGCTGGCGCCATCGGTGGCGGTGTAGGTCACCGTCGGCACAGAACCGTTGTAGTTGGCCGCCGGGGTGAAGGTGTAGGCGCCGTTGCTGTTCATCACCAGCACACCGACACCGGCGATCGTCGCGGTGTTGGAGCTGCCCGAGGCGACTGCGTAGGTGGTGCCATTGACGACGAACTGAGACACGCGCAGCGGGCCGTCCGGATCGCTGTCGTTGGTGAGCACGTTGCCACCACTGGTGCCGGAGTCTTCCGCGATGGTCAGCGTGTCGGCTGCCGTGACAGTGGGATCGGCCACCGGTGTCACGCTCAGCGTCAGCGTGCTGGTGGTGGTCACCGTGCCGT
>JAVHYF010000073.1 GCA_031119205.1 Moraxellaceae bacterium | reverse complement strand
GTTGCAGGCCTACGCAAACCGGGGAGCCCTCCGCCGCGGCGTGGCCAGCGCGGCGGATGCTGAGACCGTAAGAACGGCCAGGAAATGAAGCGAAGCAGTTCTTGCGAAGCGGTTCTGACTAGGCGCGCCGACGAAGACAGTACGACTGGTACGGCAAGGAGGTGCAACGACGTCAGAATCATTTGCTGGCCGTTCTATCCGCCGTACATCCAGCGGGCGGGGACCATCACGAGATCCGGGAACAGGATCAGCAGGAACATCACCGCGAACTGCGCGCACATGAAGGGCAGCACGCCGCGCGTCACCTGGTCGAGGCTCACCTTGCCGACACCAGCCACAGTGTTGAGCACCGTACCCACGGGCGGGGTGATGAGGCCGATGGCGTTGTTGATGATGAACAGCACGCCGAAGTACACCGGGTCGATGCCGGCCGCCTTCACCAGCGGCATGAGGATGGGCGTCAGCAGCAGGATGGTGGGCGACAGGTCCAGCGCAGTGCCGACGATCATCACGAGGATCATGATCGCGACCAGCAACACCTTCGGGTTGTCGAGCAATGGCTGCAGCAGTTCGATGACCTGGCCGGGCAACTGGGCCACGGTGATCAGCCATGCGGTGACCATGGAGGCCGCCACCAGCAGCATGATGACCGCGCTGGTCTTGGCGGCCGACACGAACAACGGCACCAGGGTGCGCAGCGTCAGCTCGCGGTACACGAACACCGAGATCACGATGGCATACACCGCTGCCACCACGGCGGCCTCGGTCGGTGTGAACACACCGAACTTCAGCCCGACGATGACGATCACCGGCAGCACCATGGCCCACAGCGAGTCGCGAACGGCCTGCTTCACTTCGGCACGCGAACGGCGCGGCGGCGGTTGCACGTTCTCGCGGCGCGACAGCCACCACCAGGTGACCCACAGGGCGAGACCGAGCAGCAGGCCGGGGAAGATGCCGGCGAGGAACAGCTTGGTGATGGACACGTTGCCGGCCACGCCGAAGATCACGAAGGCGATGCTGGGCGGGATGACCGGCGCGATGATGCTGGCCGACGCGATGAGGCCGGCGGAACGTGCCTTGTCGTGGCCAGCGGCTACCATCATGGGCAGCAGCAATGCGCCCAGCGCGGCAGCGTCCGCCACCGCGGAGCCGGACAGGGCGGCCATGATGCACGCCGCCACGATGGTCACGTAGCCGAGCCCACCCTTCACGTGGCCAACCACCGCGAGGGCCAGTGCGACGATGCGGCGCGACAGGCCACCGGCATTCATCACTTCGCCGGCGAGCATGAAGAAGGGCACCGCCAGCAGCGGGAAAGAGTCGGCACCGTTGATGAGGTTCTGCGCGAGGATCTGCGCCTCGAACAGGCCGAGGTGCCACATCAGCGCCACCGCGGTGAGCATCAGGGCGAAGGCCACCGGGATACCCAGGGCCATGGTGGCGAGCAGCGCGCCGATGAAGATGGCGATGGTCATGCCTGCCTCGCGTCGTGGGTGGCAGGGTTGCCATGGGGCAGGTCTTCACTCTCCTGCACCATCACCAGGTCGGCGTCGTCGACACGGCCGGCGAGCAGCATGAAGAGGTTGCGCAGCAGGATCAGCGTGGTGAGGATCGCGAAGACGAGGCCGGAGGCGTAGAACCAGGCCACCGGGACTTCCATCACCGCGCTGGTGGTGCCGGCATTGATGACAACCTGGTCATACGCGCCGCGGAACACCAGCCAGCAGGCGAAGATCATCAGCACGTAGCCGACGGCACAACACAGCTTCTTCAACCGGCGCGGCAGACGCGCGACCAGGAAGTCGGTGCCGAGGTGGCGGTTCTCCTTCAGTGCGACGGCGCCGCCGATGAAGGTGACCCACACGAACAACCAGCGCGAGAGTTCCTCGGACACGCTGATGCCGGAGTTGAAGGCATAGCGCAACACCACGTTGCCGAACACCAGCACCACCATGAGTGCCAGCATCGCCGCCACCGTCCAGTCGAGCAGGCGATAGCAGCGGTTGACCAATCCCGTGAGCACGAAACACATCTCCTCTTGTTGCCGGACCCGTGGTTCCCGGGCCCTGGTTTGCTGGCGGAGACGGCGCAGGCGAGCGCCATTGTCATCCATGCATTGAAATGTACGAACTAGTTAGTTTTCGCGCCATGCGAGCTAACCCGAATCTGCACTGCAGCAGAATGGTCGGGTTGCGACTATGTGTCCGCAGCCTCGCTACGGACGTAACGGGGCGTAGAACGGGCCTTACTTGCGCACGTAGCGCAGGATCATCTCGATGATGTTGGCGCGGCGCGTCTTCAGTGCCTTGGGCGAGCTGCCGTCGCGCTTGAAGATGAGGTCGAAGGTGTACTGGTTGGACACGTTGAAGAAGCACAGCGCGGAGATCGACGCGTGGATGTCGATGGCGTCCAGCCCGGCGCGGAACAGGCCGTCCGCGACGCCGCGCTCGTACAGCTCGCGGATGGCATTGATGGCCGGCACGTTGAGCTTCTGGATGATCTTGCTCTGCGCCAGGTACTCGCCGCGCTGGATGTTCTCGGACATCACGATGCGGATGTAGTCCTGGCTGTTCCAGTGGTGGTCGAAGGTGAAGCCGACCAGGCGGGCCAGCGCCTCTTCCGGCGGCAGATCGGCGAGATGCAGCTCGCCTTCGGTCAGGCGCACGCTGCGGTAGGACTCTTCCAGCACCGCAAGGTAGAGCCCTTCCTTGCTGCCGAAGTAGTAATAGATCATCCGCTTGCTGGTGCGCGTCGCGTCCGCAATGGCATCGATTCGCGCACCGGACAGACCGCCGGCGGCGAATTCCTGCGTGGCGACGGCGAGGATCTCCGCCATGGTGCGCTCGGGGTCGTTGGTACGCGGTGCGGCAGCTTTGCTGCGCGCCCCCGTCGCCTTGGGAGTCTTCGTTGCAGTCTTTGCCGGCGCGCGACGACGCGGATGTACTGGTTGGTCCATTCCGCGAGTATAGGCGGACGCCGCAAGGCCGCCAGTGGGCGTTGCAGCAAGCCGCTGCAGATGACCACAGGCGGAAAGATGCTGTCCATCGACGCCGCGGAGTCTTCCTGATTGCAAGGCTGCATGTTGGGCTTCGCTGCGCTCAACCCAACCTACCGCTTCTGCGTGGTGCCTCGCTGTAGACGTAGGTTGGGTTGAGCAACGCGAAGCCCAACAACAGCGCGCGCAAGCCTTTCAGTGCAACACCATCGGCAAGCCCACATAGTTCTCCGCCAAGGCCGCCTGCGCCGCTTGCGAGCCGAACAGGTACGCCAGCTCGGCCTCCTGCATGCGTTCGCCGAAACCGGCGTTGTCGGGGAAGCGATGCATCAGCGAGGTGAACCACCAGGAGAAGCGCTCGGCCTTCCAGACACGGGCCAGCGCGCGCTCGGAGTAACGCGAAAGGCCTTCGTCGTCGTGGCCGTTGTAGTGATCGGCCAGCGCGGCAGCGAGATAGGTCACGTCGGCGGCGGCGAGGTTGAGGCCCTTGGCACCGGTGGGCGGCACGATATGGGCGGCGTCGCCGGCCAGGAACAGACTGCCGAAGCGCATCGGCTCGGTGACGAAGCTGCGCAGCGGCGCGATGCTCTTCTCGATGGACGGGCCGGTCACCAGCTCGTCGCAGGCCTGCGGGTCGAGGCGCAGGCGCAGCTCCTCCCAGAACGCGGCATCGCTCCACTGCTCCACCTTGTGGTCCAGCGAGCACTGCAGGTAGTAACGGCTGCGCGTCTTCGAACGCATGCTGCACAGCGCGAAGCCACGCGGACTGCGCACGTAGATGAGCTCGTCCGACACCGGCGGCACATCCGCGAGCAGACCCAGCCAGCCGAAGGGGTAGACCTTCTCGAAGGTGCGCAGCGCACCAGCCGGTACGCTGGCGCGACACACACCGTGGAAGCCGTCGCAACCGGCGATGTAGTCGCAGGCGATTTCGCGCGCAACGCTGCCGTGGGTGAAGCGCACCCGTGGCTGCGTGCCAGCGAAGTCATGCACGCTGACGCCCTGCGCTTCATACACGGTGAGCAGGCCCTCTGTGGCGCGCGCCTCCATGAGATCGCGGGTCACCTCGGTCTGGCCATACACGGTGACATGCTTGCCACCGGTGAGCGCGGCGAGGTCGATGCGATGGCGCTGACCATCCACGCACAGCTCCACGCCATCGTGCGGCAGGCCTTCCGAGTGCATGCGCGACCCGACACCAGCCGCATCCAGCGCATCGGCGGTGGTCTGCTCGATGACACCCGCGCGGATGCGGCCGAGCACATAGTCCCCGCTCTGCCGCTCGATGATCACCGCGTCGATGCCGGCCTTGTACAGCAGCTGGCCCAGCAGCAGGCCGGCGGGGCCGGCGCCGATGATGGCGACCTGGGTGCGGGTGGGGATGGCAGTCGGTGTCGTGGTGCTCATGATGCGTCCTTCGGTGTTACTTGGCGATGCCCTGCCCTCTATGTGGGAGCGCCGGCGCCACGCGGGCTTCAGTATTCCTCGCTGTCGATCTCGGCCTGTGTGGCCGCGTTGTAGCGCGCACCACTGATGCGTGCCGGGGCGAACAGCGTGGCGAGGCGATCCACCAGTGCAGGACTCAGCGCTACACGCGCAGCGCCGAGGTTCTGCTCCAGGTGATCGATGCGGGTGGTGCCGGGAATCGGGATCACGTCGTCGCCCTGCGCCAGCAACCAGGCGAGCGCGAGTTGCGCTAGCGTGCAGCCGGCCTCGTCCGCCATCGCCAGTGCATCGTCCAGCAGACGCAGGTTGGCGGCGTAGTTGTCCGGCTCGAAGCGCGGCATCGAGCGGCGGATGTCCTTGGCGTCGAAGCCGGACACGTCGCGCAGCACGCCGCCGAGAAAGCCGCGCGCAACCGGGCTGAAGGCGACGAAGGCCACACCCAGTTCGCGGCAGGCGGCGAGCGCGCCCAGCTCGGGGTTGCGGGTCCACAGCGAATACTCGGACTGCAGCGCGGCGACCGGATGCACCGCGTGCGCGCGGCGCAGGGTCGCGGCCGATACCTCGGACAGGCCGATGGCGCCGATCTTGCCCTCGCGCACCAGGTCGGCCAGCGCGCCGACGCTCTCCTCGATCGGCACCGCCTTGTCCCAGCGGTGCAGGTAGTAGAGGTCGATGTGATCGGTGCGCAGCCGACGCAGGCTGTCCTCGCAGGTGGCCTTGATGGTGGCGGCGCGACCGTCGATAACGCGCTTGCCGTCGATGCCCTGCATGCCGCACTTGCTGGCGAGCAAGAAACGGCTGCGATGGGCAGACAGCGTACGTCCCACCAGCTCCTCGTTGGCGCCGAAGCCGTACAGCGCGGCGGTGTCGAAGAAGTCCACGCCGAGCTCCAGCGCGCGCAGCAGCAGACGCTGCGCATCCGCCTCCGGCAACGGCGTGCCGTAGGCGTGGCTGAGATTCATGCAGCCGAGGCCGATGGGGAAGACGGAGCGGTTGGCGATGTTGCGGGTGTTGGAGGGCATGGCGTGTCGATGAGGCGTTGCGGTAACAGGAGGTCTCGTCATTCCTGCGCAGGCAGGAATCCAGTGTCGTGATCAGTGCTTAAGTCACTGGCCCCCTGCCCGGTCCCCGAGCTTGTCGAGGGGCAGGGGTGACGGAATCTCCGCGGTTGGCGCTCAGCGCTGCGCCACGTATTTCGCGATCAGCGACTTCGCACCGTCCAGCATCTGCTGGCCGTTGGCGCCCTTGCCGTTCATTTCGCTCACCCAGTCGGCGGCCAGCTTGTCGCCGATCTTCTTCCAGCCGGCCAGTTCGGATGCCGGGATCACGTTGTGGGTGTTCTTCATCGTCAGCTTCTTGCCTTCCGCATCCGCCTGCAGGAAGGCGCGGCCGGCGGCGGCGGACACGGCCTGGCCGCTGTTGGCGTCTATGACTTTCTTGAGGTCGGCCGGCAGGCCGTCGTACTTCGCCTTGTTCATCGCCAGCACGAAGGTGGAGGTGTAGAAGGCGGCCTCGGCCGGGTCGGTCTCGGAGTGGAACTTCACCAGTTCCTGGATCTTTACCGAGGGCACGACTTCATACGGCACCACGGCACCGTCGATGACGCCCTTGGACAGCGCGTCGCCCACCTGCGGCACCGGCATGCTCACCGGCGTGCCGCCCAGCATGGCGATGAACTTGTTGGTCATGCGCGTCGGCGCACGCAGCTTGAGGCCGCGCAGGTCGGCCATGGTCCTGATCGGCTTGCTGGTCATGTGGAACACGCCGTCGCCGTGCACGTGGAAAGCGATCGGCTTGAAGTCCTTGATCTCGGCCTGGCTGTACTGCTGCGTGTAGTCCCACAGGGCCTTACTGGTGGCCTCGGGGTTCTGCATCATGAAGGGCAGCTCGAAGGCCTCCAGCGAGGGGAAGCGGCCGGCGGTGTAGCCGGGCAGCGTCCAGATGACATCGGCAACCCCGTCACGCACCTGCTCGATGAGCTGCGGCGGTGTGCCGCCCAGCTGCATGGAGGGGTAGATCTGGCACTTGATGCGGTTGTTCGATTCCGCCGCGATCTTGTCGCACCACGGCTGGATGACCATGGTCTGGGCCGGCGAACTGGCCGGCAGGAAGTGGTGCACCTTGAGCGTGACCTCCTGCGCCTGCACCGTCAGCGAAGACAGTGCAAGGCCGGTGGCCGCCAGGGTGATGCGAAGGGTCTTGTTCATGGCATGTCTCCTCGATGAGGCGGGTGTGGAACGGAGGTACTACGCAAGGCGATGCACCAGCCACAGAGACAGGGCTGGAAATGCGATCAGCAGGGACAGGCGGATGGCGTCGGTGGCGAGGAAAGGCACGACGCCCTTGTAGGTCTCGGCCATCGGTACGTCCTTGGCCAGCCCGTTCATGATGTAGACGTTGAGCCCCACGGGCGGGAAGATCATGCCGATCTCGCACACGGTGAGAATAAGGATGCCGAACCACAGCGCCTTGTCGGCGCCGCCCAGGCCCATGAAGTCCATGCCCATGATGACCGGGAACAGCGTGGGCACGGTGAGCAGGATCATCGACATCTCGTCCATCACGCAGCCGAGCGCAATGTAGAACAGCATGATGCCGGCCATGACCACCACCGGCTCGATCTGCAGGTGGGCCACCACGTCGGCGAGCTGCGCCGGCAACTGCGACAGCGCGAGCGCGGCGTTGATCATGTCGGCACCCAGGAAGATCATGAAGATCATGCCGCTGGTCTGCGCCGAGCTGCGCACCGCGGCGACGAAGCGCTCGCGGTTCATGTCACCGCGCAGCAGGGTGATGCCGAAGGTGAGGAAGGTGCCTATCGCCGCGCCCTCGGTGGCGGTGAACAGGCCGCCGTAGATGCCGCCGAACACGGTGAAGAAGATGGCGAGGATCGGCCATACACGCCCGGCGGCGGAGGCCACTTCACCCGCCGGCACCGCCTGCGCGGGTGGTGCCTGGTCCGGCCGCACACGCACCATGATGGCGATGGCCAGCAGGTAGCCGATGGCCGCCAGCAGCGCCGGCACGTAAGCGGCGAGGAACATCTTGGTGATGTTCTGCTCGGTGAGGATGGCGTACACCATCAGCGTCACCGAGGGCGGCAGCAGCACGCCCATGGTGCCGCCGGTGGCGAGCGCGGCAGTGGCGAGACGCCCCGAGTAACCGATGCGGCGCATCTCCGGGTAGGCCACCTGCGCGATCGTCGCGGTGGTGGCCACCGTGCTGCCGGAGATCGACCCGAAGGCCGCGCAGGCCAGCACACCGGCCATCGCCATGCCACCACGGAAGCGGCCCAGCAGCGCATTGGCGAAATCGAACAGCGCCTTGGACAGGCCACCCTGCACCGCGAAGGCGCCCATCAGCATGAACAGCGGAATCACCGACAGGTCATACACCGACACGCGGCCATACACCGC
>JAVHYF010000043.1 GCA_031119205.1 Moraxellaceae bacterium | reverse complement strand
GCGCTACGCGCGATCCCTCGTCACGGCTGTGCTGCTCGGCGGCTGCAGAGGGGGAGTGGGGCCGTGCTTGTCCGGGAGGCCGCACCCAAGTGACATGCCGGACCAGCCATGGCCACACTCCGGCAAGCATGCTGCTTTTGCTGGCATTTATTCCTGTACATGAACACAGTGCTCCGGCCGAAACCTTGTCCGGGGCCTCTTCCCAACGAAGGCAGGCTCTGTGGTTATCCGGCAACGCGCCAGGTTATCCAGCAGTTCTGCCGGATAAATTGATAGTTAGGTGGCAACACCAAAGCACCTTTGCCCGGGGATAAACGCAATGGCTCTAGAGTCCGCAGCGCCTTTTTTAATCAAAACGAGCTTTTGACTCTTGGAATAGCAGCCTATGCCGCAGTGATCTCAACCTTCGTTCTTGGTTGGGATGCATACAAATGGCTTGCCTCAGGTGCAAAAATCGACGTAACCACATCTTCCGGAATGAAGCTGCTGGGAGGCATTGCTCCTGATCCAAACACATACCTTTCTGTTACTGCATGGAACGTTGGGGATCAGCCCACCACCATCACAAACTTGGGAGGGATGTACTTTGAGTCATGGTGGCGTGCGTACGTAACTCGACGAAGACCCACTGAAGCATTCATCATCGCGGAGCCATCGCAGGCTCAACGACTTCCCTACCGCTTTGAGGTCGGCGATCAATGGATTGGTCTAGCCGACCAATCTGATGACATCGTTCAAAAGGCAAGAGACGGGTATCTGTTTCTCATTCTCTACACGGCTGGGGGCGGGCGTGGTCATCGAGTGCGAGTGAGAGTTCGCGAAAAACAAACTGCTAGTTCGTGACCGCTATGCACCAGCCACCTAACCACTCCGTCGAGTCGGACCGCCCACAAGCTGCGCTTGTGGGTTCCCTTCGCGGCTTCGCGCTGCGGCGGCCCCTCACGTCAAACGTTAGAAGGCGCAGGAGAGAACTGGGATGTATCGAAAAGCAGCATTGGTCGTCGCCTTTTTGTCCGTCACAGCTATCGCCGGCTACCACTTGGCTGCGTATGGGTTGAGTCTCCTCAACTACGATTCAAAGCTTGTCGAAGAATCCCCAAACAAACAGTTGCGTGTCTTCCTGATCACATCAAGGAACGACGGGCGTGGGTATGCCCCATACGGAGAGCACCTGGTCCTGACGCATCGTCGCGCAATCAGTGTTCCGGAAGAGGGATATGTAGTGTTCGCGGGTTACTGCAAGGGGGCAGCGGGTGCGACGTGGGAGGGCGATGCTCAGTTGGTGGTGTACTGTGAGCGCACCGAGCCAGCACCCACGGAAGCGGTCCGCGCATACGGTGTCAGCATCAAGCATGTGAACGGTGCTGCGCCTTCCAATACTTCGCTGCAGGCGCGACGGCCCTGACGGGCAGCGATCTGAGCTCAAACGTTGGGATGCAATGCTCACGCCGTCTATCTCTCGTCGAATTCGCGTTACTGCGGTCGCAGGGGCCGTTGCTAGCTGGGGCTCAGTCCTCTGGCTCATCCTCTTCTTCGCGACTCAAACTTCTTCTGTACTTTTCATCGGCTTGGGGCTTTGTGGAACGGCCTGGATCGTTGCCTTGACGCTGGCATACCCAGTTCTTTGTCCGAATTGCAGCAATCGTCTCCTCATCACTTCACGGCTCGACGAATCGCCAAATCTGAGGCGGGCGAGGGAGCAATACCTACCGTACGAGCTTCTTGTTAAGCGGCGTTTGTCATGCCCACACTGCAGCGCTCAGCTGAGCTTGTCCGAAGAATAGGCAGCTAACGTAGGGTGCAATAGCCGAAGAGCATTGCACCGGATTTTTTGTGGGAGCACGGCCGAGCAAACTGACACGCCCCCAGGTCCCCTCTGCAGCCGCCGAGCAGCACAGCCGTGACGAGGGATCGCGCGTAGAGCGACGGCGGAAGCGGGGCGCGTTCTCTGCATACTCTCCGCCGCGTAGCAGAGAGTATGTAGCCCGCCGGGGCGAACTCCCGGCCAGGCGTAACGAGTGAGCACCGCACTTACGGCGGGAGCCGGCAGAACAAGCCAGGCGCGTGGGCTCGCCGAGCCCACCCTACAGCGGCTTCGACCGCTTCGATCCCTTCGACGGGCTCAGGGAGCGAAGCTCGGGGATCGCGGAAATGACGAAGCGTAGGCGGGCGCCTCGCTGACGCATCACCGTGGCTACGACGCAACCGCCTCCCCGAATGCACTCCGTATCGTCGCCTCCACCACGCTGCGCGGCATGGGCTTGCCGAAGAGGTAGCCCTGGTGGCGCTCGATGCCGCGACGCATCAGGTGCTCCAGTTGCTCGTGGCGCTCCACGCATTCGGCGAGGATCTCGATCTGCATGGCGTTGGCGATGGTGATGACACCGGCGACGATGGCCTGGCTGACCGGGTTGTCGGTGATGTCGGCGACGAAGGCGGCGTCGATCTTGATCTGGTCGAAGGCGAGGTGCTTGAGGCTTTCCAGCGAGGAGTAGCCGGTGCCGAAATCGTCCAGCGCGAAGCGTACGCCGCGCTCGCGCAGGCGGTTGATGACGCGGGCGGCGTCGGGGAAGGATTGCGCCTTGATGTGCTCGGTGAGTTCCAGACATAGCCGGCCGGGGGGCAGGCGGTACTTGTCGAGCAGGCGGATGACCGTATCGGTGAAGGCGGGGTGTTCGAATGAGCGCGCGGTGATGTTGACGGCGAGCGTCATGTCCTTGAGCACGGCATCGTGCTGCCATTTGCCGAGCGCGGCGCAGGCGGTGTCGAGCACCAGTTCGTCGATGTCGTGCACCAGGCCGCTGGCGACGGCGTCGGGCAGGAATGCCATCGGGCTGAGCAGGCCGCGCGTGGGGTGGTGCCAGCGCAGCAGCGCCTCGGCGCCGACCGGGCGCAGGTTGCTGTCGACCTGGATCTGGTAGAGCAGGTCGAGCTGGCGTGTCTTGAGCGCGGTGCGCAGCTCGGTCTCGATGTTGTCCTGGTACTGCAGCTCGGTTTCCATGCTGGGCCGGAAGAAGCAGTAGCGGTTGCGGCCCTTGTTCTTGGCGCGGTAGAGCGCGATGTCGGCGCGCTTGGTCAGTTCTTCCACCGTCCAGCCGTCCTCCGGAAAGCTGGCGACGCCGATGCTGCCGTAGGAGTGCAGCTGCAGGTCGCCCACGACATAGGGTTGGGCGAGCAGGCTTAGGATGCGTGTGCACAGGGCTTCCAGCTGGGCGTGGAAGTTCATGCCCGGCAGGTCGGGGTCGCGGATCAGCAGCACGAACTCGTCGCCACCGAAGCGCGCGATCATGTCGCTGGCGTCGATGCAGCTCTGCAGCCGCTGCGCCACCTGGCACAGCAGGATGTCGCCGACGTCGTGGCCGTAGAGGTCGTTGGTCTTCTTGAAGTTGTCGAGGTCGATGAAGAGCAGGGCGGAGGCCTGGCGGTCCACGCTGACCAGGCGATGCAGGCGCTCGTTCACCGCGCGGCGGTTGCACAGTTTGGTGAGCGGGTCGGTGGTGGAGAGCTTTTCCAGATGATTGTTCATCTGGTCCAGTTGCTGGTTCTGCGTGGTCAGCAGCTGGTTGATGCGGGACAGCTCTTCCTCGCGGCGCTTGCGATCATCGATGTTGAAGGTGACGCCGATGAAGCGATGCATGCCGGCGTCCGCCGGGCCGCTCATGACGCGGCCATAGTTGGCGTACCACATCCATTCGCCGTCCTTCGCGCGCAGGCGGAACTCGCTGCGGTAGTTGTCGGCGCGGCCGTCGCGGTAGGCCTCCAGCGCGCTGCCCACTGCGGGCAGGTCGTCCGGATGGAGGATGTCCATCCAGAAGGCCAGGCTGTCGCCGACTTCCTGCGGCGTGTAGCCCAGCTCCTGGAAGGTGCGCGTGGCGGGATGGGTCACCTTGCCGGCGACGAGGTCGTTCTCCCACAGGTCCAGCCCCGCGGCTTCGAGGGCGAGTTGCAGGCGTTTGTGATCGTCGCTGGCGCTCATGGGCTTCGGTCCTCCGGCGTCACCGCGTTGCTGCTGCGGGCGCCGTGCTGCGTCTGTCGATCAGGCGGGATCGAGTGGTGTGAGTTGGGATCGGGCGCGATCAGGTGGGCAGTGCGCCGGCATAGCCGATGGCGCGCAGCAGGCTGGTGAACGACGCCATCACGCCCGGCGTGGCTACCAGCTGCGGGGCGGCGGTCACCTGGATGAGGCTCACCTTCTTGCCGGTGCTCTGGTTGGCCGTGAAGTCGTAGTACAGCGCGAGGTCGGGCGTGGCGTTGGAGAAGCCCGCGTTCTCGTCCTCGGAGTAGTAGCAGATCGAGTCCGGCGCGATGATCAGTGGCGCGGCCTGGCTGGTCGAGTAGGCGATCAGGTTCTCGTTCATGTTGTAGAGGAACACGGTGCCGGTGCTCTTCGTCGGGTCCGGGTCGGTGTCCAGGCGGATGACGCCGGCATCCAGCGAGGCGGAGCTGGTCGCCTGCGTCACCTGGGTGATGTAGTAGTTGGTGACCACCGCCGTGGCGCTGCGCCCGGTCAGGCTGGCGATCTGCGCGGCCACTGCCTTGGTGTCCGGCTGGACCTGCGTGCGCAGGAACTTGCCGAGCGCGCGGTTCTGCTCCAGCGTGCCGGGAATGTAGTTGTTGGTCAGCGCGTAGCCGTTGCCGGAGGCGGACTGCCACATCGACACGCCGGCGAAGGAGCCGAAGGCCTTCACTGCAGCGCCGGCCAGCGATTCGACCTTGGGCGCGCTGGTGGTCATCAGCACGCCGGATTGCATGTTGCTCTGCACGGCGGCGTTGTCCGCCACGATGCAGGGCGACACCGGCAGCGATGAACCGGCATAGGTGGTCTGCGGCAGCTCGGGCACGGCGCGGCCGGCGCCATCGCCGTCCACCACCCAACTGACGCCGCCGAGTTTCAGCGCGGCGGCAATCACCGGCGCCAGTGAGTTGATCGGCCCGGTCTCGATGGGAATGGTGCAGCTGGGCGAGAAGCCGCACACATTGGTCTGCACGGTGAGCGCATTGCCGATGCAGGCCGACAGTTCCTCCAGGCTCATCTGCCCGGCGGCGTCCGGCGAGCCCATCATGAAGATGACGCTGCAGGGGCTGCTGCCGTCGTAGGGGCCCACCGGAACGGTGCCGCTCCAGTTCGGGTTGTCGGCGAGCTGGCCGATGATGAGAAGTGCATCCTGGTAACCGCCACCACCGCCGCTCCCCAGAATGGCTGCGCCGGCTGCGGCGTCGTAGATATCGCTCAACTCCCAGGACTTGCCCGCCATCGTGACCCCTTGGTTTGGTTGGTGCCGCTGGCGTTCCAGCAGGCCGAAACCCTCGTAGCGGTTGGGCGGGGCAAAACTTTAAGAAAACAGAACGTCGGGCGTGACCGGGTCGCGGGCCTTGCCCGGAAGGGCAGGGCCACGCAGATGTCATGACAGGTGAGGCGTCACACGCGGCGCGAACAACCGTGTTCGCGCCAACAGAGTTGCGGAGTCATCGCTACGTCTGTGGGCAGTGCCAGCAGACGTGGTGCGGCCCTACATCCGCACCCGCTCCCCCAGGAAGTCGAGAAAGGCGCGTACGCGCGCAGGCAGGTGGCCGCCGTGGCCGACGTACACCGCGTGGAAGGCCTCGGTCTCGCCGGGGTTGCAGTCTTCCAGCACCGGCACCAGGCGGCCGGCTTCGATGTCGGCGCGCAGCTGGAAGGCGGCCAGCCGCACCAGGCCCAGCCCGGCCAGCGCGAGGTGGCGCAGCGCCTCGCCGTCGCTGACGCGGGTGTTGCCATTGGTCTCCCACAGGATCTGCCGCCGCTTGCGGCCCGTGCCTTCCATCAACGGCCAGCCCTCGATGGCGCGGCGGTAGGTGAAGCCCAGGCAGTTGTGCGCGGCGAGGTCCGCCGGCACCCGCGGCGTGCCGTGCTGCGCGAGGTAGGCGGGGGAGGCGACGATGTACTTGCGCGTGTCGCCGAGCTTGCGGGCGATCAGCGCGGAATCCTTCATCGGGCCGGCGCGGATGGCGACGTCGGTGCGGGCTTCCACCAGGTCGACGATGGCATCCGTCTGCATGATCTCCAGGCGCACGCCGGGGTACAGCGCGAGGAACTCCGGCATCAGCGGCAGCAGAAAGTGCACGCCGAAGGACTGGCTGGTGTTCACCCGCAGCAGGCCTTGCGGCGTGGCGTTGGCGGCGACGCCGCGCTCGGCCTCTTCCATGTCAGCCAGCACACGCAGGCTGCGCTCATGGAACAGGCGGCCTTCGTCGCTCAGTTGCAGGCGGCGCGTGCTGCGGTTGAGCAGGCGGGTGCCGAGGCGCGCCTCCAGCCGGCTCACCAGCTTGCTGACGGCAGAGGGCGTCATGCGCAGCGCGTGCGCGGCGGCCGAGAAGCCGCCCAGTTCCACCACGCGCACGAAGACTTCCATCTCGTGGGCGCGGTTGGTCTCCTGTCTCGCCATGGCCTGTCCTTGGTGGTGCGTTGGGCTGCAGTGTGCCAGCCGCCCGCACATTCATCTATGAATTGAATTCACAGGAGTTGTGCTCGTCGGCAGTCTATATCACCAAACCGGGCTTGCTTATGCTGCCGACCATTCCACGAATTCATCAATGAAGTCGTCAATCCAGACCCGGAGCAGCACCATGCCACTTGCCCTCTATGCCCTCACCGCCGGTGCCTTCGGCATCGGAGTCACCGAATTCGTCATCATGGGCCTGCTGCTGCAGGTAAGCAGCGATCTGGCCGTGTCCATCCCCGCCGCCGGCCTGCTGATCTCAGGCTACGCGCTGGGCGTGGTGGTCGGTGCACCGGTCATGACGGTGCTGAGCAGCCGCTGGCCGCGCAAGAAGGTGCTGCTGGGGCTGATGGTCATCTTCACGCTGGGCAACCTGGCCTGCGCGCTGGCACCCAACTACGCGGCACTGATGCTGGCGCGCGTCGTCACCGCCTTTGCGCACGGCACCTTCTTCGGGGTCGGCTCGGTGGTGGCTACCGGCCTGGTGGCGGCGGACAAGCGCGCATCGGCCATCGCGGTGATGTTCACCGGGCTGACCATCGCCAACATCCTGGGTGTGCCCTTCGGCACCTGGCTGGGCCAGCACTTCGGCTGGCGCGCCACCTTCTGGGCAGTGACCGCCGTGGGGGTGGTGGCCTTCGCCGTCATCGCCCTGCTGGTGCCGCAGGACAAGTCGGCCCCCGAGGTCAGCGACTGGCGTGCCGATGTGCGGGCATTGATGCGCGCCCCGGTGCTGCTCGGCCTGCTCACCACCGTGCTGGGCTTCGGTGGCTTGTTCGCGGTGTTCACCTACATCGCGCCCATCCTCACCGAGGTGACCGGCTTCGCCGACGCGGCGGTGTCGCCCATCCTGCTGGTGTTCGGTGGTGGCCTCATCCTCGGCAACCTGCTCGGCGGCAAGCTGGCCGACCGTCGTCTCGTCGCCACCGTGCTGGGCAGCCTGCTGGCGCTGTCCGTCGCGCTGGGGCTGACGACATTCGCCATCCATGACAAGGCGATGGCGGTGGTGTTCGTCGGCCTGCTCGGCATCACGTCCTTCGCCACCGTGCCGCCGTTGCAGATGTGGGTGCTGGAGAAGGCGCACGGCGCCGGCCAGAGCCTGGCGTCCAGCTTCAACATCGGTGCCTTCAACCTCGGCAATGCGCTGGGTGCCTGGCTGGGTGGCGAGGTCATCGCCCGCGGCATGGGCCTGCAGGCACTGCCCTGGGTGGCTGCGCTGGTGCCGCTGGCGGCGTTCGGGGTCGCAGTGCTGGCACTGCGGCTGGAGGCCACCTCAGGACGAAGCCCGGCCATGGTTGCCGCGGCGTGCAAGTAACGGACAACACACGACACGGCTACACGCGGCATGCGCGCGTGGCGCAGACCATACTTCCCTCACTTCCTACCCCCGGACAACACACAGGAGCACGCACATGAAGATCGATCTCAACGGCAAGACCGCCGTCATCAGTGGTTCCACCGCCGGCATCGGCTTCGCCATCGCGAAGGGCCTCGCCGGGGCCGGCGCCACCGTGATCCTCAACGGCCGTTCGCAGGGCTCGGTGGATGCCGCCATCGCCCGCCTGAAGCAGGCCGTGCCCGGCGCGCAGGTGCGCGGCGTGGCCGCAGACGTGGCGACCGCCGAAGGCTGCGCCGCCCTGGTCGCGGCGGAGCCGGTGGCCGACATCCTCATCAACAACGCCGGCATCTTCGGGCCGCAGGATTTCTTCGACATCCCCGACGCCGAATGGCAGCGCTTCTACGACGTGAACGTCATGTCCGGCGTGCGCCTGTCGCGTGCCTATGTGCCCGGCATGCTGGCCAAGGGCTGGGGCCGCGTGGTGTTCCTGTCGTCCGAGTCCGGCCTCAACATCCCGGCCGACATGATCCACTACGGCATGACCAAGACTGCCAACCTCGCCGTGTCGCGCGGCCTCGCCAAGCGCCTGGCCGGCACCGGCATCACGGTGAACGCCGTGCTGCCCGGCCCGACCCTGTCGGAAGGCGTGGACGCCATGCTGAAGGAAGAGGCGGCGCGTACAGGCCAGACCACCGCCGAGGCCGCCGACGCCTTCGTGAAAGCACATCGCCCCACCTCCATCATCCAGCGCGCGGCGACGGTGGAGGAGGTCGCCAACATGGTGGTGTACGTGTCCTCGCCGCTGGCGTCTGCCACCACGGGTGCGGCCCTGCGGGTGGATGGAGGGGTGGTGGATACGCTGGCCTGAAGCGCCGACCGGGTCAGGTGAGGACCCAGACGCCAGTCGTGCCGACGTAGGAGGTGAAGAACTTTGCGACCTCGATGCCATGCATGTTGGCGCGCGCGGCACCGACTTGCACCTTGCTGACCAGCAGATTGCCGAAGACTGCGTTCTCGAAGGTGTGACCGAAGCGAAGGCTGGATGCCGGGATCCAGCCCTGGCCTTTCGCGAACACGCGCTGCTCGGGCAGGAAGGCAATCACTTCCCGCACACCCGCGGCCAGGTCGGAGACCGTGACGTGCAGTACCGACTGGTCGGCGCGGGCCAGCGTGTTGATCACCTCGCCGTAGACGTACTCGCTCTCCAGTCGGCGGTGGTTAGGTGGTAGCTCGCCGGCGGGAAAGGTGAGCACCTTGTCCCCTGTGCGGATGTCCTCGATCTTGCGAAGCCCGTCCAGCGTGTGGACTAGGGTGCCGGCCGCGAAGCCGGGGTGGGCGATGGCCGCCGAGGCGGGCGTAGCGTTGGACATGAAGTCTCCGGACAAGTGATGGCGCCCGGCGATTGTGCGTCACGCCGCAGGCGGCGGCTACGGGCATAGCCGCCTCACTGCCGTTACGGCCCCGCCACCCGGAAGGCATCCTCTTGGCCGACCGCCAACAACATGAACGCGGGTCGTGTCCTACGAGGTCATTGTGTAGGGCGCCCGTCGGATGCTCGCCCGGCAGGAGACGGCGGGGCCGGCGCTTCGTCTACCATGAACGTATGAACCGTCGCCTTCGCCTTGCCCTGTTGATTGCCGTGCCGCTGTTCGCCGTCCTGGCGTGCGCTGGCTACTACGCTGCCTTGCATATGCTGCGCACGCAGATCGTCGCCGCGCTGGGCGAGACCGGTGAGGTCGGCGAGATACGCGTCGGCCTCGCACGCATCGAGATCGACAACCTGCGCATCCGTGCCAGCCAGCGTGGTTGGCCGACGCAGGACGAGTTGCGGGCGGCACGCGTCTTCGTCACGCCTGACCTGCGCAGCTTGCTGGGCGGCAGCATCGTCGTGTCGCGCATCGAGATCGAGGATGCCGCCCTCACCGTGCTGCGCAGCCGTGCCGGGTTGAAGATCGTCCCCGCCCTGCTCGACAAGCCCAAGCAGCCGCCCGCCGGCAAGCAGGCTGATCCGGAATCCTCTGCAGGCAGCGGGCCGCAGGTGCGCATCGGTCACATCGCACTGCGCGACAGCCGGGTCGACTTTTTTGACGCGACGCTGGGAGGCAAGGCGCAGCACATTCCCCTCGACGAACTGGCGCTGGACCTGACGGACCTCGTGCTGCCTGCGCTCGACGCGCGTAGTCAGCTGGATGTGCAGGCGCGTGTGGCGGGCCAGGGCCGGCTGGCGCTCGATGGCTGGCTGGTGGCCAGCACGCTGGACTCGGACCTGCAGCTGAAGCTGAGCGACACGCCGCTCAAGCTCGTCGGGCCCTACCTGTTCCGCAAGCCTTACGGCGATGTAAAGGCCGGCACGCTGGCACTGGATGTACGCAGCAAGATCGACAAGCGCCGCCTGAGCGCGCCAGGGCACATGCAACTCACCGGTCTCGAACTCGGCGGTGTGGCTGGCTTCACGCGTGAAGCCGCTGCGCTGTTCGCGCGCTCGCGCGGCCTCGATGCCGATACGAAGCGCCCGGTGTCGCTGGACTTCACCGTGCAGGGCAATCTGGATGACTCGCGCTTCTCGCTCAACGAGGCGATCTACGCGCAGGCCGGCAGGGCGGTGGTCCAACTGGTCGGGCTGGGCGGCAGCGATGGCGGCAGCAGTGAGGGCTCATCGTCCGGCAGCAACATCGGCAACCAGATCGAGGACGCCGTCGGCAAGCTGTTCGGCAAATAGGCGCTCGCCGGGCAGGCGGCTTCGTCGCCAGCGCAGGGCGGCATCTCCCTCCCGCCCGACTTCGCGGCGTCGCTCATAATGCCGCCCATGGATACTCAACTCGAACAAGCGCGCGACTGGTTCCTGCGCGGCATCGAACACTTCGAAGCCGGCCGGCTGGAACCAGCCTGCGAGGCCTTCCAGACCGCACTGGGTTTCGCACCCGGGCGCCCCTCCGTACTCGGCAACCTCGGCATCACGCTGTTCCGTCTCGGTCGCCTGGCCGACGCGGTGCCGGTGCTGCGGCAGGCCACCGCTGCGGACCCCGGCTACGCGGACGCATGGACCAGCCTCGGCCTGTCACTGGCCGCGCAGTCCCGCTGGCAGGACGCGGACAACGCACTGGCGCGTGCCGCCGTGCTCGCGCCACCGCAGGCCGAAGTGCTTGTGCAGCACGGCCAGTGCCTGCTGCAGTTGGGTCGTGCGCACGAGGCGCTGGAAGCCTATGACCTCGCCATCGAAACGCGGCCCGCCTACGCCGACGCATGGGTGGCGCGCGGCAACCTGCTGCGCGACATGCAGCAACTGGATGCCGCCGCGGCCGCTTTCGAGAGAGCCCTCGCGCTGGGGGCGGACCCGGAGCTGACCGGCTACTACCTGGCCTCGGTGCGCGGCATCACAACCGCCGCGCCGCGCCGCTATGTGGAGTCGCTGTTCGACCAGTACGCGCCCGACTTCCAGTCGCATGTCATCAGCACGCTGCGCTACCAGGGCCACGAACGCCTGCTGCGTCCGCTCATCGACGCCCGTCAGCGCTTCGGCCGTGCACTGGATCTCGGTTGCGGCACCGGCCTGTGCGGCCAGCTCATCCGGCCGCTAGTGGATGTGCTGGAAGGCGTCGACCTGTCGCAGGCCATGGTCGAGCAGAGCCGTGGCACCGGCCTCTACGACACCCTGACCCATGCCGATGTCGGTGACTACCTGAAGACCGCGCAGTGCCCGTTCGATCTGGTCATGGCTGCCGACGTGTTCATCTACGTCGGCGACCTGACGGAGATATTCCCCGCCGTACGCCGCTTGTTGTCCGCGGGCGGCCGTTTCGTGTTCACCGCGGAGGCCTCGGTGGGCGAAGACGTGCAACTGCTGCCCAGCCTGCGCTACGCGCACGCCGAGGCTTACATCCGCCGGTTGGCGGAGGCGAACGGATTCCGCGTGGACGCGATCGAGAGCGCGCCGATCCGCTACGACCAGGAGAAGCCGATCGACGGGATGTATGTGTACCTGGGTTGAGTGGCGATGATCTCCACCCACATCGACGGCCACCGCTTCCAGTTGCGTGCGGCCGCCGTGTTCGTGCACGAGGGCGCCGTCCTGCTGCACCGCGCGCCCGGTGATGACTTCTGGGCGCTGCCCGGCGGCAGGGTAGAGGCCGGCGAGGACGCCGCGACCACCGTCTTCCGCGAGATGCAGGAAGAGCTGGGTGAAGCCGTGCAGTGCGAACGCCTGCTCTACACCGTCGAGGCCTTCTTCCATCACCTCGGCTCACCGAATCACGAGATCGGCCTGTACTTCCTGACCCATCTGCCCGCCCATTCACCGCTGCTCGACAAGCAGCGTACCCACGCCGGCATCGAAGCCGACAAGTCGCTGGAGTTCGCGTGGTTCAGGCTGGGCGATCTGGGTGACGTGAATGTGTGTCCGTCATTCCTGCAGACGGCGCTGACCGAACCCGGCCTGCCGTTCAGGCATGTGGTGCAGCGGGACTGAGTGTCTTATGTAGGGTGGGTTCGGAGCGCAGCGACAACCCACCGTCTTACCCCGCAAGTACATCGGAGCGTTCGCGTTGCGAAAGCGGTGGGTTGCTGCGCGAACCCACCCTACGCCCTCTATGCCGGCGGAAAGAACAGATACGCCATCGCAATCGCCGCGATGATCGCCGTCGCGTCCGCGATCAGGCTGCAGGGCACGGTGTGCCGCGTTTTGCGGATGCCGACGGCGCCAAAGTACACCGCGATGACATAGAACGTGGTGTCGGACGACGCCTGGAACAGGGCGCTGAGGCGGCCGGCGAAGCTGTCGGGGCCGAGAGTCTGCATGGTGTCGATCATCATGCCGCGCGCGCCGCTGCCGGACAGCGGTTTCATCAGCGCGGTGGGCAGGGCCGGCACGATGTCGCCGGGTACGCCGAACAAGCCCAGCAGGTTGGCCACACCGCGCATCAGCAGGTCCATGGCGCCGCTGGCGCGGAACACGGCGATGCCGACGAGGATGGCGACCAGATAGGGAATCACCATCACCGCGGTGTTGAAACCTTCGCGCGCGCCTTCGATGAAGGCCTCGAAGGCCTGCACCTTGCGCCGCACGGCGAGCAGCAGGAAGGCGACGATGACGCCGAACAGCACCAGTCCGCTGACCAGCGCGCTGGTGGCGGACAGCTCGGCGGCGGACAGGCGCGCGAAGTACATCAGGCTGCCGGCCACGGCCGCGATCATGCCGGCCAGCCAGGCCAGCACCAACGGGTGGCGCAGCTGGATGTTCTGGAAGAAGCTCGCCGACACCAGCCCGGCCAGCGTGCCGAAGAAGGTGGCGAGCAGGATGGGCAGGAAGACGTCGGCCGGATTGGCGGCGCCGAGCTGTGCGCGATAGGTCATCACGCTCACCGGGATGAGCGTCAGCCCCGCGCCGTTGAGGATCAGGAACAGCACCTGCGCGTCGCTGGCGGTGTCCTTGTCCGGGTTCAGCTCCTGCAGTTCCTTCATCGCCTTCAGGCCCAGCGGCGTGGCGGCGTTGTCCAGGCCCAGCATGTTGGCGCTGATGTTCATCAGCATCGAGCCGGCGGCGGGATGGCCGGAGGGAATGCCGGGGAAGAGGCGGCGGAACAGCGGGTCCACCAGCCGCGCCAGCATCTGCACCGCGCCGGCTTTCTCGCCCACCTTCATGATGCCGAGCCAGAAGGTGAGTACGCCGGTGAGGCCGAGGGCGATCTCGAAGGCGGTCTTCGACATCGTGAAGGACTCGGTCATCACCTTGCTGAAGACACCGGCATCGCCCAGCACCAGCCAGTGGAACAGGCAGGCGACGAAGGCGGCGAAGAAGAACAGCAGCCAGATTGCGTTGAGGACCATGGGGGTGGAGTGTAGCGGGGAGCCTTGTGGCGTGGGTGCGGCCCGCGGCCCGACCGCGATGCCGTCATTCCTGCGCAGGCAGGAATCCAGCGTCGTTGACATTTGCCTGTCGCGTCTGTGTCCTGCCGGCTCCCGCCGCGAGTGTGGTGGTCACTCGTTACGCTTGGCCGGGAGTTCGCCCCGGCGGGCGAGTTACCTTTTGCTGCGCGGCAAAAGGTAACCCAAAAGCGCGCCCCGCTTCCGCCGCCGTGCTTCGCACGGTTCCCTGCGCTGCTCGCCGTGACGAGCGGCTGCGGAACTCGCGCTGACGCGCTCAGACATCCTCGCCGTCGCGCTCCGCGCGATTCCTCGTCACGGCTGTGCTGCTCGGCGGCTGCAGAGGGGGAGGGGACGTGTGCCTGTTGCGCCGCACCGCTACGAGCGGCAGGTAGGTACTGCGTAGATGCAATATTCCGGCGTAGGTTGGGTGGAGCAACGCGACTTGTGCTGAGCTTGCCGAAGCAAGCCCAACACTCGCTGATCACACTGATCGATGCCGACCTTGTCGGAGCACAGTCCTGTTGGGCTTCGCGTTGCTCCACCCAACCTACGCCCTCAATGGAAGGGTTGCGGACTCGCACCGATTGAAGCCGGCGACCGACCGGCGCATCATGCGGCGTCCGACCTGCAACCCGCCATCCATGGCCCGCATCGTTCTCACGCCACAACTGCAGCGCTTCACCGACACGCCGACTGTGGATGCGCTGGCGGCCACGCTGCGTGATGCGCTGGAGGCCAGCTTCGCGGCCAACCCGCGGCTGCGTGGCTATGTGCTGGACGAGCAGGGGCATGTGCGCAAGCACGTGGCGATCTTCATCGACGGCGAGTTGATCCGTGATCGCCAGCGACTCGATGTCGCGCTGTCGCCGGCCAGCGAAGTGTTCGTGCTGCCGGCACTTTCCGGAGGCTGACACCATGAGGAGCCGCACATGACACGCCGCGCCTGGGCATCCACCCGCAAGGGACTCTTCGAGCTGTTGCGTGAGGGCAAAACCTGGCGCGTTGGCCGCGTCAGCTTCCTGGCCGATCCGGTGACGATGTTCCTGCCGGCCGGGCCGGACCATCCGATGATCGCCGCGCTGAATCTTGGGCACTTCGGCGTCAAGCTGCATGCCTCCGACGACGATGGCGCCACCTGGCGCGAGATCGCCACGCCGGCTTATCCGCCGCAGCCGGAAGGCGTGGAAGGCGACGTGCCGTGGAAGCTGGTGCAGGTGTGGTCGATGGCGGCGGCGGGCGGTGTCATCTGGGCGGGTACGCTGCCGGGTGGCCTGTTCCGCTCGACCGATCGCGGCGAGTCCTGGCAACTGGTCGAGTCGCTGTGGAACATGCCGGCGCGTCGCGAGTGGATGGGGGGTGGCTACAACGTACCGGGCATCCACAGCATCTGCATTGACCCGACCGATCCGCGTCGCGTGCACGTCGCCATCAGTTGTGGTGGTGTGTGGTTCACCGAGGACGGCGGCGCTGGCTGGCGGCCGCGCGCGCAGGGCCTGCGCGCGGACTTCATGCCACCGGAACGTCAGGGTGACGAGAACATCCAGGACGCGCATCTCATCGCGCAGTGCGCCAGCGCGCCGCAGGTGCTGTGGTGCCAGCATCACAACGGCGTGTGGCGCACCAGCAATGGTGGCGCGCACTGGAGCGAACTGTTCCCGCCGCTCACCAACTTCGGCTTCACGGTGGCGGCGCACCCGCATGACCCGGAGACTGCATGGTTCGTCCCGGCCATCAAGGACGAACGCCGCGTGCCGGTGGAAAGCGCGCTCTTCGTGCATCGCACGCAGGACGGTGGCAAGACCTTCGAGGAACTGCGCAAGGGCCTGCCGCAGGAACACTGCTACGACCTCGTGTACCGCCACGGCCTCGCCGTGTCGCCGGATGGACAGCACCTCATGATGGGCACGACCACCGGCAACCTGTGGGCGAGCAGCGATGGCGGTGACAGCTGGCAGACCGTGAGCAACCACTTGCCGCCGGTGTTCGCGCTGAGGTTCGACGGGGTGTGTGGCTAAGTCGGTATGCGGGATGAGATCATTGCCGGCACCGCAGTGCGCAGGGTCTGCGCCGTGCGCTTCACCAGAAAGGACCGTCCGTGCACGACAACGAGCTTGAGATTCCCGCCGAAGTACTCACCGACCCCGATGGCTTCGAGCTGATGCGCCTGTGGGCGGCACACGGGGAGCTGCATGTGACGATCAACAGCAACCTGGAGGGCGGTGCCGAGGATTTCGGCGAGCTGCTGGCGGATCTCTTCGAGCATGCTTCGCGCATGTACTCGCAGCGGGATGGTGTTCCGCTGGCCGAGTGCCGGCAGCTCATGCTCGACGATTTCCTGCAACGGACGTCGTCACCCAAGGACAGCATCGAGGGATCGATCCCGACCGAGCACTAACGGTCCGTACCGGCAGCGCCTGCCCGTTGGCTCGCTTCCCTCTGCGCGCATGAGCGATCAACATGCGGGCTGTCCATCAGGTCCCGATACACCCTTGCCATCGCCGATGCCCGAAGTCACCCAGGTCGTTCCCGAAGCCCTCACGCCCGCTCTGCTGGCTATCTGGCGGGACTCCACCGCCGCCACGCATCACTTCGTGTCCCGACAGCATCTGGGCGAGATCGACGAATTGCTGCAGAAGCTGTTGCCGGACTGCGTGCCGATGTTCGTGACCAGCGACGAAGACCGGCGCCCCTGTGCCTTCATGCACGCGAGCGAGGGCGAGCTGCACATGCTGTTCGTGGCGGACCGGCATCGTGGCAAGGGACATGGCTCGGCACTGGTGGATCACGCGATCCGTCATCTCGGTGTGACGCGCGTGACCGTGAATGAACAGAATGAAGAGGCAACCGCCTTCTACCGCGCACGTGGCTTCGTGGTGACGGACCGACAGGCGCTGGATGACCAGGGCAGGCCGTATCCGGTGCTGCGCATGGCGTTGGGTGGTGGGGCGTAATCAGTTCAGGCAGGACAGGAGCAGCGACATGACGAACAGGTACAGGCGTCCACAGGTGTGCGTGCTCGGCAGTGCGGAGCCGGGTAGCGAGGCCTGGGAGCTGGCCGGTGAGGCGGGCCGTCTGCTGGCGCGCCTGAAGATCACGCTTGTTAGCGGTTGCGGCAGCCCCGCCACGCGCGAGGCGGCGCAGCGCGCGGTGGATGCGGATGGCCTGGTGCTCAGCATCGTGCCGCCGGATGTCATGCCCCCGGACGACTGGCCGGCGACGGTGGTGGTGCCCAGCGGCATGGGCGACGCGCGCAACTTGCTGATGGCGCTGGCGGGGGATGCCAGCATCGTCATCGGCGGCCGTGCCGGCACCATATCGGAGGTATGCCTCGCCTGGCTGCATCGCCGCCCGCTGCTGCCGCTGGTGGGTCACGGCGGTTGGTCGGATACGCTGCCCACCAACCCGCCCGACGAGCGCCAGAACTCACCGATCCTCCCCTGGCGCTCCATCGACGAACTGTCGGCGCGACTCGCGGAGCTGAAGCTGGGAACGGGCCACACGCAGTCCGGGTCATGACGAAACTGCCAGCGCCCCTCCACCTGCATCGCAGCCGCTGGACGCTGGTGTTCACCCTGCCGTTCGTGCTCATGATGTCTGTGGGTGGCATCTGGGCGCTGGTCATCGCGCTGACGAGTGACGAGAAGATATGGATAGCGGCGGGATGGGTGGCCGCATTCGTTGCCGTGTGCCTTGTCGGCACCCTTGGCAAGTCCGCGCTGGAAGCGCTGCGCGACCGGGGCGTCGCCCTCATCATCGACGAGCAGGGTGTGAATGATGTGAGAGGCGGGCAGGTGTTCACATGGGGCGAGATCGCGCACATCGGGATCGTCGCTGGCGGTAGTCACATCCTGTTGAACCTGAACGCCAGTGCAATGCCGGAAGGAACCGGCCTGAAGCATGTTGCCCGACGACTGGTGAACGGTGCGGACCATGCCATCGAACTGCGCGGCCTGAGCTACAGCCCGCGCGCGCTGCAGTTTGCGCTGAAGGCATTCCCGCGCAACGCTGCGTCCCGCAGCACCTGGCGCTGACCGTGGGGGTCGTATGAAAGCAGCTTTCCGTGTCGTCGTTCCGCTTGCCATCGCTGCCTTGCTGGGTACGGCCTGCACGACCGGGGCCTGGTACGCCGGCGTGCAGCGGGGAGCCGAGAGCGAATGCCGGAGGCAGCCCGGGAGTGCGGCGGAGGAGTGCATGGCGCGCATCAACAGGCAGTCCCATCAGGATTACGAGAAGGCGCGCACCGGCGGCTGACCCGTCGCGTTGGGGTAGCTGTGAAGCGATGACCGACGACGACCCTGAGTCGTGTCACATGAAGATGGCGGTGCGATTCTCGCCCGCCTTGCAACGCAACCCGGCGGAGAGGCCATGAGAACCCTGACCCTGATGTTCTACGAGATCGCCACCGACGGCATGGACAAGGCGCCGATCTACTACGAGGCCCACGTGGCGCGACTGCAGGCTTTCCAGCAGCGCGGCGTGCTGCTGATGGCCGGGCCCTACGGCATGCCACCGGCGGGCGCGCTCGGGGTGTTCACGGAGCGCGCGGCGGCCGACGAGTTCGCGCGTGAAGATCCCTTCGTGTTGAACGGCGTGGTCAGCAAGGTGACGCTGCATGACTGGGCCGAGGCGCTGACGGACTGAGTCGGCCGATTGCCCGCAGCGGCTCCACCGCGTTGAGTGATCGACGTCGGGCCCTGCCTGTCAGGCCGCGAGCTTCACCACGTTGCGACCCGCACGCTTGGCGGCGTACAGCGCCTGGTCGGCCTGCTCCAGCCATTGCGGGCTGCTCTGGATGGTGGGCGCCAGTTCGGCGATGCCGATGCTGACGGTGAGGTGCTGTTGCTCGTTGAAAGGCAGCGGAGTGGAAGCCAGCGCTTCGCGGATGCGTTCCGCCAGGCGCGTGGCGTGGCTGGCGTCGGTTTCCGGCAGGATCACCGCGAACTCCTCGCCGCCGACACGGCCGGCGATGTCGCTGTGGCGCACCTGGGCCTGCAGCAGATGGCCCAGATGGCGAATCGCTTCGTCGCCGCTGGCGTGGCCGTAGGTGTCGTTGATGGCCTTGAAGTGATCGGCGTCCAGCAGCAACAGACTGGACGGGCGACCGTGCCGGCTGGCGCGGGCGAACTCCTCTTCCAGGCGCTGCTGCCAGTGCGCGCGGCTGAACAGGCCGGACAGCGCGTCGCGCTCATGCGCGAGCTTCAGCTCCTGCTTCTGCTGGCTGAGCCTCAGCGAGAGCCGGTACGTCACCACGCCGATGACGATGGGGTACACCACCAGGAAGGGTACGCACGCTGCAATGGTGGCGAGGCTGGAGGCGGGCGTGTAGTGCACGTCCAGCACCATGAAGGCTAGCATCAGCCCGGCGAGGTGGCCGACCAGCCCGCGCAGGAACAGGCGCACGCCACCGACGGCAATGTTGTCCATGCTCAGCATGGTGAGGATCAGTACGCTGGGCAGCAGGTTGAAGCTCATCGCCACGACCCAGAAGCCACCGGACACGGAGTCGATCAGCAGGTTGCGGTGCTCGGACTCGTATGGGTTGGCCGAGCGGCTGGCCCACCAGAAAGCGATGTGTGGCCACAGGAAACCGTTGAGGATCACCAGCGGCCACATCCAGGAGGGCGCGCCGACCTGCACCAAGGCCGCACTGACCGCGACGGCGCCGAGTCCGAGGCCGACCGTGCGCGGGCCCCAGATCCGTTTCACCAGGCTCAGGCCACGCCGGTGACGGATTTCCAGACGGGTTGCTGCCGGTGACAGGGTATCGGACGAAGCGCGCTGATTCATGAGGCCGGCAAGGTGAAGCTCCCGAAGGCATCACTCTACCGCGACTGCCAGGGCAGTCGTCTGTCGATACTCAGATAAAGCCCATTGTCATGGGCAGGGCGCGGGGGCCTGCCACAAGGGCTTCGCGCTCAGGCGGAAGGGGTGGAAGAGGCGGAAGAGGCTTCGCCACCTGCGTCTGTGCCCGTATCGCCGTCCACGTAGTACCAGCGCTCACCCTCGCGCAGGAAGCGTGAATGTTCGCGCAAACGTTCCGCCCGCCCGCCGATGCGGCAGCGTGCCTCGAAGTCCACCGTGCCGTGGCGGTCGTCCTGCAACGCGCTGGCAAGTACCTTGAGACCAATCCATTTGGTTTTGGAGTTGCCGGCTGCGGCACCGTCACCCAGGTTCGTCGGTCGCGTCGACGCATGCCAGGTGGCCAGCACATAGTCGTCGATGCCGAACGCATAGGCGCTGTAGCGCGAGCGCATCAGTGCCTCCGGCGTCGGCGCGGCTGCGCCAGCATGGTAGCGGCCGCAGCAGGCGGCGTAGCTTGCGGGCAGGCCGCAGGGGCAGGGCTGTTTCGAGGGCTCAGGTCTGGCGGGCATAGATGTCGGGCGTGATCTGCGCGTGCAGCGCTTCGCCCGCAAGGTAGCGGCGGATGTTCGCGAGCGCAAACGCACCGGCGTCGCGGCGGCGGTCCACCGTCGGCCCGGCCATGTGCGGCAGCAGGGTGACGTTGGGCAGGTTGCGCAGCGGCGAGTCGGCCGGCAGCGGCTCCACGGTGAACACGTCCAGTGCGAACTGCACCTGGCCATCACCCGCGACGCGCAGCAGCGCGTCTTCATCCACCACCGCGCCGCGGCCGATGTTCACGAACACGCCACCGGGGCGGATCAGCCGCAGCAGCGCTTCGTCCACGAGGCCGCGGGTGCGCTCGGTGAGTGGCGCCAGTTCGACGATCACGTCGTTCTGCGCGAACAATTCGGCCAGCGTGTCCGCCCGCGTTACGCCGCAGGTGGCCAGCTCTGCGTCCGGTACGCTGGGCGAGTAGGTCTGCACCTGCACGCCGAAGGGCTGCATGAGCTTCACCAGCTCACGTGCAATCGCGCCGAAGCCGTGCAGGCCGACGCGGCGCTCGAACAGCGAATGGAACTGCGAGCCCTCGTCCTTCCAGGCGCCACGCGGCATCTCGCGCGCCCAGTGGCTGGCCCGTCGCAATGCGCTGATGGCGAGGAACAGGCCGCACTCGGCCATCACCCGGCTGACCGAGTTGCCCCAGTTGCTGACCAGCAGGCCGCGTTCGATCTGGGCGGCGCTGACGAACTTGCGCACCGAGCCGGTGAGGTGACACAGGTACTGCAAGGCATCCGGCCCGGCTCCGACCGGGTGACCGGCCGGCAGCGGCGGGGTTTTCCAGCCGGACAGCAGCAGCCGTGGTTGGCGCTCGGCCAGCAAGGTCGCCCAGGCGTCTGCGCCCAGCTCGCGCGGATCCACCACTTCAAGGCCGGGCACTAGTGCCCGCAGCTGTTCGAACAGGGGCGGCGGCAGGAAATCGGCGTGTTCGCGGGGCGTGATGGCAAGGAGGGCGCGGGGTGTAGGCATGACAGAAAGCCGAGTCAAATCAGAAAGGAAATCGTTTGCCTGAGAATTGTACGGGGAGCGTGCCGCTAACACGGCGGCAGAATTTACCCGGGCGATATTGTGCAACGAATTAATTCCGGGTAAATTTCGTGTCCGGCCCAATAAAACCCGGATAAATCATGTTCCATCTTGTTTGCGCCAGTTCGTTCACCATCATGCCCAAGCTCCCGTCCCGGCCCCGGTCGGAACCCTTCTTCAATTCCGCCACGCCTTGCGCAGCCTTTGCTGTTGAGCATCTGATTGCCGCCGGCCTGCTTGCCGAGGTGGTCATCGCCGTGAAGGCCGCGCTCGACAACGCGCCGCACCTGCAGGTGCTGCTCTTCGATGACATGCAGGGTCGGCCGGTCGACATCGACTGGCGCGGTGATGCTGCAAGCGTGATCGCCAGCCTGCCGCCTGCACCGGCGGAGGAAGCCGCCGCCGAAACAACCGAAGGCCCGCGCGGCCCCGGCCGGCCCAAGCTGGGTGTGGTCGCCCGCGAGGTGACGCTGCTACCACGCCATTGGGCGTGGTTGTCCAGCCAGCCTGGCGGCGCCTCGGTGGCCTTGCGCAAGCTGGTGGATGCCGCGCGCAAGGCGGGCGAGCAGGGCGAGCGTGTCCGCTTCGCGCAGGAGGCGGCGTATCGCGTCATGCAGGCCCTGGCTGGCAACCAGCCGGGTTTCGAGGAAGCCTCACGTGCGCTGTTCGCGGCGGATGGCGCGGCCTTCGACAAGCACACGGCCAGCTGGCCGCAGGATGTGCGCGACTACGTTCGCCGGCTCGCCGCGCCGGCATTCACCCTGGACGTCGCGGCGGGCTGAGGCCAGCACGCGGACACAAAGCGCGGACACAAAGACAAAGGGCGTCACCTTCGCGGATGACGCCCTTTGTTTCTTTGTCAGCAGCTGTGCTGCAAACGCGCGTGGAAGTCCGCGATCAGCCGCCCACCACGCCACCATCTTCACGACGGATCACCACCGTGCCGGAGCGCGGGCGGCCGCCCAGGGTGGCGCCGAACTGGCTGGCCGGCCAGGCACCGAAGGCAGTGGGCTTCTCCGGGTCGGCACGCTCGCTGGGGCTTTCGCCCGGGTGCTGGATGTTCACGAACAGCGTCTTGCCATCCGGCGTGCCGGCGATGCCGGTCACCTCGCAGCCCGACGGGCCGGTCAGGAAGCGGCGGATCTCACGCGTCACGGTGTCGGCCACCAGCATCTGGTTGTTGCCGATGTTGGCGTAGTCGCCCTTGTTGATCACCGAGGTGGACACGTCGGTCTGGATCCACAGGCGGCCGGTCTTGTCGAACCACAGGCCGTCCGGGCTGCCGAACACGTCGCCCTTGATGTTGCCGCGCTGGGCTTCGTCCGGATGTTTGGGGTCACCGGCCAGCACGAAGATGTCCCACTCGAACTTCTTCGCGGTGGCGTCGCCCTTCGCTTCGCGCCAGCGGATGATGTGGCCGAAGACGTTCTTGGCGCGGGGGTTGCTCGCGTTCAGCGTGCCGGGGTTCTTCTCGTCGGCGCGCAGGCTGTTGTTGGTCAGCGCGCAGTACACCTCGCCGGTCTTCGGGTGGGTGGCGATCCACTCCGGACGGTCCATCTTGGTGGCGCCCACCGCATCGGCCGCCTGGCGGCAGCGGATCAGCACCGCGCCCTGGTCGGGGAAGCCGTTCTCGGCGGTCAGCTTGCCTTCGCCATGCACCAGCGGCAGCCAGACGCCGCCGCCGAACTCGTCGAACTTGGCGACGTACAGCGTGCCACGATCCAGCAGGTGACGATTGGCTTCCGGGTGCTGGCGGTCGAACTTGTTCTCGCTGACGAACTTGTAGATGTACTCGAAGCGCTCGTCGTCACCCATGTACACCACAATGTGGCCGTTCTTCGCGATCTGCACGTCAGCACCTTCGTGCTTGAAGCGGCCCAGTGCGGTGCGCTTCTGCGGCAGGCTGTCCGGGCGCAGCGGGTCGATCTCCACCACCCAGCCGAAACGGTTCGGCTCGTTGGGGTGCTTCGCCGAATCGAAACGCTCGTCGAACTCGTGCCAGCGGTAGCCGGCGCCACCCTGCTTCAGGCCGTAGCGCTTCTCGTCGGCGGTCGGCTCCTTGGCGGAGCTGAAGTAGCCGTTGAAGTTCTCTTCGCAGGTCAGGTAGGTGCCCCAGGGCGTCTGGCCGTTGGCGCAGTTGTTGAAGGTGCCGAAGGCACGCAGGCCACGCGGATCATCCTTCGTCTGCAGCAGGGCATGGCCGGCGGCCGGACCGGAGATGCCGATCGGCGAGCTGGCGGTGACGCGGCGCGCGTAGGGCGAGGGGCGCACCACTTTCCAGCGGTTGCCGGCGGCCAGTACTTCGATGACCGATACGCCGTGCGCGGCCTGTGCCTTGCGCACCTTCTCGGCGCTCCAGGTCTTCATGCCATCCGCGTGGAGCAGGCCGTCGTCGGTGTACTCGTGGTTCATCACCAGCAGGCCGTGGGTAGAGCCTTCGCTGCCCTTGCCGAGCGGAAAGTAGCTCATGCCGTCGTGATGCATGCCGGCCTGGCGTTCCTGGTCGGCGGCGCTGCCGCTGCCATCGGCCTTGAAGGCCGGGCCGCTGGAGATCGGATCGCCCCAGGCGTACAGCAGGTCGACGTTGTAGCCCTCCGGCACCGCGACGGCGTCGGCGGTGGACACCGGCACGGCCTTGAAACCCAGCTTCACCGAGGGCCTGGCGGTGGCGGCAGCGGCCATGCCCGGCACGAAGCCCAGCGCGGCGGCGCCCAGGCTGCCCTGCAGCAGGCGGCGGCGTGCGATGTCGGTGGACAGGATGTCGGCGAAAGTGGCGTTGGGGCTGTCGTTGCTGACACCCTCGTCGGCGGCGAAGTGAGCTTGGTCCATTACGGATCTCCGTGGTTATGCAGGCCGCAACAGGAAGCGCGGCCGGGGAAACCCCGGAAAACTAGGGTGCGCGTGTTACGAAGCGATGACGTTTCGATGAAACGTCATGATCGAGGCCGACCTGGGCAGGCGTCGTCGGGGCGGGCCAGCAGGCGACTCAGGCCTGCAGGGCACGGCGCAGGCTGCCGAAGCGCTTGCGGTACTGCGCCGGGGTCAGCCCGACTTCGCGGCGGAACAGGCGGCTGAAAAAACCGGCGTCCTCGTAGCCGACCTCGTTGGCGATCGCCTCCACGGCCAGTGTGGTGGCTTCCAGCAACTGCTTGGCTTCCTCCAGTCTCAGGGTGTGCACATAGGCCAGCGGAGCCATGCCGGTGGCCTGCTGGAAGCGCCGCTTGAAGGAGCGTTCGGGCAAGCCGCTGAGCGCCGCCATGGCGGCTACCGGCGCACTCTGCCGGTAGTTGCCGGCCAGCCATTCCTGGCAGCGCGCGATGACCGCGTCCTCCGACTGGCGGCTGCGGGCCAGGCAGGCGAAGGGTTGCTGGCCGACGTCATGCCAGTCGATAAGGTTCACCTTGGCCGTCTGCATGGCAGCCTCCACCCCGGCCAGCCGCGCGATCAGGTACAGCGACAGGTCCAGCCAGGAGCTGCCGCCGCCCGCCATCACCAGGCGCTGTCCTTCACCCGAGGTCACCATCGCGCGGCGGGGATGCACGCGCACCGCAGGGTAGTCGCGCTGCATCACTTCGCAGAACGCCCAGTGCGTGGTGGCGTCCTCGCCGTCGAGCAGGCCGGCTTCCGCCAGCAGCAAGGCGCCGGAGCAGGAGGTGGCGAGGATGGCGCCGTCATCGTGGCAGCGGCGCAGCCAGGCTACCTCCTCCGCATAGCGGCCACGCAGGGGCTGGTCCAGCGACACGAACAGCTCCGGCACGCACACCACGTCCGGCCGCGGGCAGTCGGCGTAGCGGTGCTGCACGCTTACCTGCACGCCGTTGGCGATCTGCAGCGGCCCATTGCCACGCCCGACGGTGCAGGGCTCGATGAGCGACGTGCCCGGCACGCCGCTGGTGACCATGCCCCAGTCGCGGCCGGCCGACTTGAACAGGTCGAACATGCCGAAGACGGTGGAGGCGGAGGACTCCGGAATGGTCAGCAGGGCGGCGTGGATCATGATCTGACGGGGGCGGACTGCCCTTCGGGGTGGCAGGGAGTTGGCAGATTTCACCGGTTTCTTGCACGAAGCACTTTAGTGGCTGCGCGCCGCGCCGCCTAGATTGCGCTACCCGTTTTCAAGGAGCGCAACCGTGTCCGACCTGCCCAACATCATCGACGTCCTGCTGGATCCCGTCTCGCTGACCAGCTTCGCCATCTACCTTGCCCTCATTGCGTGGGAGGCCGCCTTTCCCGCCCGCAAGCTGCCGCCCATGCCCGGCTGGCGCGTAAAGGGGCTGATCGCCTTTGCGGCGTACTTCCTGGTGTCCACCTACCTGCCCTACGTGTGGAGCGCCCGGCTTTCCGCCTGGCAGCTCCTCGACCTCACCGTGCTGGGCACCTGGGGTGGCGCGGCAGCCGGCCTGCTGGTCTACGAGCTGGGTGCCTATGCCTACCACCGCAGCATGCACCGTTCACCGTTGCTGTGGCGCTGGCTGCACCAGATGCATCACAGCGCGGAGCGACTCGATACCTGGAGCGCCTTCTGGTTCAGTCCGCTGGACATGGCAGGCTGGACCCTGGTCAGCAGCCTGACGCTGACCCTGGTGATCGGCATCACGCCGGAGGCGACGGTGGTTGTGCTGCTCACGCTGATGACGCTGGCGGTATTCCAGCACAGCAACATCCGCACACCGCGCTGGCTGGGCTACATCGTGCAGCGTCCGGAGAGCCACTCACTGCATCACGCCCGGCAGATCCACAACGGCAACTACGCCGACCTGCCGGTGTTCGACATGCTCTTCGGCACCTTTCACAACCCGCGCGACTTCATGCCCGCGGTGGGCTTCTACGACGGTGCGTCGCGCAGGCTGCTCGACATGCTGCGGGGGCGTGACGTCGGCAGCGATCCGCATGACCTGCGTGCCATCGGCGGGCTCGGCTATCTGCGTGAGTAGGAGCATGGCGCGTGCGTGACAGGACCGCACCGGGGGGGGGCCGCCATGCCGGTCGAGAGTGCCGACCGCGTGTGTCGGGGTGGGGCTGTGACGGTGTGATGGCCTTGCCAGGCACATCAGGTGTGGAGCGTTGGGTGGCGGATCCGGGGCCGTCAGCGATGCGACAGGCGCCGGATCACCAGCCGCGCTCAGCTCTCAGCTGGGCCAGCACCGGTGCCGTGTCCGGCCGCACGCCGCGCCACAGCGCGAAGGACTCCGCGCCCTGTTCCACCAGCATGCCGATGCCGTCCGCCGTGGCACCTGCACCGGTCGCGGCAGCGTGTTGCATGAAGACGGTGGGCTGCGGCTTGTAGGCCATGTCGTAGACCAGGCTGTCGCCATCCCACGCACCGGCCGGTACCGGGGGGAGCTCGCCGGTCATGCTGGCAGCGCTGCCGTTCACGATCACGTCGAAGCGGCCGGCGATGGCCTCGAAGCCACCGCCTTGCAGCTTCGTGTCGCCTGCCAGGTCGGCGAAGGCCTCGGCCAGCGCCGCCGCCTTGTCGGCCGTGCGGTTGGCAATGAACAGCAGCGCCGGTTGTTGCGCGAGTATCGGTTCGATGACGCCGCGCACGGCGCCGCCGGCGCCCAGCAGTAACACGCGACGACCCGCCAGCGGACGGCGCAGGTTGTGCACGATGTCGCGCACCAGGCCGACGCCATCGGTGGTGTCGCCGTAGATCTCTGCGCCGCGGAAGGCCAGGGTGTTCACTGCCTGCGCACGTTGCGCGCGCGCCGACAGTTCCGTCGCGAAGCGGAAGGCATCGTCCTTGAACGGCATGGTGACGTTCATGCCCCGACCGCCCTCTGCCACGAAAGCACGCACTGCCTCTTCGAAACCTTCCACGGGCGCGAGCAGGGCCTCGTAACGCAGGTCCTGCTGCGTCTGTTGAGCGAAGGCACTGTGCAGCACCGGGGACTTGCTCTGGGCGATGGGGTTGCCGATGACGGCGTAACGGTCGGTCATGGTTGGACTGGCACTCGTTCGTTCGTGAAGGTCCACGTGCGCGTGATCACGAGGATATCGGTGTCCTTCTGCATCTCTGGCGTGAAGGCCGGCATGGGCGATGAGCTGTACGCCACGCACAGCGCGTGGCGATCCAGTTCGGCTTGCCCGGACGAGCGTTCGACTCTCAGCGCAGTAATCTCGCCACTGGCGGCGATCTCCGTGCTGAGGAGCACGCTACCGTACAACTTGCCGTTGTTGCTCTTGGGAAAGTGCAGCGTACCGAGCCGTTCGATTTTTGTACGCCAGTCTTCCACGTACTGCGCAAAGCGGTATTCCTGTGTGCGTGCCCCCACGAATTTCTTGCGTGGGCTCTGCTTGAACTCGATTAACTGGCGCGACGAGCGCTTCCTTCCGGGCAATGGCGCGAGCCTGCTCACGTAGGTCCAATGCGGATGGTTTGGATTCGGCCGCAAGGTCGGGAGTAGCCGCCGTATCGGATTTCTCCGGAGGCCGCGCGACGGCGCGAGGTGGCGTCACCGGGGGAAGTGGCGGTGTCGTGGTATTGGTCGTTGTCTTTGACCAACCTGGGCCCTTTTCCCTTTCCATTTCCATCTCAGAGGCCGGCGGACAGCGTAAGTCCGAGTCAGCAGAGGAACGGGTTCCGGTGTGCGCACAGGCTGCCATTGCAGTCACGGCGATTGCGAGCAAAAGCGTACGCAGGAAAGGCAGGCAGTGCTGATCCATCGAGGTTGTGACGGAGCGGCTGCGCCGCTACTCCGTCGTGACCTTCTCGTTGATGAAGGTCCAGGTGCGCGTCACCACCAGCACGTCGGTGTCCTTGCGGATGGTGTCCGGGAAGGCGGCAAAGGGCGAGGAGAGTTGCAGGATGCGCAGGGCGTGTTCATCCAGCGCCTTGTTGCCGGAGGAGCGTTCGACGCGCTTGCTGATGATGCTGCCGTCGTAGCTGATCTCCACCGATACCAGCACGCTGCCGTACAGCTTGCTGCCGGCGCTCTTGGGAAAGTTCAGCGTGCCGACGCGCTCGATCTTGGCGCGCCAGTCTTCCACGTACTGGGCGAAGCGGTATTCCTGTGTGCGGGCGCCGACGAACTGTTTGCGCGGGCGCTGGGCGTACTCGCGCAGCTGACGGTCGATGACGGCTTCCTGCCGGGCGATGGCGCGGGCCTGGTCGCGCAGGTCCAGCGCGCTGGGCGCGGGGTTTTCGGCAGGCGGGGTTTCAGTCGGCGTGTTGCGGTCGACGTTAACCTTTGCGCTGGCGAGGGCCTTGGTCATCAGCTCGCGTTGCGCGCGTTCCAGTTGCTGCACGCGGCGCTGCGTCTCGATCAGCGAATCGCCTTCTCGGTTGGCGTTCTCCGGCGGCAGGGGCGAGGTAGGCATGGCCTTCTGCTCGACGTTGCCACCGCCGTCGAGGTTGGCCTGTGCCAGCGCCTGGGCGTTCTTGGGCTTCTGGGCGTGCTTGGCGTTCACCAGCACGATTTCCAGTCCGCGGTCCTGTTGCTTGGCGAGCTTGAGTTCCGGCACCGTGAAGTTCAGCGCGCTGAGCATGGCGTGCACCGCGACCGAACTGCACACGCCGATGATCAGCGCATTGACCAGCATCCACGGCCGCCTGGCGCGGGGCACGTGGTACTTGCGCTTCGCCTGCTTGTCAGCGGCGGGCGCGGCGGGCTTCGGGGTCTTTGCGGATTGCTGCCGGGGAACCATGCGGCGGAATTCTACGCGGGCGAGGCGGCGCCTTCCTGGCCGCCCGTCTCCTCGGCGGCAGGGGTGGCACCGACAGCAGCGGCATTGTCCACGGGGGCGTCGACGACGTCACCGATGGCGTCCAGGTCTGCTTCGTCGACGGCCTCCGGCTCGGCGCTGCCGAGGGGGGGCAGGCTGGCGAGGTACTTGGCGCGCAGGTCGATGTCGAGCAGGTCGAAGTTGTCCAGCGACAGCTGCACGCGGGTGCCGGGGTGCACGTTGCCGGGCACGCCGCCCAGCTTGAACACGAAAGGCACTTCCTCCAGCCGCACGATGTTCTCGCGCAGCACGCGGCCGCTGGTTTCCTGCAGGCCGTGCTGGCGCAGCCAGCGCAGGCACCAGTAACGCTCCATGCCGCGCTGGAAGTCGTTGTAGGCGTTGTAGGTGGTGTCGAAGTCGTTCATCGCCGCGGCGAGTTGCGCCGAGCCCGGGGGAAAGTGCGGTGTCTGACCACGCAGGTGGGCGATGAGTTGCCACTGGTTGCAGAGGTCTACGTAGCGGCGCAGCGGGCTGGTGGACCAGGCGTAGCAGCTGACGCCCAGGCCTTCGTGCGGTGCGGCGGCGGTGGTCATGCGCACGCGGCCCTGGCTCTGGGCGCGGTAGATGGCGGGAATGCCGACATCCGCCAGCAGCTTGCCCCAGGTGGAGTTGGCCAGGATCATCAGCTCGGCCACCAGCTTGTCCAGCGGTGAGCCGCGCTTGCGGCGCTCGATGCTGACGGCGCCGGGGCCGTCGGGTGTCTGGGCGTCCCAGTCCACCGTGTAGTTGTAGTCGAGCAGGTTCTGGTTGGCGCTGGGCTTGCCGCGGCCGGCCTCCAGCACCGTGGCGAATTCCCACAGGGTGGTCAGCTCGCGCTTGTACGGGAAGTCGGGGCCGCCGTCGGCCAGCGTCTCTTCGTTGAACACCGGCTCGATGTCATGGTGGCGCAGGTTGGCCGCTACCGGCACGCGTTCGATGGTGGAGCGGTGGCCAAGCACGCGGTAATCGCTCGCCACGTCCACGTACAGCGACACAGCGGCGCGGGCCTGCCCTGCGCCCAGCGTGTAGTGGCCCACCGCGTCGTCCGGCAGCATGGTGATCTTGTTGCCCGGCATGTACACCGTGGACAGGCGGTCGCGGGCGATGGCGTCCACCGCGTCGCCCGGCGCGATGCCCAGGCCCGGCGCGGCGATGTGGATGCCCACCACCCAGCCGCCGCCTTCGCGCGGCGTCAGTGACAGGGCGTCGTCAATCTCGGTGGTGCTGGCGTCGTCGATGGAGAAGGCCTGCACCTCGGCCAGCGGCAGTTCCGGCGGCGCGGCCAGCGGCGGCAGGGCGGGGAAGTCGGTGCCCTGCGGGAAGTGCTCGAACAGGAAGCGGCCGTAGTGGAAGTCGTAGGTCGAGGCCAGCGCGCCTACTTTCAGCATGAGGCGGGCGGGCGACAGGCCGGTCTCGGCGCAGGCGGCTTCCAGCGCCTTGGTTTCCAGGCGGTTGCGGTCGGGCTTGTAGAGCAGCTGGGCGAGCAGCGGCTTCAGCTCGGTGGGCAGGCTGCCGCCCACCAGCTCGGCGCTCATGCGCTCCACCTGTTCCTGCTGCAGGCGCTTCTTCTCCAGGCCAGCCAGGGCGGCCTGCAGGATCTCCGCCGGTGCCTTGCGGAATCGCCCGCGGCCCTTGCGATGGAAGTACACCGGCGCGCCGAACAGCTTCACCAGCAAGGCGGTGGATTCGATGGCGCTGGGGGTGTGGCCGAAGTAGTCGGCGGCGAATTCGGCGAAGCCGAACTCATCGTCGCCGCACATCTCCCACAGGAACTCGGTGTCCATGCCGGCCGCCTCGGCGTCGGCGCGGGCCAGCAGCTCGCTGGCGACGGGCTGGGTGTAACGCAGCAGCACGTTGGCGGATTTCAGCTTGACGCGCTTGCCGTGCGGGGTCTCGACCTGCAGGGACGAATCGTTGTCGGTGAGGACCGTACCGGTGCGGAAGGCACCGTCCTCTTCAAACAGGACATTCATGGAGGAAAGCGGGTAACCGGGGAGGGCGCAAAACAGAGGCGCGATTATACCGGCGCCCCTTGTTTGTCCGACATTGCGCCCGCACATGGAAGGAATCCTGCCGACACCCAGACATGCCACGGAGCCACCCATGCTGATTCCCTGTCCCCACTGCAGTACCCGCAACAATGTGCCGGACGAGCGCCTGGGCGACGGCCCGACCTGCGGCCAGTGCAAGCAGAGCCTGCTGCCGGCCGGGCCGGTGGAGCTGACCGCTACGAACTTCGATGCGGTGGCGGGCCGCCACCCGCTGACCGTGGTGGTCGACTTCTGGGCCGACTGGTGCGGGCCCTGCAAGATGATGGCCCCGCATTTCGCGCAGGCCGCCGGCCAGCGGACCGGCAAGGTGTTGTTCGCCAAGCTGGACACCGAGGCCGCACCGGCGATCGCCGGGCGCTACCAGATCCGCAGCATTCCCTGCCTGGTGGCCTTCCGCGACGGCCAGGAGATCGGCCGCCTGACCGGTGCGCGCCCGGCTGGTGACATCCTGCGCTGGGTGGATGGCCTGGGCTGACCCGCCCGCTGATGCCACGGTGCGCGACCGGTAGTGATGCCGGTCACGCAAAACCGGCAATTTCGCCGGATTTCGCGATCCATGTTTGCTGCGAGCGCACGATGGCGGGGCGTCGGGCGGCCCCGTTCCGCCGTCGGTACTCCGGCGGAAATCCTTGCCAAAAGGTCGATACAGGGATTTGTCCTACGACCAAAGGCATACGCTGCCCCGCAACAACATTGTTAGTTTGTTCGGCGTACGATCCAGCTCACCCGACGCCGAAGTCGCCAGACCAGATGCAATGAAGGCTGCTCTCCGCCGGGACATAAAAACCAGGAGACAACCATGATTCGTTACGTCCTCGCGGGAGCGGTTGCGGCCGCCTTCTCGCTCGGCGCCCAGGCGGCGGCCGACTACCCGACGGGTTACACCAAGTGCGCGCAGAACACCGGCGCCACCTGTACCTTTACCGGCACCCGCCAGGTGGCGCTCGGCAAGTCCGGCAGCTTCGTCTACGGCACTTTCACCAACAGCGTCGCCTGCTCCGGCAGCAATTTCCCGAGCAACAGCTTCACGACTTCGGCCTGGTGTTCGTACGCCAGCACGACCAGCAGCTCCAGCTCGTCCTCGAGCTCTTCGTCGTCCTCTTCTTCGTCGAGTTCGTCGTCTTCCAGCTCCTCGTCGAGCAGTTCTTCATCGAGCAGCTCGTCGAGTTCGTCCTCGTCTTCCTCGTCGTCGAGCAGCTCCAGCTCCTCTTCGTCGAGCAGCAGTTCGTCGAGCTCCAGCTCGTCGTCCGGCACGGGTAGCTCGTCCAGTTCCTCGGGCGGCGTGAGCAGCAGTTCCAGCTCGTCCTCGGGTGCCGGCAGCTCGTCGAGTTCCTCCGGTGGCGCCATCGACGCCAAGACCCTGACCGGCTCCAGCACCCCGCTGCAGACCGCTCTCTACGGCGTGCGCAACTACTCCGCGCCGGTGACCGTCGACGGCCTGCACAACCCGAGCAACTACAAGGCCGCGCCCAAGCTGCCGACCTGGCAGTTCGCCACCGTCGACCCGACTGGCGGCGTGCTCACCTTCGAACGCGAGGCCGCACCGGCCAACGGCTGGCACAGCTTCTCCCGCAAGGGCCGCGTGGTGGTCAGCGGCGGTTCGTCCGCGACCGCCAGCCGCATCTACACGGTGTTCAACGGCCAGCAACTGATCGCTGCCATCAACGCCGCCGGCAACGACCCGAAGATCATCCGCATCGTCGGGCACATCGACCTGCGCTGGAGCAGCAACAACACGGTGTTCCGCGAGTACACCAGCTACAGCGACCAGAAGTACGGTGGCTCGATCATGGTGCCGTCCAACACCACGCTGGTCGGCATCAACGACGCGCAAGGCCGCCCCGCACGCATCACCGGCACGACGCTGCTGGTCGGGGGCGAGCTGGCCCTGGCGGCAGGCGGCGATCCGCAGGCCGACTACAAGGCCTGGGAAGCCTCCGGCAAGGATGGTGACGAGTACCCGACCTGGACCAAGAACGTGATCATCCGCAACCTGCAGATCGATACGCCCTGGGACGTGAATCCGGAAGACAGCGCCAATGCCTATGCTGATGGCGTGACCGTGTCGCGCGCGCAGAACGTGTGGTTCGACCACGTCAGCATCAGCGATGGCGACACGCCGGACTCGCTGGCCAGCGACACCCGTCATGACGGCGCGCTGGATGTGGTGCGCGGCTCCGACTACGTGACCATCAGCAACAGCCACTTCACCAAGCACCACAAGACCACGCTGATCGGCAACGGTGACAGCGGTCGTGCATGGAGCGATGCCGGCCGCCTGCACGTGACCCTGCATGGCAACTGGTGGGATCACGCCGGCACCCGCCTGCCGCTGAACCGCTTTGGCCAGGTGCACATCTTCAACAACCTGGTGACCGGCAGCACCAACACCTCGAACAACGACCTCAAGTTCGAAGCCGGCTCCGACGCGCGCTACCAGTCCAACCAGCTCATCCAGAACAACTTCTACGGTTTCACCGGCATGAAGCTGTCCGAAGGTTGCGGCAAGGTCATCAAGGGCAAGGACTACCTGGGCTTCCGCTCTTCGGGCCACCTGTTCGTCAGCTACGACAAGGCCGACAGCTCGCTGGGCATCCCGGCCGGCACGGTGAGCAGCTGGGACGGCCAGTGCGGCATGAGCGCACCGACTGGTGCCAACCTCTGGACGCCGCCTTACAGCCACACGCTGCAGGCCGCTTCCGCAGTCGAGGCCTCGGTGAAGGCCAACGCCGGCGCAGGCAAGCTGCGCTGAGCGAACGACAGCCACCTCCGGGTGGCTGCGACAGCAGTGTTTCAAGGCGGACTCCGGTCCGCCTTTTTCATGTCATCAGGGTTTTCCCTCGGCTTTGCGCAAAGATTTGTCGGGAAACCTTACAAATTAAAAATCCCTATTTTTCATGGCCTTGTAGAAACAGGGATTTAGTTCGCCGGCAGGAAAATTGCTACAAACCACCAGCGGGCGCCGCAGCGATCGGCGCCAGAGCGAAGCAACAAACAGACACAAAGGAGTGAGACATGAAATTGTGGGGCTACGTATGCGCACTGTGCTGCGCGTTGGGATTGAGCGTTGCGCAAGCGGGACCTTTGACTGGCG